>CALSRA010000057.1 GCA_943788635.1 uncultured Alphaproteobacteria bacterium | reverse complement strand
GGCAATCTGATGCCGCCGGCCCATCCGACTATGCAGCAGATCAATCTGGCGCGGCGCTGGCATACGGATTCCAGCTATCGCGATAATCCGGCGATGGGGACATTGCTGCACGGGCTGGAAGTCAGCCGAACCGGCGGCCTGACCTGCTTCATCAACATGTATGCGGTATACGATTCCCTGCCCGACCGGCTGCGCGAGAAGGTCGAAGGACGCAAGGCCCGACATGACTTCGAAATGCTCAGCCGCCTCGCCGCGACACGGAAGCTGACTGACGAAGAACGCGCAGCAATGCCGCCGGTCTGGCAGCCGCTGGTGCGCCGCCATCCGGTGACCGGACGCAAGTCGCTGTATATCAGTCCGATCTACAACGATGCGGTCGAAGACATGGATGATACAGAAGCAGCCGATCTGATCGAGGAACTGGCCGAATTCGCCGGGCAAGAGGAATTCATTTACCGCCATCAGTGGGAAACCGATGATATCGTGCTGTGGGACAACCGCTGTACCATGCATCTGGTTACCCCGCATAATCCGATGGAACGACGCGTCATGCACCGCACCACCATTACCGGCGACGGCCCGGTGCTCGCCGGCTGACCTGCTCGGTCTTGCCGCCAGTGTTCGACCTGATGACGCCGCACCACGCTGCAGCGGTATTTTCGGCTGGCAGCGTCACCCGCTAAGCTGGTAATATGGTAAGCATAAAATAATTGCGTGGAACGGCTGAATCAGGCTTTTCCCGCCCACGGAGCAGTAATAACTGCCTCGAAATGGAGAGGAACAGATGCGTTTAGGGTTAAAATTTCTGGTACTGGCCGTGACCGGCATGATGGCGGCAGGCTGTAATACGTGGGCGACGTCAGAAGTAAAACTCAATACGACGCATACCGATACGCAGCAGGCGTCATTGCCGGATAACACGGAAATATCGACCAAAACGGCGGATGACATCTTTCTGTCAATCGGCGATTTGACGGATCGCCGATACAAGACACTGGGCGACATCGAGGTAACGGTCAACAAGACAACGATATTCAATGCCGACCCGACACGGGAAATGGTCAACGAAAAATTGAAGGTGGAAGCAGCCAAGTTGAATGCCGACGCCGTCCTGCTGGTACGATACGGTACTGTTGGGGTCGGGTTATTCAGTTGGGGGTCGCTGAATGGAAAAGGCCGTGCCGTTTCGTTCCTTGAATAGAAAGAGCTGTATTCTTCTTGTCCTTTTAACAGCTGCCTGCGCGCGAACCGCCCCGGCACTGCCGCCGGACATCAATACAGACGTATCGGCATTATCGGCGGCATTTGCCGGTGTCCCTGCTGAAATCCGCGCGATGTCATGCGGCGGCATCAATACCGCGATAGAAAGCCTCGCCGAGAATGACGATCAGCTTGAACGCCAGATCCAGGCAAATCGCGGCCAAAATCAGGCAGCGGGATTTATTGCCGGTGTCCTGTTTCTTCCAGCAATTCTCGCCGTCGAAAATGATGGCGGCGCAAAGGACAGACTGGACCAGAACCAGCGCCGACGCGACGATCTGATCGTCGCCTTCCGGGGAAACGACTGCCCGTCCACAGGCTGAACCAGCAAGCCACGGAACTGATTGATACGGGGACATAATACTTATTTGACTCATGTCCTCGACGCCCCTATGCCTCCCGTCCATGGCAAGACTGGCGAGAATTGTGGCGGCGGGAATTCCGCATATCGTGACCCAGCGGGGCAACCGGCGGCAGCCGGTGTTTTTTCGCGAGGATGATTACGCGACCTATACAAAGCTGCTGGCAGCCGGCTGCCGGGAGGCCGGGACCGCCTTATGGGCCTGGTGCCTGATGCCCGATCATGTCCATCTGATCCTTGTGCCCGCCGACCCGGACGGGCTGCGGGCGGCGCTGGGCGAAGCGCATCGGCGCTACACCACCCATGTGAACCGGCGCGAAAACTGGAACGGCTACCTGTGGCAGGGGCGCTTTGCTTCCGCACCGCTGGACGAAGCACATCTACTGGCCTGTGCCCGCTATGTCGAACTCAACCCGGTGCGCGCCCGAATGGTGCGGCGGCCGGACCAGTGGCACTGGTCCAGCGCGCGGGCGCATCTGTCCGCCGCCGGTGACCGGACAGCCGGCACCGCCCCACTGCTGGCACAGGCGAAACTGTCGGGCGGCAGTGACAGGCTGACCGATACGGCACCGCTGCTGGATATTGCACCGGATTGGGCCGGCCTTCTGGCCCAGGGGCTGCGCGAAGACGAGCGCGAAACCATCCGCGCCGCCGAACGGACGGGACGCCCATTGGGGTCGAAGGATTTCGTCGCCGACCTGGAAAAACGCCTCAACCGCACACTGGCGAAGCGAAAGCCCGGACCGAAACCGAAACCCGACCCAGCACCGGTCAAAACGTAATTACAAGACGCCCCCGCGTGCCGCCGGCTTCCAGCCGTCGATGCGTCTCGCTGGCGCGCTCCGCCGGGTAACTGTCCGCCACGCGCAAGGTCAGCACACCGTCTTCCGCTTGCTGTCGAAGCCGATCGAGCTTTTCCCATTCGCCGTCATAATTGCGCACCTGGGTCGGGGTGAACCGGATACCGCGCTGGCCATCGCCGCTAAAACCACGCACCGCGGTGAACGCGCCACCATCGCGTACCGCGGCAATCGCCTTTTCATTCAGTACAGCCCCGTCCGCCAGCCCGTCGACTCCGTCGGGAAAATGTTCACGGAACCGGTCGGCCACATCGTCGCCGCGGCGCACGATGATATCCGCGCCAAAGGACTGGACCAGCGCCTCGTCCGCTTCCGAGGCATCAGCAATGACAGTCAGCCCTTCCGATTTCGCCAACTGAATGACATAGCCGCCATAGGCCCCCGCCGCGCCAGTCACCGCCAGCACCTGCCCCGGTTTGAGCGCCAGCAGATCGAGCGATTGCCGCGCCGTCAGACCGTTCATCGGCAGCGTGCAGGCCTGGACCGGCGACATCCCCGCCGGGGCGTGTGTCACCGAACGGGCATCAAGGACGATCTGCTCGCGATAAGCGCCGTGGCTTCCGTTCGGCACCACCATGCCCATGACCGCATCGCCTAATTTTACGCCCGTGGTAACATCCGCGCCGACCTCATCGATAATTCCGGCAACGTCCATACCCGGCACATAGGGCGGCGGGTCAACCTTCTGCAATTCAGCGCGGGACCCGTTGCGCGCCAGTGTATCGGTCGGATTTACCGCCACCGCCTGCACCCGGATACGTACCTGCCCCGGACCGGCATGCACTTCCTCCACCTCGACAATCTCGAGAACCTCCGGGCCGCCATGGGTCATGAGTCCGACTGCGCGCATCTGGTCTTCCTTTCAATTTTGACGAATTTGCCAGCCCGCCCCTTACCCCGGTGATGGGCGGGGATCGATGACTTGATCGAACCACCCTACCCCGCGATTGTCACGCCAATCTGGCCCAGCACGCCGAAATCCGCCGCGATCCGGTCGCCTTCCACAATTTCAAGCGGCTGGACACAGGCGCCCGTGGTCACCAGTTCATCGCGGCGCAAACCGATTCCCAGCGCGGAAAGTTCATTCGCCAGCCACAGCAGTGCCTCGCAAGGGTCGCCCAGCACGTTGCCACCACCGCCTTCACGATCAAATTTCCCGGCCACGCTCGCGGTCACCCGATGTGCCGCCAGGGTCATCGCGCGCCAGTCCGCCGGCACCGGCGGCCCGACGACCAGGTCATGCGCACAGGCATTGTCCGCAATCAGCGCCGGCCCGCCAACGGATGCAAAATCCGCAAAACGGGAATCCGGCAGTTCAAGGGTCAGATGCAGGTTCGCCACCGCGTTCATCACCTCGTCCACCGTATAGGGTTCGTCGCGCGGTGGCAGGTCCTGTCCGAAGCGGAACGCGAATTCGGGTTCGGCCACGCGCATCCGGTTACCAGCAATCGAAACGACGGCCCCGTCCCGGTAAATCCGCTCGGCAAACAGCCGCCCGGCCAGAGGACCATCGACGCCAATATGCCGCTGCCCGGCAACACTGGTCGCCGCAATCTTCCAGCCATAGCGCGGCGCGGATGAATAGCGTTCCAGTCCGGACTGGATGACATAACCGTCGACGCGCGTCGCCGGTTTCAATTCCGGCGGCAGGGCGTCCAAAACCTCGCCCTGTTGCCACAGCATCGCGATCATGTCGCTGGCCTGTTCGTATTCTTGCCGCATCGTCATATCATCCCCCGCTATTCGCGCTGTCCCGGATAGCAAGCAGGCCGGGCAGCTCCCCCCCGCAGTCAAATATGCGACGACGAAGGCGTCAAGACAGAGCCGACGCAAACGCCCGAACAGGCGCTATATATCGCCCCGCAACCAATGGTTATATAGTTTGTTTCAAGCGCACCAGTTCGGGTACGAGGGCTGCAACCTCTAACCAAACGCCCCATACCACCTGAGGAAAGAGCAAATGCCAAAGACCCTGCCCGTTTTCACCCTTATGGCGATATTTTTGCTCGCTACCCCTGCCGTGGCACAGGAATGGCCGAATTCAGTGATAATTATGGGCAAGACCCTGGTGCTCAAGCATAAGGAAGAAAAGCCCGAAGGACTGCTGCTCGAATATATTTCAGCCGACGAAACACTTGAACGCTGGTCGGTCATGTTCGCCATGCGCCACATGAACAGTCGGATGATGAACCGGAAATTCGACCCGAAAATCGCCGCGCAGCAAACCGTCCTGGGTATACAGGCCCGCAAGAAACAGGACCCTGTCGCCAATGGCGCCGTTTTTTCTCACAAGGACGGCAAATCCGAATTCGCTGATTTCGTCATTAGTGCGGGTTCGATTATCGAGCACAATGTCTTTCGTTATTTTCAAACGGCCACAGGCCTCACAAGCTATCAGCTTGCCCGGCGGGTCAATTACCAGCAAGACGGCAGGCAGGCGACCGAGACGCTGCTGAAGTCCATCCAGACCGATCGAGCCATCTTTTTTGACTCGCTCATGCGCATCGATATGCCGGTTCCGGAGTAGTATTTCGTCGCTGCGTTCACGGCATCGCAGGCGTTAATGTCCGTTTGGCCCATTCAAACCATAAAATTGGTATACAGGTACCGCAAGCCAATGTTTTGGCGGTTTTTAGCCGGCACTTAACGATCCGTGAAGTAATGCGCCGTATCATCTTGTGAAACTTGATAAAGGCGTTTACATGAGCTCTCTTGGTGAATATTCCGCGCAGGTAGAATCGGATTTCGAACTCGAAGCCCGGGATGAACTGTCAACGTTCGAAGTCCTGGCCAGCAACATGCGCAGTAACGATGCGGAACCGTTCCTGGTCGATTTCAGGGCTGGTCTTGACCGACTGAGGGTTTCACTGGCATCGATCGACAGCCCGCTGTTCGAGCTATTGCTGCGCCGCATGGATAATTACCTGACCGAGCTTGCCGATCCGACCGACGAGCAGATCGGCGATATCGAAACTTTCCTCGATCTGATGCATGGCATCCTGAACGGCGAAATCGGTGGCGAAGTGAACGAGGCGGAATTTTTCCGGTCCCTGCCCGTACGGCGCCCGGCAGACCTGGACGACTTCCAGCACCTTGATCTGGAAATCCTTGTCGTGGACACCAACAAGACCGCCGCCCGTATCGTGGAGCGGGAACTCGTAAACTGTGGCTATCGTGTCTCCATGGCCGTCCGGTCCTTTGAAGCCCTCGAATTCGCCATCCGGACTCGGCCCGACATGATCATTTCGTCGGGGGTTCTGGACGAAATGAGCGGGGTCGATCTCGCATCCGCGCTGGCGGCAATCCAGTCAACCGAGGCGATTCCCTTCGCCCTGCTGACCAGTTCAAACCCGGGTGACACCGCCCTGAAACGGCTACCCGATACAGTCGCCGTGATGAAAAAAGGCAACGACTTCTCGGACGATTTCGCCACGGCACTGGAGCGGTTCGGCATCGCCTGATACGAGGCGCGGTGACGGAATGCAGGGCCTGCCCGCCACGGGCAGTCAGCCCGATATTTCATCATACAAGTCGTCCCAGTCCGGATTGTCACGCTCGATCAGTGCAATTTTCCAGTCGCGCCGCCAACGCTTGATCTTTTATTCGCGCTGAATAGCATCGTCGATCCGGTCGTGCACCTCCAGATACACAAGATGCTTCACGTCATGGGCTTTGGTAAATCCCTCTGCGAGGCCTTCCGGGTGTTCGTGAACACGGCGAACCGGGTCGTTGGTCACGCCGGTATAAAGGGTGCCGTTTTTACGACTGGCAAGAATGTAGACGTAATAGGCCATGTCACGGACATGGCAGGGCATTCCAATACGTTGCGTCAAGCATGACAACCTACGCGCGGTCGCGCCATGGATCCCGCATCAAGTGCGGGATGACAGCTGGAGAGAGTTTTGGCAACGGCGACACCTGCCGAGACCTGTCATCCCGGACCCCGATCCGGGACCCAGGCTTTGCCGCCTGCCCAGACTCGCCCCTTAAGGCACCAGCACGATCTTGCCATAGGCGCCGGGATCGAGCACCGCCACATGCGCGGCGGCTGCCTCGGCCAGCGGCATTTCGCGGCCGACGATGGGGCGCAGTGAACCGTCTTTCAGACCGGCGACGATGTCAGCCATGATCTCCCGGATCAACCCCGCATCGGCATTCCACAGCGCGATGCCGCGGATGTCGAGTTCCTTCATCATGGCGCGGCGGGCATTGACCGTGATCTCGCCTCGGTTGCCGATAACGATGATGCGGCCGTATTTCGCCACGAGCTCCATATCCGCGGACAGGTTCACATTGGCCAGCATTTCCAAAACAAGTTCCGGCCCCTTGCCGCCGGTCAGTCGCCCGAGCTCCGCCTGATAGCCCTCCGCCGTGTGGTCAAGGGCATGGTCCGCCCCCTCCGCCAGGATCAGCGCCCGGCCGCGTTCCGAGCCACCACTGCCGATGACGGTCAATCCGGCGCGCTTGGCCATCTGAATCGCCGCCGTGCCGACTGACCCGCTGGCGCCGTGGATGAACACCGTCTCGCCCGCTGTCGCCCCGCCGCGCGCAAACAGGGCATAATGCGCGGTGGCGTAGGGCACACCGATGGCAGCCGCGGCCGCGAAACTCACTTCATCCGGCAGCGGCAGCAGGTATTCAGCCTTGCGGCAGACTTTCTCCGCATAACAACCGGTCATGTCGAACCCCAGCCCGGTGCTGACGAGGACGCGGTCACCGGGCCGGAATCCGCCAACTCCGTCCCCTACCGCCGCAACCACCCCGCCCGCATCGCCGCCGGGGATATAGGGCAGGTCCGGCACGATCGCATAGGTCCCGGTACGCATATAGGTATCCGCCGGATTGATCCCCGCCGCGCGGATATCCACCACAACCTCGCCCGCGCCGGGCACGGGATCGGGGATGTCATCAAGCTGCAGGAATTCGGGACCGCCGAAGGCATGGGCGCGAATGGCTTTCATTGTCTGTTACCCTCTCCGATTGCAATTTGTTTCGGTCGGTGCTTGTCCGCTTAAAACGTCAGCTCCTGCGCCCCCAGCGGCGCGAAATATCCGTCCACCAATTCCTCGCTCACTTCGGCCAGGGTCTGCGGTTGCCATTGCGGCTTCTTGTCCTTGTCCACCAGCAGGGCGCGGACGCCTTCGAAGAAGTCATTGCCGGCCATGCAATGCTGGCTGAGGCGGTATTCCATGACCATACAGGCGTCGAATTCCATCGCCGCGCCTTCCTTGAGCTGGCGCATGGAGACTTTCTGGCTAAGCGGGGATTTGCCTTTCATGTGATGCAGCATACGCGCGGCCCAGTCCGTGTCTTCGGCTGCCAGGGCGGCTTCGATTTCTTCCACCGTATCCTTTGAAAAGCAGCGCTCGATGGTTTCGCGCTCCACTTCCAGGGCGGAAGGGCCCGGTTCAACGACGCGGGCGGAGAAGGCTGCGTCGAGATCCATCCCGCTGCGCAAATCGGCGATCAGCGCGTCGTGCTCCGCCGCCGGGATCATGCTGTCGGCAATCCCCGCATACAGGCAATCGGCGGCATCGAGCCGCGCGCCGGTCAACGCCAGGTACATGCCGATCGCGCCGGGACAGCGGGGCAGGAAATGCGAGCCGCCGACATCCGGGAACAACCCGATACCGGTCTCCGGCATGGCCAGCAGGGTCTGTTCGGTGACGAAGCGGCAATGGCCGTGCACCGACAGCCCGACGCCGCCGCCCATCGTCACGCCGTGCATCAGCGCGATATAGGGTTTGGGGAAATGATGGATCAGCCGGTTCATCCGGTATTCGGTGCGGAAGAAATCCTGCGTCAGGGTGCTGTCCGGGTCGTTGCGGGATTCCGCCACGGCACGTACATCGCCACCGGCGCAGAAGGCGCGGTCCCCAGCCCCGCGAATGACCACGGCGCGGACGGAATCATCGGTCGCCCATTCCCCCATCTGCTGGTACAGCGCATCGACCATGCCCATGGTCAGCGCGTTCAGCGCCTGCGGCCGGTTCAGGGTAATGACGGCGATGCCGTCGCGATTTTCGAAAAGGGTTTCGTCGGTGTTCTGGTTCATTCCTGCAATAACTTCCTGGCTATGATGACACGCATGATTTCGTTCGTTCCTTCAAGGATCTGATGGACCCGCAGGTCGCGCACATGGCGTTCGAGCGGGTAATCCCGCAGATAGCCATAGCCGCCATGAATCTGCAGCGCCTCGTTACAGATCGCGGAGCCCGCGTCGGTAGCGAAGCGTTTCGCCATCGCGCAATATTGCGTCGCGTCCTGGTCGCCGGCGTCCAGCGCCGATGCCGCCTTACGGACCATCAGCCGGGCGGCTTCCAGCTCCGTCGCCATGTCGGCCAGCTTGAACTGCAGCGCCTGGAACTCAGCCAGCGGCTTGCCGAACTGCTTGCGCGATTTCAGGTGTTCGCGCGCGAGATCAAGACACACCCCCGCCCCGCCCAGCGAACAGGCACCGATATTCAGCCGCCCGCCATCCAGCCCCATCATGGCGATGCGGAACCCTTCGCCCTCGTCGCCGATACGGTTGGCGACGGGCACGCGGCAATCCTCGAAGATCACGGCGGCGGTGGGCTGGCTGTTCCAGCCCATCTTGCGTTCCTGCGCCCCGAAGCTCAGCCCCGGCGCATCCTTTTCCACGGCGATGCAGGAAATGCCCCTTGGTCCCGCTTCGCCCGTGCGCACCATGCAAAGATACAGGTCTGATGCCCCGCTGCCGGAAATGAAGGCCTTGGCCCCGTTGAGGACATAGTGATCGCCATCGCGCACGGCCTTCGTTTGCAGCGAGGCGGCATCCGACCCCGCGCCCGGTTCGGTCAGGCAATAGCTGGAAAACAATTCCATCTTCGTCAGCCGGGGCAGCCACTGCGCGCGCTGCGCATCATTCCCGAACCGGTCGATCATCCAGCTCACCATATTGTGGATCGACAGATAAGCCGCAGTAGAGACACAACCGCCGGACAGCGCCTCGAACACCACGGCGGAATCGAGCCGCGACAGGCCGGAGCCACCATGTTCCTCGCCGACATAAATCCCCGCCAGCCCGAGCGCCGCAGCCTGGCGCAGCGCATCCTTGGGAAAGATCCGCTGTTCGTCCCAATCGGCGGCATGCGGCGCCAATTCGGCAGCAGCGAAACCCCGCGCCATTTCCTGCACGGCGCGCTGGTCTTCATCGAGGTCACGGTCGGCGAGCGTCATGATGTTTTTCCTCCGGCATGAGGCATATTGAACCAGCGTTGCGGCATTGTAACCCCAACCCCCGCCCCGTAATATCGCCGCCAGAGGAGTATGACCATGCCCGATTTGCCTGACGCCCGTTTTCCCGTTACCCGGATGCGCCGGAACCGCCGCGAAGACGCCGTTCGCCGGCTCGTCGCCGAAAACCGATTGAGCCCGGATGATTTCATCTGGCCGCTCTTTGTGATCGATGGCGAGAAGCAGAAGATACCGGTCGATTCGATGCCGGGCGTGTTCCGCTATTCACCGGATGTCATAGCCGAAGCCGTGAAGGAAGCCGCCGACGAGGGCATTCCCGCCATCGCGCTGTTCCCCTTCACCGACCCGGCGAAGAAAACCGAGGACGGGCGCGAAGCGACCAATCCGGATAATCTGGTCTGCCAGGCGACACGGGCAGTCAAGGCGGCGCTGCCCGAGATCATGGTCGTCTGCGACGCGGCACTCGACCCCTATACCTCACACGGCCATGACGGGGTAATGAATGGCGAGGAAATCCTCAACGACGAGACACTGGAAATCCTGATCCGGCAATCCATCGTCCAGGCCGAGGCCGGGTGCGATACCATCGCACCATCGGACATGATGGACGGACGCGTCGGCGCGATCCGCAAAGGCCTGGACGATGCCGGGCTGGATCACACGCGGATCATGGCCTATTCGGCGAAGTACGCGTCCGGCTTTTACGGCCCGTTCCGCGATGCGGTTGGATCGAAACTGGCGCTGATCGGCGACAAGCGCACCTACCAGATGGACCCGGCCAACAGTGACGAGGCCATGCGCGAGGTCCGTATGGACATCCAGGAAGGCGCCGACATGGTCATGGTGAAACCGGGCATGCCGTATCTGGATATCCTGCACCGGGTGAAGGAAACCTTTGCCATGCCGACCTTCGTCTATCAGGTCAGCGGCGAATACGCGATGCTGCGCGGGACGGTGGATCGGGGCTGGCTGGACGAAAAGGTCATCATGGAATCGCTGCTGGGCTTCAAGCGTGCCGGGGCGGACGGGATGCTGACCTATTTTGCGCTGGAAGCCGCGAAGGCGCTGAACGCGCGGCGTTAGTCCTTGATTTAATGGGCGTCGAAGAAACGGGCGGCGCAGCGGTCATGCCATCCGGCCTGGTCTTCATGCCCGTCATGAAAGCCGACATGCCCGCCGGAACGGGGCAGCAAGACCGAAAGCGCCGGATTGTCCGACCAGTCATGCGACAGATAGGGCGCTACCGGTATCCACGGATCATTGCGCGCATGGATCAACAGGGTCGGCACGCGAACCCGGCCAAGATAATTCAGCGCCTTGGCATCTTCGTAATATGCCTCCGCCCCCGGATAGCCAAATTGCGGCGCCAGGAACCCGTCATCGAATTCAAACAGCGACCGCACCTTGTCCAGTGTCGCCTGTGCAGCATCGGCCATGTTGTCGCGCAGGCAATTGGCCTTCATGCGGCTCAGCAGCCAGTGATGATAGGGCGCATTGCGCCGTCGCATGACGGAACGGCATGCTTCGGCAAGGTCCAGCGGTGTCGAAATTGTTGCAGCGGCGCGGATGTCGAAATCGCCGCCGTATTCCGCCAGAAACTTGATCACCAGGCTGCCACCCAACGATACACCCGACAGCAGAATGCCGTTCGCAACCAGATCACGATCCAGCGCGGCAAGCGATGTCAGCGCATCGGCCAGGTCGCGGCTGCATCCCGCGTGATAATCCCCCTGGCATGTCGATCGCGATGGCCCGGCCCCGCGCAGATTCAGCCGCAGGACGGAACGGCCCTGCGACGCGTGGTACCGCGCGGCGTGGATCATGTTCATCGACCCTTCGCACCCGCTCAGCCCGTGGATCAGCACGACCAGCGGACTGCCCGTACCCGGCGCCCGGGTCAACGCCCCGGCCAACCGGTCCCCGCTGCCGTCATGCATTTCAAGATAGAGTCGTTCCGCTGCAATTTCCGGCCGGAAGCCACGCCGGGCAGCGATGAAATTCCGCAGCGTCTGCAGGTCCCCGCCCCACCACGGCGCCAGCGGGCGGAAATCCGGAATGCCGTCCAGAATCTCTGCGGCAGTCGTATCGGTAATGGCATGCTTCATTGTTGCAGCCTCGCCCTTTACCGTGTCATGGCGGATACCGATCGCTGGTGACACAATCTTTGGCGTTTTCCGCGGCACGGCAAAATGCCACAATCCAGAATGTGGTCCGCCCGGGCCTTACGCTTCCGCCATACTGGTAACATAGCCGATTCCATGACTGTCACGATTGATGATATCAATATCGCAGCGACGGAAATCAAGGGTCAGATCCTTCGTACGCCGACGGTATTTTCCAGTTCCCTTTCCGAACTGACGGGCGCGCAGGTCTTCCTGAAGCTTACGTTCCGGTCTTCAAAATAAATGGGGCATTTGATCCTGTTTTGTAACGGAGGATCTGGCTCACCTTGATTTGATGTTAAGCCGCTTGTCGTTGATGGTTCAAGCGGCGGTTTTGAATGGTGAGTTTCTTGATCTTTTTTCTCCTTTCGATGATGGCCGTATCCCGCCCGAAGTAAGCATCGGCAGGCGTGACGTTATTCAGGCTCTCGTGGTAACGATGGTTGTTGTAATGCTCGACGAAGGCCCCGATCTGGTTTTCGAGATCGCCGGGCAGGTAATAGTTCTCCAGTAGGACGCGGTTCTTCAACGTCTGATGCCAGCGTTCGATCTTGCCCTGGGTCTGCGGATGATACGGTGCGCCCCGGACATGGTCCATGCCCTGGCCTTCGAGCCACTCAGCAAGATCGGCGGATATATAGGACGAACCGTTGTCGCTCAGCAGGCGCGGCTTGTGAACAACTTCGGCCCTGTCACAGCCTGACGCCTTCAAGGCCAGGCCCAACGTCTCCGTCACATCATCGGCCCGCATGGTCGTGCATAACTTCCAGGCGATGATGTAACGGGAATAGTCATCCAAGATGGTCGACAGGTAAAACCAACCCCAGCCGATGACCTTGAGGTAGGTGAAGTCGGTCTGCCACAGTTGGTTCGTAGCCGTGGTCTTGTCGCGGAACTCGTTGGCTGCCTTGATGACCACGAAGGCTGGGCTGGTGATCAGGTCATAGGCTTTGAGAAGCCTGTAAACCGAGGCTTCTGATACGAAGTAGCCCTTGGTATCCGTGAACCTCACGGCCAGTTCCCTGGGCGACAGTTCCGGCTCGTCGAGGGCGAGGTCGACGATCTGCTCGCGGACATCGTCGGGGATGCGGTTCCACACCCGGCCGGGACCGCTGGTTTGGTCCTCAAGGCCGGCCTCGCCAAACGCCAGGTAACGGTCGTACCACCGATAGAACGTGGTGCGAGGAATACCCAGCTTGTCCAGCGTGCGGCGGACCGGCAGGTGAGAGCGTTCAACCAGCCGGATGATTTCCAGCTTCTCGGATGCGGGATATCTCATTCCTCGTCGCCCCCATCCCCGATCATGCTTTTTTTGAGCAGGCGATTCTCCAAGGACAGTTCGGCGACCAGTTCCTTCATGTCGCGCATCTCGCGCTTCAGGGTCTTGACCTCACCTGTGTTTGCCTGGCGCGCCGTGTCGCCCGCCAGTCGCTTCTTGCCCGCTTCCAGGAACTCTTTCGACCAGCTGTAATACAAGCTCTCAGCGATGCCTTCCCGGCGGCATAGGGCAGAGATACTTTCCTCGCCCCGCAGCCCTTCAAGGACAATGCGGATCTTCTCTTCCGACGAATACTGCTTGCGCGTCTTACGCCGGATATCACGGACAGCCTGATCGGCTGGGGCTTTCTTGCTCATGGATTTCTGTCTCATCTTCGTTCCCTTCGGTCACTACGATGAGCCAGAAATCCTCCGTTATGCAAACACCTCAATATGTCCCAAAGGTGCTGACGTTAGAATGGGCAAGAAGCACCATATCATGACGTTGGCGTTGGCTCATCGGGCGCAGGCGCCAAGCGCGAAACCCACGCGATGTGACCCGCATAACGCGGCAGAGACACTCCACTGGCCATTCTTCTTTCCAGGCGTCGATGAAAGCGAATCTCATCGGCTTTGGCCTGCAAAGAAGATTGCCGCTTTTTTTAATATTTCCCTCTCCTCGCGAAGTAAGCGGACTTCCTTGCGGAGGCGTTTATTTTCTTTCTCCACCTCCTTCGCGGTCGTCAATGCCGGGCAGTTGAATAACAGTTTCCATGAAATCAATGGGCTGGATATCGGCGGTGGCGTGGTAATCGATGCCGATCAGACCGAAACCGGCATCACCCTCACCGGTGTGGCCGTCACGCATCAGGGCGATGGCGATGGCAATGCCAATACCCTGACCGGGACAACCGGCGACGATGTCTTCTCTGCCGGCGACGGCAATGACACGATTGTCAGCAATGGCGGCGATGACCTGATGCATGGTGGCGACGGCGACGACCTGTTCATCGTTGAAGATACCGGGTTTGGCCGGCTGGACGGCGGCAACGGCTTCGACCTTGTCAGCTTCGAGGGAGCCGGTGAAAGTTTCGACCTCACCGCCCTGCGCGGCGACCAGTTCAGCGGGGTTGAAGGCATCGACATTACCGGGGCCGGCGACAATATCCTGATGCTCGACGCCCGGACGGCCCTCGCCGCGACCAGCGGAACCAACGGGTTGAGCGGTAATGAGCACAGCCTGATCATCGATGGTGACAGCGGCGATACGGTCGTCTTCCAGGATAGCTGGTCCAATACGGGCAGCGTGACCATTGGCGGTACAGGATATTCCGTCTATGAAAACGCTTCGAACGATGCACAGGTTCTTGTCGACGACACGGTCGCCGTCAACGCCGCCTGATCCGTAACCCGCACAATCCTTTTGGCAGCCGGCGCGACATGACCGAACCAGGCGTCATCACCTCAGGGCCGCAGGCCGACAAGGGCACGCTACAGCCTCCCTTTGACGCGGCTGTCATTATCCCCACCATTTTGCGCGATACGCTGCCGCGCGCGATACGCTCCGTTTATGCCCAGGACTTCCCCGGCCGCATCCAGATACTGATCGGCGTTGACGTGGCCCGCGGCGACCGCGATATCCTGCGCCAGTTGATCGCCGGATGCCCCGACCGCATGGCGGTAACGGTCTTCGATCCCGGATACTCCACCGCCCAGGTGCATGGCGGCATCTATCACAACGCCTATAGTGGCTCGCTCCGCACCGTATTGAGCTACGCCGCCAACAGCCGTCACCTCACCTATCTCGACGACGACAACTGGTGGGCCCCGCATCATATTTCGAGCCTGCTCACCGCCATCGAGGGATTCGACTGGGCATTCACCTATCGCTGGTTTGTCGATCCGGGCACGCAGGAAGTGCTGTGCCCGGATGATTTCGAATCCGTCGGTCCGGCGCTTGGCATCTATGCGAAAAAGCTCGGTGGTTTCGTCGATGCGAACTGCCTGATGATCGACAAGTCCCGTTGTCACTGGGTCCTGCCGCATTGGTCGATTCCACTTCTTCCCGATGGCAGTGGCGAGGACCGCAATGTCTTCAATGCCCTGAAAAGCCAGCATTCCACCGCGCGGACCCGTGCCCCCAGCGTCTATTATGTCATCAATCCCGCTGCGGATGCCCAGCCGGTGCGCGACCGAATGCTTGCCCGGCGCGGCATCAAACTGTCGGTGGCGCAATCCGGCAAGGCCACGCCTTTCACGCACCGCAACGAGAAGATCAACGAATACCTGCTGTCAAACCTCACCCGGAAGCTCCATCTGGGCGCGGGGACCAATGTCCTCGATGGCTGGCTGAACACCGATATCGCGCCCATTTCGCCGAAGGTCCTGGCGCTGAACCTGAACGACTCCCTGCCCTTCGAAGCCGACAGCTTCGACTATATCGCCAGTGAGCATGTCATCGAACATCTCGACCTGGATCAGGGCATCCGACTGCTGCAGGAGTGTTTCCGGGTGCTCAAGAGCGGCGGAACGCTTCGCCTCTCGACCCCGGATCTCGGCAAGTTCCTCGCATTATTCACCAATGAACCCAGCGACCTGCAAAAACGGTATGCCGACTGGATAAACCGGGCATTCATTGGAAAAACAACCGATTACAACGCGACTCTCATCCTGAATAACGTCTTCTACAACTGGGGCCATCGCTGCATTTACGACCGGAACCTGCTTGCCGCCGCGATGCATCAGGCCGGCTTCACCGAAATGGCCGTGCGTCCCGTCGGGGAAAGTCCCGACCCGCATCTCGCCGGAATCGAAAACCATGGCCACGCCGTCGGACAGCCCGAATTGAACGCCTATGAGACCATGGCAATCGAGGGCCGCAAACCTTAAGCCGGTCTTAACCGTATTCTGCGCAGGATGTCTCGTACCGGTACCGGCTTTGTGCTAGGTTTCGGCTGTCTTGGTTAACGGGTGGTCAGATTTCATATGGCGGCGACGTCTCAGTTTCGCGAAGGCGATGATCAACGCAGTCTGGTTGGACGCGTCGGCGATTTTGGCCGCAACGTCGGTGGCAAAATCTTCCGCAGCGGCAATCGCGGCCCGTGGTGGAAGCTCCGTACTTCGACAATTATTGCGCTATCGGTCCTCGTCCTTGGCATGATGGGCCGCGTCTATGACCTGCCCTGGGTCGAATGGGTCCGGGTCAAGGCCTTCGACGTTTATCAGATCATTGAACCCCGGGTACCAGCGGATGGCCTGCCGGTCGGCATCATCGACCTGGACGAAAAAAGCCTGTTCGAGATCGGGCAATGGCCATGGCCCCGAACCGTCATCGCCGATCTCCTCAACAGGCTGGCAGATGCCGGCGCCGGGGGCGTCGCCTTTGATATTATCTTTTCAGAGCACGACCGAACCTCGCCCAATCTGATCGCCGATAGCGTTCGGGGGCTGGATGGCGAAACCATCAACAAGCTGAAATCGCTTCCCAGCAATGATGATGTTCTGGCAGCAGCGATGCGGCGGATACCAACGGTTGTCGGTCAGATTGGCCTGCAAACACCGCTCACGGAAGGGCAACTCCCGCCAAGAAAAAGGTCTGTCATACAGGGGGTCGTTGGGTCCGGTACGGGTTATCCTTTCGGGTTTATCAAACCGGCATACAAGACCTTTATGGGCAATGTTCCAGAGCTGGAAAATTCGGCCAGCGGCCACGGTATCTTTTCCGTTGGCGAAGAACCGGATGGCGTCGTGCGCCGCGTCCCCTTGATATCGCGGGTCGACGAAGAAATCAGGCCGGCCTTGTCGATCGAACTTTTACGGGTCGCGCTTGGTGGATCAATCGTCTTTGTCCGACGGGACGATGCTGGAATTTCCAACATCGCGATCCAACGCAAAGGACGACCCGGCTACGAAATCCCAACGGATAGCAACGGTCGAATATGGGTCCATTACGCCTTACCCGACCCCTTCAATACGCCAGATAATTCAGGGCGCCTCTATATCTCTGCTTCGGACATCATTCAGGGCAAGGTCGATCCCAAGCAGCTGGCAGGCAAGCTGTTTTTCGTTGGTACATCGGCCGCCGGCCTACTTGACATTCGTGCCACGCCCGTCAGTCCCCGGCAGCCCGGAGTCGAGGTTCACGCCAATATCCTCGAAAACATCATCACCGCGACCAACAGCCGGGTGGATCGTCGCGAAGAAATAAAAGCGGCGGGTATCGCCACGATCCAGGAAAACGGCTGGGATCCCAAATCGCCGGAGTATCAGGAATTTGTCCAAAATCTGAACAATGAAATGCTTCAGGTCGTGGATTACGACTTCTACCTGAAGTATCCGCCCATCGCGAACAGTCTTGAACTGGCCATGATCCTGTTCGCAGGGTTGTTCATGATCGTCTTCATTCCGCGACTAGGGCCCATGCTGACCCTGGCCGGCATCGTCGTTGCTGGCACTGCACTGGTCGGGGGAAGCTGGTATCTGTTCAGCGAACACATGACCTTCCTCGACGTCACCTATCCCGGCGTCGTGACGATGGCGCTGTATTCAGTGCTGACCTTCGCCAACTATACGCGCGAAGCGGCGGAGAAAAAGCAGGTACGCGGCGCCTTCGCGCAGTATCTGTCCCCTGCCCTGGTCGAACAGCTTGCCGAAGATCCGGACCGGCTGCAGCTCGGCGGGGAGACCAAGGAAATGTCCTTCCTGTTCTGCGACGTGCGCGGCTTTACCGCCATTTCCGAAACGTTCAAAAGCAACCCGCAGGGACTGACCGTCCTGATCAACCGGCTGCTGACGCCGCTGACCAATGCGATCCTGTCGCGGCAGGGTACGATCGACAAGTATATGGGCGATTGCATCATGGCGTTCTGGAACGCGCCGCTGGATGTTGCAAACCATTCAATCCACGCCTGTGATTCAGCGCTGGCCATGTTCCGGTCGCTGGACATCCTGAACGAGGAACGGCGGCTGGAAGACGAAGCCGCGGGCGTGCCGCATCTTCCGCTGAATGTCGGCGCCGGCATCAATACCGGCGAATGCGTCGTCGGCAACATGGGCTCGGAGCAGCGCTTCGATTATTCCGTACTCGGCGACCCGGTGAACCTCGCCGCCCGGCTGGAAAGCCAGTCCAAGAATTATGGCGTCAAGATCGTGCTGGGTCCGAAGACCGGCGAAGAAGCGGCCGCAGCCGGATTTGGTGTTCTGGAACTCGATCTTATCCAGGTGAAGGGACAGTCCGTGGGAGTTCGCATCTTCAGCCTGATGGGCGACCCGTCATTCGCATCGGACGCTGATTTCACGGCAATCCGGGTAAAGCACGAGGAATTTATTTCCGAATACCGCAGCCAGCATTGGGACAGCGCCGACGAACTCATGGCCGAATGCCGCAACATGGCAAGGACCCAAAACCTCGACCTGGATGTCCTGTACGATATGTATGCGGAACGGATCGAAGAGTATCGGGAAGTGCCACCGCCGATCAACTGGGACGGTGTTTACGTCGCAACGTCGAAGTAATCCTGCCGGAAAACTGCCACCAGGCAAATATTATGCGCCGGGCTCGGTCGCGGAATCATGCTGGCCAACCGCCGTGTCCGCTTCTGTCGTGGCCGTTCCCGCCCCGGCCATTTGCTGCAGCGCGCCGCCGATCCGCTGGAACACGGGGCGCCAGTCCCCAAGGATACGCTGCCGGAACAGCCGCATCTTCGGATACCACGGCGTATCCTCGCGCCGGAACAGCCAGCGCCATTCCCCGCCGAACGGCAGGATCGTCCAGACCGGCTTGCCCAGGGCCCCGGCGAGATGCGCCACTGCGGAATCGATGCTGATAACCAGATCAACCTGATCGATGATCGCGGCGGTTTCGCCAAAATCGGTCAACGCATCGGTCATGCTAAAGACATTGTCCCGCTTCAGGTGCGGCGTTATCTCCACCGATCGCGGTCCCCATTGAATGCTGTAGAAGTCGATGCCTGGCAGGTCGAACAGGGCCGCAAACCATTTCAGCGGACAGGACCGGAACCGGTCATCACTATGCGTCGGTCGCCCGGCCCAGATGAACGCCACAGCCAGCCGTCCTTCGCGCCGCTCGATGCGCACCTTGGCATCAGCCGGCGGCCGAATATACGGGGTCTCGTGCGGGACCGTTTCGACCGTCGTGCCAAACCGGTTCGGCAGGCTGAGCAACGGTATCTGCACGTCGAAATCTACCGAGGCATCGGATCCCAGTGGATATACCGCGTCCACGCCCTCCAGGGTCTCCAGAACCCGGTGCAGTTCAGGTTCGCAGACAAGCAGAATAGTCCCGTCCCCGATACGCTCGCGCAGCAGCGGGACATAGCGGATGAACATCAGCGTGTCGCCGAACCCCTGCTCCACATGGACCAGCAACCGGCGTCCCTTCAGCGGCCCGCCATCCCACAGGCGTTCATGCACATTCTTGACGTTGCTCTTGTAGGCCGCCATGTCGAAGCGCGACTCATAGGTCGCCCAGCCTTCCTTGAACTGCCCGTTCATCAGCAACACACTGGCCGGCGCAAAATAGGCCCGCGCCGCCGTCGGCTGCAATTCGCGCACCCGCTTGTAGCAACTCAGCGCGTCCTGCAGCCGTTCCATCCGCAACAGGGCATTGCCCAGCGAGTAATGCGCATCCGGGTCGTCGGGTGCCAGTTCCACTGCCCGGCGCAACAGGTGCAGGCCCTCCCCCACATGGCCCAGCTTCAGAATGACATGCCCCAGGTTCTTTAGCGCCGAGACATCATCCGGCCCTAGCACCAGCGCGTGGCGCAGGACCATCGCTGCTTCCTCATACCGGCCCAGTTTTTCCAGCGTCGCCCCCAGGTTTGTCAGGCCCCGCATATGGTTCGGGTTCAGATCGATACTGCGCTGATAGGCTTTCAGCGCGTTTTCCACGTCACTGGACTGGAAGAAGGCATTGCCGAGCTTGTACCAGCCATTTGCCCAGTTCGGCCCCGCCTCGACGGCTTTGCGGTACGCCGCTATGGCTTCGGGAATATTTTTCTGGTTCAGATAGGCGTCACCGCGATTGGCATGCGCTTCCGCGTAATCCGGCCGCAAGGTCGTCGCCGCCTCGAACGCCGCCAGCGAATCCTCCACCCGACCGATCCGGTACAGCAGATTGCCGAGATTATTTTGCACTTCGGGAAAGTCGGCTCGATACTTCAGCGCCGTCCGATAGGCTGCTTCAGCGTCCTCAAGCGCGCCGGATTCCGCCCTGGCGATCCCCATATTATTGTGCGCGTCCGCGTAGTCCGGCTGCAGCGCTATCGCCTGCTCCAGTGCCGCGACAGCGTCCGAATACTGCCCACTGATCCGAAGAACAAACCCCAACGTATTGTAATACGATGATGTTTTCGGGTCCGCCGCAATTGCCTGCCGAACCTGCTGGATCGCGATATCATTGCGACCGGCACGGTGTGCAATCACGCCAAGCAGATGCAAGGCTTCCGCATTCGTCGCCTCCGACGCCAGCACCGCACGGCATTATTTCTCCGCCGCGGCGAGGTCACCTGCCTGGAATTGCGCTACGGCTGTGGATATGGAAAATGCATCGTCAGACATCGGAACCAATATTACTGCAAATTAACCATGAATATGACGTGCAATTGCTAACGAAACAAAAACACCCTTCCCTTGCCATCACCTAACAGATTCCGTGGCAGGACCAATACAGGAAAGAAGCACGATACCTATGAGCAATGAAACTCCTCTCGCCGGGATTCGCGTCGTCGAACTTGGCAGCAGCGTCGCCGTTCCTTATGGAACCTGGGTCATGTCGACCCTCGGCGCGACAGTCGTAAAGGTCGAACGCCCGGAATCCGGCGATGACTGCCGCACCTGGGGGACCGGATGGTACGGCGATGTCAGCGCGATTTTCGTTGCGCTCAACGCCGGCAAACATTCCGTCGAAGTCGATCTCAAGGACCCCGAGCAGGTCGCGGTGCTGCGTCGCTTTATCATCGAGCAGGCCGATGTCGTCGTGCAGAACCTGCGTCCCGGCGTGGCCGAGCGGCTGGGCCTTGGCGCGGACGAACTCTGTGCCGAAAGCGATAAGCTAATCTATGTCAATTGTGGCGCCTTCGGCCGCGAAGGACCGCTCAGCACCCGTCCGGGATACGACCCGCTGATGCAGGCCTTCTGCGGATTGATGAACGTCACCGGCGAAGAAGGCCGGCCCCCGGTGCGGGTCGGTACCTCGATCGTCGACATGGGCACCGGCATGTGGTGCGTTATCGGCGTATTGTCCGCCTTGCGAACACGCGAACAGACCGGCAAGGGTGGCCGTGTCGACACATCGCTGTTCGAAACCGCCATGGGATGGATGACCTATCACGCCTGCAGCTTCTTCGGTGACGGCTCGGTACCACAGAAATTCGGGTCTTCCGGTCCCGGCATGGCGCCGTACCAGGCGTATCGCTGCGCCGATGGTTACCTGATCATTGCCGCCCCCAACGACCGCATGTTCGGACGGCTGTGTACCCTGCTGGGCCATACGGAATGGAGCACCGACGTGCGCTTCGTGAACAACAAGAACCGCTGGGAAAACCGTGCGACCCTGAACGCATTGATCGAGGGCGTCACCGCCACCCGCGACCAGATGGACTGGCAGGGCGAACTGGAAAAGATCGGCATCCCCAGTTCACCATTGCAGGGCGTCGACCAGGTCGTCAGTCACCCGCAGACCGAAGCGCTGGGCCTCGTCCAGACCACCGATGACGGCAAGTACCGGGTGATGGGCATCCCCATGTCCTTCGATGGCAAACGCCCCTACCAGCATGATGGCCCACCGTCCCTTGGTGCGCATAACGACGAACTGTTCGGAGAATAAAAACCATGAAAATGGAATACGAAACCCTGAAGCTCGAACGGATCGAAGATCACCTTCTGCTGGTCACGCTGAACCGTCCGGATGCCGCCAACGCGCTGAACACACAGATGGGCTACGACTTCCGGGATATGTGGAGCCATCTCTACATGGATCAGGAAGACCTGCGTTGCGTCGTCGTGACCGGGTCGGGCGAGCGCATTTTCTGCGCCGGTGGTGACCTGAAGGAACGCAACAACATGACCGACGAAACCTGGCAGAAACAGCACGCGCTGTTCGAACAGGCGATGCTGGCCATGACCGACTGCCCGATCCCGATTATTGCCGCGGTAAACGGCGCCGCCGTCGCGGGCGGGCTGGAATTCGTGCTCGGCGCTGATTTCGCCTATGCCGCCAGCCACGCCAAATTCGCCCTGACCGAGGTCACGCTGGGCATTATGCCGGGCGCGATGGGGACCCAGAACCTGCCGCGCGCCGTCGGCGTCCGCCGGGCCAAGGAAATAATCCTCACCGGTAAGATGTTTACGGCCCAGGAAGCTCTTGAATGGGGCGTGTTGAACCGTATCTGTACCGACGGGAAGTTGATGGAGGAGACTCTGGAGACAGCCCGGGCGATCTGCAACAATGCGCCGATATCGACGCGTCAGGCCAAAAAATCAATAAACGTTTCGACCCAGATCGACCTGAAAAACGGCTATGCCTTCGAAATTGAAGCGTATAACCGCATGGTAACGACCGAAGATCGCCTGGAAGGCGTGCGCGCCTTCAACGAAAAGCGCAAGGCACAGTTCAAGGGACATTGAGTTCTGCGGATACACATAAAGACATAGGAGAATGACAATGCGACCGGGAATAGATGTTGAATGCCGCGAAGTCGGACTTCGCGATGGGCTGCAAATCCAGAAAGTGTTCTTTCCGACGGCCGACAAGATTCGCTGGCTGACGATGGAAGCCGCGGCGGGCATGCCCGAAATTGAAGTATGCTCGTTCGTGCCGCCGAAACTGCTGCCGCAATTCGCGGATAATCAGGAAGTCGTCGCCGCCGCGCTGAAAATCGATGGCTTGTGCGTCGCCGCCCTGAGCCCGAACATGAGAGGCGCACAGGACGCCTTCGCCGCCGGCATTCACAAGCTGAATTACGTCACCTCCGTCAGCGAGTCCCACAATATGTCCAACGTGCGCCGGACCGTGGATGAATCAGTGGCGGATTTCGAGCGCATCGTAGCCCTGCGCAATGCGACGCCGGAAGCAAAAGATGTACGGCTCTGCACCGGGCTGGCCACCGCACTTGGCTGCACCCTGGAAGGCCAGGTTTCGGTTTCCGCCGTCCTGAAACTGGCGGAACGGTTCGTCAAGGCGGGCGCCGATGAACTTTCAGTCGCGGACACCGTCGGCTATGCCAACCCACAACAGGTCAAGGAAATGTTCGAGGCCGTGATCGGCGAATTCGGCAAAACCGTACCAGTATCCGCGCATTTCCACGATACCCGCGGGCTCGGCCTTGCCAATGTCTTTGCCGCGCTGGAAGCCGGCTGCCGACACTATGACGCCTCGCTGGCGGGCCTGGGCGGTTGCCCCTTTGCCCCCAACGCGACCGGCAATATCGTCATGGAAGACCTTGTCTTCCTGCTCGAAGGTGCCGGACTGAAAACCGGGGTCGATATGGACAAGCTGGTCGAGATTCGCGAAATCATCGAGGCCAACCTGCCCGATGAAACGCTCTATGGCATGTATGCCCGCGCGGGCGCACCAAAAGGCTTCGTTCCGGCCAGCGCCGCGGCCTGACAACCAACCCGGGCGGCGTCGATACGGCGCCGCCCGAATCTAAAGACAAGACAAACGGGGCGGCCATCCGTGCCCGTCACAAATGGAGACTTTGCCCATGTCGGACATGCATGCCACCATCGACTTCGAGGACGATGACTATCCGGAAATCCGCGAAGCCGTCGCAAAGATCTGCGAAGGCTTTCCCGGCGAATACTGGCGTGACCTGGAAGAACAACCGGTAGAGGGCAGCTATCCGACCGCTTTTGTAACAGCGCTGACGGAATCGGGCTTTCTTGGGGCCCTGATCCCCGAAGAATTCGGCGGCGCCGGGCTGCCGATCCGTGCCGGCGCGGTGATCCTGGAAACGATCCACGCATCCGGCTGCAGTGCCGGGGCCTGCCACGCGCAGATGTATACGATGGGTACGGTACTGCGACATGGATCCCCCGAACAGAAGCAGGAATACCTGCCAAAGATCGCCAGCGGTGAACTGCGGCTGCAGGCTTTTGGCGTAACCGAACCGACCACGGGTTCCGATACCACCCAGCTCAAGACCCGGGCGGTACGCGATGGCGACAGTTACGTCATCAATGGCCAGAAAGTATGGACCAGCCGGGCGCTTCATTCCGATCTGATGCTGTTGCTCGCCCGCACGACACCGGCGAACGAAACCAAACGGCGCAGCGACGGCCTGTCGACATTCCTGATCGATATGCGCGCGGCGCGCGACAACGGCATGGAAATCCGTCCGCTCGAAGCGATGATCAACCACAACACGACCGAAATTTTCTTCGACAATCTGCGCATCCCCGCCTCCAGCCTGATCGGTGAGGAAGGCAAGGGTTTCCGCTACATCCTCGACGGCATGAATGCGGAACGTATCCTGATTGCGGCGGAAGCCATCGGCGACGGCCGCTATTTCACCCGCAAGGCGGTGGAATACGCCAATGACCGCGTCGTCTTCGGCCGGCCCATCGGACAGAACCAGGGCGTGCAGTTCCCCATCGCCAAGGCGCATGCCGACCTGGAAGCCGCCGACCTGATGAATCGCAAGGCCGCCGCCCTGTTCATGGCGCAGCGCGACGCGGGGGCCGCCGCCAATATGGCCAAGCACCTTGCCGCGGAAGCCGCCTGGGCCTGCGCGGAGGCCTGCTTCACCACCTATGGCGGGTTCGCTTATGCGCGCGAGTACGATATCGAGCGCAAATGGCGCGAATGCCGGCTGTTCCGCACGGCACCGATTTCGACCAACATGATTCTGGGTTATATCGGCCAGCACGTGCTGGGCATGCCGCGAACGTACTGACCGACAAATCCACATGGCCGAACCCGATGGTCTCAAGGCGCCGGTCACAGCCGCGGTAGCGGGCACCTTTGCGGTACAGACGCTCGCCGCCGTGGCGATGCACTGCATTCCCGTATTCGCGCCCGCTGCCGCCATCGACTATGGCATTCCCGAAACCCAGGTCGGGCTGTTTACCGCCATCATCTTCGCCGGTGCCTTATCGTCGGGGCTGGTGAGCGGCGCATTCGTCGCCCGGTACGGGGCGATGCGCGTCTGCCAGCTTGCGATGGTCAGCGCTGCCATTGGTCTCGCCTTCTTCACCCTGGCACTGCCCTGGGCCGCCGTGATCAGCGCAGTGCTGATCGGTTTCAATTACGGACCGATCAATCCCGCCAGTTCCCATGTCCTGTTCAAGGTTACCAACCCGAAAAATCGTCCCTTCATCTTTTCGCTGAAACAGACCGGCGTGCCGATGGGTGCTGGCTTCGCCGGACTTGCCGTCCCTGCCCTGATCACCCTGTACGACTGGCAGACGGCCACGCTGATCCTGGCCGGTCTCGCCCTGTTGACGGCGCTCGCCGTACAGCCGATCCGCGCCGCGCTCGATTCCGACCGCCGCCCCGGCACGGTGTTGTTCGGTGGCGGCACCGGCATCATCGCCCCGGTCCGCATGCTGCTCGCCGACCCGGTCATCCGGCGATTGTCGCTGATCGCTTTCAGCTATGCCGGAGCCCAGGCCAGCATCGCCGCCTTCCTTGTTGTCTATCTGACCGTCGATACCGGATTCACCCTGGCACAGGCCGGGGCAGCCTACGCCGTCAGCCAGGCCGGCGCCGTGGCGGGTCGCATCTTCTGGGGCGGCATTGCCGGCCGCGTTGTCCCGACCCGCCGCGTCCTCGCCGGACAGGGCATCCTGACGGGTAGCTGCCTGCTGCTCACCGCGGCATTCGCCACCGACTGGCCGCTCGCCGCGATCCTGCCGGTATGCCTCGTGCTCGGCACCAGCGCCTATGGCTGGAACGCCCTCTACCTGTCGGAAATCGCCAGCCTCGCCCCGCCGGGACAGATCAGCGCGGTCACCGGCGGCGCACAGGTCTTCATGTTCGGTGCCGGTATCTTCTACGCCCCCCTGTTCGGCGGGCTGGCGGCATTGACCGGGGATTTCACGATACCCTACCTCGTCATCGCCGGGCTGACCCTGGCGGCCGGCCTGTACGGCTTTTTCCTGCCGCGAGACACTGCAATCTCAAATTGAACCGGTCGAGCTGCCACGCGCACGGAAAATCCCCATTTCTCCCACAGGTAAAGCACAAAACGAACATGCGGAAATTGCATTTATTTTCGTCAAGTTAAGGAAAATTAAGGATATTCCCGCGAAGATACTGTATTCACGTAGGAGAGTACCCTTTGCGCGACCCCATGAACTGGCGTCTGTTTCTGTCTACCCGCCTGGGTTGGCGTATATCGCTGGCCGTGTTCGTTAGTATCCTTGTGGTCGAAACCGCTATCCTGATTCCTTCCTATTTGCGCCATGAACGCGACCTGCTGACGCAACTGAACGAGCTTTCACGCGCCGCACTGGACGCCAACGCAGCCACGCCGCATGACATCGTCAACGTGATGCGTGCCGAACATATCCTGGGTGGTGTTGTCTTCAGTTCGCGAGGTGAAATCCTGAGCCGTGCCGGTGAGGCACCCGTGATGGTGCTGAACGATCCCGAGAGCAGCGAAATGTTACGGCGGCAATCCGCGGATGGCAGCCGCTACGATGTATTCTGGCCCGCGCCCATATTGGACGGGCGCTACGCCATTGCGCTGCGTATGGATGCCAGTTGGATAGCCGCCGAACTGGAAAGTTATACCTGGAGTATTCTGGGCTTGGTCTTCTTGGTGTCGGCCTTCGCCAGCATGGCCACAATACTGTTGGTCGCGCGGTTCGTTGTCATCCCCGTCGTACGGTTACAGGGTCACCTTGCTCTGGCCGAGCAGAATATCGAAAACATTGAAGGCCTTACCTCAATCCAAAGTTCCAATGACGAAATCGGCGACCTGACGCGGTCGCTGCATACCCTGCTGTACCGTATGGATCGATACCGGCGCACTGCGCTGGAGGCAAAAGACGAGCGTTTCCTGGATTTTGTCGGCTCGACATCGGATTGGTTCTGGGAAATGAACAGTGACCTGCAATTCAGCTTTTTCTCTTCCCGGTTCGAGGAAATAAGCGGCGTTCCACCCGGTGATCTTTTGGGCAAGACCCGGCAGGAAACAGGCATTCCCGGCATTGATCCCGATGTCTGGGAACAGCATATGGACGACCTGGAACACCATCGCCCGTTCCGGAATTTCAGCCACCACCGGATTATGCCAAATGGAAAGCGGGTATACCTGTCGATCAGCGGTCAGCCTGTATTCGATGTCGATGGCACGTTCATGGGATACCGCGGTTCCGGTACCGATATCACGCCCTTCAAGACGATTGAGGCAGAACTGCACAAGGCCAAGGAAGTAGCCGAATTCGCCAACCGGTCGAAGTCCGAATTCCTCGCGAATATGAGCCACGAATTACGCACGCCGCTGAACGCGATCATCGGCTTTTCCGAAGTGATGGCAACCGGTGTATTCGGCGCCGTCGAAAACGAAAAATACGCATCCTACATCGAAGATATTCACAATTCGGGCCGGATGCTGCTGAATATCATCAATGATATCATTGACTTGTCAAAAATCGAAGCCGGGAAACTGGATTTGAACGAAGAGCCGATCATCGTCGCGCAGGCGATGGAGTCGTGTATCGCCCTCGTAAAGGGGCGCGCCGCCGAAGCCGGGGTTATTGTGACAAGCGATATCCCGGCCGACCTGCCGCCCCTGATTGCAGACGAAACCAAATTGAAGCAAATTGTCCTCAACGTGCTGTCAAATGCCGTGAAGTTCTCCAAAAGGGGCGATACGGTTCGACTGGAAATATGGCTCGCAAACTCCGGCTCCCTGGCGATACGGGTCACCGATACCGGCATTGGCATCGCGCGTGACGACCTGCGCAAAATCATGGAACCGTTTGTTCAGGTCGAAAGCGACATGAGCCGCAAGTACGAAGGTACAGGTCTTGGCCTGCCGCTCGCCAAGGCGCTGACCGAACTGCATGACGGCACCTTCGTGCTGAACAGCGATATCGGCGTCGGCACCGTCGCTGAATTGAACCTTCCCGCGGAACGGCTGCAGATCGCCGCCTGACGGTCAGGTAAGGGCCCCGCCTGCGGCCAGAAAAACCGGGCTCAGGCGGGAGAGTCGTCCCGCGCGAATAGCCAGAGCAGGAACAGCGCAAAAAGCCCTTCCAGCGCCATGATGAACAACGCTGTCGGCGCGCCCCAAAGATCCGCCATCCAGCCCACATTGAAGAAGCCGATCGGACCGGACCCGATACACAATGTCAGCACGCCGAGCACACGGCTGCGATATTCCGGCGATGCCCCCAGGTAGGTAAGCGTGCTCTGCATCGCGGAAAAACAGGCACCGGCAACGCCTGTCACGGTCAGACAAATTGATACAATAAAGAAAGAATGATGAGGTCCACCAGCAACATATGAAAGAATGCTAAGGTAAAAAATCATCGAAATATAGATCGTGGTGCCCCACTGGTAGACCTGAAAGTAGTTCGCGGGGCGCGCCACGGTGGCGACAAGCAGCGCACCGACAAAGGCGCCCAGTCCTTCCAGGCTGGACAGCACCCCGACCATGAAGGGATCGAGCCCCAGGTGGTCACGCCCCAGCACCGGGATCATCGAGGTAAAGGGAAATCCCCAGACATTGAAGGCAATCGTAATCAGCAGAATACGGCGCAGGTTGGCATCGCCCATGACATAGCGGACACCCGCGCGCAGATCGCTGATAAACGTGAAAGAGCCGCCGGGCAGTTCCCGTTCCGGCACCCGCGCCAGAATGACCAGTACCAGGCAGATGGAATAGACAACGGCACTGAACAGGAACACCCCGAACACGCCGACATATTGCAGGATCACCCCACCCAGCAAGGGGCCAAGCATTCGGGTTGCGTTACTGGTCGCCGCGTCCAGGCTCATCGCCGCCGACAGTGCCCCCCCCGACAGGTCCCCCAGCAGGCGCCGGCGCACCGGCATATCCGTCGCCCAGAAAATGCCGCTCAGGAAAGACGCGATGGCAACATGGATGAACGCCAGTTCCCCGGCCCAGGCAAGCGTCGCCATGCCGATGGACACCACCGTGATCGCCAGAATGGATGCCGCGAGCATCAATTTGCGGTTCAACCGGTCGGCAACCGCCCCAATCACGGGCCCGCACAACGCCAGGGGCAGCATCCACAGTAACGGCACGACCGAAACCAGAAGCGGCGAGTTTGTTGTTTCGAACGTGTATACGCCGAGCGCCAGCAACTGGAACCAGCGGATGACGCCGGTAAACCCGCCAACGAACCAGAAAGCCAGATAACTCGGGTCGCGCAGCAGCACCCGAATGCTGACATCGGCCGGATTGCTGTCGGTATCCAGGCTCAATTCGCTACCCTGTTACCGCAAGTAGGTGAATTATCATATCCGGGACATTCAGTTGCCGGTGAAAGGGTTTGCTGATAGCGTCGCATTGATCTATTGGAAATGACCGTATTTTAATCAACCTGCTTTATATTGGGCAGATCTGCGGATGAATATTTCGCACGGTGGCTAGCCGGTACTCCAGATAATTCGAATGTTTTCCATCGTGACCAAAGAGACTCCATTTTGGAACTGAAGCGCAAACTCAAAGCCGTCGTGGGCGTCCTCCTGATTGGCGCCTTTCTGGCCGTGTCCTATGAGGTGTTCCACTGGTTCACCCATGTCTACGAGAACAATGCGCGCATCCAGACAGATATCACCAATATTTCGGCCCAGGTCGATGGCAAGATCGAGAGTATCCAGGTCGAGGAAGGCTCCGCGGTAAAGAAGGGCCAGCTTCTTATTATCCTCTACCATGAAGACATCCTGCTGAACATCAAGTCACTGCAAACCGATCTTGCGCTGGAACGGGCCAAGCGCAAGCGCCTGCTGTCGGAAAAAAGCACCTTCGAAACGGAACTCGCCTCCAAACTCAAGACCCAGCGGGTGAAGATTCGCGCGATGGAACAGGAATCCCTGTCCATTGACGGCCGGATCAAGCTTTCCGCCAAGAATCTGGCGCGGACGAGGCTGCTGGTATCGCGCAAATTCACCCCGGAAACCCAGTTGACCGCCGAACAGGACAAGGCGCTGGAACTGGAAGGCGAAGCCACCCTGCTGAAAGGCCGCATCGCGGTCGCACGGCAGGAACTGGCGCAGCTTGAATCCACCCGCAGCCAAATCGAAATCATCGAGAACGATATCCGGATTTCCGACATCGAGCAGTCCCGCATTGCCGATTCAATTGCCAAGCAGGAACTCTGGGCGAGCTATCGGCATATCACCAGCCCGATCGACGGCGTGGTCGGCCGTATCCACAAGTTCCGCGGCGAATACATCGAGGACGGCGTCAATATCCTGATGCTGCACGATCCGAAACTGTACTGGGTCGAAGCCTATGTCGAGGAAAGCCAGCTTCGCCATTTACAGCCGGGTCAGGAGGTTCTGGTCAACCTGGACGCCTACCCGTTCGAGGATTTTTACGGCACGTTGCGGCAGATCGGCCGCATCACCACGACCGAAATGGGTATCAGCGCCAAGGTCAACGGCAACAGCCGTTTCGGCGCCTCGAGCGAACGGGTGCCGGTTCGCATATCGCTCGAAAATCCCCCGCCAAACCTGACACCCGGTATGCGCGCGGATATCAATGTGCGGATCTACGACTGGATCAAACTCTGGTAGTCATCCTTCCGGCGCCAGGTGGAACGACGGCACATGCCGCCACCCCTGACACGCCGTATCTGAACCCGGATCAGCCCGCCTTGTAATCGATATTCTGCGGGAACATATAGCGGTTCGACTCCGCATCCATTTCCGTCTTGAAGGTATAATGTTCCTTCAATGCCAGCGCCTTCGCCACTGCCGGACGCGCGTTGATGCCGTCCACCAGCCGCTTCAGGTTCGGTAATCCGCTCCACGATTCCTCATCCAGCACCACTGGTAACAGCCGCGCCCAGCCCCAGGCCGCCATGTCGATGATCGTGTATGTGTCGCCCAGCACGTATTCGCTTTTCGCCAGCTGATTGTCGAGGATCTGATAATGGCGCAATGCCTCGAAGCGGTAGCGGTTGATCGCATAGGGCAGCTTCTCCGGCGCATAGCGCTGGAAATGCACCGACTGTCCCGAATACGGCCCGACGCCGCTGGCGATGAACATCAGCCAGGACAGCAATTGCCCCCGGTTCTCGGGCGTATCGGCTGGCATGAACTGGCCGGTCTTTTCACCCAGATACAGCAGGATGGCGTTACTGTCGAAAATCGTGACATCGCCATCAGTCAGGCTCGGCGCCTTGGCGTTCGGATTGATCGCCAGATATTCGGGCGTGAACTGCTCGCCCTTGCGCGTATCGACCGGCACCAGTTCGTATTCCAATCCGGATTCTTCCAGAAACAGCGCTACCTTGGTCGGGTTCGGTCCCAGATTGTAATAGAATTTCAGCATTAGCGGTCTCCCGTTGGAAGGTTGATCCATTGGCAAACAGCTTAGGCACCCGACAAGACCCGACACCAGAAAATTAATGGATCCGCCCCGGCTTCGGAACCAATCCCGCCATCGTTACTCCAGCAGCCTCATGTCGTATCCGTATTCGGAATAGCGAATGGTGACCTCCTCGGTCATAACATTGCGGATAAGGAATTTCTGCCAGTCCTGCAGGGCGGCGAAAACATCTTCGACAGGTTGCTTTTCCGTCACCGAATAATTCATCGGCCCCTCCTCGAATACCTGCTCGATATAGGTCGGGCCCACCCGGAAATCAGCGCCGCCGGTAATACGGGCGAGGACCTTCCGGAATATCGCCGGCGACCGTGTCAGTTCTTCAAACGGAATATGTTCGACATCTTCGATCAGGATATCCTGCTGCATATTGCTGACCTGCAAAGCCGTCGTCAGGAAATTCATGTTTTCGAAATCGTCGAAATCAACGTGAAAAAGCGCCCCGACTTCGCCCGTGACCTCTTCATGGCGCCCCGCAAGATTAAGCCGCGCCTGCTTGTAATCGTCGCTACGCGCCGCATCGAACTGGTGGCGACTGACGAAAGACAGAATCTGGTCGACCGGATGCCGGATCAGATTGATGACACTGATCGTCCGGTCGGGTGTCTCGGCGGCCAGTCGCCGCCGCAAATTGCCAAGCGTGTAACCATGGACATTGCCGATTACGGCCGAGTCACCGAACATCCGATGCGCATCCAGGTATTCGCTGACGGTCTTGCTGTTGAAGTTATCCTGCCGGGCGCTCAGGCCTTCGGGGCCAACGCCCAATGCCCCCATGTCCGGAATATCATAAATCGACCGGATCGGTTCTGCGGGGTGTGCAGGATCCAGTTCGGCCCGTCCATCTTTGTCAAAGGTCACAATATCGGGGGGAAAATGGTTCCCATGGCTGCAGACGATATCCGGGTGCTGACTGAGCGACCACGCAAGCCAGTAGGTCGCCGTCCGGCCAGGTGACGTGACTAGAAACCAACCGGGCGATGCATCGCCCGACATCACACTCGTAGCGGTGCCTCTTCTTATCCTGACTGTATTTTATATTATTTTACCACTTTTAAAAGCACGTCCTGCCATATTACCGACGCCTGTTTCCCTGCCCGGAAACATGCCTGTTTTTCAAGATTGATCGTTTCCAATGTGGCATGGCTTGCGCCGCCGCGCCGCGCGGCCTTAAAATCAGGCCATACAATTCTGAGGGAGGTACAGGCCATGCCCATTTCCATCCAAAGGTTGACCCCGCATATCGGTGGTGTGGTCACCGGCGTTGATATCCGCCAGCCGCTATCCGCCGAAGACGCCGCTGCAATCCATGCCGGCATGGATGAATACGCCGTCCTGGTCTTCCGCGAACAGCCGATGACCGGCGACCAACAGCTCGCCTTTACCGAGGCGCTGGGCACAATCGAGATGTCCGGCGGCACCAACCTGAAAAAGCCGGAAGAATACCGCATGCCGACGACCTTCGCCGATGTGTCCAACCTGGACATCGACGAAAAGCCGATGGCGCGGGATGACCGGCGGCGGTTGTTCGGCATCGGCAACCAGCTGTGGCATTCCGACTCTTCGTTCAAGGTGACGCCGGCGAAATATTCGCTGCTGCACGCGATCGCCCTGCCCTCCAAGGGCGGCAATACCGAATTCGCCAGCATGGTTGCCGCCTGGGACGCCATGGACGACGAGTTGAAGGCGCAATGCGAGGGTCTGATCTGTGAGCATTCGCAAATGTTCTCGCGCCAGCAGATCGGCTTCTTCGACTTTACCGAGGAAGAACAGAAACGCTTCAAGCCGGTGCGGCAGTCAATGGTGCGGATCAACCCGGCGACCGGACGCAAATCGATCTACCTCGCCTCCCATGCCGGCGGCATCGTCGGCTGGCCCGTCCCGGAATCGCGTATTTTCCTGCGTGACCTGATCGAGCAGGCAACCCGGCCCGAATTCGTCTATGCCCATGAATGGACGGTCGGCGACCTGGTCATGTGGGACAACCGCCAGACCATGCACCGCGTCCGCTCCTACCCCGCCGACGAACCCCGCGACATGCGCCGCACGACGCTCGCTGGCGAAGGCCCGACCGCAGAACAGATCGCGGCGTAACCGTCCTCAGGCAGCGACGTCTTTCGCGTGACCAAGAAAGCCGTATTCTGCCAGTAGCGCCTGCCAGATCGGCCGGTTTTCCGGCTGCATCGGCGTGATCGGCAGGCGGAAGGTTTCGCGGATCAGGCCTTTCCAGGCCAGCGCCGTCTTTACCGGGATCGGGTTGGTTTCCATCATGCAGCCGCGCATCAGCGGCAGCAGCCGGTTATGGAGGCGCCGCGCCGTCGGCAGGTCGCCCGCATCCAGCGCCGCGACCAGCGCCACCACGTCGTCCGGCACCAGGTTGCCGACGGTGGAGATCACCCCCGCCCCGCCATGCGCCATCATGGCAAAGGTCATGTCGTCATCGCCGCACAGCACGCTGAAACCGTCCGGCGCGCCCGCGATCACGTCCATGATCTGGTCGAAATTGCCGCTGGCTTCCTTCACCCCGGCGATCATGTCGTGGTTGGCCAAGCGAAGCATTGTATCCGTGGTGATATTGACGCCGCTGCGCCCGGCGATGTTGTACAGGATGAGCGGCACCGCCGCCGCGTCAGCCAGCCGCATGTGATGTTCGTACAGCCCCGCCTGGCTCGGCTTGTTGTAATACGGGCAGGTCACGAGGAACCCGTCCAGGCCGAGATCGCCTGCTGCCATCGCAGCTTCCACACTGCGCGCGGTGTCATTGCTGCCCAAGCCGGCAATGACCTGTATTCGGCCTCCGGCGCGGGCAACCGCATGGCGGATGATGCGGCGCGCTTCCTCGGTTCGAACCGTCGGCCATTCCCCGGTCGTGACCAGTAATGCGATCCCGGCCGTGCCGGCATGGACCTGACGGTCGACCAGCACGCCCAATGCGTCGAAATCAACCGCACCGGCTTCGGTGAAGGGGGTGGCAAGCGCGGTGTAAGCGCCCTGAAACTGCTTCGTCATCGAATATCTCCCAATTGATCTGGCGGGACCCTATTCGCGCGGAAACTCTTGCGGAAATTTTCCGATGATTTTGTTTATTTTAAACACATAACGTTATAAATATAACACATGATCCGTATTTCCGACGCCCTGAAAGCCAATGTCGAGGGCAATCCGTTCCTCGAATTCGGGTTGCATCACGGCCTTTTCAACCTGTCGCAGCTTGCCCGGTACCTGCAACCGCATATCAAAAGCCGCACGCTAAAAGAGGTCCAGCCAACCGCATTGACCATGGCCCTGTCACGCCTGCAACGCGACATGCAGCCCACAACGCCAACAGCGCGGCATTACGCAGTTGACCGGGTGACAATCCATTCCGGGCTGTGCACGGCAACCTATCCCCGCCAGCCGGACATCCACGGCGTGCTGAACGCGCATTACGAACGCATCCACCGCGACGGCGGCTATTGCAGCCTGTCGCAGGGCCAGCACGAGGTCACCATCATCCTCGACCGCGACCGCATGCCGGAACTGGACCGGAAAATTCGCCGCAAACCGGTCTATCGCTGCGACGACCTGGCCGCTATCGGCGTTCAGTTCGACCCGCGCTACGCCCATATTCCCGGCATGCTCTATATGCTGCTGCAACGGGTTGCGCTGCAGAATGTCAATCTGATCGAGATCACCTCGACCTATACGGAAATCCATCTGTTCGTCGCCGAAGAAGATACCCGCGCCGTATTCGATCTGCTGTTTCAGAGCTTCCTGTCGAAGGGAAGCGCCGCAGATCCGGGCGCAGGCAACGCGCCTCACACCGCTATACCGCACCGCAAAATTTAGCGGTTGTTTGGCGTTTTTTTCACTGCTAGACCGGCTTGTGAAACACGCAGAGGAGTTGGCGATGCTCAGGTCGATACTATCCCTTCGTACGGTTCTCATACTTTCTCTGTTGATACCCTTGGCGGCCTGTGGCGAAGACGAAAACGCGTCGGAAGCCGAAGAACCCGTGGTGCGCGGTCTGAAGACGATCCTGGTGCAGGATGAGGAACGCAGCACCGTGCGTAAATACCCCAGTGTCCTGCAGCCCGCCTCCCTCTCCACCCTGTCGTTCGAAATTTCCGGAAAGCTGGCCGAGGTTGAGCTTGAGGTCGGACAGCCGGTCAAGAAGGGTGATGTCCTGGCCCGTATCGACCCGACCATATTGACCCTCAAGGTCGAAAGCGCCGAAGCGGCGTTGCGACAGGCGCAATCGTCGGACCAGATCGCCAGCGAAGACAATCAGCGCAAAGCGACGCTGCTGGCAAAAGGGGTAATCACCCGGGTTGCCGCTGACCAGGCACGGAACGAAGCCGAACGCGCGCGCGCCGAGCTGACACAGGCCCGCAAGACATTGGCGACCACCCGCGAGGATCTGACCAAAGCAGTCCTGCGGGCACCCTTCGACGGGATTGTAAATACGGTATCCGTCGATTCCTTCGCCAATGTATCCGCGGGAAACACTGTCGCCACGATCTACAGCGCCAGTTCCTTCGAGGTTTCGTTTTCGGTCAGTTATGACGTGATCAATCTGCTGACAGTCGGAAAGGATGCGGTGATCCGTTTGGCGGATGACCCCACCGTCGTCCTTGATGCCCATGTCAGCGAGCTGGGCTCCCGCGCCGATGCCGCCTCGTCATTTCCCGTCGTGGTGACACTGGACAGCGCCAGTCCCGACCTCAAGGCCGGCATGGCG
>CALSRA010000056.1 GCA_943788635.1 uncultured Alphaproteobacteria bacterium | reverse complement strand
CTGTGCCCTGATCGGGCTGCTGACCGGGTGTGGATTTCAACCGTTATACGGTACGTCCAACGGCAAAGTTGTACCCTTGCAGCTTCAGCAAATCCGGGTTGCACCGATTCCGGACAGGATTGGGCAGAAATTGCGTAATTTCCTTCTCGATCGGTTAAATCCGAAGGGGCAGCCAGCCCGTCCCCTATACACACTGACTGTGCTTCCGACCATTTCGAGAACGAATCTTGGTATACAGCGGGACGAAACCGCTACCCGGGCGCTCATGGAGGTAAGTGCCAGTTATACGCTTTCGTCGGTGGCAACCGGCCAAGCGTTGTATTCCGGGTCGGAGCGGTCGGTAAACAGTTTCAATATTGTTGATTCTGATTTTGCCACCCTCAGCGCGGAGAAAGACGCCCTGGATCGTGCAGCGCGCGAGATAAGCGACGCCATCCGCATCCGCATCGGTATCTTTTTCGGCGCCGGCGCCTGATCGGGGGAAACAGCATGAAAGTTGCGGCGGGACGCGTAGAAGCCTTTATTCGGGCCCCCGATGCAACGGTTCGTGGCATTCTCGTCTATGGGCCCGATTCCGGCCTGGTACGGGAACGCGCGGAAACGCTGGCCCGGACGGTAGTACCGGATCTTTCCGATCCGTTTCTTGTTGCCGAGATTATTCCATCGCAATTGCGCGAAATTCCAACCCTCATTGCCGACGAAGCCGCCGCGATCGCGCTCACCGGCGGCCGCCGGGTTGTGCGGCTGCGTGATGCAACGGAGGCCGTGGCAACACCCGTGGAACAGTTTCTGGAGGATTCACCGGGGGACGCGCTGGTCATTTTACAGGCTGGTGATCTTAACCCGCGTTCCGGATTGCGGAAAATTTTCGAGGCAGCCCCCAATGCTGCCGCCGTTCCCTGCTATGCCGATGACGAACGGGCGCTCGATCGGGTTATTCATGAAACCCTGGCGAAAGAGAATATCAGGGTCAGTCCGGATGCAATGGCATATCTCAGCGCCAATCTTGGCGCCGACAGGGGGTTGAGCCGCTCGGAACTGGAGAAACTGGCCCTTTATGTCGGGTCCGGAAGCGAGGTGAGTGTCGCGGATGCCGCGGCGTCGGTTGGAAATTCAAGTGCCTTATCGCTGGATGATGTTGTTATGGCTGCCGCCGGTGGTAATCCGACAGCCGCAGACAAGGCGTTGACCCGAAGCTATCAGGAGGGTGCGAATCCGGTCACGGTATTGCGGGCAATGGCGCGGCATCTGCTTCGGCTGCAGCTGGTCCGTTCGAAGATTGATACGGGCGCCACGCCCGATGTGGCGATGAAGGCCCTTCGGCCACCGGTCTTTTTCAAGGCTGCCGGTCCCTTCCGTAATCAACTTCGCAGCTGGAATGGCCGGCGGCTGGGTCAGGCGCTAAACCTGACACTGGAGGCTGAACAGCAATGCAAACAGACCGGCATGCCAGCGGAGTCGCTTTGCGGCCGTACCGTTCTGCAGATTGCCAGGTTGGGAATGATGGGACAGCGCCGTTAAGCGGCTCCCGGTTCTAGTCGTCGTCGTTCCGGGGCCAGGGACCATTGGTCAACCGATGCAGCACGTCATCCAGCTGATCCAGCGTTTCGTAGTCAATTTTTAAGCGACCCGCTTTCACCGCGCACCTGGATGGATACTTTCAATCCCAGTAACTGCGCCAGGTTTTCTTCCAGGGCCGCGGGTGTTGGGATCTTTTTCCGGCGATTTGCGCGCGCGGGCAAACAGCCGGTTTTCCGGCTTTTACCAACTGTTCCGCCCTGACGGACATTTAGGCCGCGCTCGACAATCTGCCGCGCCAGCGCTTCCGGCGCTTCCGCCGTCACCAGCGCCCGCGCATGGCCTGCCGACAGGGCGCTTTCATTCACCATAGTCTGTACGGATTCCGGCAATGTCAGCAACCGCAACAGGTTGGCGATATGACTGCGGCTTTTCCCGACCACCTGGGACAGCGCTTCCTGCGTATGCTGGAATTCATCGATCAACCGCTGAAAACCCTGTGCTTCCTCGATCGGTGTCAGGTCCTCGCGCTGGATGTTTTCAACCAGGGCAATTTCCAGCGCTTCGCTATCGCTCAGCTCCTTGATAACAACCGGAACTTCCGGCAAGGAGGCCTGCTGCGCCGCCCGCCAGCGCCGTTCGCCGGCGATGATTTCATAGGCGTTTGCATGTTCGGGATGCCGGCGGACCAGCAAGGGCTGTAACACGCCTTTTTCCCGCACGGAATCAACCAGAGACGCTATTGATTCGGCATCGAAACGTTTGCGCGGCTGGCTCGCCCCCGGATGCAGAAATTCGATTGGCACCATCTTGGACAGGCGCAACCGGTCGAGCGAGGCGTAATCTTCCGTCTCGTCCCCCAGAAGGGCGGACAGGCCGCGTCCCAGGCCGCGCCGCTTGGCTTCGTCCGCCGCCATCATGCCGCAGCTTTCCGTTCCCGGCTCAGCATTTCGCTCGCCAAATGGATATAGGCCTGACTTCCCGCACACCGCCAGTCATACAGCAGCACCGGGCCGCCCATGCGACGGCGCCTCTGAAACCCGTACATTGCGGGGGAATAACCGTCCGATAGACCTTGTCACCGAAATGTTCCCGCACATCCGCGGCCACCATATCCGACAGGTTGTTGCGCCGGTCATACATGGTCAGCACAACACCCTGAATTTCCAGCGTCGGATTAAAGGCCCGCTTGACCCGGTCAATTGTCCGAACCAGATGGCTCAACCCTTCAAGGGCGTAATATTCACACTTGCAGCGGCACAAGCACGGCATCCGCAAGGCAAAGCGCATTCAATGTCAGCAGGCCGAGCGCCGGCGGGCAGTCGATCAGGACGAAATCATATTCGGCGCAGCCCCGGCGCAGGGTCTTGGAAAGCCGGTATTCCCGCTCGGGGATATCGATCAGTTCAAGCTCCGCGCCCGCAAGATCGACCGAAGAGGGGATAATCGACAGGCCCGGAACCATGGTCTGGCGCACCGCATCCGCCATTTGCGCATCGCCAAGCAACAGGTCATAGGTCGTAACCTTACGGGAATCGCGATCAATCCCCAGCCCCGTGCTTGCGTTACCCTGCGGATCGAGATCGATAATCAGTACTTTCTTCTTCGTCGCCGCCATGGCCGTGGCCAGGTTCACGGTCGTCGTTGTCTTGCCGACGCCGCCTTTCTGGTTGGCGATTGCAAGAATACGGGGTCCGCGCTGGGCTGGCTTCAAAGGAACCAAATTCGCTGCGGCCTGAGGATCATCAACAAGGATCGACACGGGATATAGCCTCCAATCGGACGATGCCGCCTGTCGGATCCGTCAGGCTGGAAAACACATCATGCGTAATATTCCATCTTTTTTGCGTTTCCGTCAATTCCTCATTCACTCGCTGCCCCTTCGGGAACAAGCATATCGAATTACTTTTCAGAAATGGTTCAGCATATTCAAGAAGGATTGGCAGCGATGCCAAGGCCCGCGCCGTGACAACATCTACCGGGAAGGGGGTGAGCGCCTCGATACGCGACGCATGCACGGTAACATTGACGCCGGCGGCACGCGCCACTTCCCGCAGAAACACACATTTGCGCTGATTGGACTCAACCAGATGCACATCCGGAACGCCCATTATTGCCAGAACCATCCCGGGAAACCCGGCGCCACTGCCAAAATCGACAAGCGTTTTCGAATTGTCCGGCAGATGCGGCCAGAGCTGCGCCGAATCCAGGATATGGCGCCGCCAGATATCGTCCAGCGTGGACGGACCAATCAGATTGACCCGCGGTGCCCATCGTTGAAGGACATCCACGTAGCGCTGTAATTGTACGAGTGTTTCACGTGAAACATCGGTTGCGGCCTGAAAGGCAGCGGCCCCGAAATCTTCAGACCCGGGCATCGCCACGCTGCACAAAACGCAACAGCGCAACCGTCGCCGCCGGGGTCACGCCCGAAATACGCGCCGCCGCGCCCAGTGTCCGTGGCCGCGCGGCCTGTAACTTCTGCCGTACTTCATTCGACAGGCTGCCAACGGCCTCGTAATCCAGGTCATCGGGAAGAACAAGCTGGTCATCCCGGCGATACGCGCGGATATCCGCATCCTGACGCGCCATGTAACCGCTGTAACGGCCATCGATTGTCAGTTGCTCTGCAACATCGGCATCCAGGTCGCCCAGCGCCGGCCAGAGCCGGGCCAGATCTTCCAGCGCGATGTCCGGGAAGGCCAGAAGCGTGGTTACGTCCCGAACAATACCGTCGGCATTGACGGCGATGCCATGCCGGCCGAGTTCATTCGGACTGGCGCGCAGCGACCGTGCCATCTCCCGCGCCGCGACAAGCGCTTTTTCCTTGCGCTGCCATGCCGTCGAGCGATCCTGTGAGAGGCAACCAATTCGGGCCCCGATGGGACTGAGGCGCTGATCCGCATTGTCCGACCGCAAACGCAGCCGATATTCCGCCCGGGACGTGAACATACGATAGGGTTCGTTCGCACCCTTGGTCACCAGATCGTCGATCAAGACGCCGATATAGGCATCTGCCCGGTCAAGGATCAGGTGCTCCCGGTTCATCACGGACAACGCCGCGTTCAGCCCGGCCATCAACCCCTGTGCCGCGGCCTCTTCATATCCTGTGGTGCCGTTTATCTGTCCGGCAAAATAAAGGCCCGGGATATGGCGCGTTTCCAACGAATGGTGCAATGCGCGCGGATCAACATAGTCATACTCGATCGCATATCCCGGCCGGATCATTTCGGCATGCTCCAGGCCCGGTATCGTCTTCAACAAGGCAAGCTGCACATCGCGGGGCAGGGAGGTCGAAATACCGTTGGGATACACCGTCGTATCATCCAGCCCTTCCGGCTCCAGAAAGATCTGGTGCCCGGTCTTGTCCGCGAAGCGAACGACCTTGTCCTCGATGGAAGGACAGTATCGCGGTCCGGTTCCCTCGATCTGGCCCGAATACAGGGGTGCCCGGTCCAGGTTATCCCGGATCAACGCATGCCCGGCTTCGGTCGTTGTCGTGATGTGACAATCCACCTGCGGCACCGTTATCCGGTCTGTCAGTGTCGAAAAGGGCACCGGAACGTCATCACCAGGCTGCGCCGTCAAGGACGCATAATCGATTGTCCGCCCATCCAGCCGGGGCGGGGTGCCGGTCTTCAGCCGGCCCAGCGGAAACCCGAACCGCGCCAATGTCGCCGAAAGCCCGGTGGACGGCGCCTCACCAACACGGCCAGCGGGAATTTTCTCGTCGCCAATATGAATCAGGCCGCCAAGGAAAGTTCCCGTTGTCAGGACAACCGAACCCGCCGCCAGCACAGTACCGTCAGCGGTCACCACACCACAGGCATTGCCGGCAGCGTCCAGGGCAATATCCTCAACCGCCGCGGCCACGATCTCCAGATTGTCCTGCGCGGCCAATGTGGCCTGCATCGCCGAGCGATAAAGCTTGCGATCCGCCTGGGCGCGCGGGCCCCGGACAGCCGGACCCTTACGGCGATTCAACATTCGGAACTGAATGCCCGACTGATCCGTCACCCGGCCCATCACGCCGTCCAGCGCATCAATTTCGCGGACAAGATGCCCTTTGCCCAAACCCCCGATTGCCGGGTTACAGGACATTTCGCCGATTGTTTCCAGCTTGTGGGTCACCAGCAGCGTCCGAACGCCCAGCCGCGCCGATGCGGCCGCCGCCTCGCATCCGGCGTGACCGCCACCGACAATAATGACATCCCAATGTGACATGGCGCGCAATCTACTGCCGGCGTTGAAACAAGTCAAAGCATTGGAGAATCGAGAAATTCAACGAATGTTTCACGTGAAACATCACATCGGTTCACTTGCCGATACAAAAGTCCCGAAAAATGACATCCAGAAGGTCCTCGACATCGACGGTCCCGGTAATCCTGCCCAGGAACCGCATCGCGAGCCGAACATCTTCAGCCGACAATTCCGGCAAATCCGCCGATACCGCCCGCACCAGGGCATCCCGACAGGATTCGACCGCCGCACGATGCCGCGTACGGGTAATCACCGGCCCCCCGCTTTGGCCAAACCGCGCCTGAACCGCGGACCCGACCGCGTCAAGTAGTGCCTCAATTCCATCGCCATCCTGAACCGACACGGCACAGACCGCGAGGGCAGGGGATTTCGTTTGACCGAACCCTCCGACACCAACAGGCAGCAGGTCCGTCTTGTTCAGAACCACTATCGTATCCCCGTCCACAAACCCAGACTTCAACGCTTCCTCTGCGTCGGCGGCGTCACAAACAAAAAGCTTCAGATCCGCTTCGTCCGCCCGTGCCCTGGCCCGCAACACGCCTTCGGCCTCTACTGAATCAGCCGTTACCCGAATACCGGCTGTATCCGCCAGAAGGACCGGATACCCCCCCAAATCCAGATGAACCTCGATGACATCCCGCGTTGTTCCGGCCTGAGAGGAGACAATCGCGGCTTCGCGGCGCGAAAAAAGATTAAGCAAGCTGGATTTTCCGACATTCGGCGCACCCAGAATCGCGATCTGTACCCCATCGCGAAGCCGTTCGCCCCGACGATTGTCATCAAGATGATCCGACAGCTCCTCGATGATGCCCAACATGCCCTGTTTCACTGAATTCTCGACAGACTCGGGCAATTCCTCATCCGGAAAATCGATTGTCGCTTCGAAATGCGCCAGAACCCGCAGCAGGCGTTCCCGCCACTCCCCATAAAGGCGCCCTAACGCGCCCTTACTCTGGCGCAGCGCCTGCCTGCGTTGCGCCTCAGTCTCGGAATCAATCAGATCAATCAACCCTTCGGCTTCGGTCAGGTCGAGTTTTCCCGCCAAGAAAGCGCGGCGGGTAAATTCCCCCGGCTCCGCCATTGTCAGCCCCGGCAACCGTGACAGTGATTCAAGCACGGCTGAAACGACCGCGTTACCGCCATGAATCTGGAACTCGACAACATCTTCACCCGTAAAGCTCCGGGGGGCGGGAAACCAGAGCACCAGCCCGTCATCCAGCATTTCACCGTCATCGGGCCGCACAAGCCGGCCGCGGGTCGCCACGCGGGGCGAGGGAGACGCAATCCCCGTCAACGCGCGAAGGGCATCCGCTGCCGCCCCTCCGGAGACGCGGATGACGGCGACACCCGCACGACCCGGCGCGCTGGATAAGGCAAATATGGTATCGTTCATGACTGAATACCGTTGAGCGGTCGGACTACTTTTGGTCCTTAGGGCCCTTTGGGTCCATAAAGCTGGACCAGAACGCTTTCTGCATTTGCTCGACCCCCTGAATCCCGACAGGCATCCAGGTTTTTAGCAACGTATCAGCGTCATGCCCGGACAGCGCAGAAGCCAGCTGTTCTTCCAATTGCTTCATCAACGCTTCCTGCATGGGGACGACATCCGGAAGACCCAGAAACTGCCGCGCCTCGGCCGGTGTGCAATCTATCTCGATCTGGAATTTCATGGCGGATCTCCTTGCGATACTCTAATCAGAGGTAATCGGTTCCCGCGGACGTTACCAGCAAGTTCTCATTTGGTCATGCGCCCTTGACTGGTTTACCGATAAACCCATCCTACAAGGACGCGACTCCACCAAATAACACCCGAAGCCGGCCCGAAGGACACCTCACCAGATGACCCGCAACTTCCTCGCCGACGAAACAAGCCCCTACCTGCTGCAGCACAGCGACAATCCGGTCCATTGGCGGCCCTGGAGCGAAGAAGCCCTCGCACTGTCAAAGGAAACGGGAAAACCCATCCTGTTATCAATCGGATACGCCGCCTGCCATTGGTGCCATGTCATGGCCCATGAAAGTTTCGAAGACGATAAAATTGCCGACCTGATGAACGACCTGTTCATCAATATAAAGGTCGACCGGGAAGAACGACCCGACATCGACGTCATATACCAGTCCGCCCTGCAGATGCTCGGCGAACAGGGGGGCTGGCCCCTGACCATGTTCCTGAATGGCGATGGTGAACCCTTCTGGGGCGGTACTTACTTTCCCGCGACACCGAAATTCGGACGGCCCGGCTTCCCCGAGGTCCTCAAAGGGATCGCCGGTGTCTATCAAGAAGATCCAGACCGGGTAAAATCGAATACCACCGCACTCGTGGAAGGCCTGAAGGCCCTGGGTGAATCCAAGGCCGGCGGCGAAATACCGGTTTCGCGCATGAATATGGTTGCCCAGCGCCTGGTTCAGGAGGTCGACGCCGTCAATGGTGGCATCGGCGGCGCCCCGAAATTTCCACAACCGAGCTTTTTCGAGCAATTATGGCGCACCTTCAAACGGACAGGGCAAAAACCCTATGCCGACGCGGTCACGCATTCGCTGACACAGATGTGCCAGGGCGGAATCTACGACCATCTGCGCGGCGGCCTGGCCCGATATTCCACCGACGAACGGTGGCTGGCACCGCATTTTGAAAAAATGCTCTACGACAATGCCCAGTTTATCGACCTCCTGACCATGGTCTGGCAGGAAACCCGGGACCCGCTTTATGCGCAGCGCGTCGAAGAGACTATCGACTGGGTCATCGGCGACATGACCGATCCCCAAGGGGGCTTTGTCAGCTCGCTTGATGCGGATAGTGAAGGGGAGGAGGGCAAGTTCTGCGTCTGGACCGAAGCCGAGATCGACGAAGCCCTCGGCGACGACACCGTTTTGTTCAAAAAATTCTACGACGTCTCCCCATCCGGAAACTGGGAAGGCAAAAACATCCTGAACCGGCTGCAGGCCATCGAACTTTCAGACAGCAAAACCGAAGAGATTCTGGCCAATTGCCGATCCACGCTCCTCAAAATCCGGGAAACACGAATCCAGCCGGGTAAAGATGACAAGGTCCTTGCCGACTGGAACGGCCTCATGATTGCCGCCCTGGCCAATGCCGGCGCGGCGTTTGAACGCCCAGAATGGATTGACGCCGCCGCCCGCGCCTTTGCCTTCGTACGCAATAGCATGACCCTCGAAAAGCGGCTCCGCCACGCCTGGCGCGCCGGCAAACTGAACCACCCTGCGACCGTGGATGACTACGCCGCCATGTGCCGGGGCGCGCTCGCGCTGTACGAGGTCACGGCAGACCCCGCCTACCGTGACGCGGCGATTGACTGGTGCGCCACCATCGAACGCCACTATCTGGACCCACAGGGCGGCGGTTATTTCCTCGCCGCGGATGACACGCCGGGGCTGATCACCCGCACCAAATCAGCAGCCGACAATGCCGTTCCTTCGGGAAATGGCATGATTACCGCCGTTTTCAGCCGCCTGTATTATCTGACCGGTGATACGAACTGGCTTGAACGGGCGCAAAAGACGATTGCGGCGTTCTCAGGAGAGCTCGACCGGAATGTCTTTCCGCTTTCCACGCTCATCAACGCCAATGACCTGATGCGGAATGCCGTGCAAATCGTCATCGCCGGAGACGCTCAGGACAAGACAACCCTGGCGCTGCGCAAGGTCGTAACGGATGCATGCCTGCCGAACAGGGTAATGAGCATTGTTGGTTCTGGCATCGAACTGCCGCAAAATCATCCGGCACACGGAAAAGGCCCGGTTGACGGAAAGGCAGCCGCCTATGTCTGCGAGGGCATGATCTGTTCACCACCCCTGACCGATCCGGACGCGCTTCGGACAGACCTCGCAACCCGCTAGGATTGGTCCTGGTATGGACACTGTTATAATTCCCAGCCCCATCGGCGCGATTCACATCACCGCGGACGACACATGTATCCAGCGGATTGACATCGGCAGCGGCGCCGACGCAACAACCGAAACGCCATTATTGCGCAAGGCTTCCGCCCAGCTCCTCGAATACTTTACCGGAACATTTACCGGTTTTGACCTTCCCCTGGGCGATCCGGCTACGCCATTCCAGGCGCAGGTACGGTCCGCGATGATCGCGATACCCTTTGGCGAAACCAGAAGCTACGGCGAATTGGCCACGTCAATCGGCGGCGTCCCGCGCGCTGTCGGTCAGGCCTGCGGTGCCAATCCCATACCCATCATCGTCCCGTGTCACAGGGTTCTGGCCGCCGGCGGCCGTATCGGCGGCTTTTCAGGCGGGAACGGTACGCCAACGAAACAAAAACTTCTAGGCGCTCGAAGCCGGGCCGCTGTTCCCGTAATGACACAACCGAACCACCGCGATATTCTTCCTGCAATAACGACACGCACGAAAACGGGGAGCAGAATTCATGCCTGATATCACGATCAATGGCGCCGACGGCCCTTTTTCAGCCTATCTTGCAATGCCGGCCGGCGGAAAAGGCCCTGGTATTGTCGCCATCCAGGAAATCTTCGGCGTCAACGCCGATATGCGCGAACATTGCGACGCGTTTGCGGCGCAGGGCTACATTGCCATCAGTCCGGACCTGTTCTGGCGCCAGGAGCCGGGAATCCAGATAACCGACCAGACCGATGCCGAATGGCAGCAGGCGTTTCAGCTCTACCAGGGGTTTGATGTCGACAAGGGCGTCGAGGATCTGGTGACGACGCTGCAACACCTTCGCGGCATTGCCGGATGTACGGGCAAGGCTGGAACCGTCGGCTTCTGCCTTGGCGGGTTGCTGGCGTATATGATGGCCTGCCGATCCGATGCCGAATGCAATGTCAGTTATTACGGCGTCGGCATCGATGAACGACTCGATGAGGCCAAGACCATCTCAACGCCGACCCTCCTGCATATTGCCGAGGAAGACGAATATGTCGACAAAACGGCGCAGGAAAAGATCAAGGCCGGCCTTGCCGGCAACAGCTATGTGACGGTCCATTCCTATTCGGGCGTCAATCATGCTTTTACCCGTAACAACGGTATCCATTATGACGAAGCCGCCGCCAAACTGGCGCAGGGCCGGACGGCCGATGCGTTCGCGGCGGCCTTGCGATAAATCCTAACAACCAATCTGACAGGGAATTTTGATGACCCAAGCGATCCGAATACACGAACAGGGTGGCCCCGATGTAATGAAATGGGAAACGGTCGACGTACCGGCCCCTGGCCCCGGCCAGATCAGCGTTACACACAAGGCTGTCGGGCTGAATTACATCGATTGTTACCACCGCAGCGGTCTGTATCCGCTTCCCATGCCGGCAGGCATCGGGATGGAAGGCGCCGGCGTCGTTGATGCGGTCGGTAATGGCGTCAGCGATCTTGCCGTCGGCGATCGTGTTGCCTATGCCGCGGGCCCGCCGGGATCCTATGCCGAACAGCGCGTGATCGAAGCCGATAAGGTCGTAAAACTGCCGGATTCGATTTCCGATGAAACCGCCGCGGCAATGATGCTGCAGGGCATGACCGCTGAATACCTGATCCGCCGCACCTACGCGGTAAAGCCGGGTGACACGGTCCTGTTCCATGCGGCCGCCGGCGGTGTGGGGCTGATTGCCTGCCAATGGCTGAAGCAGCTTGGCGCCACGGTCATTGGCACAGTCGGGTCCGACGAGAAGGCCGAAATCGCCAAGGCGCATGGCTGCGATCACACCATCGTCTATACCCGCGAGAACTTTCCGGACCGGGTCCGGGAAATCACCGATGGAAAAGGGGTTCCGGTTGTCTATGACTCGATCGGCAAAGACACCTATCTGGGCACTCTGGACTGTCTGGCGCCGCTCGGATTATTCGTTTCGTTCGGCAATGCATCGGGTCCGATCAGTAGTTTCGATGTCGGACTGCTTGCCAAGGGATCGTACTTTCTCACCCGTCCTAGCCTGGGGTCATACAATGGAACCAAAGCCCAGATCGACGGAAGCTCGGCCGCCTTGTTCGATGCCGTCAACAAGGGGCTCAAAATCGAGATCAACCAGCGCTACGCGCTGAAGGATGCCCCACAGGCACATCGCGATCTTGAGGACCGGAAGACGACAGGATCGACAATTTTCCTGACGTAACAGCAATACAAAGCACGATGAATTAAGGGTGATACCTAATGTATCACCCTTTTTTTCTATTCTGACATCCGATACGCTTATAAAGCGGCTTATGGACCCCCTCACGAGCTGACCCCACAACCTGGTCTGTCACCATCCGCTTGATACGCGTGGCACACAGTGAAGATCAAAACTCTCTGTAAACTTCATTTGTAGTTGATTGTTCTGGTATTAACCATGTAGCAAGCACATGTGGTGTCACTGCCGCAGATACCCACAAAACATAGGCTCAATCCCTAAATAAAAAAACCGCCGGTTAAGGATATTACTCCCCAACCGGCGGCATTTTCGTTTCGAATTTGTATCAAATTGCGTCTAATTTACCTACTGGTTCATAGAGTCGAAGAAATCGGCGTTGTTTTTGGTCCGCTTGAGCTTCTCCAGCAGGAATTCCATACTGTCATTGACACCCATCGGGTTCAGGATCCTGCGCAGCATCCACATCTTGCCCAACGCGCCCTTCTCAACGATAAGCTCTTCCTTACGCGTACCGGACTTCGTGATATCGATGGCCGGGAACACCCGTTTGTCCGACAGCTTGCGATCAAGAACAATTTCCGAGTTACCGGTACCCTTGAATTCTTCGAAGATAACCTCATCCATACGGCTGCCAGTATCAATCAGCGCCGTGGCGATGATCGTCAGCGAGCCGCCTTCCTCGATATTACGTGCCGCACCGAAGAAGCGCTTGGGCCGCTGTAGCGCATTGGCGTCCACACCACCGGTCAGAACCTTGCCGGAGCTAGGAACCACCGTGTTGTAGGCCCTGGCAAGACGCGTAATCGAATCAAGCAGGATGACAACGTCACGCTTGTGTTCGACAAGGCGCTTGGCCTTCTGAATGACCATCTCGGCGACCTGGACATGCCGCTGTGCAGGTTCATCGAATGTTGAACTGACAACCTCGCCATTTACCGACCGTTGCATATCCGTAACTTCTTCCGGACGTTCATCGATCAGCAGAACAATGAGGTAAACTTCCTTATTATTCATCGTGATAGCGTGTGCAATGCTTTGCAGCATCACGGTCTTACCCGTCCGCGGCTGCGCAACGATCAGTGCGCGTTGCCCTTTACCAAGCGGCGCAATCAGCTCGATAACGCGGGCCGCCATGTCCTTGTTTGTCGGATCATCTATTTCGAGCTTTAACCGTTCTTCGGGATAAAGCGGTGTCAGATTGTCAAAATTAATCCGATGCCGCACCGTATCAGGTTCGTCAAAATTGATCTTGATGACTGTCAAAAGGGCGAAATACCGCTCGCCATCCTTAGGCGCGCGAATTTGTCCGTCCACTGTATCGCCCGTGCGCAGCCCGTATCGACGGATCTGGTTCGGACTGACATAGATATCGTCCGGTCCCGGGAGATAGTTTGATTCTGGTGAGCGCAGAAACCCGAAACCATCGGACAGCACCTCGAGAACGCCATCACCAAAAATGGCGATATCATTCGTCGCAAGCTGTTTGAGAATGGCAAACATCATGTACTGCTTGCGCAAGACGCTCGCATTCTCGATTTCAAGTTCTTCGGCGAACGCAAGAAGTTCCGCCGGTGTCTTTTTCTTCAATTCCTGTAGTTGCATTATGCCACCGCAGCTGAAAGGGAAAGGGTGGATTACCGCTAAAGGCGCCTTGATGGCGACCAGACCGCATTGATGCGAACTGTCTACTGATTATGCGGATTTCTTAGATGAGAGATTTCGCTGGTATACAGCCAGCGAAGATAACGGTCCTGAACGGATCACTATCCTGACCGTTAGATACGGTTTCTATCTCACAAATTCAAGCCCTTCTTTATCCCCCATTTCCTGGGAACCAAAACGTTCCGTCAAAACGGCTTAACAATCACAAACACAACGATAAAAATCATCCCGATTGTGGGTACTTCATTTGCAATCCGGAAAAATCGTTCGCTATGCGTATTGCGGTCACTTTCGAAATCTTTCCGCCACCGGCCAAACGCATGGTGGGCGACTGTCAAGACAATGATAAAAAACGCTTTTCCCAGAAACCAGGGGTCTGTCCAGAAATCCCCAATCCAGACCATAAGCGGCCCCGTGATCCAGACGACAATCATCGCCGGATTCATGATGGCCCGGAACAGCCTGCGTTCCATCACCTTGAAAACTTCAGACTTTTCCGAACCCACCGCCGCCTGGCAGTGATAAACGTACAATCGCGGCAAATAGACCAATCCAGCCATCCAGGCGATAACCGCAATCACGTGCAACGCCTTGATCCAAAGATAATACTCGACCATGAAAACCGGTATCCTATGCCGCGAACGCACAGCGACTGCAGTTCGGCGGACAGATCCTGCCCCCTTCGCCGCTGACAAGTTCCTCTGAACCCGCCATCACATTCGTTACCGCAGACACCAATCCATCGATAAACACGGCATCCGCACGAACCGTTTCCACCCGAATATAATCCGGAACACCGGCTTCTTCCGCCAATTCCCGATATTCAATATCCAGTTCGACAAGGGTTTCGGAATGTTCCGACGTAAAGGCAATCGGCACGACGACAACCGGAACACCTTCTTTGCCTGCCGTTTTCAAGGCATCTTCGGTATAGGGACGAAGCCATTCAAGCCGGCCTACCCTGCTTTGATAACAAACCTGCCAGTCCAGATCCGGTAGACCCAGGCGTGAAACAACAGCTTCAACGGATTGCTCGATCTGCCATTGGTACGGATCCCCGGCATCGACAATCTTTTGCGGCAAACCGTGCGCTGAAAACAGGACACGTGGCGGTTTTCCGGACGCGCCGGCTTTCTCAATCGCCTTCCCGACCCGATCCGCAACGGCCCCGACAAACCCTTCATCCCTGGGATAACAACAAATCGTCTGGGTCGGCGCATTCAGCCCTGCCGATTTTGCAGCACGATGCCAATCACCGATAGACGACCCTGACGTCGTCCCCGAGAATTGCGGATATAACGGAAGCAAAACGATTCTATCCGGTTCAAAAGATTGCACGGCAGCGACGGTTTCGTTTGAACGCGGATTCCAATACCGCATTGAAATAAAACAACGAAATTCACCAGAGCCGTCATTATTATTCAATACGCTGGAAAGCGCCTCAGCCTGTGTTCGCGTGTTTTCCAGCAGCGGCGAAGAGCCACCGATCAATTTGTAAATCTCTCGCGCGACCGGCGCCCGCCGGGACGAAATGAACTTTGCCAGCATCCACCGGATTGGATTGGGAATCCCGATAATCGCGGGATCGTTGAACAGATTGAACAGAAAGGGTTCAACCGCTTCCAGATTATCCGGGCCGCCTAGATTAAAAAGGACAATTGCGGTTTTCCCGGTCATGGATCAACCCTCTCCCCGAACCAGCCGAATAAGACTCTCAACGTTCTCGACCGGTGTTTCCTTGATAATGCCGTGCCCCAGATTGAAAATGAACGGGCCATTGTTCAGTTCACCAATAATATGGTCGACACTTTCCGCCAGCCCCTCTCCTCCGGCGAGAAGGATCATGGGGTCAAGGTTTCCCTGTACCGGCATTTTTGGCTGCAGCGTATCCGCGGCCCAACGGGTCGGCACGGTCGTATCCAGGCTAACCGCCGTAACCCCTGTCTCCGCCGCGTATTCCGGATAATAGATTCCTGCCCCCCGAGGAAACCCGATAATCGGAACCTCGGGATAACGCGCTCTTACCTGCTCTACGATCGCACGTGTCGGTTCGATAATCCACCGTCGGAAGGCCATGTCCGGCAAAACCCCGGCCCAACTGTCAAACAACTGGACCGTTTCGGCGCCAGCTTCAATCTGGTTACACAAATGCGTCGCTATGCCATCGACCAGAATATCGATCAAATTGCCAAAACCTTCAGGGTCCGAGAACGCCCAACCCTTGGTATTGGCAAAGTCTCGACTGCTGCCCCCTTCAACCATGTAAGTCGCTACCGTCCAGGGCGCCCCTGAAAACCCTACGAGGGTGACATTGTCCGGTAAGGTTGCCGAAAGTTCGCCAACGGCTTCATACACAGGCGCCAGAAAGGCCGACATCCCTTCGGGTTTGAGCGCTTTCAAACCGTTTGTGTCGCGGATAGGCGCCAGCTTCGGTCCTTCGCCTTCGACAAACCAGACATCCTGTCCCAGACCATGCGGGACAACCAGAATATCTGAAAACAGAATAGCGGCATCAAAACCGAACCGGCGAATGGGCTGTAATGTTACCTCGACAGCACGTTTCGGCGTGTAACAGAGGTCGAGAAACGAACCGGCTTCCGCCCTGACCTTACGGTATTCCGGCAAATAGCGTCCGGCCTGCCGCATGAGCCATATTGGCGGCCGTTCTGTTTTTTCGCCGTTTAGCGCCTGTAAGAGCTTTTTCGTTGCCATGTATTCGGTTCTCTTGAGCTGATTGGTACGATTTCATGCCTGGTATCACTACAATGATTTTTTAAATTAATTAAAGTAGTGGTAGTTGTTGTGCTGTGTATTCCGTGGATTAAACTTTATCCATATGGTTATCCGAGATGCATATGTCGAGTTGCCGCGGTTGTGCATGAATATTGAAATATCGATATTTTCCGCCAATTCCACAAACCCGGAAAATGTGTATAACGTGTATGAACCATATCTGCAGACTAATTATCCCCATTCCAAAAACCGGTCCTGACTGGTTATCCTCATGGGATAACAACATGTATCGGAATCGGCACTAGGTGTCCAAAACCACGCTACCTGAAAAAAACAGGTTTTATCCCCATAAAGCACACAGCCCGTAATGACTGGGAGTATTCGTTATTCGCGTGCATCTGCATCTTGTATCCGACGCAACCGGTGAAACGATTCACAGTGTCGCCCGTGCCTGTTTCTCGCAGTTCGAAGGTGTCGACGCTGAAGAACATAACTGGACGCTGATCCGGACAACGGGCCAGATAGAAAAGGTCCTCAAGAAGATCTCCGAAAACCCCGGCATCGTCATGTGCACAATTGTCAGTGAAACCCTGCGTCGGGCGCTTCAGGATGGATGCCGGCAGCTGCAGATACCCTGTATTCCGGTTCTTGATCCGGTGATTGCGGCCCTGGCCAGCCATCTTGGTTTGCAGAGCAAGGGTTTGCCCGGCCGCCAACACGAGCTAGATGCCGAATACTTCCATCGTATTGACGCGATGACCTTCGCGCTGAACCATGATGACGGGCAGATGACCTGGGATCTTCAGGATGCTGATGTCGTTCTGGTTGGCGTATCCCGCAGCTCGAAAACGCCAACATGCATGTACCTTGCGAACCGCAGTATCAATGCCGCGAATATCCCCATCGTACCGGGCGTGCCGCTGCCGCAGGATATTTTTGAACTGAAGCGGGAAAATGGACCGCTTATCGTCGGTTTGACAAAGGAAGTGGAAAGCCTGGTTCAGATACGTCGAAACCGGCTCCGTTTGTTGGCGGAAGACCAGGAAACCGATTATATCGACCCCGAAATTGTCCGTCAGGAAGTTTCCGCGGCGCGACGCTTGTGTAGTGAAAATAATTGGCCGGTCATTGATGTAACGCGCCGCTCGATTGAGGAATCTGCCGCCGCCATTATGCAATTGCTGAAAGAACGACGTCCCGATGCATGATCTGCTGGATACCGGAATGTCGGTCGTGCTGGCGTCGGCCAGCCTATCTCGCGCCACGGTAATTCGGAATGCCGGCGTCAATATTGTTCAGGACGCCGCAGATATCGATGAGGATGCGGTAAAGGAATCGATGCGTCGGCTCGATCATACTGCTGCTGATGTTGCGCACCAGTTGGCCGAGGACAAGGCCCTTGCTGTATCGGTACGGCATCCCGGAAGCCTTGTTATCGGCGCAGACCAGATGCTGCAATGCGGCGGGGTCTGGTTCGATAAGCCAGTGGACAGGGACCATGCCCGTGGACATTTACAGGCGCTGCGCGGCCGTGAGCACGAACTGTTTGCGGCTGTCTGCATTGTCCGCGACGGGGAATGCGTATGGCGCCATCTTGAAAGCGCCCGCATGACAATGCGGCCCTTCAGCGATGATTTCCTGGATTCCTATCTTGCAAGTGTTGGCGACGATGTCTGCCGCTCGGTTGGCGCCTATCAACTGGAAGGTCTGGGCGCGCAACTGTTTGCCCGCATCGAAGGTGACTTTTTTACCATTCTCGGGCTGCCGCTACTGGCTGTTCTCGGGTTTCTTTCCAATGAGGGCATTGTAAAGCGATGACATTGACAGGAAAGGCCAGAGTTGCCGGTATTGTCGGCTGGCCGATCACGCATTCCAGATCACCCCAATTGCATGGTTTCTGGCTGAACCATCATGGCATAGATGGAATATATGTGCCGCTTGGCGTGCCGCCGGAGCGGATTGATATCGCATTCAAGGGTCTGGCGGCAGCCGGGTTTCGCGGTCTCAATGTAACCTTGCCGCACAAACTTACGGCATACGAGGCGTGCGACACGATTGACGATACGGCGAAACGGATCGGGGCAGTCAATACGATTGTCTTCGGTGATGATGGCGCGATTCATGGCGGCAATACAGATGCCTTTGGTTTTATCGAAAATGTTCGTCAGAACAGTGACTGGGCATCCGGTGGCACGGCTGTCGTACTTGGCGCCGGTGGTTCGGCCCGTGCTGTCTGCGTGGCGCTGTCGGACGCCGGTGTAACGGAAATCCGGCTGATAAACAGAACCCGGGAACGCGCCGAAACCCTGGCGGAAAGCCTGGGTGGGCCGGTAACGGCCGGGAACTGGGCGGATCGCAATGATGCGCTGGATGGTGCCGGCCTTCTGGTCAATACGACGTCCCTGGGTATGACGGGTCAACCGCCGCTGGAAATCGACCTGGCGGCGCTGCCGGGCAATGCGGTGGTAAATGACATCGTCTACGCCCCGCTGGAAACGGAACTTCTCGCAGCCGCGCGGGCACGCGGCAACCAGACAGTCGACGGGATCGGCATGTTGCTGCATCAGGCCCGGCCGGGCTTCAAGGCCTGGTTCGGCCAAGACCCGGAAGTCACCCCTGAATTACGGGAATTCGTACTGGGCAGCGTATGATTATTATCGGGCTGACCGGTTCAATCGGGATGGGCAAATCCACGGCGGCGGCCATGCTGCGCCGTTTCGGTATTGCAACGAATGACGCTGATGCGAATGTCCACAAGCTGATGGCGCCCGGCGGGGCTGCCGTGGCGCCGGTGGCCGCCGCTTTTCCCGGTGTTGTGAAGAATGGGGCGATCGACCGTGCGGAACTGGGCAAGCGGGTTTTTGGCAATCCGGAAGCGCTGCGCCGGCTGGAAGGCATTGTTCATCCGCTGGTTGCCCGTGAGCGCGACCGGTTTCTGCGTCGGGCGGCCTTGCGCAGGGCGCCGATGGTTGTTCTGGACGTGCCGCTTCTGTTTGAAATTGGCGCCGATAGCCGGTGCGATGCGGTAATTCTGGTATCCGCACCGGCATTGATACAGGAAATCCGGGTATTACGCCGCCCGGGCATGACCCGGGAGCGCTTGCAAAAGGTCCGCGAACAGCAAATGCCGAACGGGGAAAAGCGCCGCCGTGCGGAATTCGTCGTGGAAACAGGATTCGGGCAACGCACAACCTTGCGCGGGCTGAAACAGATCGTCAGACTGTTGGCCACCCGCAAGGTCCGGCACTGGCCGCCTGCATCGCAACCCCGTTGGAAACCCACCCGGTATTATGCGCGAAATCGTCCTCGATACTGAAACCACCGGCCTCGACCCTGTTTCCGGGGACCGCATTGTGGAAATCGGCTGCATAGAGCTGATAAACCACCTGCCGACGGGTGAAAACTACCATCAATATGTGAATCCCGAACGGGATGTTCCGGCGGAATCGTTCCGGATTCATGGGCTTTCCGAAGCGTTTCTGGGCGACTTTCCCATTTTTGCCAGCATCGCCGACCAGTTTCTGGATTTCATCGGTGACGACAAGATTGTCGCCCATAACGCGTCGTTCGACATGAAGTTTGTGAATGCGGAACTCGCCCGTCTTGGTTTTGCACCGATACCAATGTCCCGCGCCGTGGATACGGTGCAAATTGCGCGCAGCCGTTTTCCCGGTGCGGGCGCAAGCCTCGACGATCTTTGCCGCCGTTTCGGGGTCGATAATACCTCACGAACCCTGCATGGCGCGTTGCTGGACGCGGATTTGCTGGCGGCCGTTTATATCGACCTGATCGGCGCGCGGGAGCCAGGCCTCGACCTGACAGCGCGGTCCGTCGGATCCGAAACGGTTACGCAGCGCGGGGAAAAGACGTTTCGCCCGCCACGGCCGCATGCGGTATCCGTGGCGGAAGGGGAAGCGCATGAAGCCTTCCTAGGCAAGATAACAGACCCGCTCTGGAAAGCCTGAACACCGAAAACCCGATCAGGTGCTCTCGGTGGCTGATTTCTGGTGCTCGCGATAAAACTGCTGGAAATCGATCGGATTCAGCATCAATGGCGGAAATCCACCGTCGCGAATGGTGTTTGCGATGACGGAACGCGCGAACGGGAACAGTTGGCGCGGCACTTCTATCATCAGCGCCTGCTGTGTTACTTCCGCCGAGCTGGCCTTGATCTGACATAGGCCGGCATAGGCGAGTTCGGCGATAAAGACCGGCTTTTCCTCAACTTCGGAACTGATTTCGATGCTCAGCACAACTTCGTAGATATCCTCACGGATATTTTCGGAAGCAACGTTGAAATTAACATTGATGTTCGGCTGTTTCGCCTGCTCCAGAAAAACGGCGGGTGCACCCGGGCTTTCGAACGACAGATCCTTAACATATTGCTGCGCAATTCCGATTGAAATTGAAGACGCTGCGCCTTCCGCGCCAGTGGCTGTATCGGACATGCCGGTGTTCCTTATTGCTGGTGTTTTCTATGAATGCGAGACGGCGCGTGGCTAACATACATCTGGAACCGATACAACTGTACCGCCACCAGGATGTGCCGCATGCGGGTCCAGCCGGACCGCTGTACAATTACCGACCCGATGACCGGTCAGCGTGCGTATAAAGCCCCAATGGGTGACCACGACAACGCCTTCCCAGCGATCATGGTCACGCATGCGGTTCCGGAATGCCTGTCCGCGTAAATCCAGCGATTCTTCGCTTTCTTCCATATCCGGCCACCAGTTTTCACCGATATGGGCAAAATCCAGTGTCGGCCAGGTCGTGGCAAGCGTTGATCCCGGCGTGCCGATATCGCATGAAAAGGCGGCGCGTTCGCCAATCAGCGGATCAATCGTGACGTCCAGGCCCAGGGTTTCGCCGACAATCAGCGCGGTCTGGATCGCGCGACGATACGGGCTGGCTATCAGTGTGTGGGCGCCGCTATCCGCCAGCGCCCTTGCGGTTTCCGCGGCCTGTTGATGGCCCAGTTCCGTCAGAACGGGATCGACAATCCCCGGGTCCTGTCGGGTCTCGCCGTAAATAACGTTGAATTCGGACTGGCCATGCCGGACAAGAATCATGATTTTCCGGCCCAGGGGCTGTTGGGATTGGGCGGACGGTCACTTTCCTCTAACTCCTGCAAAGCCTTGATTTCAGCGGCTTTCGGGTCGACTTCGCTGAATTCCCCCTCAACGACGCCATCAGATGCCGGGCGATGCGTCTGCCCGAAATCCCGTTCCGCGCCGTTCACCCAGATTTTCGAATTACTGCTGCGTTCCAGCCGGCGCCGGATAAAGCGGGCCAACAGTTTCCGCACTGGTGGCAGGAACAAGGCGAACCCGATGGCATCGGTCATGAACCCCGGTGTCAGAAGCAGCGCACCGGCGAGCACAAGGCACAGGCCGGCAAACACTTCTTCCATCGGAAACTCATTGCGTTGCAGGGATTGGGTTGCGCGCGACCAGGTTGCCGTGCCCTGCCAGCGCAGAAGCCAGGTGCCGGCGACGGCGGTCAGTATGACGATACCGAGCGTTGGCCATAGCCCGATACGCTCCCCTGCTTCGATAAACAGGGCAATTTCGATGATTGGCGTTGCAATGAACGCGAAGAGAAGTATCAGCCCCATGCTTGCTCTTTTGTGCCCGAAGCCCTATCTAAAACCGGTAGTGAGGGTATCCGGGTGCTATAAAGGGGAAATCCTTTAAGATATCCGGACAATCTTTGTGCTAACGTAAGGTTCCGGACCTGTTCAGACAACCGCGCGATGGCCCGAATTCCCGGACCAAGGCGTGTGGAGCTTGAAAGAAACGTCACATGGGCAACAGTTTCAATCTGGTCGAGATTATTTTGTTTGCCATGTTGGCAGCATTCCTTGTCTATCGCCTGCGGAGCGTTTTAGGGAAGCGGACCGGCAATGAAAACCGCCGCCCCAATATTTTCTCCCCGGGAGATAACGACGCCGATCAGGATGCCGATAACGTCATCCCATTGCCCGATACCCGTCAGGCGGAGCCGACGGCGGTAACGCCGGATACGCCGCTTGCCGCCGGGTTGGCCCAGATCAAGATTGCCGACAGGTCGTTTGACGATACGGGCTTCATGAAAGGCGCGCAGGCTGCCTTCGAGATGGTGATCAAGGCGTTCTCGACAGGCGATGGCAAGACCCTGAACATGCTTTTGTCCGATGACGTTTATCAGGATTTCGCCAATGCAATCCGCCAGCGGGAACTGGCCAACCAGACCCTGGAAACGACGGTTGTCAGTATTGAATCCACGGATCTTCTCGAAGCCGAGATGCAGGACAGCATCGCGATGGTCACGATCAAGTTTGTCAGCGAGCAGATCAAGGCCACGCTGGACGAGAACGACGAAGTGGTCGATGGCGACCAGTCCCTGGTTATAACCGTAACCGACATCTGGACTTTTGCGCGCGATACCCGTTCCGACAATCCGAATTGGAAGCTGGTCGCAACACGCAGCCCGTCCTGAACATCCCGTGATGATCTTTGAACCGTCGTCGCGGCGCTTCCCTTCCCTGATAATTATCCTGTCGATTGCCGTGGGGCTTCTTGTGGCGTCCTGCACCAAGAAACCGGAACCAGCAAAGACTGGAGGCCTTGGGCTGACGCCGGTGGCCTTTGCGTCATTGCCGGGATGGTTGGCGGATCGGCATAGCGATGCCTTGACCGCATTGCTGCAATCCTGCCGCAAGCCGCGTGCGACACGGGCCAGCGCCGACCGACCGATTGAAATTGCGTTGTCGGATTGGGTCGGTCCCTGTGATGCGGCCGGGCAACTCGATGCCGACGACGGTAAAGCCGTACAACTGTTTTTCGAGCAATGGTTCCGTCCCTTCCGGGTGGCCAATGGCGCGAAGTCGACGGGGCTGTTTACGGGATATTTCGAGGCGGAGTTGCGCGGCGCCCTGCAAAAGGGCGAACCATACACCGTACCGCTATATCGTGTGCCCGACGATCATGTGATCGTTGATCTGTCCAAATTCGATTCAGCGCTGGCCGGAAAAAGAGTTATCGGACGTGTCGCGGACGGGAAGCTGGAGCCTTATTTTGCCCGGGGCGATATAGAGGCCGGTGCCCTTTCATCCGGCAGGCAGGAATTGCTGTGGGTTGATGACGTTATCGACGCATTCGTCCTGCATGTTCAGGGTTCGGGTCGCGTGATCCTGCCGGATGGTGAGGTGGTTCGCCTTGGGTATGCCGGCAATAACGGCCTGCCGTACCGGTCAATCGGCCGGGCATTGATTGACCGTGGTGCGCTGCCGGCCGGGGGCGCTTCGTGGGGCGACATCCGACGCTGGATTGAAAACAATCCGGATCAGGCAGAAGCATTACTGGCGGTGAATCCGCGCTATATATTCTTTCGAAAAATTGATGGTGACGGGCCCATCGGCGCTGCTGGTGTTCCGCTGACACCGCGTCGAAGTCTCGCCGTTGATTCCCGTTTCATCCCGTATGGTGTGCCTATATGGCTTGATACCGTATGGCCGAACGACACAAGCCGGCCGCTGCGCCAACTGATGGTTGCCCAGGATACGGGCAGCGCGATCCGCGGTCCGATCCGCGGTGATTTCTTCTGGGGCTATGGTGCCGAAGCGTTGTCCTATGCCGGGCGCATGAAAAGTCAGGGCGCCTATTACCTGCTGCTTCCCCGGACTGCGGCAGCGCGACATTCGGGAAGCTGAGGCGTACCCGCCGCATTGCTTTTCGATGCGAGCATGCGCATTCTTGATCCCGCCATTGCACTCCTACGGTAACGGAAAGAAAACGATGACCGACAAGCGCCCGGAAGTCGGGCTATTTGTAACCTGCCTGGTGGATCTGTTCCGGCCCGGCATCGGCTTTGCTGCTGTGGAATTGCTGGAGCGCGCAGGCTGTGCCGTTGCCGTTCCCGAGATGCAAACATGTTGTGGCCAGCCGGCGTTCAACAGCGGGGATCGCGCCGACGCGAAGGCGATTGCCAAACAGGTTATCGAAGCGTTCGACGGATTCGACTATGTCGTTGCGCCTTCCGGTTCCTGTGCGGGCATGATTGCGAAGCACTATCCGGAACTATTTGCGGACGATCCTGAAATGATTGTGCGGGCGCGTGACCTGGCATTGCGGACGCATGAATTAATTTTGTTCCTTGCTGACATTCGGGGCATGCAGGAATTCGATGCCGCCTATGCCGGGACCGTCACCTATCACGATTCCTGTTCCGGCCTTCGGGAGCTGGGCATAAAGGCGCAACCGCGCGCCTTGCTGGAAAAGGTATCGGGACTGAAACTTGTCGAATTGCCTGGCGCGGAATTGTGTTGTGGTTTCGGCGGGTCCTTCTGTGTGAAGTATCCCGAAATTTCGAACAAGATGGTCGGCAACAAGACCGCGGATATCGAACAGACCGGCGCCGACACGCTGCTCGCCGGTGATCTGGGTTGCCTGATGAACATGGCGGGCAAGCTGTCACGCGAGGGATCAAAAATACAAGTGCGCCATATTGCCGAAGTCCTGGCCGGGATGACGGACGAACCTTCCATCGGCGAGGGCCAGGGCTGATGGAATCGACCAGCAAGCAGTTCAAGCAGAATACCCGTGTCGCGCTGGACAACACCGCGCTGCAATCCGCGCTTGGAAAAATGGAAAGCGGGTTTGTCACTAACCGCGCCAATGCAGCTGCCCGCCTGCCGGAATTCGAAGCGCTGCGCGACCAGGCGCGCGACATCAAGAACCACACGCTGGAAAATCTCGATTTTTATCTGGAAACATTCGAGGAGAATGTCGAAGCGTCCGGTGGCCATGTGCACTGGGCCGCGACTGCCGAAGACGCGCGGCAGATTATTCTGGATATCTGCCAGTCGGTCGACGCCAAAACAGTGACCAAGGGCAAGTCGATGATCGCCGAGGAAATAGGCCTCAATGCGTTTCTCGAAGAGAACAATATCGAGCCCGTGGAAACGGACCTGGGCGAATACATCATCCAGCTTCGCAATGAAACGCCCAGCCATATCATCGCGCCGGCAATTCACGTGGTGAAGGACCAGGTCATCGAGACCTTCCAGGAAGCACATACACAGTTTGACCCGGCTCGCTCGCTTGAAGAGCCGCGGGAGCTACTGGACGAAGCGCGGACCGTGTTGCGGCAACGGTTCTTCGATGCCGATGTCGGTATCACCGGCGCGAACTTTCTGATCGCTGAAACCGGATCCACGGTTATCGTCACCAATGAAGGCAATGGCGACCTGACGCAGACACTGCCGAAAATTCATGTTGTGGTCGCCAGTCTGGAAAAGGTTGTGCCGACCCTGGAGGACGCCAGCGCAATTCTGCGTGTGCTGGCGCGGTCCGCCACAGGCCAGGAATATTCCAGCTACACCACTTTTTCGAATGGCCCGCGCCGGGCCGAAGATCCTGACGGTCCCGAACAGTTTCATGTCGTGCTGCTGGACAATGGTCGTTCGGAACTGCTGGGCACTGAATCGCAGGAAGTGCTGCGCTGTATCCGCTGCGGCGCCTGTATGAACCACTGCCCGGTTTATGGCGCTATCGGTGGTCATGCCTATGGCTGGGTATATCCGGGGCCGATCGGTTCGGTTCTGACACCGACGTTGATCGGTGTAGAGGAGGCCCGGCATCTTCCCAACGCGTCGACCTTCTGCGGTCGCTGCGAAGAGGTTTGCCCGATGCGCATTCCGCTGCCAAAACTGATGCGCCACTTCCGCGAAAAATCATTTGAGGAAAAATTGACCCCGACAGCGGAACGGACAGGTCTTGGAATCTGGGCATTTGTTGCCCGCCGACCGGCGCTGTACCAAATGGCAACGGGCCTGGCGATGCGGATGCTGGGTGCGTTGGGGCGGCGGCGCGGACTGTTTGCATCGCTGCCGATGGCCGGTGGCTGGACCGCACATCGCGATTTCCCGGCGCCGCAGGGCAGGACGTTCCAGCAACAATGGTCGGCGCGCGGCGGCCGGCGGCGGGCGGGCGAATGAGCGGCGGTCGTGACGCGGTTCTGGGCCGCATTCGTAAAGGTCTGGGTCGCACCGGCCCGGTTGACGGCGACCAGCGTGCGGCACTCGACGCGCGACTGCAAAAACATGCGCGGGGTATCATTCCTGAACGGACTGCGCGTGACCGCGGGGGCCTGGCCGACCTGTTTGTTGAAATGGCCGAAGGGGTGCAGACAAGTGTAGCTCGTGTCGCGTCGCCGGCGGGCGCCCCCGCCGCGCTTGCGGAGTATCTGGCGCAGCATAATCTGGGCAGCGATATCCGCATGGCGCCGGATGAAAAACTCAATGACATTCCCTGGCAGGACCGGCCGACTCTTTCCATCACCCGCGGGCGCAGTGATGGGAATGACGAAGTTGGTGTGACCGCAGCGTTCTCCGCCGTTGCAGAAACCGGAACGCTGATGCTGCATTCGGGCCCGTCCAGCCCGACGACCCTGAATTTCCTGCCGGACAATCATGTTGTCGTGCTGCGCGCGAGCGAGATTGTCCGTGCCTATGAAGATGGCTGGGACCTGTTGCGCGCAAAAGGCAAGATGCCGCGCGCGGTTAATTTCGTCACCGGCCCGTCGCGCTCGGGCGATATCGAACAGACACTGATGCTGGGCGCGCATGGGCCGCGCCGACTGCATATCATTCTGATCGAGGACGAGAACGGATGAGCCGCAAGCGTCGCATTCCCGATGGGGAGGATGAGGCGCTTTGGCAGGCGGTGACTGCCGACATAACGCCGCTGCCCAGACGGCACCCGCCGCTGAAAAAAAAGCTTGAACCCAAAGTGCCGGCGCAGGCGCCGGTCATCCGGCACATGAAGCCTTTGGCTCTGCCGCCTGCACTGCCGCCACGGGTTATCCGGCCGAAGCCCCCGCTTGAACACGGGCAGGCACCGGATGTCGATCGCCGGACCGCAGAACGGTTGCGCCGGGGACAAATGCCCATCGACATGCGGCTGGACCTGCACGGCATGACCCGGGAAGAAGCGCATCATGTGCTATCGGCCGCGCTGGCTTCCGCCTGGGGCAGTGGTCGTCGGGTCATTCTGGTCATCACGGGCAAGGGCCAGGGTATCCTGCGCGATGCGGTGCCGCGCTGGCTGAACGAGGGTGAACGCCGGCGGCGTATTCTTGCGTTTTGCCATGCGCAGCCAAAGGACGGGGGCAGCGGTGCGCTCTATGTGCTGTTGAAGCGAAAACGATAACGCCCTTTGGTCTGAAGGTTCGGGCAATGCGCCGGGAGCGGGGTGTGACGCTGAAACAGATGGCGGTGGAAATGGATGTCTCGCCGGCGTATCTGTCGGCGCTGGAACATGGTCGCCGGGGCCGCCCCGGCCGCGCGCATGTGCAACGGGTCTGCACCTATTTCAATATTATCTGGGATGATGCCGAAGAACTTGAACGCCTTGCCGCGCTCAGCCATCCGCGGGTAACGGTTGATACCGCCGGGCTTGGTCCCGAGGCAACGGAACTCGCCAACCGTCTGGCGCAGTCAATCCGCAAGCTGCCGAAAGCAAAAGTTGAACGGCTGCTGGACGAATTGCGCGACAGCTAATGTGACTGGCCGGGGACCGTTGGTCCGTCGCCAGCAACGGTTGTGCGCCGCATGATGCGCCGGTATCTGGTTTTTTCCCAGGACCGGCCGCGATGCAGGACACAGCGGTTATCCCAGATCACCAGATCATGCTGCCGCCATTCATGGGTATAGACGTCTTCAGGGGCTGTCGCCCGGGCAACCAGATCTTCCATATAGGCCCGCCCCTTTTCTTCGGGCCAGCCGACAATGTGGGACGCGTGCGAGGCGGTGAAATAATTCTTTCGCCCGTTTGCGGGATTGGTTCGGACCAGCACCTGCTGTACCGGCGGCATTTCCTGCTGGTGGCCTTGCGACAGTTTTGAACCGACGAGCCCGCGTGAATAGGTGTAGTCATGGACCGCGATCAGATCTTCCAGTGCGGCCTGCCGGTCCGGGTCCAGGCGGGCATAGGCGGTGCGCATGCTGGCGAATTCGGTTTCGCCGCCCTGTGGCGGGACTTCACGACCGGACAGCATCGATGCCATTGCCGGGATGGCTTTGAATGAACTGTCGGTGTGCCACAATTCGTTGCCGGACCGATAGGTCATCACCTCGCCATCGACCGGCAATATCGTATCGGTCGCGGGATCGACATTGGAAATATCGGCGACGCTCGTGCCGCCTCCCCCACCAACCCGGTTGCGCGCGACGGGTTCCAGGTCACCAAAGCGCCGGCTGAACGCAACCTGGCTTTCATCATCGAAAGGCTGGTCGTGAAACACCAGCACCGAATATTCGTCGAACGCGTTTCGGATGGCACGGAAGGTTTCGTCATCTACCTCACGGGTGATATCGACGCCGCCAATTTCAGCAGCAAAGTTTTCATGCAGCGTGCGGATAGAAAGCGCCATGTCGTTTCTCCCGGTTATGCCGTCGGGCCGTCACCCGCGACGGTCGTACGATGCATGACACGCCGGTGCTTCGACTTGTCACAGGGGCGTCCTCGATGCAGGACGCAGCGATTGTCCCAGATCACCAGGTCGTATTGCTGCCATTTATGGGCATAGACCCGTTCCGGTTTCACCGCGCGGTTCACCAGGTCCTTCAAAAAGGCGCGGCCTTCATCGACGGGCCAACCGACGATTTCCGACGCATGTGATCCCGAATAGAACCCCTTGCGCCCATTGGCCGGGTTGGTGCGTACAACGGCCTGCCGCACGGGCGGGACTGCGGCGCGCTGTTTGTCATCCATCAATGCCGGATCGACAAGTCCGCGCGAATAGGAAAAGTCATGAATGGCAATCAGCCCTTCCAGCCGGGCCTTATGGTCGTCGGGCAAGGCGTCATAGGCGGTGCGCATGCTGGTGAACTCTGTTTCGGCGCCCTCGGGCGGTACCTCGCGACCGGACAGCAGCGATGCCAGTGCCGGTACCGGCTTGAACGAACTGTCGGTGTGCCACATTTCGTTGCCGGAATTATATTTCGACCGCCATCCTTCCACGGGGATGATTTCATCCGTCGCGGGATCGACATTGGAAATATCCGCGATATGCGTGCCGCCGCCGGCATTGGCTGAAATGGTTGTTTCCAGAGAACCAAAGCGCAGGCTGAATGCGGTCTGTGCATCATCGTCGAATTTCTGGTCGCGGAAAACGAGGACCGAATATTCGTCAAGCGCCGCGCGGATTTCAGCGAATGTCGCGTCCAAAATCGGCTTTGTTATGTCGACCCCGGAAATCTCCGCGGTGAAATCATTCCGAATTCTGCGTATTGTCAGCGTCATGCGTTTTTCCCCCTGCGGCTATTCAAGCAGCAAGCAGGCAAAGGCGCAAATCTGCGGTAACCGATGCGCGTTACAGGATGAATTTGCTGAGGTCGGCATCCTTGGCCAGGCTGGCGACGCGCTCCTGCACATCCTGGGCGGTGATGTGGATGGTTTCGCCGCCGCGGTCCGTGGCGGTGAAACTGATTTCCTCCAGCAGCTTCTCCAGCACGGTGTGCAGTCGCCGGGCACCGATATTCTCGACGCTGCTGGTTGATTTCGGCTGCAAGCGTGGCGAGCGCTTCGATGGCGTCGTCTTCGAAAACCAGAGTGACCTCTTCTGTGCCCAGCAGCGCGACGTACTGTTTGAACAGGACTGTTTTCCGGCTCGCGCAGGATGCGGCCGAAATCGTCGCGGGTCAGGGCCTTCAGTTCAACCCGGATGGGCAGCCGGCCCTGAAGCTCCGGCAGCAGGTCCGCCGGCTTGGCCAGATGGAATGCACCGGAGGCAACAAACAGGAAAGTCGGTCTTGACCGCGCCGTGTTTGGTGGAACGGTTGTGCCCTCGATCAGGGGCAACAGATCGCGCTGTACGCCCTCGCGGCTGACATCCGCGCCGGCCGGTCGGACGCGCGCGCAGATCTTGTCGATCTCGTCCAGGAAGACGATGCCGTTCTGTCTCGACGGTATCGATGGCTTCCGCACGACCTTGTTCCTCGTCCAGAAGCTTGTCGCCTTCATCGGCGACCAGCACCTCGTATGATTCCGTGACGCGTCATTTCGCGGTTTGGTCTTGCCGCCGAAGGCCTTACCGAACATGTCGTTCAGATTGATCATGCCCATCTGTGCCCACCGGCATGCCGGGATATCTCGAAGGTCGGCATCCGCTGCCGTGGTCCGTGACTTCCAGTCGATTTCACTGTCGGCCAGTTCGCCCTCGCGCAGCATCTTGCGGAATTCTGGCGGGTGTCCTCGCTGGCGTTGTCGCCCGACCAGGGCATTGAGCACGCGTTCTTCCGCGGCCAGTTCCGCCTGGCCTTGACCTCCTTGCGCATGCGTTCGCGGGACATGTGGATGGCGTTTCGACGAGATCGCGGATGATCTGTTCCACGTCACGACCGACATAGCCGACTTCGGTAAACTTTGTCGCCTCGACCTTGATGAAGGGCGCCTCGCGCCAGTTTCGCCAGCCGCCGGGCGATCTCGGTCTTGCCGACGCCGGTCGGGCCGATCATCAGGATGTTTTTCGGCAGCACCTCCTCGCGCATCGTGTCGGTCAGTTGCTGGCGCCGCCAGCGGTTGCGGAGCGCGATGGCGACGGCGCGCTTGGCGTCGTTCTGGCCGACAATATAGCGGTCGAGTTCGGAGACGATCTCGCGCGGGCTGAAGGAGGTATGTGCAATAGTGCTCATGGGGCCGCTCAGACGTTCACGGTGATTTTCATTGGTGTAGATGCAGATATCGCCGGCGATTTGCATGACGCGCCGGCGATTCTCGCGTCCTGGCGTTCAGCGTCATGCAGCGCGCGGGCGGCAGAAAGCGCAAAGCGACCGCCGGAGCCGATGCCGATCAAGCCGTCGTCAGGTTCCAAGACATCGCCTGTGCCGGATCAGGACCAGCGAGGCACTCGTCCGCCACCGCCATCATTGCTTCCAGCCGGCGCAGATAGCGGTCGGTGCGCCAATCCTTGGCCAGCTCGACACAGGCGCGCGTCAGCTGCCGCGGATATTGTTCCAGCTTGGCTTCCAGTCGTTCGAACAGGGTGAAGGCGTCGGCGGTGGCGCCTGCAAACCCGGCGATGACATGCCATCGCCGATGCGCCGCACCTTGCGCGCTGTGCCCTTGATGCACGGTATTGCCGAGGGTGACCTGCCCGTCGCCGGCGACAACGACGTCGTGCACGCTCTTGCGGACGCGAGAGGATCGTGGTGCCGTGCCAGGAGGATGTATCGCGTTCATTTAAACTCACGGACTGATGCAATCACGTCGCCGCCGGCTCCGACGCCGCGAGCCGGCCTTCGTCATGTGCGCGAATGAGCCCCGCAGGTCAAGAGGGGAATCACGCAGTCTTATCGAGACGACAGGGTTCGTCTTGCCGGGACAAGGCCATCTGGCACTGGGACTGGCCAGCAACCGTTGCCCGCTGCTACAAAGCGCGCCGCATTCAGCGACTTTGGGATGACACGATCATGACGTGACCGGCGCACGGCCGACCAGTGAACGCGTCACGAAAGAAACGCAGATATCCGCCGAAGTCGACCCTCGACGGCACGGGCTCCTATGACGTGTCGCACGGGGATCGGTTTCCTCGATCACATGCTGGAGCAGCTCTCCCGGCACAGTCTCATCGATCTGAAGGTGCGGGCGCAGGGCGACTCTGCATATCGATTTCCACCACACCACCGAAGATACCGGTTACGCGGTGGGCGAGGCGTTGAGCAAGGCGCTCGGCGACCGGGCCGGGATCGTGCGTTACGGCGACGCGTTGATCCCGATGGACGAGACGCTGACCCGGGTGGCGCTCGATTGTTCGAACCGACCTTATCTCGTGTGGAAAGTCGATTTCACGCGCCCGAAGCTCGGCGACATGGACACCGAGTTGTTTCAGGAATGGTTCAAGGCGTTCGCGCAATCGGCCGGGTTGACCCTGCACGTGGAGACCCTCTACGGCGAGAACAATCACCACATCGTCGAATCCTGTTTCAAGGGATTGGCGCGCGCGTTGAAGACGGCGATCGCCATCGATCCCCGCAAATCCGACGCGGTGCCCTCCACCAAAGGCGTGCTGGGCGGCTCTCTTTGATATGACTGTCGCGATTGTCGATTATGGTTCGGGCAATTTACGCTCGGCGGCGAAAGGGTTCGAGAAATTCTCGACCGTGCCCGTCGTGGTCACCGCCGACCCGGAAACCGTCGCGGCGGCGGAGCGGATCGTATTGCCGGGCCAAGGGGCTTTCGGCGATTGCTATCGCGGGCTCGCGGCACTCGACGGTATGATCGCCGCACTCCGCGATGCGGTGCTCGACCGGGGGGCGCCGTTCTTCGGGATTTGCGTTGGTATGCAGCTGATGGCGACGGCCAGTCTGGAACATGGCCGCCATTCGGGTCTCGATTGGATCGCGGGTGACGTGGTCCCGTTGGCGTCGGACGATCCGACCCTCAAGATTCCACATATGGGCTGGAACGATTTGATCATTCATAAACCGCATCCGGTGGTTGCCGGTGTGGAAAATGGCGATCATGTATATTTCGTCCATAGCTATCACTTCGTGGTCGAGGATTCGGACCACCTGATCGCGACCGCCGATTACGGCGGCGAGCAGACGGCGATTGTCGCGCGCGACAACATGATCGGCACGCAGTTCCATCCGGAGAAAAGTCAGGAAACGGGATTGCGGATGATCGAAAACTTTTTGAGTTGGAGGCCCTGATTCATGGCCGACGTATTCGTTGAAATTTTAGAAGAGATGACAGCCGGCGATCTCAACGATCTCTGTGATGCGGCGGAATCCGCGATCGAGGAAGGCGGCGGCTTCGGTTGGGTTGAAGTCCCCGCCCGCCAAGTATTGGAGACCTATTGGCGCGGCGTCCAGTTGGTGCCGGAACGCACGCTGTTCGTGGGACGGCTCGATGGCGTCATCGCCGGCTCCGCCCAATTGGTGCGACCGACGAAGAATAACGAAGCACAATCTCATGCGGCTTCGCTGACGACGAATTTCGTCGCCCCGTGGGCGCGTGGATACGGGATCGGCCATGGTCTCATTCAGGCGGTCGAACGCCGTGCGCGGGCAGAGGGCTTCTCCGTGCTCAATCTGGATGTGCGCTCGACGCAGGAAGCCGCGATCGGGCGCTACGATTCCTTGGGCTATATCCGCTGGGCGGAAAATCCTTATTACGCCCGCGTCGATGGCGAATGGATCGCGGGTTATCACTACCACAAGGTTCTGGATCAGGAGGGCGACGGGTGATTCTCTATCCCGCCATCGACCTAAAAGACGGGCAATGCGTGCGCCTCAAGCTCGGCGATATGGAACAATCGACGGTGTTCAATGACGACCCCGCCGCGCAAGCGCGAGAGTTCGTGGAGGCTGGGTGCGAATGGCTGCATCTGGTCGATCTGAACGGCGCCTTCGAAGGCAAGCCGGTCAACGGGGCGCCGGTCGAGGCGATCCTGGCAGCGGTCGATGTGCCGGTCCAATTGGGCGGCGGCATCCGTGACATGGCGACCATCGGCGCCTGGCTGGAGCGCGGTATCAAGCGTGTCATTCTTGGCACGGTGGCAGTGAAGAATCCTGATCTCGTGCGCGAGGCCTGCCGCGAATGGCCGGGCCATGTCGCCGTCGGGATCGATGCGAAGGGCGGCAAGGTCGCGATTGAAGGCTGGGCCGAAGTCTCCGAACTGACGGCGGAAGAGCTGGCGGTGCAATTCGCAGATGCGGGGGTGACGGCAATTATCCACACCGACGTGGACCGGGACGGCGTGCTCGCGGGCCCGAACATCGAAGCGACTTCGGCGCTTGCCTCGGCCACCTCGATTCCGGTGATCGCCAGCGGCGGTGTCTCTTCCCTCGACGATCTCTTGGCCTTGCGCGATGCGGGCAATATCGCCGGCGCGATCAGCGGGCGCGCGCTCTATGATGGGCGAATCGATCTCGGCCAAGCGATAAAAGCGCTATGCTGAAAACCCGCATCATTCCTTGTTTGGATGTCCATGCGGGCCGCGTGGTCAAAGGCGTGAATTTCGTCGACCTGCGCGATGCGGGCGATCCTGTGGAGCAAGCCCGTGTCTATGACAAAGCGGGCGCGGACGAGCTGACCTTTCTCGACATCACCGCCTCGCACGAAGCCCGCGATACGATCTACGACGTGGTGGCGCGGACGGCGGAAGAAGTCTTCATGCCGCTGACCGTCGGCGGCGGCGTGCGCACGGTCGACGATATCCGCAAGCTGCTGCTCGCGGGTGCCGATAAAGTTTCAATCAACACGGCGGCGGTGCACCGCCCGGAATTCGTGGCCGAAGCCGCGGCGCGGTTCGGTAGCCAGTGCATTGTCGTCGCCATCGACGCCAAAGCGACCGGCCCCGGCACATGGGAAGTGTTCACCCATGGCGGGCGGAATGAGACCGGCATCGACGCCATCGAATGGGCGCGCCGCATGGCGGCGGATGCGGGCGAGCTCCTGCTGACCTCCATGGATCGCGACGGCACGAAAAGCGGCTTCGATGTGGCGTTGACCCGCGCGGTCTCCGACGCCGTGCCCGTGCCGGTGATCGCCAGCGGCGGTGTCGGTACCTTGCAGCATTTGGTCGACGGTGTCGTCGAAGGGCACGCCTCGGCGGTCCTCGCCGCCTCGATTTTTCACTTCGGCGAATTTACCATCGCCGAGGCCAAGGCGCACATGACCGCGCAAGGTGTTGCCGTTCGCCCCTGACAGGGCCGCCGAATTCTGCTAGGGCTTGCCACCATGACAAACGAAACCAACAGCACCGCTGATACAACCGCCGCCATTCTCGACCGCCTGTTCGAAGTGATCGAAAGCCGCCGGGACGGCGATTCCGACGCGTCCTATACCGCGAAACTGCTGGCGCGCGGCACGCCGAAGATCGCCCAGAAGGTGGGCGAGGAAGCGGTCGAGACCGTGATCGAGGCGATGAAAGCCGATGGCGGAAAGCTCGCGGAAGAAAGCGCCGACTTGCTCTATCATCTGCTGGTTCTTTGGGCGGATAAAGGCGTGCGTCCGGACGCGGTGTGGGGCGTCTTGGCGGAGCGCTTCGGCATTTCCGGGATCGAGGAAAAAAATTCGAGGAAGAAGGATTAAGCGCGTGGCCTACGACGATCAAAATATTTTCGCGAAAATTCTGCGGGGCGAAATCCCCTGCGATAAAGTCTACGAGAACGACCACGCCCTGGCCTTCCGGGATATCGCGCCGCAGGCCCCGGTGCATGTCCTCGTGATCCCGAAAGGCCGCTATGTTTCGATGGCGGATTTTTCTGCCAATGCATCGGACGCCGAAATGGCCGCACTGCTGCGGGCGGTTGGCAAGGTCGCGCGCGACGCCGGGGTCGAGGACACTGGCTATCGCATCCTTGCCAATCACGGGCCGGACAGCCGACAGGAAGTACCGCATCTGCATATCCATGTCTTTGGCGGTCGCGATATGGGCGGCATGATCCCGCAATCATAATAAGGAAATCGTCATGACCCGCATCGTCACCATCGGTTCAGCCCAGCTTGGTCCCATCGCAAAAGACGAAGGGCGGCAGGCCGTGGTGCAGCGGCTGCTGACATTGCTGCGGCAGGGGTGCGGATCAGGGCTGCGACCTGATCGTCTTTCCCGAACTGGCGCTGACCACGTTTTTTCCGCGCTGGTACATGACCGACCCGGCAGAGGTCGATTTCCTGGTTCGAAACCGAAATGCCGAATGCGGCGACCCAGCCGCTTTTCGATGAAGCAAAGAAACTCGGCGTCGGCTTCTATCTCGGCTACGCGGAAAAGGTCGAAGAAGGCGGGACGACCCATCATTTCAACACCGCGATCCTGGTGGAAAAAAAATGGTGAGATCGTCGGCAAGTACCGCAAGACCCACCTGCCCGGTCATGCGGAATTTGAACCCGAACGCCCATTTCAGCATCTGGAAAAACGCTATTTCGAACCGGGTAATCTTGGCTTCCCCGTGTTTCAGGCGTTTGGCGGCGTGGCCGGCATGTGCATCTGCAATGACCGGCG
>CALSRA010000055.1 GCA_943788635.1 uncultured Alphaproteobacteria bacterium | reverse complement strand
TGTGTGTTTGATTGGCTTTTATTGGCATTCCTTGGCATTTCCGCCGCCGACCCCGGATGCTCTGACGCTTGCCCTGCCGCTAACGCTTGCGCTCCCGCGCAGGGTTCCGGCCGCGATCCATCGGGCGCCGCAACAGGTTCCGTCGCCGGTGGCGCCAGATCGGCCATGCCGGCGATTTCCGAGAGCATCGCCCCGTAATCCGGCCCGGCCCGCCGCGTGCCGCCGCGCCCTTCGGGCACCATCCCGGACACCCGCAACTGCAACGCCACGGCGCGCAGGGCGGTACTGAACTGGTTCTGCTCGATAGCAAGTTCATAAATGACCTGCAGCCGCGCCAGCACCGCGCTCACATCCCCGCATTGCCGGGCGGCAACCTCGTCGCGCAACTCGGCGATCCGCACCTGAATATCGGGCCGCGCCAACAATCGGCAGGCCTGCGCCGCCGCATTATCTTCAGAATACCCCGCCGCCAGCGCCGCCGCACTGCCCACGGGCCGGCGGACATATTCCCGGCAGAACCGTTCATGCCGCTCGTTGGGCTTGTTCATATCCCTGTCCTCCCTGAAAAGAGAAAACAGGAATAATATACTATTAAGGGTTAAAAGTCAATGCCTCAGCCCTATCGGCATGGGGCTACGGTGAAAGTGCGTAATTTTAGAGGCGAAACATAATGGTGTACTGTCACCGTGTTTCGAATTTGGGTGACACTGCGCCCAGCGTCGCGGTATTCCGCCAGCCGGTCGCGGCATTCGGCGGCCGTGCCGTACAGGGTGAGCGCGCGGATCATGCGGCGGTCGACGAGGGCGGTGGCGGCTTCCGCGTCGCCCTTCGCCCAGTTGGCCGCCCGCGCTTCTGCTCCCTCAGAATTATCCGGTTTACTGTCGGCCCGCCCTGCGGCGGCGCGCAAGGCACAGCCCCGCGAGTCCAAGGCCGAACAGGGCCAGTGCGCCAGGTTCAGGGATTTCAAGATTGGACGACGCGTCGAGCCGTACGTTGTCAAAATCAACTTCCAGATCGGCGCCCGGAAAATTCGCATCCGCGAGGTTCAGATTAAAGAGGCGTATCTCCAGGTCCTGGCCCAGGAGTGCCGGCGCGGCACCCGTGGAGAAGGTCAGTTCCCGCAGCGCGAATTCGCCTTCGCCGATGGGGGAGTCCGTCAGTTCAAAGTCCTCTGCCAGGAGCACGCCCCGGCCAGCAATTCGATGCGATAGCCGGGAAACCCGCTGAGGTCGAAGAACGTGCCATTCGTGGCGTCGCCGGAATTGATATTGCCGACATCTACCGACAGGGTGTAGTCGGTGTTGGCGGTGAGGGTTGACGATAATGTCTGGCCCAGGCCGACTTCGGTCGTGCCCACGTCACCACTTAAAAAGATGAGGGCGACATTGTCACCGTCAGGTGCCGTCCCGCCGAAGTAATTTCCGCCGGTAACGGTCAAGGTACCCTGCAGGTCGCCGCCGCCGATGATTCCACCGGTATCGATGAGGTCCCACCCGGTCGGGTTGCCAAAGAAAAACTCGTTGAATGTATTCGCGTCGTCTTCAAACGAGTGATTGACGATGTCCAGCGGGACAGAGAAAGCCGCCGTCGCCGTCAATGACGTCGCGGCAAGGCCAAGAATCAATCCTGCCACCACCTTTTTACAATTCATCATGCTGATGCCCTTCACAAACGAACGTTATGCTCCTCCAACGCCGACCACCATGCATGAACAGCTCGGGCATCGCTGTGATGGTTAACGGAATAGTGAAGGTATTTTTATCCATGCATTGAACTTCGCCGGCTTCCCCCGACGGCCTTACCGCACGGGCGGTTTTGGCACGGACCCGGTCATGGACGGGCGCTGGTTGAATCTATCGAACCACGCCGCCAGTGTCGGGCGCCCGGCGCGCCAGTCGATCCCCAGGATTGCCTGGCGGAACTCAAGCCAGCCGACGCCGACACCCGCCGTGATCTGTGCGATATCAGGCTGGTCGGGATTGAACGATCCGGCATCGCCGTCCAGCGCATCGAGCGAACGGTTGACCGTGTTGCGCATCCGGTTGTCCCAGAAATCCCAGTGCAATTCCTTCGGCCGCCGTTCCAACTCGCTATAGAGCAGGATCACCGCGTCCATCATGCCGTCGCCAAGGGCCGCGATTCGCATCGCCTCGAACCGCGCGTCGCCGGTTGGCGGAACAAGCTTGCGGCCGTCATGCAGCGTGTCGAGGTATTCAACAATGACCGGGCTGTCATAGAGCGTCTGGCCGCCATCGGTTATGAGGGCCGGAACCTTGCCCACCGGATTGACGCCGCCGTATGTCGTGTCCGCATCCCATGGAAACACCTCGACCCGCTCGATCCGGCCTGTCAGGCCGCATTCCTCGGCGGCAACCACAACCTTGCGCACATAAGGCGATGTCGATCCCCAGAACAGTTTCATGCTGCATCCTTCCTCATCAATCCATCCCGTCGCGCCTTCGGGCAGGCGTCTCTCTCGCGCGACGGGTCCGATGGTTTGGCATTCCGTCACCCGGGCCGCAACGGGTTTGTGCAGCCGCACTGCCAACCGGTCGGCTTGATAGCTTCGGGCTATTCCTGGGCTTCGGCGGATCCGACCTTGCCGAAACGCGAGCGGCGAATGGCGCGGTAGGCAACCGTTGTGACCACGATAACCGTGGCCGCATGCAGGCCCAGCGCCAGCGGGCTCTGGAACAGGTCGGCGACATCGCCCCGCGATATCAGCAGCGCCTGGCGCAGGCTGTCTTCCAGCAGCTCGGACAGGACAAAGCCGATCAACACCGTCGGCGCCGGGATGCGCAGCCGCCGCAGGAGGATGCCCATCACCCCGAAGGCAAACATCGTGTAGACCGCGAACATCGTGTTCGACAGCGCGTAGGCCCCGATAATCGTCAGGAAGACAATCGGCGGATACAGCAGGTCACGCGGGACCGACGCGATCAGGGTCATCCAGCGTTTCAGGGCATAGCCGAAGATCAGAATGCAAAAACCCGATACGAACAGCGCGATATAGAGAGCATGGATAAAGGGCAGGTTTTGCTGAAACAGCAGCGGCCCCGGTGTCAGCCCGTGGAAATAAAATGCGCCCAGCAGAATGGCGGTGATCACATCGCCAGGCACGCCCAAAGCCAGCAAGGGTATCAGGGTCGCCGCCTTGGTGCCGGAATTGGCGCTTTCCGCCGCCGCCACGCCGGACAGGGCGCCTTTCCCGAATTCGGCCCTGTCGGGTGAGCTGCGCTTCGCCTCGGCATAGGAAATGAAGGTCGAGGCGGTCGCACCGATGCCCGGGATCGCCCCCATCGTAATGCCGATGGCCGAGCCTTTCAGGATCGTCGGCAGCGTCTTGCGGAAATCCGCCCGGGTATAGCGCGTTTTGTCGATCACATGGGGCTTCAGATCACGCGCCTTCGACATATAGTGTTCAATGATGTCCGGCAGTGCGAACAGACCGATCAGGAGCGGCAGGAACGGAATGCCCTCCGCCAGATTGTCAGACCCGAAGACGAAGCGCGGCGTCGCGTTCACCAGGTCGAGACCGACCGTGCCCAGCAGCAGGCCCAGCATGCCGCCGCAGATACCGCGTAACAGGCCGGATTGCGAGAGAGCGGCAATCACGGTCAGCGACAGCAGGATGAGCGCGAAAAATTCTTTCGGGCCGAATTTCTGGCCGAAACTCGCCAGCCAGCCGGCCAGCAGCACAAGCGCCACAACCGACATCAGGTCGCCGATGAAGGACGCCCAGAGCGCCGTCTCGATCGCCCGGCCGGCCTGTCCCTTTTGCGCCAGCGGATAGCCGTCGATCACGGTGCAGGCCGCGGCCGGCGTGCCGGGCACATTCATCAGGATGGCGGAAATGGAGCCGCCGAAGAGCGATCCCTTGCCAATGCCCACCAGGATCAGAACACCGGTCAGCGGGTCGAGGAAAAGGGTGAACGGCAGCAGCACCCCCACCGCCATGGTGGAGGTCAGCCCCGGGATGGCGCCAATGACCATGCCGCCCAGGACGGCGAGCGGCAGCAGGATGAGCAGTTCTATTTTTGAAAGGTGCTCCAGGACGAGGGCGATATGATCCATCAGGTCAGTCCCAAAGCTCGCCCATGGGCAGCGGAATTCCTGCCACCACGACGAAGATGAAATAGATAGCGCCCGCGAACAGCACGGCGGTCAGCAGGCTGGGGACAAGCCGTTGTCCGGATGCCAGGGTGGTCACGGTGATCATCATCGCAATACCGACCGGGACCATGCCGAAATACGGCGTCGCCAGCAGCGCGGCCAGCAGGATCGCCGAAACCAGCGCCAATCGACCAAGGGCTTCAGGTTTGTGCCAGGTCGTCGCTTCGCAGGACAACCAGACCGCAATCGCATCCATGCCGCCCAGAATAAGAAAGCCCCAGGCCAGGACACGCGGGAATGCCTGCGGTCCGGGCGCATCGCCCATGGAATAGCTGGGTTCCGGCACGAAATTCGGAATGACATACACCAACAATGCCAAACCGAGGAAGAATGCGCTCAGCCCCCCGGACATGGCGATCAATCTGGTACCGATCATGACAGTCCTCGCATGCTCAGCAAGACGCGCGCATGACGGCGGGAGAGCATTGTGTTGCGCCCTCCCGCCCTGCACACATGCAACTTACTTTGCCTTGATCGCTCCAAGCTTGGTCAGAACCGCCTTGAACGAGCCCTGATCTTTCTTGATCTGGGCGGCAAATTCTTCGGGGCCCTGATAGCCGGGATAGAGCCCCAGCTTCAGCAATCGTGCCTTCACATCGTCACGGGCCAGCGCCTTCTCCAGCGCCGCCGCCATGCCGTTGACGGCTTCTGCCGGAACGCCCTTGCGCGTCACGAAACCGAACCAGCTCATATGCGGGATATCGACACCCTGTTCGTGCAGCGTCGGAAGTTGCGTAAAGCCGGGCCATTTTTCGTTATTGACGTATCCGATGCCGCGCACGCCGCCGGTCGGCAACTGGGGCAGCAGGTTGGAATCGATCTGCGCCTGAACGTGACCGCCAAGTAGGGCGTTCAGCGCCTTGCTGCTGCCGCGATACGGCACGTGGGTCATTTCAATCCCGGTCGCCTGTGCGAACAGCTCCATATAGATATGCGTGATGCCGCCAACGCCGGTTGAGGCATAGGAGATGCGGTTGGCTTTCGCGTAGGCCACAAATTCTTTTACATTCTTGATCGGCAGATCCGGGTGCACCGCAAGGGCAAGCCAGGACCGGGCGATGCGGGCAACGGGCTCCACATCCGCATTCACGTCATAGGGCATGGCCCGCGTAAAGATGCTCGCCATTGTCGATGTCGGGTTCATCGAGAAAGTGTAGCCATCCGGCTTGGCTTTCAGTGCTTTCGCCGTACCGATCAGGCCGGATCCGCCGCCGATGTTTTCGATGGTGAGATTGACGCCCAGAATTTCTTCAAGTGCAGGCTGGACAGCGCGCGTTGTGTTGTCGGTGCTGCCGCCGGGGCCGTACGGCACGACAATCCGGATGTCTCTCTCCGGCCACTCAGCCTGTACGGGAGATGCGACGACGATGGCAGCCAATAACATGGCGGAAATAGGAAGTTTCACTCGTTTCACCCCACAAATTTTATGAACCATCCAATCACTAGATACGATCCGGCCACAGCGATCAAGGGTACCTGCCCGGCAGACACTCTTTCGAGGATAGGCCGGCCGGTTCAATTCGCGGCGATGGCGAGGGCTCGCGATGGGGGCGGCACGATGCTGGGAGGGGCCGGACCGGTCCTGTGAGCGTGTGGGCCGCGCCCTCAGATTATCTGATTGTGCAGCGGGTCCGCGCCGCGTGACAGGCGGTCGAGATTTTCGAGCAGGATATCGATGACGTTGTCTTCGTATTTCCGTGTTTCGCCGCCGGTGTGCGGGGTGAGGAGGACATTTTCGAGGCCCCAGAGCGGGGAGTCCGAAGCCAACGGTTCGGTCGCGGTCACGTCGATGCCGGCCCCGGCGATTGCCTGGCGCTGCATGGTGTCGATCAGCGCGACCTCGTCGACACAGCCGCCGCGGGCAACGTTGATCAGGAAGGATGAGGGCTTCATCGCCGCCAGGGCGGCCGCGTCCATCACGTTGCGGGTTTCCGGCGTCAGCGGGCAGGTGAGGGCGACCACATCGGCGCGCGGCAGCAGGTCGCGCAGCGCTGATGAGGTGTACAGTTCGTCAACATGCAGGACTGGGCTGGACGTATCCCGCTTCAGCCCGATGACATGCATATCGAAAGCCTTGGCCAGCTTCGCCAGCCGGCCGCCGATCTTGCCAAGGCCGAAAATCAGCATGGTCTTGCCGGGCAGTTCGTCCTCACGCTGCGACAGGTCGGAGATCATCGGGCGCCAATGGGCGTTGCGCTGGTTGTCGCGGCCGGTATGAAGCTGGCGCGTCAGTCCCAGGGTCAGGGCCATGGCGTGGTCGCTGACCGCATTGACGTTTACGCCGCTGGCATTTGCCAGCCGCACGCCCTGCGCGCGGATTGCGTCCTGATCGAACTGGTCATAACCCGCCGCGCAGACCTGGATGAAGCGCAGCCGGCCGGCGAGGGGCAGCAGGTCGTTCTTCCAGAATCCAGAGGCGACGAAGATATCCCCGTCACCGATCCGCGCGCGGGTTTCGTCCGGTGTCCAGGTCTGGAAATGTTTCATGCCGGTCTGGCGCTGCTCGAACAGGGTGGCGAGCTGATAGGCCGAATGGGCGAAATGGATCGTGGCGTCGTCTAGCTTCATGGTCATCCCCTGGCTCCTGTTCATATCGGGTCCTTGCGCGTGCTGGTTTTGATACAAGCACACACCGGCCGACGCAAACCGGCGCATCGATGCGACGGGACTTACCTGACCCTAATTTACGGTTGAACGGCATTGGGCCGAAGCTGGTATGGTCCGACACAGAAAATTCACATCAAGAAATGCGTAAAAGGGAGGTTTCCATGCCGTATCAGATTTTGACCAATGCTGAACTGGCCCCGTGGATCATGGAGATGCTGGAAGCCGTCGACTGCCAGATCCATCTGTGGAACGAGGACGGGCCGAATGACCCCGCATTGCTTGAATCCGCGGACGGGTTCTTCGTCTACGGGCATCCGGCTATCAACGGTGCCATGCTCGATTCCATGCCAAATCTGCGCGTGGTCGCCAATCAGGGCGTCGGCGTCGATCATATCAATCTCGACGATGCGAAGGCGCGCGGTATCCCCGTTGGCAATACGCCGGGATTCGTGGACGGCGCCACAGCCGACATGACCTTTGCGCTGCTGATGGCCGCGGCCCGCAATATTGTGCGCGGCGACCACTACGCGCGCAGCCCGGGCTTCATCCATTACGATGCGAATATCCTGCATGGTCAGGAAGTCTTTGGTGCCACGCTGGGAATCATCGGCATGGGCGGTATCGGACAACAGGTTGCCCGCCGCGCCGCCGGGTTCGACATGAAGATCCTCTATCACAACCGCAACCCGATCCCGGCAATCGCGGACGGTCTTGGCGCGACTTACGCCAGCCTGGACGACTTGCTGGCACAGTCGGATTTCGTGACGCTCAACATGCCGATGACGCCGGAAACCCGGCATATGATCGGCCGCCGGGAACTGACACTGATGAAGCCCACGGCAATACTGGTCAACGCCGCGCGTGGCGGCGTGGTCGATCATGACGCCCTGGTCGAAGCGCTGCAGAACAGCGGCATCTGGGCGGCCGGGCTGGATGTCACCGATCCGGAGCCATTACCGCGCGACCACCCGCTGCTGGGGATGGATAATGTGGTCATCGCCCCGCATCTGGGCAGCGCCACGCGCAAGACCCGGATTGGTATGGTCACCCGGACCATTGAAAACCTGATCGCGGGGCTGACGGGGCAGGACCTGCCCAGCCGGGTCGTCTGACACTGTCCTGAAAGCACGAATGTTTCGATAAACCGGCGGCCTGTTGCCACCGACCGGCCGGGGAATGGTGATCCAGTCGCCGGCGCGGCGCGTAAGAACTGGAAACGGATACGTTTCGTATCGAAACACCGGCTTTCAGGAGAAAACAAATGCTTTCAATGTATCGCGCCGTCATGGATTCGAACCATAACCCGCTACGCCATCTGCCGCCCGCCCAGCGTTTTCAGACGATGATGTTCCTCAGCATGATGTGGACGGCGATTTTCTGCTCGATGGGCGGCTTGTGGTTCTGGTACGGCGAACTGATCATCGGTCACCTTCTGGCGGCGCTTGGTTTCGCCATCACCGGCATTACATTCCGCCGGGCCAGCAGCACGCCCGTGGGCACCTATCGTGACCAGCCGCTCAAGGACGGAACCCCGCGCTATGACGACGTCTGGGGCGCATAAGCGATGGCGACACCGCCGCGCGGACGTATTCAGAGCATCGACAAGGGTGGCGACGTCATCCATGTCGAACTCGTGACCGAAAACGGGGAAACCGTCGAGGGCATTTATGAATTGATCGGCTGGACGAAACCGCCAAAGGACGTCAAGGCGCGCGTCGAACTGGAACTCTGGGTGCCGCCTAAGGTCGAACACGAGATCAACTGAGCGCCCCTCACGGCTAGAACCGGCGCTGGATCATTCACCGGAGCCGGGGAAGGGAGCCTGCGGGCGAAACGGTGAAAGGGACCAATGGAAAATCTGCATCATATCGCCCTGACGGTCACGGATATCGGCGACGCCGTCGCCTGGTATACGCAACGGTTTGATGTCGAAGTGGCCCATCAGGATCAAAGCTGGGCCATGCTGCGCTTCGACAATGTCGATATGGCCCTTGTATTGCCGGAGCAACACCCGGCGCATATCGCGGTGGTCAGCGACAACGCCGCGCAATATGGCGCCCTAAACCTGCACAGGGACGGCACGGCTTCAACCTATACACAGGATCCCTGGGGCAACATCATCGAAGTCATGCAGACAGCGGCACCCTCATAAATAAGGGGACAGAATACTTAACTTAACAACATTCCTACTGAATACATCGCCCCGTTATGGCAGATACCCGCCCGTCGTTTTCGTGCTATATTGCCGCGTGATAGCGAGCGAAACGGATGAACGGCCATGGATTTCAGCGATACCCTGATCCTCGTCAATATGGCGGGGCTTGTAGTTCTCGCCCTTATCGGCTGGACCCAGATCAAGGCCGCCAAGCAGCAGGTTCTGGAGGTCGTGCACCGGGACCTCGCCGAAATTAACCATAAGGTCCGGCAGGTTCTGAAACGCGCCGGCAAGCAGGACGATCAGATCGACAATAACCACGAGAAGATCATGATGCTGGAGGTCAATCTGGCCAACATGCAGGATGAGATGGAAAAAACCAGCCGGCGACTGGACAAGCTGCCCCATAACCTGGCGTTTGGCACGCCGGTCGAATTTGACCCCGACAATGAAAGTACCAGCGAACTGGTGCCGGATTCAGAGAAAAAACACCTGTTCGACTGATACTGTCCCTTTATTTCATCCCGTTTTCCGCCAGAACCGGAAATGCCGCCTTTGCCATGGCAAGCAAGCTCATGTCGCCACCACGGCGACCGACGAGCTGCATCCCGATCGGCAGCCCCTTCGGGCCGGTGTGGACGGGCAGGGTCACTGCCGGGGAATAGGTCCAGGTCGCCAGAATGTTGAAACAGGCATCGCCGGTATGGGACAGGCCTTCGGGCGCCTCGTCCGGGGCACTGGGCGTGAGAAGCAGGTCGAAATCGGCCATTGCGTCGGTGAGCCAGGCGCGACAGGCGGCAAGGGTCGCCAGCGCCCGCTGGTATTCCGCAAAGGTCACCAAAACACCCGGCTCGATCACGATGGTCCGGATGGCCTCGCTCATCTTGTCCAGGTGATGGGCACGCTCATAGGCCAGCGCGCGCGTGAATTCGAAACCTGACACGGTCTTGCCGGCCTCCTCGAATCCGGCAAAGGGGCCTTCCAGGGGGAAATCCGTGACCTGCGCGCCGGCTTTCGCCAGCGCAGCGGCCGTGCTTTCCAGCCGCTCCTGCGTCGCGGCGCTGGCACGATCCCACATCATCGTGCGGCATAAACCAACCCGCAGCCCGTGCAAGGACGCTCCGGCAAGCGGTTCATGCGGCAGGCCCAGAATGCCGGCGCGAAACAGCGCGATATCGTCGAGGTCACGGGCATAGAGGCCAATCGTGTCGAAGCTGCGGGTGTTTTCCTTCACCCCGTAGCCGGCGATCAGCCCGTAACTGGGCTTGTAGCCGACGCAGCCGCAATAGGCGGCGGGCCGTATCACCGATCCCCCTGTTTGCGTGCCGACAGCGAGCGGCACCATCATATCCGCCACTGCAGCGCCCGAACCGCTGGACGAGCCGCCGGGTGTATGCCCCGGGTTATGCGGATTGGTGGTCTTGCCGGGATGGCGGCTGGCAAATTCGGTGGAGACCGTCTTGCCCATCAACACACCGCCGGAATCCAGACTGATCTGGACGCAGGGTGCATTGGCGGCCGGCTGGTGGCCTTCATAGATCGGCGAACCATAACCGGTCGGCAGGTCCATCGTATCGATAATGTCCTTCACGCCAAAGGGAATGCCCTGGATTGGCCCGCGCCGGGGACCGGCATCCCGGGCCCGCGCCTGTTTCAGCGCCAGGTCGCGGTCAAAGGCTTTCCACGCGCCGACGACGTCTTCGCGGGCGTCGATCCGCTCGATACAACTCGCAACCAGCGCCTCGGATGTCAGCGTGCCCGCTTCAATTCGCTTCGCGGCCTCTGTTGCTGTTAGTGAATTCGGTGTTTCCATTGGTTGACAGCCCCGCTCCAAAAAAGGTCAATAGCACCTGCAAACGTTACTTCTTTTCATCATGGCCGCGACAGGTTCTGTTGGCCAGACATGAATCCCCAAAACGAACGGGAAATCGATAATGCCGCAAACAGCAGCTTCCTCCGCCCTGACGGGCTATACCGTCCTTGACCTGACCCGCGTGCGTTCCGGGCCGACCTGTGTCCGGCAGCTTGCCGACTGGGGCGCGGATGTCATCAAGGTCGAAATGCCCGAAGCGATGGAGGCGGCGACGGCCTGGGCGGCAAGCGCCATGGGCCGATTTCCAGAACCTGCACCGCAACAAGCGCAGCGTGACCCTGAACCTGAAGGACCGAGACGGGCTCGCGCTGTTCAAGAACTGGTCGCGAAGCGCCGACGTGGTGGTCGAAAATTACCGCCCGGACGTGAAGAACAGGCTCGGCATCGATTACGAAGCGCTGAAGGCGATCAACCCGCGCATCATCTGGGCAGCATTTCCGGCTTCGGTCAGGACGGGCCCTATGTCGAGCCGTCCCGGCTTTCGACCAGATCGCCCAGGGCATGGGCGGGTGATGTCGATCACCGGCGCGCCGGGCGAGGGCCAATGCGGGTCGGCATTCCGATCGCCGATCTCTGCGCCGGGCTGCTGTGCCGCCCAGGGCGATCATGATCGCGCTGCTGGAGCGTGAGGTTCCGGCAAGGGCCAGTGGGTCGACACCTCGCTGCTGCAGGCCCAGCTATTCATGCTGGATTTCCAGGCCGCGCGCTGGCTGATGGACCAGGACGTGCCGCAGCAGGCCGGCAACAACCATCCGACCAGCATCCCGACCGGCGTGTTCACCACCATCGGACGGCTATATCAATCTCGGCGGTCGCCGGCCAGGTGATCTGGAAGCGGTTCTGCGACACGATCGGAGCGATGGATCTGCGCGAACCCGGATTACGCCGAGGGAGCTGCGCTCGCAGAACCGGGACGCGCTGAACGCCGCGATCGATGAGCCTGCACGCAGCACCGAGACCGCGTGACGCAATGGGTCGCAGTCTGCTGAACGAAGCACGGGGTGCCGAGCTGGACCGAACTACAATTCCATCGGCGAGGTCGTTCGCGGATGCGCAGGTCCAGCATCTCGGCATGGCGCAGGCCGTCAAGGTCACCGGTCAATGCCCGGCGGCGACATGGAGCTGGTCGGCGCAGGCGGTCCGGCTGAGCCGCACCCCGCCCAGCAAGATCGCCATGCCGCACCGCCGGAACGTGGCGAGCATACCGACGAGGTGCTGAGCCGACCTCGGGTTGGACAGCGCTGAAGAAATCGCCGCCTATGCGCGACCGATAACGTAGTCTGAACGGATTCAGACGAGATACACAGAGCTTTCGAAACGGAGGACTAGCGCCATGGCTGACTGACAAGAGATGATCGCGGGCGAGGAAGACCGGTCGCTGAGCGCGGTTCGCGACAGCATTGCCTGGATCACGTTCAACAACCCGGACGCGCCTGAACGCCGTGTCGCGGGAGATGTGGGAAGGTGCGCGACCGCGCTGCTCGAGGATATCCGCCAGGCCGATGCCGACGTCCGGGTCGATCGTGCTGACCGGGGCGCGGCGACGGAAGGCCTTCGTGGCCGGCGCGGATATCTCGAAATTCGAGAACGAGCGCGCGTCGCACGGAAGCGGTCGGATGGCCTATGACCGTCGCGGTGGACCAGGCTTATGACGAGGCATCCAGGCGCGGCTTGCCAAGCCGACCATCGCCCGGGTCAACGGCTATTGCATCGGCGGCGGTCTGGGCATTGCGGTCTGTTGCGATCTGCGTATTTGCGGCGACAATTCACGGTTTGCGGTGCCCGCGGCGAAACTTGGCCTCGGCTATGGCTATGCGCATATCCGCAAGCTGAGCAATATCGTCGGCCCGTCCTTCACCAAGGAAATTTTCTTCACCGCGCGGCAGTTCAACGCGACCGAAGCCCGGGAAATGGGGCTCGTAAATCGGGTCGTACCGGCCTCGATGCTGGAACATTATGTCGATGAATATGCGAAGACAATCGGCGGCAATGCGCCACTGACGGTCGCCCAGGTCAAATTCACAGTCGGTGAAATCGTCAAGGATCCGGCGGACCGGGATATCGATCAATGCGCGGCCATGGTCAAGGCCTGCTTCGACAGCGCGGATTACGCCGAAGGCCGCACGGCATTCATGGAAAAGCGCCCGCCGGTCTTCAAAGCGAAGTAAGGCCTGTTCAACGCGATGTAACGCCCCGGCGCTGGCACAAAGCGACAGCCGCCGCGCACCTGCCGTTCAGGCACGAAGACAAACATGCAGGATGGAGCCGATCCGATTCCATCCCGGGGCACACGTCGACTGTACGCGAATAGCGGCAGTCGGCGGAACGCGCCCTTGGTCAGCCTGCGTCGGACAGGCTGGTCGCCTTCAATCCTTTTGCGTCGCTCACTTCTTCGTAGTTGATTCGCTGACCTTCGACCAACGGTGCCATACCCGCACGCTCTACTTCAGTGATGTGGACGAAGGCGTCTTTCCCGCCGGTGTCGGGTGTGATGAAGCCAAAACCTTTAGTCGGATTGAACCACTTTACTGTCCCGGTAGCCATTTACGCGTCTTCCTTTCAATGCCGAACCGTTGGATTTCATAGGTATCCAGCGGCCCGTGGGCTCTGTACCGACCCCCAGGGCATTGCCCTGCAATCCGATTCCGGACCCGGGAAGCGATCACATCGTGTCACCGCAACTCACGCGTTCGGTACATGACGAATATTCTAATCTGGTTCTTTTTGATCGCACAAGTATTTTTTAATACGCTTGTCAACCACTTTGTTAACGCTTTGTCATTTCTGGCGGTTGCCTGGCATGCGACATACGATGTGACACCGACGCTACACATCGCCCAGGGGGGAACCATGAGCCGGGTCGCAGTAATTATCGAATATGAAGTGAAATCAGAGCACAGATCGGCGTTAGAGGCGCTGGTACGGGAACACGGAACGTACAGCCTCGAAGCCGAAGAAGGCTGCCTGGCCTTTGAAGTGATGGTGAAGAAAGACGACCCGCTCAGGATGTTCCTGTTCGAATGCTATGCGGATGAAGAGGCCTTTGCGTTGCATAACGCATCACCCCGGCTGGCCGAGACTCGGGAAAAATTCCAGATAATGCTGACCAACCGCTGGGTTTCAGTCTGCCATGCCTGATCGACGGCACCGGGGCACGACATTCGTGACCCGTCGTTAGTGCAGCGTGGTTTCCGTTCCCGGAAGCGGAGCCGCGGCGAGCGATTGTTCGATCAACCAGTCGCAAGCGGCGATCTGATGATCGAAATCGGTGCTGGAAGCCGCCAGCTTCGCCTGTTCGGCATCATTGACGTCGCCGGTGTCGAGCTTGTCGAGCTTGTCGAGGATCGCAGCAATCATAATGCCCGCCGAATACTGCCGTTTCGCTTTTGATCTGCCAGCCTCAGTCGACTCTTCAGCCAACACCTGATTCAGGGCTGATTCGACCGTCTCACAACGTTGCTGCCAGTTCTGATCCGCCATTTTACGGGTACAGTCTTCTATGATTTCCCGGCCTTTTTCAGGCAGAGTAGCTTGCCAGCGCATCAGGGCGCCCCTTTTCCTGCGTTCGAATTGCTGCAATGCTACCGTTGCAAGCGTTAAGAAGACGTAAACACGACCAACAGACTGTTAAGATTTTCTGACGGGAGACGATGTCATGGCCTTCAATTTTGATGCGAACCGGCCTGTAGTCGCCGGCACACGACATGCCGTTGCTGCGGGACATTATCTCGCGGCGGAGGCCGGTTTCGAAATTTTGAACCATGGCGGCAACGCAATCGATGCCGGGGTCGCAGCCGGGCTGGCACTCGGCGTCGTACACAGCGATATCGTTAATATCGCCGGCGTCGCGCCCACCTTGATCTGGCTGGCCGAAACCCAGGAAATCATCAATATCGACGGGCTCGGCACCTGGCCGAAAGCCGTAACCCCTGATTTCTTCCAGAAATTTCACGGCGGACACATTCCCGAAACCCTGCTGCGCACCGTCATGCCCGCAGCGCCGGCTGCCTGGCTGACCGCACTGGAACTATACGGCACCATGTCGTTCGGCGAAGTCGCGGAAGGCGCGATCCGCTTTGCCCGCGACGGTTTCGCGATGTATCCACTGCTTGCCGAATCCATCGCCGATAGCGAGGCCGGATTTCGGCGCTGGCCAGCGAACGAAGCCATTTACCTGCCGAACGGCCAGCCGCCCATGCCCGGAGATCGCTTCGTGCAGACCGACCTTGGCGCAACGCTGCAATACATGGCCGATCAGGAAGCCACAAAAGCGGGCGAGGGACGTATCGCCGGTATCAAAGCCGCCTATGACGCCTTCTACCGAGGGGATATCGCGCGCAAGATCGTCGATTACCATCGTGAAAACGACGGCTTGGTGACCATGGAGGATCTGGACGAATACCGGGTCCGGCACGAACCGACAGTGATCACACACTATGCCGGTATCGACGTGCATTGTTGCGGGCCATGGTCGCAGGGACCCGCGCTGGCGCAAACCCTTAACCTGCTGAAAGGCACGGATATGGCGGCACTTGGGCATAACAGCCCGGAATATATCCATCGCATTGCCGAGGCGCTCAAACTCACTTTCGCCGACCGGGAACGCTATTACGGCGATCCGGCCTTCATCGATGTACCACTAGCGGAACTGCTGTCCGACGAATACACGGCCCTGCGGCGCGACCTTATCCGCGACGGGGAAGCCTGGCCGGAAATGCCGCCGGCCGGCGATCCCCGTGCCATGCTGGCCCGGATCGACGACATCACGCAGTTCACACCGTCGCCGGCAGAACCGCATGCGGTGCCGGCCGATACGTCCTATTGCTGCGCCATGGACAGCAAGGGCAACGCATTCTCCGCAACCCCCAGCGATACCTCGCGTCAGGCACCGGTCATTCCCGGGACCGGGCTGGTGCCATCATCACGCGGATCACAATCCTGGGCCGACCCGGCGCATCCTTCTGCGGTCGCGCCCGGCAAACGGCCCAGGCTGACGCCAAACCCCGCGCTTGCCGTGCGGGACGGGAAGGCGTTCATGACCTTCGGGACACCCGGCGGGGATGTCCAGACCCAGGCGATGGTGCAAACCTTCCTGAACGTCGTCACCTTTGACATGGATATCCAGACTGCCATCGAAGCGCCGCGCTTCGCCAGCTACAGCTATCCTTCCTCCTTCGAGCCGCATGACTATTTTCCGGGCCGGCTTGATCTTGAAGCGCGTATCCCGGCGGAAACCGCCGATACGCTTGCATCCTGGGGCCACCGGATTTCATGGTGGCCCGATAAAACCTGGAAGGCGGGCGGCATGTGCGGCATCGTCGCGGATGAAAAATCAGGAATGTTCCAGGCTGGCGCCGACCCGCGCCGTGCCGGATATGCACTGGCCTGGTAGGCGTAAACCATCTAGTTCGGCGGTTTTCGCGGGGTTTCAATGGTAAATATTTTTCCGACCTCACCCATTCGGGGGACGAAATCAATCCGGCGAACTGCGCAATATGATCTCACACAGGGACGGTGCAGCCGTTTCCGGTCATATTGCGACAGGTAGTGACCGTCTTTGTGATTTTGAGCACCAAGACACATAGAAACAAAGCGCAATTAAGAACAACACGAATTTCATCCGATCCCCCTTTCGAAAACGGCGGCTGCCCCACCAGCCGCCGTTTTCTTTTGCCAGCGTAATGCGGCATGATACGGTCCGGCAGAATCAGCAGGGCAGGGCGTATTTATGGCGTTAGACGGCGAAAACCGCGTAGAGGCCGGGCAGGCAAAACGGCGGCTTTACATCGCGGCATTTGTGATCGCACTGGGGATCGACCTTGGCCTCAGCCTGCTCCGGGGAACGGCATACCAGCCATCCCTGATCGGTCTTGCCATCATGATCACCGCGGTCCTGTATTTCGCCTGGTCATGGTTCCGGGACCGGTAAAGCCCGAATACCGCCAGCATCGCCGCGATTCCCCGTACCTTCCCATGAAAGTGGCAGACTGCTATGGTTCCCGTGCGGCGATAACGTCGCCATACCGTGTAACCTTGAGGGAGTAAATCCGGTGAATGCACCGATTAAGGTCTTCTGGCAGCCTGGGTGAACAAGCTGCCTTAAAACGAAAGAGTTTCTTTCGTCAAACAATGTAGATTTCGTTTCCGTCAATATCGCGGCGGATCCAGACGGCCTGGCTGAATTGCAGCGTCTCGGCGCCCGGTCCATTTCCGGTCGTGTCGCGCGGCGATGCGTTTACGTTCGCGCAACAACTGGCAGACGTCGTCGAGTTTCTGAAGCTTGATGTCGATGTGTCACCGGTCCTGACGCCGGAGCAGCTTGCGGAACGGCTTGACCATATCCTCGAAACCGCATCGCGGCTGGTCCGTCAAATTCCGATTGAATCGCTGCAGGACAAGCTGCCGAACCGGGACCGGACGTTACGAGTGCTGACGCATCATGTCTTCCGGATATCCGAAGCCTTCCTCGAAGCCTGCGACGGGGTCGAACTGACCGCGGCGTTGCCGGTGGTGCCACCGACAGACGATATGCAGACTTTCGATGCCATGTCCGATTATGGCGACACGATCCGCACCCGCGTTGCGGCATGGTGGCAGAACCTGGACGACAAGTCCTGCCAGCAGCGGATGAAGACCTATTACGGCGAACCCCGGATGCATGAAGTGCTGGAACGCACGACCTGGCACACGGCGCAACATGTCCGTCAGATACGAATGGTGCTGGAAACGCGCGATGTCGTCGCTGACCGACCTTTAAGCGATGCTGACCTGCAGGGGTTACCGGTACCGGAAAAAGTCTGGGACGATTGATTCGCCATCAGATTTAGCGACTTGAGACGCGCTTTGCGTCAGGACGAGCGGCTGTTTCGATTTTCGGAACAGCCGCTTTTCTTTATTCAAGTGACCAAATTACAAAAATAGTAAAATAAAAACAGCTAACTACAGCGCGATGCTAACATATTATATTCGTCGCCTGATCAAATTCCTTGTCTTCCGAGTGATGGCGGTCACACGTATAGATTTTTAAAAAACATTAAAGTTTTTTTAAATAAAATTTTATATAAAAACAAAACAATTTTGCTGTAAATACGTGGCGAAAAATCCATAACCTACTGTTTTAACGTCATATTTTAATTACCATACCATTTTACCACTCTCCACTAATGGTATTAGATGAAAAGAATTACCGCCTTTAAAGAGAAACAATTTTTTCGATTACCCCATATGGATGACGATAATTTGAAATATCCCAGCCATTTTGGGCACAGCAAAACAGAACTGAGCAAACCGAGCCACGGCAACTGAACCGAGCTTCCTAAAAACAACGACCCAAAGAATAAGAATGGCCATGTTGAAATTGACCGATACAAAAAACGACCCAGCCCGCACGCCACCGGAAGGAAAGGCTGCTGCCGTCTTGCCGCGCGGCTTTACTCGCCACGGCATTTGCGCTGGTCGCGAATGTGAATGCGATGCCGGCTGCTGCAGGGATTATCGGCGCCGACCGCGGCACCCCTTCAGATACGGCCATCGGGACAGTCACAAACAAGCCTGCCGACGGATTGCGGTTGTTAAAGGCGCAAATGAACGCGCTGCGCGATGGCCTCGATAACCTGAAGCAGCTCAAACAGTTTTTCGATTCTGAAAATACCGATGCGGATGCCATCATCCGCAACGCCGAGCGCCTGATCAAGTCACTGCCGGAAACAGAAGCCGCCGGCGAGGCCGCATGGCGCATTGCGGCGGTTGCATCGCTGGCCAGCAAGGCCGGTGCCCTGTCGTCACTGAAGATCAACGATGACTATCGTCTCCCTAACGGGGCCGTCGGCTGGGACTTCGGCGGAAACGGCTCCACGGTACATCGCGGTTTCACCCCCATCACGCCGGATACAGCCAGTACGGAATCCGGCAAAGCCGGCAAACCGGTTTCCGGTACAACGGCACTGACCGACGGCATTGTGGCACCGAACCTGTTTCAGTCCTCCCTGCCGAACGGCATGTATCGCGTCATGATCGTTGCGAACGCAGATGATGGCGACGCTGAAAACACCAACCCCTTCGGTGGTGAAATCACGGTCAATGGCGATCCGGTCGGTGGCAACGCTCTGTCCGATAGCGCCAGTTTGGAAGATCGCAACCTGGGCGCATCGGATGGCGACAGGGTCGCTTCGGCCGCGGGCAATGTCTTCCGCACGACAGCGCTTGGGCTCGGCGTTGAAACCTGGGCCATCGTGCAGGACGGCCGGTTGGAAATTGACTTCAAGGGCCTTCCTGCCGGCCGCGCCATTTCGGCCGTTATTGCGGAACCCATTGACCTGGACCGCCTGGAACTGACATCGGCAATGGCTGACGCGCTGTCGACCGCACTTTCCGGCCTGGCGCCGGCCGCAGGCCCCGACAGTGGCCGCGCCGGCTTCCGTCGCGGCGCGGGCGGTAACCCGGCCGCCGGACGGCAGGGCGGCTTTTCCGGTCCGGTCGCGAGTGCTTCCCCTGTATCCTTCACCGCACCGAAACCCGCCCGCCGCGCCGCACCGGCCCCCGTGACGCGCAATCGGTTCATTCGTTCCTTCAACGACATTCGCCGGAACCCGGACCGTACCACGCCGCCGCCAGTACAGACCGCCGCCAGCGCACCGCAGGAAACGGTACCCCAGCCGACCGAAACCGCCGAACCTGTCGTGCAGGAAGTAGCCGAAACCGATGATTTCTTCGACCGTGAGATCATCATCGACAACAACAGCGACGGGCTTGCCATCGATCTGGAAGACCTGCTCGACAATGGCAGCGATACCGGCACATTCCTGTGCACGGAAGCGCCCTGCGAAGCCGACATCTTTACCGTTATCTCCGAGGAGCCTGATCTGGCCGCCGCCATAGCGGCGCTGGGCGACTGGCTTGATGATCCGGAAAACCTGACCGAGGGCTGGGAAGACGTCGCTGCCGTCCTTGAGACTTGGACGGAGGGTTCGGAAATTGCCGCGATCTATGAATTCGACATTAATGTCGATCTTTAATGTCGATCTTTGGACCGACGTTGAACTTCGCGCAAATATCGACGACGGCCTGTTGGTCTGGATTGACGGCGAGTTCGTCTTCGGTGGGACCGGTCCCGGTGAATTCAACGACGAAGGCGGCTTCGACTATCGTATTGAACTGCCGGACCTCGAAGGCGGTGAGCATGTGATCCAGATCATCATCGAAAGCCGGGGACCCGACGCGCCCGAGGCGACCTTTGAACTGCGCGGCACCCCCGTTTCCAATACCAACCAGACCGCCGATGCATCTGTCCCCGAGCCGGCGGCAGCCGCTCTGTTCGGGCTGGGGCTCATTGGCCTTGTGGCGCTTCGTCGGCGGAAGTCTCGCGGATAGTCCGCGTCAGACCTACTTAATCGGATACGATTGATGGCGCTTTGCGAATTGCGCCGAGATTCGCCAAACTACGATTGAATCCAGCGGTTATTCCGAAGTCGTAACAATATTCACGGCGGCTAGTTTCGACGGCGCCAGGTAAACCAGGCCGTCACGACGTAATTCCACACGACACTGATCAGCGCGCCTGCAGCCCCGGCAACGGCCCATGAATATCCGGGCGTAACCGTGTTCAGACTGTCGAACACGATGTCGGCAACGTTGACATTACCGACGACCCCCAATCCGCAGATCGCATAAAAGGACAACAGCCCCCAGACCAACCGCGTACCGCGGAGCCGTCGGTCGCGGTAGGTCAGTATGTTGTTCAGAAAAAAGTTCGAATTCATGGCAACGAAGGTCGCAATACCCTGCGCAATTGCAAACTCAACGCCCAGCAGTCTGAAACAAACCCACAAGGCCGCAAAATGCACAAATACACCGCTGCCGCCGACCATCCCGAACATCATGAACCGGACGGGCAGGAAGCGGCCAAACATTTTGTCGAGCAGCAGCACCAGATATTCCCAGATCACCAGTGAATCGAGCTTGCTTTCACCGTGCTCCCGGACCCGAAAAACATAGGGCAGTTCCTCGAATTTTACCGGTTCGGGCGCGGATGCGAATATATCCAGCAGGATCTTGTAGCCTTCGCGCGACAGCTTGCGTACGGAGCGATCAAAGGCCGCCCGTTTGAGCATGAAAAAGCCACTCATCGGATCGCTCAATTGCGACCGGGTGACCTTGCGCGCCAACCAGCCGGCGAACTGGCTGATCCGGATACGGCTCTGTGCCCATTCGCCAACACCGCCGCCAGCCATGTAGCGGCTGCCAACCACGATTTCGGTGTCGCTGTCCCGAAGGACATCCAGCATTGCCGGCAGCAGCGATTCGTCATGCTGCAGGTCTGCATCCATGACCGCGATATAGGGGGCGGTCGTGCTCAATATGCCCTCCACAACGGCGGAAGACAGGCCCCGGCGACCGATTCGCTGGATCATGCGCACATGCGGCTTTTCCTGCGCGAGCAATATCAGCGCATCGCGCGTGCCGTCACTGGAATCATCATCGACAAACAGCGCCTCCCAGCGGAGTCCGTCGAATTGCGCCTCCAGCTTTTCAACAAGGATTCCGACATTCCCGACTTCGTTAAAGGTCGGAATTACAATCGATAGTTCAGCGGTCTCGGACATCAACGCTTCCAGGCTTTTGCCACAGGAGGAGAGGGGGAGATCGAGATGCAGGACATTACAGAGTGCGGGTATCCGCTGTTCGCGCAAGGAACCCCATCGCCACCAGCAACAGTAAAATTGCACAACCGGATATCCAGAAGGTTAACCGGCGTATATCCGTCATCATCGGCACGATTTCGATAACATTTCGCCCTGCAGCCAGAGGCAGAACCATAAGATTAAGCGCTCCCTGCAGGGGTTCCACAAGGCTGCCATTAACCGAAACCGCGTTGCCGGGGAAATAGGCATGGGACAGTTGCACATAGCCCGGGCCATTTGTATCGATCACGGCCTGTACCGATTGCAGTGCAACCTTGTAGTCCGCCAGCACCGGCTGCCAGTCCGCTTGATCATAGGCCGGATAACCTGATGCCTTTACACGCAGGGGTATGGCGGCCGCGCGGCGTGCCGCAGTATCGAAGCCGCCACGCGAGAGATAGTTAGCGATATACGTATCGGCGGCACCGATAAATCCGGCCTTTTCTTCCAGTTCGAACATTGATTCCGACAGCAAGGGCTTATCCGACGGCAATCCCGGCCCCAGCTCAATGAGCTTTCCACTGAAAATGACCGGCGATGCCCCGGAAAGCCGTATAATTTCCGCCAATGGGCCGTCCATAACCGTATCGCTGAAGCCCGAAGTGCAACCGGCCTGTGCCGGTGAGAAACAGATAACCCGGCTGGCATTGAAGATTTCCAGGAGAGTCCGGGTTTCCGCCGTCAGGCGGCCGGATTGCAGGATATCCGCCTCGGCGCGTTTGAGGGCAACTGCCAGATAGTTATGCGCAACGGTCGCCGCCATGTTGTGGTGCCCGCTAATGCGCTGCACCATGCTATCAAAACTAATTGGACCACCAGACGGGCCCATATTGACGGTGCTCACCCCATCGGCTGATATGTCGAATTCGACAATGCGCTCCTCCGGCGCCGTTTCGGCCAGGTACCGGCCGGCCTCCAACATGAACGCCTTGTCTGAACGCGCGACCGGCTGCAGGCCCGTCAGGGCGACATCAACGATCACGATCAATGTCGCAGCGAGCACAAGGCGGGACCGCCCCGCGACAACGTTCTGGACCAGAAAGCTCATCCCCAGCGCGGCGAATATTGCCAGATAGAACTGTATGAACATTACGTCGCGCACGACGGAATTGTGCAGGAAGAACATCAGAAAAAAGCCCGGCAACAGCGCCAGCAGCAGCCGAAAATGCGCATCCGTCATACGGCGCCCGAGCGTTGCCGCAATGCCGATCAACCCAAGCCCCATGCTGCCCCAACCCAGATAGGCCCAGTAATCGCGCCCCCAGGTCGTTCTGGTATTCGACCAGGACACGAGATTGGCGAGCCTCTCGCCTGTCGGCAGTTGCAGTCCAAAAAACTCCTTGCCGGGCGCGATCATTACCCAACCCGCCTCGACAATGATCGGAATTACCGCGGGCAGCGATATGAGGACACCTGCGATTCCCGCGCCCAGAAGATATGGCAAGCCCGCAAGGCGCCAACGCCCCAGCACCACGCTCATCCCCCCGAAAATAGCCAGATACAGCGCGAATAAACAGGGCATGCGGTTGATGATTGACGATCAGGCCAGCCGTCGAGAACGCGAAGATCAGGATTTCGCGCCATCGATGGCGCGCGTTCCCCATCAACCCCTCGGCCGCGAAATAAAGCGTAACCATGAAAATGACGGTGAGCGCCTGGGGGAATACGCCGCGGTACAGGAACAGGTGCAGTATCGCGAAGGCGCCCCCGAAACCGATTGCTGCGACCAGCGCGGGAAGGCGGGGAAATTCCAGCCGCCGGGCAAACAGATAGAAGACCAGGCCAGCCAGTATATGGGTGACGAACAGGAAGAGTTTCGAGGTGACAAGAGCATCGCCGATAAGCGCCTGCAGCGCGCCGCCGATCATATAGGTCAGCGGCCCGGTGAAACCGAACAGGGGACTGCCCAAATAATGGAAATTGGTCCAGTGCGGGAAGGCACCGGCGCCGATGGCTTGCCCGAATTCGCCAAAGCGGGCGATATGGCCGCCGGTATCGCCGCCCAGCAAGACGCCGGGATACAGATAGGCCTGCCCGGTCCAAACCATGATGAGCCCCAGCAACAGGAACGTCGGGGCAGGGCGCAGCGACATGAGCATTGTCGAAATCGACCGATCGCGAAATTCGCCCCAGGCGAGCCAGGTGAGAAGGCCGAGGCAAATCGCCACCAGGCAATAGTCGAAAACAGAAATGACCGGAAGAAGCCCGGAAACCGAGATCGGTTCACCGGCCCGCTGCAGTGCAATCGCGGCGTTCTTCAGCTTTTCGACCGCGCTCAAACAAACGCCGAGGCCAAGGCCGAACAGCAACGTCAAGCCGGTAAGAACGGATCCCGTCCTGTTCAAAATTTTCCTCCGATAGGATGACTAACCTCAACACAATACTACAGCAATCCGGATAGATTTCGATGTTATCCGTTAAAACCCTGCTCGTTCAGCGAATGCATCAATTCTCCCGGTTGCCCGGACAGCCCAACTGTTGCGGGTATCCGTCGCTTGCCAAGGCTGAGGTTTTATTGCCAGAATGCTTCCCAATGACATCAATCAATTGATGCAACGAAAATAATAGTCTTGAACAGGGAGTGGATATCATGAGGAAAACTGTAATCGCAGCCCTTGCTGCGGCGGCCATTGCGTTGCCAGGCGTTGCCGGCGCTGCAGACACTGTAAAAATTGCCAACCTTATCGAATTGTCCGGTAACGGTGCCGCCATCGGGCGAAACTGGACCGATGCCGTGAACATGGCCGTAGAGGAAATCAACGCCGCCGGCGGGATCCTCGGCAAGCAAATCGAAATCACCGATTACGATACACAGTCCAATCCCGGCACATCGCGCGCGCAATTGCAAAAAGCGCTGGACAATGAACCCTATGTCGTCCTTGG
>CALSRA010000054.1 GCA_943788635.1 uncultured Alphaproteobacteria bacterium | reverse complement strand
TTCCCGCCGCTAGCGTTGTTTCCCGGGCCTAATAGAAACGTTTTGATTTAACAGACCAAACCGTCGACCTTCAGGATGGCTGCTTTCAGCGTTCCTGCGTCCATTCGATCTGTGGAATATCGACCATCGGCGAGGGTGGCCAGCCATCGCCGCGCTGGCTGTTCAGACTGCGATGCGGCGCCCAGACATAGGGCTTGTCAGGATAGCCGACAAACGCGCCGTCGCGCACCCAGTTTTCATCACCGCCATACAGCTCATCCCGCAGTTTCGCTGTAAGGTCCTTCAGGATTTCCGCATGCTTCGGGTCCGGTGCCAGATCGACGCACTCCTTGGGGTCTTGTTCCAGATCGAACAGCTGGAAGTGGTTGCCGGTCGGGTAGTAAATCAGCTTGTAGCGCAGGTCACGGATCATCCGGGTCGCATGGTCGTCCTCCCCGCATTCGCCATAGAAATAGTCGCGGCGTGTCGATCCCACCATCGAAACCCCATCAACGGAATCCGGAATGGGAATATTGCAGAGATCCAGCAATGTCGGCATGACATCCTGCAGCCCGAACAACCGGTTGTCGGTCGAGCCGCCGGGCATCGGCGGGTTATCCTTCGTACCCATCAGGATCATCGGCACATTGGCCGAACTTTCATAGAAGACCCGCTTGGCGACCATGTGGTGATTGCCGAGCATGTCGCCGTGGTCGCTGGTAAAGCAGATGATCGTGTTGTCCAGTAACCCTTCCAGTCGCAGTGTCCCGATCAGGTAGCGAATCTGGTGATCTACCTGTGTACACAACGCGTAAAAAGCCTTCTTCGCCGCCAGAAACTGCGCCGGCGTATACAGGTTCATGCGCTGGTATAACGCGGATAGCGGATAGGGCAGGCTGTCCGGGTCCTTCACCCAGTCGCCGACATAAGGCGTATCGATTTCGATATCCCGGTACAGATCCAGATAGGCCTGCGGCGGCACCAGCGGCGGATGCGGCGCGCGGAAGCCCAGATACCAGAAGGCAGGCTTCGTCGGATCCCGGCGCTTGATCAGCTGCACCATGCCGCGCGCGGCCCAGTTGGTCGCATGGGTTTCCTCCGGCAGGTGCCAAGGGCGGTAATAATACTGGTTGTTGCTCATACCGTGGTCGAACTGCCGGCCGGCATATCCCGCCTGACCCAGATAGATATCGTAATCGTCATGCACGCCCCATTGCGGGCGCCCCTCATCATCCAGCAGGACGCTGTCAAAACCGATGCGATCGCGTTGGGGATGTACATGCAGCTTGCCCACCGCATCGGCCTGGTAGCCTGCATTGCGAAAGGCCTGCGCCATCGTGGTCACATCGGCCATCCGCAGGGTGTCGTTGAACTTCCGGTCGCCGTGGGATCGCGGGGTCTGGCCGGTCATGAGCGTGCGCCGTGCCGGAATACAGACCGGGCTTTCGGAATAGGTATTGGTAAATCGCGTGCCGCAAAGCGCGATTTCATTCAGCCCGGGCGTCAGGATGATGTCATTGCCCGCCACACCAAAATGTTCGGCCGCCCAATGGTCCGCACAAATGAGCAATACGTTCGGCTGGTCTTGCGCCAATGTTCAATCCTCCCCGAGAATGTCATGCTTCGCATCTATACGGGCAACCTGGAGGAAAGGATAGCGGGGCGGACTGCAAACCAAAAATCAAATCACGAACTGGAATATCGGATGCTTTTTCCAAATGCAGCATCGACTGTCGCATTGTCAAAAGGCCGGGCATTATTCCACCCCAATTCATTATAGTTCCCAAATTTGCCTATTGTTCTCGATAGAAACGACCTTTTGAATACGGCGTGGCACCCACAACACTGATGAAAAGGCGAAGCGCATGGAAAATATCGCCAAGGACACAACGGAGTCGGTGGCGGCACTGCCGTCCACAGTAGATTTTATCGGCCACCACGCGGGGCTGCATCCGGATGATGTCGCCCTTTGCCTCAATGGCCGGGACATATCATACAACACCCTGTATCAGGATATTGGCCGGATGGTCGTGGCATTCCGCGGCTTCGGCCTGCACAACGGCGATATCGTCGGTATCGACCATCCCAACCTTTACCTGCATTGGCTGGCGATCCTGTCGCTGGAGGCGCTGGGTGTCGTCACGTTTTCCAGTGAGCGCACACGCACGCCGGATATGAACGCCGCTTTCTCCACTGCTGATCTGGTTATCTGCGCGCCCGACAACACGCCGCCGGAGGCCCGTCGTATCCATGTCATGGACGAAAAATGGGTTGATTCAGTTCGACAACTCACCCCTGAACCTCCAGTCGCAATCGCGCCTGCTGTCGCTGAAACGCCCATGCGAATTGTCAGAAGCTCCGGCACCACCGGCACGCTAAAACGGATGATCCGTTCGGCGCGGGCACGCGAATTCTGGATACGGCAATACCAGTTCAGAAGCGGGTTCAACCGCCGCTCACGCTATCTGATATCCATGGGATTCCACATCGAGGTCTTCGTGGACTATGTCGCCGCCTGTATCCGCATGGGCGGTACCTGTGTTTATGACACCCGGGACAGCATTAGCGCCGTACTGGCCAGTCAGGCGATCACCCATATCACCCTGCCGCCCTTCGTCCTGATTCAGGTTCTGGATTCCCTGCCGTCCGGATACCAGAAGCTGCCGGACCTGACAGTCTTCACCATCGGTGCCGCGCTGCCAAAATCGGTTCGCCAACGGGTCCTTGAGTCGCTTGCGGGGGAGATTGTCGAAAGCTACGGCACGCAGGAAATCGCGCCGGTCTGCACGATCGGAGCAGACGGCATCGGCCGGATTCTGCCGGGCGTGCAGGTCGAGGTCGTGGATGACAACGAACAACCGGTCCAGGGAACACCAGGCCGGGTGCGTATCCGCTCCGACGGCAGTGTCGGCCGGTATATCGACGACCCGGCAACGACCGCGCGCATGTTCCGCGACAGCTGGTTCTATCCCGGCGACATCGCCGTCCTGCAGGACCGGCTGACGCTTCGGCTGGTCGGCCGCGAAGACGACATGCTGAATGTCCAGGGGATCAAGTTTATCCCCGGCCCGCTGGAAGAACAGTTGCGGCCGGCGCTGCCGGTAACCGATCTGTGCGTTACCAGTATTGCCGACGAAAACGGTGCCAGCCGCTTATGGGTTGTCGTCGTGCCCGAAAACGCGGACGCCATGGCGGTCATCCGGGACCGCCTGCCGGCGCTGCTGCCGACCGAGATGGAGAATGTCCGCCTTGCGAAACTCGATGCCATTCCGCGAACCGCAACCGGAAAAATTCTACGCAGCGACGTAAATACGGCACTGGCGCAGGCTGAACAGAATCGCTGATACCCCGTAACGTTACGTCAGATCGCAAGGATTGAACCACCCATGCCAGACACGAAAAGCCTGAAAGCCCGTATGCAGGATGGTCACTGCGTCTATGGCATGTTCGTCTTCTCGCCGGACGCGGCGCATACCGAATTGGCCGGGCTCGCCGGTTTCGATTTCGTGATCGTCGACCTGGAACATGCCCCGCTGGAAATCGGCAATGTGCTCGACCATATCCGCGCCGCAAGGGGTGTCGGCGTTTCCGTCATCGTCCGGGTTGCCGATGATGCCCCCGCCGGGGTCGCGCGGCTGCTGGATGCCGGGGTGGCCGGAATCGTCTTCCCGCATGTCGGGCTGGCCGCGTCGCAGACCAGCGATGCGGTATCGGCCATGCGCTACGGCCCCGATGGCAACCGCCCGGCCTGCACCGGTGTGCGCGCCGCCGATTACGGATTGCGCCCCTTCAGCGATTACGTCGCCGAATCCAATACCGACGCGCTTGCCATCGGGCTGATCGAGGACGCCCCGGTAATCGACTCGCTGGATTCGGTGCTGCAATCCACCGGGTTGGATATGGTCATGCCCGGCCCCGGCGACCTCGCCGCATCCCTCGGCCTGCCAGGCGAACTTACCCATTCCCGCGTCGCGGCGGAAATTGATCGCATTGTGACGACGGTTCAGGCGCGCAGCAATTGCGGTATCGCCGCCTATGCCAACAGCGTTGCGGAAGGCGCCGCCTGGCACAAGCGCGGCGCCCGTCTCATTGCCTATTCCATCGACTACAAAATTTTCGGCGCCGCATTGCGGGATATCCGTCAGGCGATGCCGGATTAACACGCTGTTTTTTATTATTTTAACATCATTCTCCGGCTGTGACCGGATCAAGCCAGGGCAAAGAAAAACCGCCCTCCCCCCGTATCGGGAAAGGGCGGTTGATTTCCGGCTGATACGGCCTGGAAAGGGTCAGATCGCCTGATGGTCCTTGAGCGTCTTTACCTCTTCCGCCGACATGCCGAGCCAGTCGCGAAGGACTTCCTCGTTATGTTCCCCGAGCAACGGCGACGACTTCAGCTTGACGTCGATTTCGGACATCTGCACCGGCCAGGCCGCCATCTTGAACTTGCCGCGCTGCGGGTGGTCGACCCACTGGAAGATACCACGCTTCTCGAAGGTTGGGTCCGAATGCAGTTCAAGCGTATCGTAAACAGCACCGGTCGGCACCTTCGCCCGGCCCATCTGTTCCATGGCTTCCTGCTTGGTCATTGTCGACGACCAGTCGATGACAAGCTGGTGCACTTCTTCCTTCGCATTGGAGCGTTTGAGCGGCGTGTCGTAGCGTTCGTCGCCGATCAGTTCCGGATGCCCCACAACTTCGAGCAACCGGTGCCAGTGCGAATTATTGGCCCGCGTGACATAGATATAGACATAGTCGTTGGCCCCAAACGGCTTGCAGGGGAACAGACCCATCGGCGCATTACCGCCGGTGACCGTTCCCGCACCCGCACGGCCCGCGGCCTTGCCCGTCACTGCCATCGTCGAATAGGCGATACGCGCATACTGTATCATGGCGTCCTGCATCGCGACCTGGATGCGCTGGCCTTTGCCCGTTGTCTGACGCTGCCACAGCGCACCAAGAATACTGATCGCGGTCAGCATGCCTGTTCCTGTATCACCCAGGGTCGGTCCCGGTTTCAGCGGCATGCCATCAGGCTCACCCGTCGTACTCATGATGCCACCGGCCGCCTGTGCGATCATGTCGAAGCTTAGGAACTCGCTATACGGGCTGCTATCCGCAAAACCCTTCACCTGCGCATAGATGAGCTTCGGGTTGATTTCCTTCACGACATCATAGCCGAGGCCAAGCTTATCGATGACACCGGGACCGAAATTCTCGATCATGATGTCAGCTTCCAGGACCATCTTCTTGATGATTGCGAGGCCTTCCTCGCTCTTCAGATTGACGGTCACGCCACGCTTGTTCGCGTTCAGCAGCATGAAATAATACGCGTCGGTCTTGCCATCTTCCGACGCCGCCAATCGACCCGGTTCGCCCCGCCCGGGCGGCTCGACCTTGACGACATCAGCGCCAAGCCATGCCAGTGCTTCCGTACAGGAAGGTCCCGCTTCGAACTGCGTGAAATCGAGCACACGTATACCGGATAGTGCCGTTTTCCTCGTTTGCCATTGTCGAATTCCTCCTCGCCCCCCGGCAGGATTACCGGGTCTGTAAAATCCGTCTTCTAAATCGACCTTGACCCGAAGAGTGATCTAATCGAGCCCCTATGACAATAACCTAAAGGTAGAGGGCGCAAATTCGCAACCCTGCCCCAAACCAGAGGCTACGACAGGGCCCGTCATGCTACACTGCGCAAAGGCCCCATCGTGACCCGAGGATGGAATTTGTTTCAATGACCCGACACCTACTCATCGTTGCGCATGCCCCTTCCGCGAACACACAGGCGCTGCGCGATGCCGTCCTGCGCGGTGCTTCCGGCGACGACATCGACGGAGTCGCCGTTACGGTTAAATCTCCATTCGATGCCGGCCCCGACGATGTCCGCGCGGCGCAGGGAATCATCCTCGGCACGACCGAGAATCTTGGATACATGAGTGGTGCCCTGAAGGATTTTTTCGACCGGATCTACTATCCATGTCTGGAGGAAACGCAGGGCCTTCCCTATGCGCTGTATATCAGAGCCGGACATGACGGCACGGGAACCAGACGCGCGGTGGAAACCATTGTCACCGGGCTTCGCTGGCGCGCAATCCAGGAACCACTGGTCCTGAAGGGTGAATACCAGGAGGCCTTTGCGGATGATTGCGCGCAGCTTGGTGCGCTGATGGCGGCGGGGCTGGAAGCAGGGATATTCTGAAGCGCGCCCCCGTCCATAACAGACCCCGCCGCCACCTTGTGTCGCAGGTTGTTTCTACTGCTGCGGCAACCAGCTGCCATCCGGCTGACGGCATGCGATGCCGTATAAATCCTGCACCACCCCGCCAATCACCCCGCTAGTGGTGTATTCGCGGCAATAGGTGCTATCCGGTGCCTGCCATGTTTTGACCGGGACAACGCTGTAGCGATTGCCTGTCGTCGGATTATTCCATACCACGGCCTGACCAACCGGCGCCGTTTCAAGGGCGCGATGTATATGCCGGCGGTCCACCCGATCAAAAAATCGGGAAAATGTGCCACGGTTGATAACGATAACCGCTGGCGCTGCATGGCGTTTGTAACCGTATACCGCCGGGTGCTGACGCCGCTGGTTTTTGTGCCAGTATCGCTTGCGAACATTCTTTTTGCGGTAGTCGCGGTGATGGTTCTGATGTTTTCCATAGCCATAACCGTAGCCCGGCGAATGCGCGGCGGCATCACGGGACAACGGCAGTGCGGTCAGGAAAATGGCCAAGGTTGCCGTAAAAACCGGTATCGTAATTCTGAAAAGCCTGTTCATTGTATTTCCTCTGTTCATTCGCGTCCCTTCCCACCCGGCAGACTGGAAAAGGGTTAATTGAAGACAGCACCAGTTTTATTTTTTATAATCATATTTGCATATAATTTTAATGTCAAATAATTATGCAACATTGTTGCCCTTTGCCTGACACGGGTTCCTTGCCTATTGTCGTCGTGAAACACTTACAGGGGAGTGAGACAGACCCATGAGTATCAAGGGCAAGGCATATATCGCGGGGATATTTGAACATCCGACCCGCAAGGCAGTGGACCTTTCCGTCGCCCAGTTGCATGCGGAAGTCGCCGCCGGCGCACTGGCCGATGCGGGACTGACCAAGGATCAGGTGGACGGCTATTTCTGTGCCGGGGATGCGCCGGGCCTCGGACCGCTATCCATGATCGAGTATATGGGCCTGAACAAGCTTCGCCATATCGATTCCACCGAAACCGGCGGATCGTCCTATCTGATGCATATCGGACATGCGGCGGAAGCCATTGCCGCCGGCAAATGCAGCGTCGCGCTCATCACCCTCGCCGGTCGCCCCCGGGCGGATGGCATGGCCACCGGCACCAAGCCGCGCAATTACGGTGCGGATGCCCCCGACGTACCGTTCGAGTACATTTATGGCCCGACCGTGGTGAACATGTACGGCATGGCCGCGCGCCGTCACATGCATGAATACGGCACTACCAGCGAGCAGCTCGCCTGGGTCAAGGTTGCGGCGTCACACCATGCACAGCACAACCCACATGCCATGCTGCGGGACGTCGTGACAGTGGAAGACGTGCTGAATTCGCCGATGATCTCCGATCCGCTGCACCGTATGGACTGCTGCGTCATTTCCGATGGCGGCGGTGCGTTCATCGTCGTCAGCAAGGAAATTGCCGACAGCCTGGACCGCGACTGCGTGAAAGTGCTGGGTCAGGGCGAAACCTCAAAGAACCTCAATGCCGGTCAGGTCGATCTTACCTTTACCGGCGCGCGCTGGTCGGGACCACGCGCCTTCGAGGAAGCGGGCGTCACCCCGGCGGATATCGATTATGCCTCGATCTATGACTCCTTCACGATCACGGTAATCGAAACGATTGAGGATCTGGGCTTCTGTCCGGTCGGCGAAGGCGGCAAGTTCGTCATGGATGGCAACCTGATTTCCGGCGTCGGCAAACTGCCGTTCAACACCGACGGCGGCGGGCTGTGCAACAATCACCCGATCAACCGCGGCGGGTTGACCAAGGTTCTGGAAGCTGTCCGCCAGTTGCGCGGTGAAGCCCATCCAAAGGTTCAGGTGCCGGATTGCCGGCTCGCGCTCGCGCATGGTACCGGCGGGTCAATTGGGTCCCGCATGGGAAGTTCCACCGTTATTCTGGGGAGGGCCGACGCATGAGTCAGGAACGCGTCATTCCATCGCCGCCAATGAGCGTCGAACACAAGGAATTCTGGGAAGCCGCCAGCGAAGGCAAGCTCATGGTACCGCGCTGCAAGGATACAGGGCAGTTCTTCTGGTACCCCCGCAAGGTAAGCCCGTTCACATTGAGCAACAACGTCGAATGGGTTGAAGCGTCCGGCAAGGGCACGATCTATACCTATTCGATCATGCGCCGCACCGACCCGCCCTATGCCATCGCCTATGTCACGCTGGAAGAAGGCGTGACGGTTATGACGAATATCGTGGAATGCGATTTCGAATCGCTGGCCATCGGTCAGGCCGTCGAACTGATCTTCCGCGAAAGTGAAGAAGGTCAGCAGGTTCCCGTATTCAAACCTGCCGGATAGCCCCAAGATGCTGCAGGGACTGCGGACCACCGTCTACCATGTCAGCGACCTTGAACAGGCGAAGGCATGGTATTCGGACCTGCTGGGATACGGGCCGTATTTCGACGAACCCTTTTATGTCGGATTCGATGTCGGCGGCTATGAACTCGGGCTGCTGCCCGCGGAACCGGATGAGCTTCCGGGCGCTGTAACCTATTGGGGTGTTGCCGATATCGAGGCGGCGATAGCCACGCTGATCGAAAAGGGAGCCAATGCGGCCGACCCGGTCACGGATGTCGGTGAAGGCATCAAACTGGCGACAGTTCGCAGCCCGCTGGGCAATTTACTGGGCGTAATAGAAAACCCGCACTTCGCCGCGCGTTAGACAGCGCAATTTAGCGACGCGGAAACCAGCGACGCCACGGCTGATGACAGATCGCGGCAATAATCCAAAAACAGGCCCCCCACACGATTAACAGTATGTAGAAAACGTCCTTGGTCCAGCTCATCCACAGGAGCAGCGGAATAATGACCATTATCAGGCCTAGTGCTGAAAGGACGCGTTGTTCCCTGTCTGAAAACATTTTCTGGTTCCCATAGTGTTGTACGGGTGCTGAACTACTTAAATCACATATGGGCCTTGTTGGGAAATCCGCAGTCAGCCAATCAGGTTTAACGGATTCTCAATCGTTTCCTGTTGGATAACAGAATACCGGAATTCGGATACACAGCCTTGTACCCGTAACGCAAATACGGCAAATTCGCGCGCATTAACCAATCACAACGACAGCGCGCCCGAAGGGAATTTCAGATGAGCGAGATTGAATACGACCTGGTAGTGATTGGCGGCGGACCGGGCGGCTATGTCGCCGCCATTCGCGCGGCACAACTCGGCATGAAAGTCGCCTGCGTCGAAAAGCGGGTAACGCTGGGGGGCACCTGCCTGAATGTCGGCTGTATACCGTCCAAGGCATTGTTGAACTCATCGGAAAAATTTGAAGAGGCGCAGCACGAACTCGCCGATCACGGCGTCAGCGTCAGCGGCGTAAAGCTGGACCTGAAAAAGATGATGGCGCGCAAGGACAAGGTCGTTGCCGACCTCACCGGCGGAATCGCCTTCCTGTTCAAGAAAAACAAGATCGACCACATTATTGGTTCGGGGACGATCGAAGGCCCCGGCGTTGTCAAAGTGAAACCCGCAAAGGGCAAGGCCCGTACCCTGACAACCGAGGACATTCTCATTGCCACCGGGTCGGAAAGCGCACCGTTGCCCGGCGTCGAAGTCGATGAGAAGAAAATCGTCACGTCAACCGGCGCATTGGAATTGACCAAAGTACCGAAACATCTGGTGGTTATCGGCGCTGGCTATATCGGGCTCGAAATGGCGTCGGTCTGGGGTCGGCTCGGCGCGAAGGTCACCTGTGTCGAATTCCTCAACCGGATAACACCGGGCATGGATGGCGAAGTTGCCAAACATTTCCAGCGGATCCTGCAGAAGCAGGGTATCGAATTCAGACTCGGCACCAAGGTCACCGGTGCAGCGACGAACCGCGCCGGCGTCACACTGTCACTGGAACCGGCCAAGGGCGGCGATGCCGAAACGCTGAAATGCGATGTCGTCCTCCTCTCGATCGGCCGCCGCCCCTATACCGAAGGGCTCGGGCTGAAAGCGGCAGGCGTTGAAACCGACGAACGTGGCTTTATCAAGATTGATGAGCATTTCCGCACGACCGCATCTGGCATATACGCAATCGGTGACTGCGTGCCCGGCCCAATGCTGGCGCATAAGGCGGAGGATGAAGGGGTCGTCTGCGCCGAAATCATCGCGGGCCAGTCGGGGCATATCAATTACGACGCAATTCCCGGCGTCGTCTATACGTGGCCAGAAGTCGCGGCTGTCGGCAAGACAGAAGAAGCGCTCAAGGAAGCCGGTGTCGAATACCGTATCGGCAAATTCCCCTTTACCGCCAACAGTCGGGCCCGTGCCAACGACCTTACCGATGGTTTCGTAAAAATCCTCGCTGATACCAAAACCGATGCCGTCCTTGGTGCCCATATCATTGGCGCCGATGCCGGCAACCTGATCCATGAAGTTGTCGCCGTTATCGAGTTCGGCGGCGCCGCCGAAGATATCGCCCGCATCTGCCATGCCCATCCGACCCTCAATGAAGCCGTCAAGGAAGCGGCGCTCGCAGTCGATGGGCGCCCCATTCATATGTAACAGGAAGGGACGGCGAACGGCATGAATCTGCCAGCCGTTCAACCGGAGCAGAAACCCAAGCGGTCCCGCCTTCTCCGCCTGGTTATCCTTGTATCCGGCTGGATATTCATCGTATTGGGCGTTCTGGGGCTGTTCCTGCCGATATTGCAGGGCATCCTGTTTCTCGCTATTGGCGCCTATTTGCTGTCACTGGAATCGCCGATGGCGCGCCGGGTCATAAACCGTCTTCGGCAACGTTATCCAAAACTGGGCGATACCCTGGATACCGCACGGCTCCGCGCGGCCCGAATCCTGCACCGCATCAACGCCAAATTCCGATAGGCTGAGGCAAAAAAAAGGCCCGGAATATCCGGGCCAGTCTATCTCACAAGGCTACGTGAGTGTTTGATGGGAGACCCATCAGGGTAGGCCTCCAATATGCCGGCGAAGACGCCTGTCATCAGTGACGCGGGTCACAGTTCAAAAAAAAAGTCTGTCAGTCCAGGTCAAGTGGCCAGACAGGCCGCCGAACATTCTTGTAGTCGAATTTCCGAAGATCGGGCGACGCCCAGCCCTTTCGCATCCACAATCAGAATTTCACGGGCTATGGGCTCGAACGCTGCGCGGAAGTGATGCGCCGACTTGACGGCGATAACCGCCTTTTTTTCCTCCGGCTCGATCCCCTGGGAACGGAAAGTCGCGGCATCCAGGGTCTGCAGGCGGACGCTCGACACGATCACATCGATACCATCGATACGCAGGATTGCCGTCGACCCCATACTCCCACGCAAGCCCGAGGAGAGCGGCCCCTGCAACGTGAAACTGCCTTCGGAAATAGCGACGACTTCACCGGTCACCGTGAGAGGCGGCGCCAGATCCGGGTCTATTTTTTCCCGCCCAGAGGGCAAGGTCACGGTACCCCGAACGCCGGCACGCTGGCATATCACGACAGCTTCCGGATCGACGATGGTTCCGAATGCCGCATTCTTCAATCCCGCCTCGAGCATTGCGGACAACAAAGACGGGTCGTCACCATAGGCACCCCCGCCGGGATTATCGCTGAAATTCTGCCAGAACAATCGGTTTGGGCCCATCGCCAAGCTCCCTGACCCGGGCCATAGCCTGATCGAGAGCCAGCAAGGGAAGCGTAACATTGTTCCGCTCGTCCCAGACGGTATCCATCATCGACTCTCGGCTATGGTGCGTGCCCGCTCATCCGCGCCATCATAGGTCACAGTGACTGTCGGACCCGCCAGTTCAATATCGGCCCAGGGGAACCCCGCGTTGACACTGACATCCAGAATTCCCCGGCTCCTGTCCGTGCTCCAGACAGCGACGGACCAGATCAACCATCGGACCATCCTGACTGCGGCCATGATTGACGCCATCGATCATGGCGCGCCGGGCGGACAAGGCATTGAGGCCGGGTTTTTCCCGTCCATTGCATCACGAAGGACCAAAGCGGCACGCAACGCCGTTTCGTAAATATCGACATGGGGATAGGTCCGGAAGCTGAACAGCCCGTTTGCGTTGTCGACCATACGGTCCGTTACGTTCGCGTGCAGATCGAGTGATACACAAATGGGAATATCCGGCCCAACATGTCGCCGAACAGCCGCCAGAAGAGTCCCTTCGCCATCATCGGTCGATTCCGTCACCATCGCGCCATGCAGCGCCAACAGAATTCCGTCGAACGGTCCATCCCGGTCCAGTGTCGTCAGCACAGCGCTACTGAGATATTCCCAGGCCTCTTCTGTTACCTTTCCTGAAGATGTCGCATTCGCGGCAATGGCGCAGGTCAACGCCCAATCGTTCTCACGGGCAGCATCGAAATGCGCAGCAACCTCACTTTTCGTGCCAGCGTAGATAGGCTCGATCGCATTCCCGCTGCGCAAGGCACGAGAACGATACTCGTCGAGACCCGTCGCCACTTTACTGAAGGTATTGGTCTCGTGCTTGATCATCGCGCTCAGGACGCGTTTCCCCATGGATTCCCGCTCCAGTCACTCGGTCAAACAGGTCGCATGCAAATACTTAACCAGCTTCGAACCGTCAAGAAGAAGAACTTCAATAAATTACCACAACCTATATGGGTATCACACTGTCAATGACGTAATGTCCGGAACAGGACGTGCAAGCGCGGCATTTTCATTGAACACCTGTTCCAGCGCCAACGCTGCCGACAAGGTGAACCTGTCCCGATGCTTCGGCCCGACTACCTGAATACCGAAAGGCGTTCCAGTATGGTCATAGCCACACGGCAGCGCAACGACCGGATGCCCTGTCAGGGTCAGTCCGGCGGTGATTGCCGATGCACTGATGTAATGCGCCATCTTTACGCCATCGATTTCGCTGGGCGCCGGCTGGTCGAGCGCGAAGGGCGGCACCGGCACACCGGGGCAGATCATCAGATCGAATTCGGCAAAATACGCCTGAAACCGCTGGTAAAGCGCCCCATGTTCACGATGTGCCCAACCGGCCTGCTCCATGTTCATCCCGAGTCCCGCCTCGGTATTAAACGCCACATTGTCGCCGAGCTGATCGCGGAAATTGTCAAAATGATCCTTCTGGGTCGCGACAAATTGCAGGCCGCGTAATATCCAGAAGATATCCGCCGCATGCTCCATCGGCGGGTCCCGGTCTTCACAGCACGCAAACACCGAACTGTAGCGCGTCAGCGTATCTCGAAATGTTTTTCGGATTGCGTTCTGCACCGGCGCAAAACCAAGGTCTTCCGTAACGGCGACGCGCAAGCCAGACAGGTCCGCCGGCGCGATATCGCGAAACTGGCCGGGGTCGTGCGGAAAGGACATCGGATCGATTGTATCCTCACCCGCCATTGCCGAGAGCATGAGCCCAAGGTCCCCGACGCTTCGAGCCATGGGTCCGAGCGTACTGAAGGTCGTAAGCGGTACCGTCCTGCGATCAGACGGTATCAATCCGATCGACGGTCGTAATGCCGCCACGCCGCAATAGGTCGCAGGCCGGCGCAGGCTGCCGCCGGTATCGCTGCCGGAACATAGCGGCAGCATTCCCGTCGCCAACGCCGCGGCGGAACCGCCGGATGAGCCGCCGCTTGTCCTGTCGAGGTCAAACGGGTTTCGTGTCGGCCCATAAACCTTGTTGGTCGTATTCCCACCGGCGGCGAATTCCGGCGTATTCGTCTTGGCGAGAATAATGCCGCCTGCCTGTCGCAACGCCGCAACGAAACGCTCGTCCGTCTCTGGCACATGGTCGCGATAAATCGGCGACCCATAGGTCGTCACCAGCCCTTCGGTATGGTTCATATCCTTGATACCGACAGGCAAACCATGCAATGGCGGCAGATCGTCTCCCGCCATTACCGCGTCGGTCGCTTTACGCGCTTCGCTGCGGGCCCGTTCGTAACAACTGGCAACCACTGCATTGACGGCGGGGTTCACCATCTCAATGCGTGCGATACAGGATTCGACCAGCTCGATAGCCGACAGGCGCTTGCGTCCGATCAGTTTGCGGGCCTCAACAGCAGACAGGTCGCAGGGTTCGGTCATGCCACGCGCCTCCAGTCCGGCGGGGTTTCACCAAGGTCCCAGAACAGACCGGCCATTAGCTGCAGCCCTTCGCGCGCGATGGACGCCAGCATATGCTCGTTCGGTGCATGCTGTGAACACGAGGCATAGGAATGCGGGACCCAGATTGTCGGCATGCCGAGCAGGTTTGCAAAAACCTCGTTCGGCAGGGAACCACCAAGACTGGGCAGGATTGCCGGGTCCTTGCCGGTCGTATTCCGGATCGAAGCGGACGCCCATTCGACCCACAGGTTATCCGGGTCCAGCCGCGTCGCGGGCATATAGGGTTTCGGCGACTTCGTGGCCTGAACCATTGGAAACCCATGCGCATCCAGATGGCGACGCAAGTTCGGCAGAAACGTTTCCGGGTCCACACCGACGGTGAAACGAATTTGGCAATGCGCCGTCGCCCGCGGCGGTATCGCATTAACCGGGTTGTCAGGGTTTCCGGTTTTGAAAGCCAGCACCTCAAACGTATTCCAGGCGAACACTTTTTCTGCCGCCGTCAGCCCGGGCTCACCCCAGTCAGGGTCAATTTCCGGCGCGCTTTCACCGCCATCGATAACCAGGTTATGGACGGCGTTACGTACTGAATCGGGGATGCCGTCAGGAAGCCATTGCGTAACAAGAACCTGACCTTTGGGTGTGGCAATGCTGGAAATGGCATGCGCCAGAATAATTCCCGGATTGGACAGCAAGCCCCCCCAGTTCCCCGAATGATGCCCGCCCTCCCGCAGATCCACATCAAGGTCGAAATTATACGCGCCGCGCGCACCAAGGAATATGGTCGGTCGCGTCGGGCTGAGGCGCGGTCCATCGGAACAGATCAATACATCGGCAGCGAATATGTCCGCATTCTCGGAACAGAGCTGGTGTAGTCCCGGCGACCCGGTTTCTTCGCCGGTTTCAATCAATAGCTTCGAATTGAAGCCCAGCCGGCCGCGCGATTCCAGAACCGTCTGCAACGCGGCAATATTGATACTGTGCTGCCCCTTGTTGTCCGCCGTACCGCGCCCGTACAGCCGGTCGCCGTCCTGCGTTATTGTCCAGGGTGACAAGCCCTCCCGCCATTGGTCATCATATCCGAGCACCACATCGCCATGACCATAGGTCAGCACGGTCGGAAATGCGGGATCCTCGAAGCGCTCGGCAAGCAGGAACGGCCCGCCGCCAGCCACCGGGTTATCAAATATCCGGCAGGCATATCCCATTTTTTCAAACGTCGGCTGCATCTCTTCCTGCAGGTATCCATACAGGATATCCATCCGTGCCGGATTCTGGCTTTCCGTCGGGATTGCAACGCGCCGGGCAAGGTCCTGCAGGAACCGGCCATCGTCAAAATAGGCTTCTATTCGAACCACCGCTTCGTTTCTGCTCATCAATTTAACCTCATCCCGATTGCTGGTCGCGAGTATCGAATAGGTGACGATGCACACGCAAGGTCTGGCTGCAGGTTTTCGATCCGGCCGGGGCCAGACTTCGGTCCCGTAACGAATGAAACTACCGATCGACGCATGGGAGGGGGCTGCAAAATAATCCGCATGCAAAAGAGTAAACGGAAAATACTGCCCAAGGAAAAATCATTACTTATCCAATGAATTCATTAACCACCTGAATTTTTTGAAGTAATTCACAAGACAACATTGGCATGAAACTTGCGCGGAAGGCGTATACAGGAAATCCAACAGACAGGACCAAACTATTGCGTATCGACCGCGTTTCATCAGCCAACGCTTACCATCGCGAGTTGCGGCGTAGCGACCCACGCAATCCGCCCGGCCCAAATCATACGTCGGACCGGTTTTATGAAACCGACGTTATCTTCGATCTTACCGCAGAAGCCGCGATGAAAACGGGCCGTGCCGACATCAGATATGCCCGGCAACCAAGAAACCCGCCTGAAACATATACAGAATCGGGAACGCTCGCATACTCCAGCATACCCGTTATAGCCCCGGTAACAATCCGGGAACCGATACGAACAGAGCCTTTAGGTGATGGCAAAATTTCAGACGCCCCCATATCCATGGTCACATTCGATGGCATGTTGCGTGCCCCTGCCCGCGACCAAATCCGTCTTATCCGGGACCCGTCACCGCATCGTGGACAAAAAACCCCGATCGATGTTTGATTTCCGACTGGCGTGCCATTGTTCGAACCCAATATAATCCGGCAACCGCAAAATATCGTTCATTGGACGGTGGCGTAACGGTCCGCCTTCGGCGGATATAAATTAGAAACAGTTGGAGGCACGGTGAAAAATGCTCAAGAACTTTCGTTTTCTGATGCTGGCACTCGGTCTCATCGCTGCTGTTTAATCAGCACACGGTGCCGAGAATGGCACCGCCGCAATAACGGTTACCAATTCTCTTAAAGATATCGAAATCCAGCTCGCCAGAGTTCTCAAGGATCACCTGAACATCAATGCCAATCTGAGCATTCGCGGCGACGATTCCGAAGATCTGGTGTTGAAGGTCCTGTTTAACAACAATCCGGAAACAGGGTATCCGCAAATCAATGCAGTCATTGATACACGTGTCATTACTTTCGATAACGAGAAGAACCCAGTAAATCAGGTTATAAGTATCGCAAGTTACGCGGCTATTACCCTTATGCCGGATACCGACATGCAGCGGTTGGAATGGGTCAATAACTGGAACCGCCGGTCTGTCCCCTTGACTGTTTACGTTGCCGGTGACCGCATAGTCGCTACCAACAAGTTGCTTCTGACAGCCAAGGCACCGATGACCGAAGGGCAATTCGCCGCGTATTTTTCCAATACCGTCCGCTACTGGCCGGCATTGGTGAAAGACCTGAAAAATTCCGGGCTTGTTGAATAACGGATACTTTAGCCACGCCCGGAGACAGTCGGGCAACAGGTTACACAGGGCGCTCCGTTTTCGGTAGTCGGTCGAGTACGGGTAATAGCGCGTCCTGCCACGACAGGGACGCCGCGCCATACTCTTCGTGGAGCCGGGTGAGCGCAAACACCGAATTGCGTGGTCGCTTTGCAGGTGTTGGCCAATCTTCCGTTCCAATCGGCGCAAGATGACGGACCTTTAACGGCCGTCCGCGTTTTTTCATTTCGTCGATTATTGCGCTGGCGAAACCATGCCAGCTTGTACTCCCATCCGGTGCGGCGTTCAGCACCCCGTTCGCCTTCCGCATCAGGAGATACGCTGTTGTGTCAGCCAGCCACCAGGTCGGCGTTGGGGCCCCGAACTGGTCGTCGACGACTTGCAGCTCGTCGCGCTCACCGGCGAGCCTTAAAATCGTTGTGAGAAAGTTTTTCCCCACCGCATCATATAACCAGCTCGACCGGACAATCAGATAGCGGGCTCCCGACTCCATAATCAACCGTTCGCCAGCGCGCTTTGTCTCGCCGTACACGTTTATCGGGTTGGTCGCGTCATCTTCCCGATACGGCGCTGTATTCTCGCCATCAAACACATAATCTGTCGAGTAGTGCAGGATCATTGCCTGATTCCGAAATGCCCAGCGCGCCATCACATCTGGCCCGACAGCGTTAACCGCCAACGCCGTCTCCCGGTCTGTTTCAGCGGGGTCGACGGCCGTATAGGCCGCAGCATTGACGATCAGTTCGGGACGCAGCTCTTCAAGAATGCGTCCCATTTTTTCCGGTAGGGACAGATCAAAATCCGCCCTTGAAACGGCAAATAATTCGCCATGTTCCGGCAGAACCCGCGTCAGTGCACGCCCGAGCTGACCTTCGCATCCCGTCAGCAAAATACGCATCAGCGGACCCCCGTGCTGCGGCGGAACACTATTCGGGACTCTTCGCTGCCAACGGCACTGCCATCAGCAATGTTGCCAGGATCAATACGCCAAGCCACCACCCTTGCCATACGCCGAAACTGAACAGCCAGACCGGCACGATGGTCGACAGCATACCAAACGCGGCTGCGCGCCTGCCCGGATCGGGTATTGTCCCTGCCCGACAGGCCATTAGCGCGAGAAATCCTGCGAGTGCCAATGCGCCCGGAAATCCCAGCTCCAGCCATACCTGCAAGGCACCATTATGGGGATGCAACGGCAGGCGGTCCCCCTGCCCGATCGTGATACCCTTAATGTCCTTGACCAGGTACCGTTCATTTCCACCGGGTATTTTACGGGCGGAATTGAACCCCCATCCATGCAATGGCTGCTCAACGATATGTCGCGATGTGAACTCCCATATCTGCAGTCGATGCAATAAGGACGGATTCACATGCGGCATCTTTTCCCGCACCATTTCAGGATCAAGCACAGTAAAGGACATTACCGGCGCCACCAGAATTCCCAGTGCCATGGCAGTCGCGAGAACCGTGCGTGTCAGTTTCGGGACGATCCAACCCGCCACGAAGGCCACAATACCGATGCAAAACCCTGCAAAGGCTGATTCGTTGGGAAGCATGCTGCCCACACCGACACCCACGCCCAGCATGGCAACCGCGGCCAGCCTGGACAACGACCATAACACCGCCACTGCGGGCCAGATAAAGATCAGAAGCACGCTTGGCAAGCGATTGAACAACTCCAGCGTAAACGTCTCTCCGGGAAACACGACCCGGCTAATAAAACCGCCAGTAGAAACTTCCAGAAGAATCAAAAAAATTCCGGCGAGGATTCCTGCCAATGCGGCCCTTCCCACCGTCTTGCACTCATCCGGCGTAAGGCGGCTCACGACGGCAGAGGCAACCAAGGCCAGTGGCGCAAACACGAATACGGCAAGCCATTTTTCCAGCGCACCGGAAACGTCAATTGTCCAGAAAAGCGATACGCCCGACCAGATAGTCGTAAGGACCACAACAGTCGTGAGCGAACGATCAAGCGGCGGGATCGACTGTCCGCGAAAACGACAAAAGGCGATCAAGGCCACAACCAGTAAAATGGCTAATGGTGCCAGAAAATTCGGCGCAAAAACGCCCAGTACGGGCGCCACCACCGCACCCGTCCCCAGAATATGCCCTAAATGAACCTGTTCGACCCGCATTGTTGCGCATTCGTGTACTGTACCGGCGCCGCGTTGACTATTTAATTCTTCGGCGCCACATGACGCAGGGATAGTCCGGAACTCCCTGCAAATAGGACCGGAAGCACCGTTCTGAGTCACTGTATCAAACGCGCTGTCGATTGGCGCATTCCAGTATTTCAAACGACTGCCGGGTAAAAAAAACCACGAGCACAATTGCCAGGAACCGGACGCCCCTTGCTATACAACACAATACCATACCAATTGTAGGGGCTAAATAATGAAAGCCGTCCGGAACGGCCAACATCCGGTCCGCGCGGATATCATATATGAAATTCTGTTTAGCCCTACCTCAACTGAGGTCATTGCGCCGGGCAACTCAGTCGACACCCTCGATCAGGAAAAGGCGGCTATCGGTCAACGAAAGGCGCAAAGCCAACAGGTCGGCATATTCCTCGGAATCGTAAAACGCTTTCGCCTTTTCATAGTTGGGGAACCGTATCACAACGACACGGCCAAGCGGCGCCCGGCCTTCCTTCGCAACGTATTTACCGCCGCGGACAATGAATTCCCCGCCAAACTTCGCGACAACCGCGGGTGTCCCTGCAACGTACTGCTTATACGCTTCAGGATCCTTGACGTCGATTTCCCCGATTAGATAGCCAAATGTCAATTTTCTCGTCCTCTACCCAGCCTGATCAAGGGCCATCCTAGTAACGCGCGGGAGAAATTACCATTCCCGGTTTTCGGTATAAGCGCGATACAAACTTCAGTTATTCTTAACCGAATTACTCAACTTTAAGTTAAGCGAATAAAGTCATTGTTCCACACGTTTTTCAAACATCGAAAGATTGGCATTGTCCCAACGGAGTCACCTTTTCAACTTGTTAGCCACAAGCATGTTTCCCTTTTTCCGCTATGGAAACGCCGGCCCGGCAACAGGTCCTGCTTCTGAATCCTCATATTTTTCCGTAACAGGCAATTAGAAACCGATGATCAAGGGCACCTGGTCGCGCATTCCGAGTCGCCACGGTATCTGGTTGCGGACTTTTGGATTCCCCAAACTTAGAATCAGTACCAAGGCTTATGTCGCAGCAGGCGGAACAACGGGAATTCTTGCCCTGCTCGCATTTATTTTCATCAGTGTCCTCGGTGGACAGAAAGCCTTTCTGAACGACATCGACAATGTGCATTTCCCACGCGCGTCGACGCTAACAAATTATTCGCTGGAACTTTCGCAACTGCATTCTCGTTTGAACGACGGGTTGATCGAGCTCCTCGTAACAACCAATAGCGGGCCCAATCAGGAAGCGCTGATAGAACAGTCGAGAAAGCGACTGAACCCGATAGTGTCCCGCATGCAGTATATGGCCGCCACCGTCAGTACACTGGATTTGGCTGGTTCGGAAAATTCATCACATGGATCAGAAAATTCATATCGAGATTCCCTGAAGCGCAGCATGAATTCTTATGTCGACAATGCAGTACACGCTGTCGAATTGGCAGCGACTGACTTGGTCACCGCGCGCCAACACATGACCAAAGCTAACGAAAATTACCTGGAATTGAATGCCATCGTCGCCAGCATTGTTGACAAAAGCCGACTGCAAATTGGCGACACTGTATCAGAGGCATATGAAACCATTGCTTATTCCACCCTGATATTCACGATTATTCTCGTTGTGGCGACGACCTTCATTGCGCTGTTCGGCTGGGCGATATCACGTGCCCTGGTGCTTGATCTCAAAGGTATCTCCGAAGATATGACCGTACTCGCTGCCGGCGATACCAGTCTTACGGGCCTGCCCAAAAACCGTACCGGCGAAATCAATCAAATGATCGGCGCCCTACGCATTTTCAGAAAGAACGCGCTCGAAATTCGTCGCGTCAATCAGGAACTTCAGGATCGAGAGCGCGCGACCCGGGAAGCGAAGGAAATCGCTGAACAGGAAAAACAGGATGCCGTCGAACAAATGCGGATTGCGCAGGAAGAAAAGGCGCAGCGCGAACTCGAACTTGTTCACGCCCAAAAACTGGAATCCCTGGGCACACTTGCCGGCGGGGTCGCGCATGAAATCAACACACCCATTCAGTTCATTGGCAACAACCTGGACTTCCTGCAGGAATCATTTGCTGAAATTCTGCCTATCCTCGAAGAGTGCAGACAATTAACGGGCGCGACAGACCCTCTGCCCCCGGTCATAACCGCACTTATGGAAGCTATCGACTGCGCGGATCCCGAGTTCCTCATCGCGGAAATACCGGAATCGATATCCCAATCACAGCGCGGCGCCGGCCATATTTCAGAAATCGTTTTGGCGATCAAGGAATTCTCCCATCCCGGAACAAAAGACAAAACACCCATAGATATCAATCACGCCATTCTGAATACGGCCACCGTGGCACGAAACCAGTGGAAATATATTGCGGACCTCGAAACGAAACTCGACGAGACATTGCCGGACGTCTGGTGCCTGCCCGGAGAATTGAACCAGGTAATACTCAACCTGATCGTGAATGCCGCCCATGCTATCGAGGCTTCAGGAGAAGGCGAAAAGGGCATCATCACCATCACGACGCGACGCGACGGTCAATCGGCCGAGATCGAGGTTGCCGATACCGGCTGCGGCATTCCCGAGGAAAACCTGAAGAAAATCTTCGAACCCTTCTTCACGACCAAGGAACCGGGTAAGGGAACCGGACAGGGCCTCTCGATCATCCATGCCATCATTACAAAAAAGCATGGGGGAGACTTGTCCGTCAGGTCGACTGTCGGCAGCGGTACAAGCTTCACCGTCCGCCTGCCGATCAGCAATGAAAGCAGCGAGGTCGCCGCCGCCTGACGACGGCCAGCCTGTGATACCAAATACTGTGATTCGCGCCAATCCTCTGGCGTACAGGTCCCTCACACTCTCTCGACAGCATAAATCGACAGGAGCCCATCAAAAAGCTCCTCGAACTGCTCATAACGAAGATGCGGTCCGAACTCTTCCATATACGAGCGCCAAAGGTTGACGGCATGGGTCGCAACCGAAACATGGTTTGCGAGCAGAAGGTAGGAATTTTCCGCCTTTGCCAGAAATTCGATAAATGCCTCCGGACGGCCTTCATCAATGAATTGCGTATAGCTGTCTTCATAGGCCCCCAGCACCTTGTGACCCGCCACATAACCATCCCGCATTTTTTCACGCAGACCGGAGCGTTCCTCCTTCAGCGCATTCATTTGCCCCGGCGGCACCTTGTTCGGGTCCGTCGGGAAGCACAAGTCGTCACTGCCGACCCATTGGAACATTGTCTTCAATGACGCGATCAACGATGCAAAGCGAACCTGATAATAACAAATCGCCTTCCAGGCGAAAAATACTTCCGGGGCCTTCTTGAGGTCTATCTGCATGGACCGAACGAATGTCTCTATGCCTTCGACGTCACGGGCCTCCCAGATCTTCTGGAGAAACCGTTCAACGTAATCCTGTCGGGAGGCATGGTCCGTTTCGACGTCGCCTGAAGCGCCATCGCTTCCACCATCAAGCAATGCCTTGGAGACAAGATTCATGATCTTTTCATGGATCGGAAACTGTATCTCGTTCCATTCTTCTTCGGAAACGGCGAAATATGATTCATGTACGCGAGACATGGCATCGCGTTGCTCCACCTTGCATCGAAACAGGAACGGGTCAAGGCTATGCATCGAATCGAGAAGGTTCAGTGTTTTCCCGTCTTCACTGAGCTTGGCAATAATATCTGGTGACGGACTGCCGTTGGTGAGTTTGCGCGCCAGCGTCTTTAGAAAGTCACGCCCGGTATACACCAGCGACTCACCACCATCGTAAATATTATCAATGTCATAGGGAAAATATACGACGGTACTGACCACGACAGGTTGCTGAGAATCCGCAAATCCCTTCATCATCGAGGCCGCAAATATTCGAGACGTTGCTTGTTTTACCGCCGCCTTCTCATACCGTTTGAGGATGACCGACTTGTTCAGAACATCCGTCTTGAAGAGCGTGCCGACCGGATCATCATCAGGAATAGTTTTTCCAATGGAATAACAATCGAGCGCAGCAGCTCGGCCTGATTCAATCAGGTTTCGAATTTGCGACCGATCCATTTTGGTAGGCTTCCCCCCGTTGATCATGACACGCAAAACGGATGTTCCGTTTCGCCAAAATCCGTCACCCCACGGGATAAACCATATTGAAAAAGTGGTTTAAGCGGCCTTAAAGCAAGAGGTTAAAACCTTCTTAAAACAGTAAATATTTTCACCCTGACAATTGGGAACAAACTTTTGCGACGGCTACCCTGACGTGCCGGCGCCGGCAAGCGACAGGACCGCATCGGCAAATGCCTCCGGCGCCTCCTGCGGTACGTTATGCCCAATGCCCGGCAGTGTTCGGCGTTCATATGCTCCAGAAAACCGCCCGGCATGGGGAAGAGATTCGGTGACGGGATGAACGCCGTCGGATTCTCCATGTATCGATATGACCGGCACCGTTATCTGCGGCTGGCTGGCGAGGCGTCGCTCGATATCGTCATAGGCGGGATCGCCCGCCGCGTAGCCATATCGATGCCGATAGGACTGGATAACGACATCGACAAAATCGATATTGTCGAAAGATGCGGCGCTTGCCGCATAGACAGTATCGTCGAAGTCCCAGTCCGGCGACCATAATTGCCATAACAGCCGACAATAGTCCGCACGATTGGCGCTCAGTCCCGCCCGCCCGCGTTCGGTATGAAAATAATACTGATACCAGTAGCGATGTTCCTGTTCCGGTGCGACAGGATTCACCGCAGCGGCGATGTTCTGAATGTTGTAACCGCAGCAGGTCACCAGCCCTTTTACCCGCTCCGGCCACAGGGCGGAAACGATACAGGCCGCGCGGCCGCCCCAGTCGTACCCGGCGACGACCGCCTGCGGAAGATCGAGCGCATCGAGCAGTTCCAGCAGGTCCTGGCCAAGGGCCCCCTGCTGTCCCGAACGCAGCGTATCCGGCGACAGAAACCGCGTTGGGCCATAGCCCCGCAAATAGGGAACGATGACACGATACCCCGCGGCGGCGACCCGCGCGGCCACGTCATCATAGCAGCGCGGGTCATAGGGAAAGCCGTGTAACAGGATGACCGGATCCCCCTGCGCGGGGCCGGTTTCTTCATAGGTGACGTCCAGAACCTTTGTCCGGATCCGCTTTGTGGCTGTATCGGTCATCCCATTCTCCGCAAGTTACACGACAGGCGACATGCCGCCGTCGACATTGATGGCACAGCCCGTAATAAAGGACCCTTCATCCGAACACAGGAAGGTCGCGATATTGGCGAATTCCTCCGCCCGGCCCAAACGGCCAAGGGGAATGCCCAGTTCCTTCGCGCGGGCGTCCTGGTATTCCTGATAGCTTTCCTTCTGATCTGTCGCCAGGTAGCGTTTGAGCTGCTGGTCACTTTCAATCGTACCCACCAGCAGGCCATTCACCAGCACATTATGGGGTGCGCCCTCTTGCGACAGCACCTTGGTCAACGCCATGCCGGTGGCGCGGGATACCGCTGTCGGCGCACCGCCCGCCTTTGGTGCCTTGGCACCAAGATTCAGGACGTTGATAATCCGTCCCCATTTCCGTTCCATCATTCCCGGAAGCACGCGACGGCAGGTACGGATGGCACCGAACACTTTCAGATCGAAATCGGATTGCCATTGTTCATCGGTAATATCGAGGAAATTCGCGCGGAAGGACGCGCCGGCATTATTGACAAGCACATCGACGGGCCCGAGTTGGGATTCCACGGAACCGATCAGGTCATTGATGCTGTCGGCACTGTAAATATCGGCAGTGATCGCCGCGACCTTGCCGCTGCCGGCAGCGTCCACCTCTGCCCTGGTTTCAGCCAGCACGTCTTCGCGGCGACCGCAGATCGCGACATGGGCGCCGGCTTCGGCGAAGCGCAGCGCCATCGCGCGGCCCAGCCCCCGGCTGCTGCCCGTTATCAACGCAACGCGCCCATCCATATGACATTTCATAAATCTTCTCCCTCCAGCGAGATATTGTTCAGATTGACTCAAAAGCCTTCCACGTCTGTATAAAGCAACGCCCCCACCGGCTAAAACTCATGCACTGTGTTCATGCGTTCCTAAATTTGAAATCACCATGCAGTGTTGTTCAACAGCGTCGTGACTTGCGCCTATGGCAGTGCAGGCGGCAACAGCCTTTCACCCAGGGTCATGACAATTCCGGCGACAATTAAAATACCGGATATGTCGAGGATAACGCCCGCGCGCAACATCTGTCCGATCTCGACCGCGCCACTGCCGAAGATGACGGCATTGGGTGGCGTCGCGACCGGCAGCATGAAACCCAGCGTTGCAAATAGCGCAACCGGCAGGGCCAGCAGCACGGCGGGTTCGCCCATGCCCAGCGCCGTTGCCCCCGCCACCGGCAGGAAGACCGCCGCCATCGCGGTATTGCTGGCCAATTCGCCGACACCGACAATCAGCACCCCGACCACGAGCAATAATACGAACAGGGGCAGCGCACCAAGCCCGCCAAGCCGCGCCCCCATCCAGTGCGCGAGGTCGGACTCGCCGATAGCCGCCGCGAGCGCGAGCCCGCCGCCGAACAGGATCAGCACATCCCAGCGAATAGATGCCGCCTCGTCCCATGACAGCAAAAACCGGCCCCGCTTCAGGTCCACCGGTAACAAAAAACACAATACCGCACCGGTCATCGCGATTCCCGCATCGGACAGCGGCACCCCCGGTAATGCGTCGGCTAGAAACGGCCGAAAAATCCAGCAGCCGGCGACCACCAGCATAAGAATGCCAGTCATGTATTCTGCGCGGGAGACAGGCGCCAGTTTTTCAAACGGTTCAGGCGCCGCATCACCCGAGTTCCCTGAAACGTGGAACGCCACATGGGTCAGCACGAACCAGGCAAGTGGCAGCATGATCAGTACAGCCGGAACACCAATCAGCATCCAGCGCAGAAAATCGATTTCAATGCCATGCGCACCCGCCATATAGGCAACGAACAATGCATTGGGTGGCGTGCCGATGATTGTCCCCATCCCGCCAATGGTCGCCGCATAGGCAATCCCCAGCAGCAGGGCCGGCGGAAAGCCATCCTGACCGGCCCCTGCCCGTTTCTTGAACGCGGGAATAACCGACAGCCCGATTGGCAGCATCACCATCGCAGTCGCAGTATTGCTGACCCACATGCTAAGGAACGCGGTGACACCCATCACCCCTGCAATCACGCCGCGCGGATTTGACCCGGCAAAATGCAGTACCGTCAGGGCCAACCGCCGGTCCAGCTTCCAGACATGCATAGCGCGCGCCAGCAGGAACCCGCCAAGAAACAGGAATACCAGCGGATGGGCATAGGACGCCGTACTGTCCTCGATCGCGCGGATACCCAGCAGCGGAAACAGCACCAACGGCAACAGCGCTGTCACCGCCAGTGGCACGGCTTCGGTCATCCACCAGACCGCCATGAGGATGCCAACCGAAGCCGTTGCCCAACCCCGGGGCGACAGCCCCTCCGGCGCCGGGCTTGCCAGCATGATGGCAACGACGGCCGGCCCGAGTAGCAGGCCGATCAGGCGGTGGCGCGGCAGACCCGATTCTTTCGTTTCCGGCATACCCCAGCCTAACGCGTGATCAGAATGGAGGATAGGCCAGACGATTGCGCAACGAAGGCTACCCGGGCTAACCTGACCTGCAAATCACAGGAGGCTTGGCATGGCGGAAACAGCGATCTTCGAACCGGGCGGCTATCGATATGTGCGCGGCCCCTTCCAGTATTCCGCTGGCGTCGCAGCGCAACCCGGATTCGCCATCGAGCGCGTCCGCTTTGCCCACCCCAAGCCGATGGTCGAAGGCTTCCGCGCCATAGAGGAATACCTGACCGCTTTAGGGCGGCCCTTTACTGCCTTCTGTGCCTGTGAGCTTCGATCACCGGCACCGTTTACCGAACAGGGCTTCATCGATTTCCACCGGGTCTATGTCGGCACGCTGGAGCGCTGGGGTATTTTCAAGGACGATGAAAACCCCGGTTGCGCGTTCCAATGTCTGTCCGGAAATTGGCGCACCACCGGAGCCCAGTTTCGAGGCATTCAGCTATACCGTACCGGCACCGGAAACGGATACACCAAGTTTCGTTATCGCCGGTTCCGGCGAAGCGCCCGAAGGACCCGGCGATTATAGCGAACGGATCATCCGACTCGGCGATACGTCACCCGACGCGATGCGCGAAAAGGCACAATACGTGCTGGGCGCGATGGAAGCCCGCATGGCCGCCCTCGGGGTTGGCTGGGCGGATGTCGGCGCGACCCAGGTTTATACGGTGGAGAACATCCACGGCTTCCTTGTCGAGGAAATCATCCGCCGGGGCGCCGCACCTGCGGGTGTCACCTGGTATTACGCACGCCCCCCGGTGCAGGGGCTGGACTATGAAATGGACCTGCGCGGGGTGCCGGTGCAACGCGTAATCTGATGCCGCCGCTCCAGACCCGAATTGTCATAAAACCGTAATTTGGACGGCACTTAAACGACATTTGGAGACGTTAGGTTTTCCCATCCAGTAATGTGGCTATGGGAGTCTTATTGTGAAAACCAGCAACGTCGTGACAACGACAATCCACGAGTCTGCGAGCGAACCCGAATTTAGTCAGCTTGCCGACCGAATAATAACCCGGCGGGGATTCCTGGGCGCATCTGCAGCATTTGGTACGGCCGCCTTTGTCATGGGCACCACCGCCCTGACGCCCGCAGCGCTAGCCACTGGCAGCCTGGTCGGTTTCCACGCCATTCCGGCGAGCGGTGCCGACACCATCACTGTCCCCGAAGGGTATAACTGGGATGTCCACTGTCCCCGAAGGGTATAACTGGGATGTCCTGTTGAGCTGGGGCGACCCGCTGTTCAGCAAGGGAACACCGTTTGACCATGCGACGCGCGGCAGCGGTGAATCGCAGGAACTCGCCTTCGGCGACAATAATGACGGCATGAGTTTCTTCCCCCTGCCAAATGGTCGTGCGGTCATGGCGGTGAACAATGAATACGCGAACCTGGAATGGCTGTATCCAAACGATATAGAAGCGAAAACAGCCGAAGACGTCCGCAAGTCCAAGGCCGCGCATGGCATCTCTGTCTTCGAAGTCGAGCAGCGCGATGGCAAATGGCAGGTGGTTCTGGATGCCCCGCGGAACCGGCGGATCACCGCCGACACACCGATGGAAATAACCGGTCCGGCCGCCGGGCATGATTTGCTGAAAACGCCAGCCGACCCGACCGGCACCGTGGCGCTCGGCACCTGGAACAATTGCGGGAACGGCAAGACTCCCTGGGGCACCTATCTGACCTGCGAGGAAAACTTTAACGGCTATTTCGCCACGGACTCCGATTACACACCAACAGCGGCGCAGAAACGCTACGGGGTCAAGACCACGGATCGTGGCACCCAATGGTACAGGCATGATGATCGTTTCGACGTGGCAAAAAGTCCAAATGAACCGAACCGTTTCGGGTACATCGTTGAAATCAACCCCATGGACCCGAACAGCACACCGATGAAACGGACAGCACTGGGTCGCTTCAAGCATGAAAATGCGGAAGTCGCCGTCGCCGAAAATGGCCATGTTGTTGTGTATCTGGGCGATGACGAACGCGGCGAGCATCTGTATCGGTTAGTGTCCCGGGACCGTTATACGCGGGGCAATGACCCGGCCAATACCAACCTTCTGGAACACGGTACGCTGTATGTCGCAAGATTCGACTATACCGGCGACGACCTGTCAGGCCGAGGCGAATGGCTGGAACTCACATTCGGCAAGAACGGGCTGACCCCGGAAAACGGTTTCAACAGCCAGGCGGAAATCCTGATCCATGCACGACAGGCAGCAACGCAGGTTGGCGCCACGACGATGGATCGCCCCGAATGGGTCGCCGCCCATCCCAATCGGGTGGAAGCCTATTGCGCGCTGACCAATAACAAGAACCGCGGCGTGAAGAAAAATGGCGGTGGTATTGCCCAGACAATTGGCGGCCCGAACCCGCGTGAGAAAAACAACTACGGTCAGATTGTTCGCTGGCGGCCCGATGGCCAGGACCATACCGCCGAAACATTCTCATGGGATCTCTACGTGATGGCTGGCAATCCGAATGTCCATACTGACTCGCTCTATGCCGGTAGCGCCAACGTAAACGCCGCGAACATGTTCAACAGCCCCGACGGCCTTGCCTTCGACAGCGACGGACGGCTGTGGATTCAGTCTGATGGCAATTACGGGAACGAGGGCGACTTCGCCGGGATGGGCAACAATCAGATGCTCTGCGGTAATCCGGAAACCGGCGAAATTCGCAGATTCCTGACGGGCCCCATTGCCTGCGAAATCACCGGGATTTCTTTTACGCCGGACAGTAGAACCATGTTCGTGGGTGTCCAGCATCCGGGCGAAAAGAAGAAGCCCTCGCACTTCCCGGGTGGCGGTGACACAGTACCGCGCTCATCCGTCGTTACGATCACCAAAAACGATGGCGGCGTGATCGGAAGCTGACCGCACAACGCAAAGCAGACCCAGGCACGGTGGTCGCCCTAATCGGCGGCCGCCGTTGCCGTTCTCGCACCGCGTTTCAACTGCATCACGCTGAGGATTGCAAACAGGTACATCACGGCAACAGCAACGAATACGAAACGGAACTGGCCACCATCCATCAGCCAGCCGAACAGGATCGGCCCGGTGGCACTGCCCAGATCCAGACCCGAATAGACAAACCCGAACACCTTGCCAGTGGCGCCTGGCGGCGTAGCCCCCCGGATCAGAATATCGCGGGACGGCCCGGTCGTGCCGATGAAAAACCCGGCACCAGCCATCATCCCGATGATAACCGGCATCGGCATATCGAAGATTGCAATCGAGCCCATGAAGAGCGCACCCATCGCCAGGCCCGTGGTCGCAATCAGCGCATGGTGCGGGAAGCGATCCGCGCATTCCCCCCCGACGACAATGCCGCATGCGCTGGCGCCGAGATACGCTGTGAGTGCCATTCCCGCGATGGCGACAGGCGAATCGTAAAGTTCGATTAGCGCCGCGACGGAAAACTGCTGTATTCCCCCGGTTCCGGCCGCTGCGATCATGGCAAAATAGAAAAAGGCAGCCATCAGCGGCAGGCTGGTTACAAGCTGCCGGTAAAAATCCACGCTCGGCGTTTCCTGCGGCGCGTTATCATCACTGCCGCGCGGCATCTGCAGCACGGACCGCTTCGAAAAAATCACGACCGCCGCGATGATCCCAAATGCCCCCGCAGTCATCAGCGCGACGCGCCATCCAGCAAAAAGCGCCAGGTTGAGAATAATCACCGGCGACATAAAATAGCCGATGGTCCCACCTAGCCCATGCAATCCAAAAGCACGCCCGATCCGCGCCGGGCTGACCTTTTCCGAAAGGATAGACAGATCCGCCGGATGGAAAACACAATTGCCAAATGCCGCCATGACCGCCAACGGCAGCAACATCCAGTATTCCGTCGCGAAACCCATCAGGAAGACTGCCGACGCCATTGTCACGACACCGAATAGCATAAGCCGGTCCGCACCATGCCGGTCGACCAGGATGCCGACGAATGCCTGGCAAACGCCGGACACGCCATACATCAGCGACACGACGAAACCGAGCGCGGTATAGCTGACGGTAAATTCATCCCGCAGCAGCGGCACCAGCGAGGCCAGCGCCATCTGATAGAAATGCGAAAGCAGGTGGGCAAACGCGACCATTCCGATCACAAGGGTATCGGAGCGTCCGGCGATATCTGTTACGGTCATGTTGAAACGTTCACTCAAGAAATTCGAATTTTCACATGATGCGCCCCGCCGCTCTAGCACGCAAGCACAAGACGAGGCCCATGATATTTTACACGCGAATACAAAGCGTTATGCCAGTGTAGCGGGCACACGAAACTGTGACTTCTGAACAGTTGATCGGCGACGTCGCGCGGATAACATCATACCCGCATCTGGCGCGGAACTGCGTAAGAACCATATATGAAGATGGCATTCCGGCCTGAAGACATCCGGACAGGGAGTCCGGTACGGAAACCGTATCGTTCGTCACATTACACGAAGGAAGCATCATGCACCGAAAACAAGCCAGTGACTTCGACCAGGAACTTCTGGATCTGTATGACAGCTATGCCCACAACAAAATCGACCGGCGGGCATTCATGGACAAGGCATCGAAATTTGCCGTTGGCGGCGTCACCGCCGCAGCCCTGCTGAACATGCTGTCACCACGATATGCCCTCGCCAAGCAGGTCGAGGAAACCGACCCTCGGATATCCGGCGAATTCATCGAATATGATTCACCGAACGGCCATGGCACGATCCGCGGCTATCACGTCAAACCGGCGGCGGGCGGTACACGCGGTAGTGTCGTCGTCGTGCATGAAAACCGGGGCCTTAATCCCTATATCGAGGATGTCGCGCGACGTGTCGCGCTGGCCGGCTTCAATGCGCTGGCACCGGACGGGCTGACACCCCTGGGTGGCTACCCCGGCACGGATGACGAGGGCCGCACGATGCAGCGCAAGCTGGACAGGGGCAAATTGCTGGAAGACTTCATCGCCGCATACCACCACCTGAAATCCGACCCGGCATCGAACGGCAAGGTCGGCGTTGTCGGCTTCTGTTATGGCGGTGGCGTCAGCAACGCCATGGCAGTGCGGTTGCCGGAACTGGCCGCCTCGGTTCCCTTTTACGGGTCACAGGCAGCCGCCGAGGATGTACCAAAAATACAGGCACCGCTGCTGCTGCACTATGCCGGGCTCGACAAGCGCATCAATGGCGGTTGGCCGGCCTATGAAGAGGCGTTAAAGGCGAATGGCAAGGCCTATACAGCGCATGTCTATCCGGACGTCAATCATGGCTTCCACAACGACACAACGCCCCGCTACGACAAGGACGCCGCCGAACTGGCGTGGTCACGGAGCGTGGCGTTCTTTAACGAAAATCTGTCCTAGCTGCATTTGGCAAAATGAAAGCCTCCCGCCGGAAACGACGGGAGGCTTTTTATTTTCGGCTGGTCATCAGTCCCCGGTCAGGTTGAATTTGAACCCGTCACCGTGGCTGCAGATATGCCCCGTTGATGGCGAGGCAAAATGTGCCGGCGCGATCATCATATCCGTATCGGCATAGCGTTCGATCAGCGCGCGCCGGGTCTTCGCCGACTCGATACGGTCCTCACATGCCCGGCTTGACCAGTCCGGTCTGGCCAGCTGAAGCGGGTGGTGCATCACGTCGCCGGTCAGCAGTGCCTTGTCATCACCGGATTCCAGATGAATAACGAAATTGCCGGGCGTATGGCCGGGCGCCGGTTCGAACCAGATACCATTGTCGAACTGGTGATCCATCTCGACCAGTACCGCCTGATTGGCATCCATGACCGGCCCGATACTGTCCGCATAGACATTGGGAACGGGGCCTTCCTCACCGGTTTTTTCGCGCTGCAGCCAGAATTCCAACTCGGTCTTGCCGAAGATATATTTTGCATTCGGGAATGTCGGTACCCAGCGGCCATCCACCAGCCGCGTATTCCAGCCGACATGATCGACATGCAGATGTGTGCACATCACGAAATCGACCTCTTCGGGCTTCACCCCGGCAGCGGCGAGGTCTGCCAGATAAGGGTTGTTCATCTTGTGCCACATCGGCCGCGCCGGGCGTTCCTTGTCATTCCCGACACAGGCATCCACCAGGATCGTGTAGCGCGGTGTTTTGATAATGTAGGACTGCACGGTGATGATCAGATTCGCGGTCGCCGGATCGATAAAGGTCGGGAACAGCCAGTCCCGGTTTGCCTCGATCACCTCTGGCGTCGAATCCGGCAGGAAGGCCTGCGCATCGAAGAGTGGCTCCTCACTCTCAATCACACGGTCCAACGTGAAGTCGCCAATTTTCTGCATTTCAATTTCCTCCCCCAGGATAAGACCTTTTCCGGCCATAACATTGCATCGCTTTGACCACGATTGCCTACGCCATCGAAAGGGTCAACCCGATACATCCACGGCGCCACGCCGCCTTAAAACGCGAAACGGCCGCCGGCACACCGTTTCCGGTATGCGGGCGGCCGCTGTTTGCGACTTGATATCCTGCTTCAGCCACCTTCCAATTTGGGAATAAAGTAGATTTCACTTCCATCCCGGATCGACTGGAAATAGGCCGTATTCTCGTGAATCTGGCCGTCAATGGCGACAGAGGTTTCATCCTCCAGATGCGCCCCGAGGCCCGGGAAGCGATCATCAAGTTGCTTGATGATGCCCCGGAAATTCTTGACCTCGAGGTCAAACTCATTTTCGCCATGCGTATACTGGTTACTGAACCCTTCCGAGAACACGACGTGGACGCGGACGGGTGTCGTCATGGCTCAGAGCTCCGCTTCGCCGCGGTTGTCGATTGCATCCAGAACCTTGGGTGGCGACATCGGCAGTTCCGTCATACGCCGGCCGACGGCATCGGCGATGGCGTTGGCAATCGCTGCCATCGGCGGGCAAATGCAAACCTCACCCACACCCTTGACACCAAACGGATGGTTCGGGTTTGGCACCTCGATGAGAACCGGCTCGATAGCCATCGGCAGATCGGATGCCACCGGGATGCGATAATCCAGGAAACCGGCATTCGAAAGACGGCCCTGATCATCATAGATGTACTCTTCGTTGAGCGCCCAGCCGATGCCCTGAACGACACCACCCTGGATCTGCCCTTCGACATAAGCCGGGGAAATGGCCGTGCCGACATCCTGTGCTGCAACAAAGCGCAGGATCTTGACCTTGCCGGTTTCCGGATCAACTTCGACATCGCAGAACTGGGTTGCGAAACCCGGTGCCTGTCCGCCGGCATTGACCGCGCCACTGGCGCCAATCGGGCCACCCGTGGCCGGGGCCTTCGCCGCGATCTCACCATAGGAAAGCGGCTCGAACTCACCGACATTGTGGCTGGCCGGCTTGGCCATCCCGTTTTCCCAGATGACGCCTTCGACGTCGACATCCCAGATCATCGCCGCGCGGGCACGCAGTTCGTCGATCACCTTGTCACACGCCTGGATAACGGCCAGGCCGGTTGCGAAGGTAACGCGTGAACCACCCGTCACATGGGTATAGGGAACGGAGGTCGTGTCATTGACCGTGGCACGGACCTGATCGTAATCGATGCCCAGCGTTTCCGCCGCCATGGCAGCCATCGACTGGCGCGAACCGCCAATGTCCGGGCTACCGGTCGCGATTGTTGCAGTACCATCGGTGTTGACGAAAACCGTCGCACCCGATTCACCGGCACCATTGAACCAGTAACCGGAAGCAGCGCCGCGGCCCTGATTCGGCCCAAGCTTCACCTTGTAGGCCGGGTGATCCAGACACGCCTGCACGGTTTCGGCATAGCCTTCATGCGCAAGCTTCGGCCCGGCAATGTTTTGCGTCCCTATATGGGCAGCGTTCTTCAACCGCAGTTCCAGCGGATCCATGCCGACCTTCTTGGCCAGAATGTCGATGACGCTTTCAACGGCGAACGCTGCCATTGGCGAGCCCGGTGCGCGATATGCCGCCGCTTTCGGGCGGTTGCAGACCACGTCGTAACCGACCGCGTGCTGATTGGCGATGTCATAGGTCGCAAAGGCGCACAGGCAACCATTCATGACCGGGGAACCCGGGAAGGCACCAGCCTGGAACCGGAACTCACCCTGACCGGCCGTGATCGTGCCGTCCTTCTTGATCCCCATCTTGATATCGATGGAGCTGCCGGAGGTCGGCCCCGTGGCCTTGAAGACCTCGTCGCGCGACATGGCGATCCGGACCGGATGACCGGCCTTTTTCGACAGGCCCATCGCAACAGGTTCGACATAGACAACGGTCTTGCCGCCGAAGCCGCCGCCAAGTTCCGCCGGGTTACATTTCAGATCCGCCAGTTTCATGCCAATGATCTTGGCCGTCAGCCCACGAACAACGAAGTGGCCCTGGCTGGAGCTCCAGATTTCACCCTGGCCATCGGCATCGTAACGCGCCAGGCAGGAATGCGTTTCGATGTAGCCCTGATGAACCGCTGCAGTCTTGAACGACTTTTCAACGATTATGTCTGCTTCGGCAAAACCGGCTTCAACATCGCCCAGCTTGAATTCGAGCCTTTTGGAGATGTTCGACGGTTTGGTCGGTGTCGGCTCGATACCGCGCGGGATCATGTCTTCAAACAGCAGCGGTGCATCATCCCGCATCGCGAAATCGACATCGATGGCGTGCGGCAGCACTTCGTAATCGATCTTGATCAGCTTGCAGGCCGCGGCGGCTGTAGAGGCATCGATTGCCGCAACGGCAGCAACGGCATGACCTTCATACAGGACCTTTTCGCGGGCCAGGATGTTTCGGGTGACATGCCAGAAATTGACTGCGACACGATCGGGGCCGATGTAATCGAAATTCTGATCCGGGAAATCTTCTGCGGTCAGGACCGCCTTGACGCCGGGCAGCGCTTCCGCCGCAGAGGTATCAATCGATTTGATCCGCGCATGCGCATGCGGGCTGCGCAGGATCTTGCCGAACAGAGTCCCCGGCAGCGTGTAGTCGTTGCTGTACTTGGCGGTACCGGTGACTTTCGGCACACCATCCGGACGGATATTGTTCTTGCCGACCCACTTATACGGACTCTTGATCTCGTTCATGCTCGTTTTCCCTTCAAAAGAAGTAACCTCGCCATGTCGCCCCCGGCTGCACATAGCAATGGCGAGCATCGACGCATACGCTCAAATGCTCCGCAAGAAGAGCCGGAGGAGAGAATTACATTCATTATCCTGAGTAGAGTTTACCGTTGCTGGAAATCAGGGCGCAAGCCGAATAACCCACGTTTAATGCGATTTGGCTTATGCATAACCGATTCCCGGCGGAATTGCGGTTCCACTTTTCCAACACAATGCCCATACGCATTTTACCTGGGGTTCGAGTCCGTACTGGCAACCCCCTTTCCGGTCGGCAGCGCGCGTGGCAAGATTGTGATAATCTCGGCGGATTACGTACATTTTTCCAGAACTGACAGATAAATCATTGCATCAAATGACGCGGGCCCATCAGCGGATCGGTTTCGGGACCGTTTACCCCCTTCGCCGTGACACCATATGACGGCGACTGCCGCCGACTCCGGCGCGGACATGACCGATATACAGCGCTACCTGATTTTGGGCACGGTTACGTTGGCGACACTGCTGTTCGCCATGACGACGACAAATTCCTACGTCGTCCTGCCCCAAATGCAGGGTTCGCTGTCGGCCACGCAGGACCAGATCGCCTGGACAGTTACTTTCAACCTGATGGCCACGGCGGTCATGACACCGATGTCCGGCTGGCTGTCCAACCGGTTTGGACGGCGCGCGGTCATGTTGTTCTGCGTTGCAGGGTTTTCAGCGGCATCGGTCTTGTCCGGGACGGCGACGACACTGGAATCCCTTATCGCCTTTCGGGTCGCACAGGGGGTTCTGGGCGCCCCGATCGTCCCTGTGTCGCAGGCGATTATTCTCAGCACCTTTCCGCGCAGTCGTCACGGTTTCGCCACAGCGATTTGGGGGCTGGGGGTGGTTTGCGGTCCGGTGCTCGGGCCAACGCTCGGGGGATTCGTCGCGGAAGAATATACTTGGCGCTGGGTGTTTTTCATGACGACTCCCGTGTGTGTTCTGTCAGTTTTCCTGGTTTGGGTCTTCATACATGACGCTCACCGGAATCTGGGAACGAGGCTGGATTGGACCGGTTTCCTGGCCCTTTCCATTGCGATCGCGGCATTCCAGCTTGTCATGGACCGGGGCGATCGGCTGGACTGGCTCGAGTCCCCGGAAATCATAATTGAATCATGTATCGCGGCCTTCGGTCTGTACGTTTTCGTCATACACACACTGACAACAAGCCACCCGTTCCTGCCACCGCGATTACTACTGGACCGGAATTTTTCGCTGGGTCTCTGTTTTGTGCTGATATTCGGGGCAATTTCATTCGTGCCGATGATTTTGATCCCCCCGCTTCTTCAGGACCTGCGCGAAGTGCCGGATTCCATCGTCGGCATCGTTCTCGCGTCCCGGGGCATCGGCAGTATCGTGGGAAATATTGTCGTTGCGGTAATTGGCAGCCGGATCGATCCCCGCCTCGGTCTGACCATTGGTTTCAGTACGCAGGCGCTGAGCGGGTTGTGCATGGCCCAGTTCGACCTGAACGTCACAATCTGGAATGCCATGTGGGCCAGTGCGTTCCAGGGGTTCGGGATGAGTTTCCTGTGGGTGCCGCTGACAGTTCTCACATTTGCGACATTGAACCCACGGCAAATGGGCGAAGCGACAGCGGTCTTCCACCTGATCCGAAACCTGGGAAGCGCCATCTTCATTTCAATCTGCGTCGGGGCTTTCGTCCATTACTCGGGCGTGAATTACGCCGTCATGTCAGAACATATCTCGCCGTTCAACGAGGTGTTCCAGTTTCCTGGCGTCGTTGGCGCATGGAGTATCGAAGGCTTGGGCAACCTGTCCCGGCTCGGCGACGAAGTTGGTCGGCAGGCGGCAATGGTCGGCTATATCAATGCCTTTTACCTGTTTTCCGCCGTCGCGGCCGCAGTCATACCATTCATTTATCTTCTAAAGCGCCCCGTTCAGGGCGATTGAATGATCGACATCTCCCGGGGTCGTGCCGGCATAGGGTCCGACCGGCCATTCATTAACCATGCTGCGCATCTCGCCATAGACTTCGCGCCAGTCCGGCGCACCCGGAAAAACAGACTCGCAATCGGCAAGTCTTGCCGCCAGCTTGTCCGTATCTTCATTTGCCAGCAAACCCGCTGCCATCGCCTGCCATAGCCCGTCATTCGGCAAGGCCCGCAGCAAAACCGGCATTTCCTCCGCCATTTCGCGCAGTAATTGTTCCACGATGCTTATTCTGTTCATGCCCCACCCTTTCGACACATCGACATTGCCGTAATACAGATGCAAGCGACGTGCCGGAATCGTTTAATGGAAACCCCGGATCACCGCCGGATTAGCCGCGATAATCTGGCGGGAAGATGCACCATCAGGCGCCTCAGCCGTCCCACGGCGTGTCATTGAAATCGACCGGATGCGCGTCGAAAGGCGGCAAACCTGAAATTTAGCCTACCAGCAGCTTCGTTAGATCGTTATATGGAAGACATGACAAGCAAATCCCCCAGCTGGCTGCGACCAGCGATCGAATATGGCCCGCTGGGCATCTTCCTGGCCGCTTACCTGACATACGGCCTGATTCCCGCAACGGGCGCCATGATGGCCGCGACTGTCGTGGCAATGGCCGCGTCCTATTATTTCGAACGCCGCATCCCGATAATCCTGGTCGTGACCGCAGCGGTCCTGCTCGTATTCGGGGGACTGACAATCTTTTTCGACGATGAGCGCTTCATCAAGATGAAACCGACGATCGTGCAGGCATTGTTTGCGGCCATCCTGCTCGGGGGCCTCATGCTCAAGAAGCCTTTGCTGAAACCCCTGTTCAGCGCTGCATGGCAGCTGACAGACCAGGGGTGGCATACGCTGACATTCCGGTTCGGCATGTTTTTCGCCGTCATGGCTGTCATCAATGAAATTGTCTGGCGCACGCAATCCACCGACGTTTGGGTGAACTACAAGATTTTCGGGGCAATCCTGCTGACACTGGCCTTCACCGCCAGTCAGGCGCCATTGATCATGCGGCACCAGATTCAAGCTGACGATCCGCCCCCGCCGGAATAATCAATCCTTCGAGATTTCGCCCCAGGCGTTGTCCAGTGCATTCGTGCGGGCAGAAAAAACGTCCTGATCCCGCACTTCGTCAAAATGCGTCAGCGCCCAGTGGCTCGAGGGAAAAGCCAGCTCATCCCACGGGATATCGTCCCATTTAAAAAGCGCCACATCTTCGCTTTCCTCACCCGCAGCGAAGTCCCCCGTCAGCATTCGGGCACGATAGATAAGCTGAATCTGACTGATACGCGGCACATTATAAACCGCCAGCAACGCATCGATCTCGATTTCGGCGCAGGCTTCCTCCCGGGTTTCACGGATGGCGCCATGCGCGGCAGCTTCATGCAATTCCAGAAAGCCGGCCGGTATGGTCCAAAAGCCCTTTCGGGGGTGGATCGCCCGTTTGCACAGTAGAACGCGGTCTTCCCAGGTCGCGACGACACCGACGACCACAAGCGGATTTTCATACTGAATAAAGTTGCAATCCGGACAGACCAGTCGCTGTCGGTTATCGCCTTCCGGTACGGTGCGCACACGCGGCCCCGCGCCGGGAACCGTTTCACCGGATTTGGGAACGGCTGTATTTTCTGTATTGGACATGCCAATAGTCTGGATCGCCGAAGCGATCCAGACAAGTGATACAATCAACTATTATCGGCAACCCGCAGATAGCGGGATTGTTGGTTCCGAATTAGACACTAACATCCAATTGCGTGCCACGAGATGGATCACCTGAAGATCCGGCACTATTCAAGCTGGACGCGGCAGAACTTTCACTTGAATCTGCTGATCCAGCACCTGACTTCGCGGATGCCTGCAATTCTTGCTGACCTGCGCGCTGCGTGCTGCCTAACTGTGTCGACGAGAGCGTCGCCGACGCGGTCGATCCTGCAACTTCACCTATAGCCACCAGTTTCTCCTCGGCTTGGTTCAACAACTTTCGATACAGGGGAAGTTAGTGAATGGACCTTAATGAAGCCCTAAAGATATTAGTTAACAGGCTAAAAAATGAGGCGTTTTCAGTTTCATTGGGCAGATTTCCGGACCCGCCAGATTACGTTTGCCCCGTCATCGGCAATCAAAAGGCTTCCATCCCGCCACAATGCCAGCCCTGCCGGCCGGCCAATAACCTGCGCGGATTTGGACCCGGTCCAACCGGCAACGGTATTAACCCAGAACCCGGTCACGAAGTTTTCGTATCCACCCGTTGGACGCCCATCCTTGAACGGTACCCGCACAACCTTTTAGCCGGTCGGTTGCGCCGCATTCCAAGAACCGTGCAGGGCGACAAATGCATCGTCGCGCCAATCTTCCGGAAACTGTTCGCTGTTGGCGAAAACAAGGCCAAGCGGCACAGAATGCGACTGAAACAGCACATCAGGGACAATACTCTTCGCAACAAGATCCGGGCGACGATCGGCAAAACCCGGCTGTGGATTTTTCCCGATATAGGCGTAGGGCCACCCAAAGAACTCACCGGCATCAATTCTGGTCAGGTAATCCGGTACAAGGCCGTCCCCCATCCCGTCGCGCTCGTTGACAACAACGTATAACGCGCCTGTAACCGGGTGCACCGCAATCCCGACTGGGTTTCGCAGGCCGGTAGCAAAGGTTCTGCCATTTTTGCCATTCCGGTCAAAACGGGTAACGGTAGCCCTTGGCGACGCCTCCTCGCGAATATTCGAAGCGCTGCCAATTGCGGCAAACACATGCTTTCCGTCTGCACTGAAGGCTATAATTCGCGTCCAGTGGCCACCGGAATCGCCAAACGCGCCCGGCGATGTAATCCGCTCCGCGGCAGTCGTCGCCCAACGCTGACCGGCAAGATACGGAACGCGCCAGATACCACGTAAATCGGCCACATATAAAAAGCCACCATCCAGCGCCAGGCCGTGCGGGCCATCGAGCCCATTGATGAAAGGTGTGATTACGTCGGCCCGACCATCGCCGTCGGTATCGACCAACAGCGTAACTTCATCGATCCGGGACTGCGCCAGAAAGACATCGCCGTTCGGCGCAACCGC
>CALSRA010000053.1 GCA_943788635.1 uncultured Alphaproteobacteria bacterium | reverse complement strand
GCAGAACCGGCGATTCTTAACGGGCATTAACGATCCTTTTTTTCGGATTGTTAAGCCCTTTTCTCTACCACTTGGTAATGCAAGCAGGGATCGGTGTTGTCGATTTCCTGACCGTTAACCATTGTACAAGTGCAGAGATTCTTATCCGATGGATGTCCAGAATACACAGCGGTTAGTTTCAGTTCGGCCGAATCCGAACGATCAGCACCCCTTGTTTGAACTCCAATGCCCAATGTCAACGCCGGAGTAAAAATACACCATTGGCCGGAGTAAAAGTACACCACTTTGTATGATGTAATACTCGGTGTTGCGGGTTGTCCCGTTAGTCCATAGGAGGGACCCGTGCTGCTTTGCGTAGCGCTTTAGCGTTACGCGGAGCGAAGCAGCGCGGGAGGTGCCTGTGGGCCCACCGGGTCAACCATGTTCTCGTTGGTCAGGTTTTTTGGGGGGTCTGCCGTTTTTGGCTCTGGTTCAGGCGGTAACTGTCGCCGTTCATCTCGAGGATATGAACGTGGTGGGTTAGGCGGTCGAGCAAAGCCCCTGTCAGGCGTTCGGATCCGAACACCTCGGTCCATTCATCGAAGGGGAGATTGCTGGTCAGCAGGGTTGAGCCACGCTCGTAACGCTGAGAGAACACCTCGAATAAAAGCTCGGCCCCTGTTTTGCTGAGTGGCACGAAGCCCAGCTCATCGATAATCAGCAGCTTGTATTTTGCCAATTGTTTTTGGAACCGCAGCAGGCGTTTCTCATCCCTGGCCTCCATCAACTCGTGGACCAGGGCGGCCGCCGTGGTAAATCCAACACTGAGGCCTTTCTGGCAAGCCGCCAGGCCGAGACCGAGGGCGATATGGGTTTTACCGGTGCCTGAGTTACCGAGCGCGATAACGTTCTCACGTCGCTCGACATATTCACATCGGGCCAGTTCTAGAACCATCATCTTGTTCAGCGATGGGATGGCTTTGAAGTCGAAGCTGTCCAGACTTTTGACGGCGGGGAACTTGGCCAGTCTGATCCGCCGTTCGACCATGCGGCGTTCCCGGTCGATCAATTCCAGTTCGGTCAGGCGGACGAGATAGCGGACATGATCGACACCCTCGGCGGCGCATTGGCGGGCCAGCTTGTCGTATTCCCTGAGGAAGGTGGGGAGCCTGAGCGCTTTCAGGTGATGGGATAGCAAGAGCTGTGGCGTATCGGTCATAATGCACCGCCCATTACTTCCTTATCAGAGCTATCGGTTCTCTTCGCCCCGTGCAGTAAGTTCATGTAACTGGCCGCCGATGTCGTCGCCACCTGAGCCCGTGGCAGATAAGGATAGATGTCCAGATTGAGCTTTGGCGGACGCCGCTCTATGCGGCACAGCAGCAGATGTTTAACGGCGTCAAAGCTAATCGCGCTTAAGCGCAGGGCATCTCTGATCGCGCCATGTAGGTCATTGAGGTCGAATATCTCAAGCAGCCTTAGGACCTGTACGTACTCCCGCTTCCCCGGTTTGCCCATCCGGGCTTCAAGGAGGCGACGCAGAGTTACGAATACATCTGGCAGATCCCAACCCACCAACGGCGCCGCCTGGTCCAGGGCACCGACCTTCTTCTCCAGCAAAGGCAGATAGTGGATCGGGTTGAAGATCAGATCCTCCCGATCATAGGAACGGGGATGACGAGCGATCTCCTCACTGGCGCAGCCGATGATGACCTCATGGACATAGCTACGGACCCAGACGTCCTGATGGCCAAAGGCGACGGGCACCGAATAATCATTGTTTCGATACCGTACCAGGGATAGGGAACTGACCCGCGTGGCCTGTCTATCACAGGCATCGAACAGGACGGGAGGCAAGTCTGCCAGCACATCCTGATCACGAACAAGCCGCGCACCGATACTCTCGCGCTCGCCACGCAAAACATCACGTTGGCGCTTGCGGCATTGCTCTTCCAGGTGAGCATTGAAGGCATCCCAACTCTCGAACTGTGGAACCGGCACCATGAAGTTCCGGCGGGCAAAACCGACGATGCCTTCCACGTTACCCTTGTCGTTCCCTTTGGCTGGGCGGCCATAACGATCTTCAAAAAGATAATGAGACTGGAGGCCGCTGAATGCCCGTGTCCGTTGTCGTGTGCCATCTGGCAATATCCGCGCCACCAGAACCTTGTCGTTATCATACAGGATCGATTTAGGGATGCCGCCAAAGAAGCTGAAGGCCCTGTTGTGGCCATCTAGCCATGCTTCCGTGGTCGCTGCGGGATAAGCACAAACGAAACAGGCGTCGCTATGAGGAAGGCTCATGACAAAATAATGGGCCCGGCACTGGATGCCGCCGATGACTGCATCCGCTTCACCAAAATCTGCCTGGGCATGGCCCGGAGAATGGCTCAACGGCACGTACATCTCCCGCTGACGTTGCCGGGCGGCAAAAACATAATCCTTCACGATGGTGATGCCACCGGCAAAGCCATATTCATCACGAAGCCGCTCAAAGATCCGCTTCGACGTATGACGCTGCTTCTTCAGACGTTTGGTATCGTCCTCAAGGATCTGGTCGATAATACCGACAAACGGATCAAGCTTGGGCCGGTTCGGCGCCTTCTTGCGGCGATAGCCAGGTGGGGTCGAGAACGCCAACATCTTATCAACCGTGCGACGGTCAATGCCGAACAACCTTGCCGCTTCGCGGCGGCTCATACCTTGAATTTTTACCGCATAACGCACGCGACCATACAATTCCACTTGCTTCATCCCCGCCCTCTGCAAAATGCAGAAAGCTTACCACTGGCGGATTTTTACTCCGGCCAACAACCAGACAATCTGGCCGCTTCAGTGGTGGATTATTGCTCCGGCGTTCTCAGCCCAATGTTCGGCAGACGTGATCTGGAGAAAAAATAGATGACTGTCAGTATTTTGCTGGTTGACGACGACGATGTGGCACGGGAAGCCATGATCCGCAGCCTGAAAAAGAACCAGATCCATATTCCTGTCATCGAAGCCGAAGACGGTTTTGTCGCCCTGCAGATTATCCAGGGCACCCATCCCGAGTTGAAAATTGAAAAACCCTTCATTATCTTCCTGGATCTCAACATGCCCCGTATGGACGGGTTTGAATTTCTCAATCTTGTGCGGGGGGACCCGAAGACCGCCGATACGGTCATTTATGTCATCAGTACGTCGAATGCGGAGGAAGACCAGAAAATGGCCTATAGCAAGAATGTGGCCGGATACCTGGTAAAATCGACTGTCGGCCAGGACTTCAGCATACTGTCCCATCTTATGGATCAGGAGGCGGCTGACGCGACCTGACCTTACCGTCAGGCCCGTATATCATCCGCGCCCGGAACAAGGTCGTCATCGCCGCCCAACTGGAATAATATCCCGGATAACGTCGCCACATCCTGGGAGCCAGCCATGCCCTCTTTCGATATCGTATCCCGCACCGAACTTCCCGAAGTCGATAACGCCGTCAACAGCGCCATGCGCGAAATCGGCACACGGTATGATTTCAAGGGCAGCAGTTGCAGCATCGAGCGCAAGGAAGATTCGCTGCTCATTGTCGCGGATGACGACATGAAGCTGCGTCAGGTGCAGGAATTACTGCGTGGTCACCTGGCCAAGCGAAAGGTCGACGGCGGCGCCTTTGATTTCCAGGAAGCGGAAAAGGCCGGCGGAAACACGATCCGTCAGGCCGTCATCATCAAACAGGGGGTTGAGCGCGAACTGGCCCAGAAACTGGTCAAGGCCGTGAAACAGGCGAAGATGAAGGTGCAGGTCGCCATTCAGGGCGACGAGCTTCGCGTGACCGGCAAGAAACGTGACGACCTGCAGCAGGCTATCGCACTGGTCAAGGACCTGAAAATTGAGCAACCGCTGCAATATGTGAACTTTCGCGACTGAACCTGCCGTTTGATCGCGCCCCAGACCAGAACCACAGGATTGATCTAGTCCAGTTCAACAGTGGCCTGAATTTGCTTGCCGTCATGGAACAGGTCTTCATGACGGTTCGAGTTCAGTGTCACCATGATGGTCACTTTTCCCTCCGGCAATCCATCAAGAAAATACCACGGGCCGTAAAGCCGCGTAATCTTCCTGCCATTGACGTAAAGGTGGGCATGACCTTCCTGCCATGTTGACGTCCTGTTCACATTGGCCGGGTCAAACGTGAAATTTTTGACATCGACGAAAAGCGTGTAGGCCCCGCTACCATGGCCATCGGGTGTCAGTTCCAGTGACACCGCCGGAACCTTGATATCCGCCCCATCGGGAATATCCAGGCGGCTATGTTCCATATGCTGCATATGCTGCGACGCCGCGCCATGCCCGCCACCGTGATGGCCTTTCGAAACGGCAGGTACATGCTTGTGATGCCCGGCAGAATTCTGCGAATAGGCCGGAGCCCCCGCGAACAACAAGGCTAGCATTGTCAGAACGGCTTTCATGACCTGTCTCTACCTTTGCCCGGTTAATCCCTAGTAAAAGGCAAGCGCCCGCATTTCAATGCTTTCGCGGGGCGCCGCATTTGGCGGCGACGTCGGGTCGGTGAAGGACGTATGCGCGGTAAATCGCACCCCGGCCGATGCATCGCTGTCGAACACCTTGAAGACCAGCGCCTCATCGATTTTCATGCGCGGGAAATAATACCACTCATGCGCGTCGTTATGGGCGATGTGATAGGTCTCCCCCGTGCGATCACGATAGCGCCGTTCATTGCGCACAAACCCGCTTTCCGGGATTGTGCGCCCGTCACACATCGCAAGTGGTTCCGATTCCACGACCGGCTGGATACCGCGCCAGACCTGGATGATCGCATAACGGCGCTGCAATAGCGCTTCCGCCTCGTCGGGCGGCAATATGTCGCGCACACGCTGCGGGGCCGAACGCTCGGTGTAATCATTGTGCACGGACTTCACCGTGTTCCGGATCCAGCGCTCCGTATGGTGCGACGGGTCAGTCGTGCGTACCGTGTGATCAAACACGACGACACGCGACGCACCGCTTTCCTGCTGGATCAGTTTTTCGACTTCACGATGGTAGATACCCTCGACCTGGCCCTCGTCGAAGAAACTCTTCACCGCCGTCGGGTGTTTCACAAAAGTAAACCCGTGCTTCTGCAAATCGAACGTTTCCGCCGCTTTGCGGCCGTTCGCTATCCGCATTCTGTGTAACTGATACGCCGGAAGCTGTTCGTTATGCGCTTCTTCCGGCCAGTCGATATATCGGATCGATGGCCCCTCACCGACGATATAATTCAGCTCACCTTCTACAAAGGTTTGATCCTGATCCAGCACGGCGGCATCGCTCATCTTGCTTGTCCCGTTTCATTTCAACGCGCGGCACTCCCCCGCTTTGGCCGCACTATAACCACGATTATCGTCTCACCGCACCTCGATTCACATGAAATACCCGTGAGTTTTACACTTGCACCCGAACCGTCAAACTGATGGATTGGCCCAAATGAGGCCCGCAGAAAAATCAACGCACACTTCCCGGAAACGCCCGCATCGGCGGCGCGCTGGCCTCGCGCGTCTTCGCCTTTGGGAGCGGGTGGCCTCGGTAACCGCCATCCTGATCCTGCTGACAGGGATCGTCGCACCGGCAGTCGCACAACTTTTACAGCCAGCGGATTCGGGCCTTTCGATCTGTCGAGTCGTCCCTGCCGATGATGCCCCCGCGGCACCGGCGGATACGAGCCTGCCCTGTCTTTGCCCCGGGGTTTGCGCCGCTGGCGGCTACGCCTTTGCACCAATGGCAACCGACGCAACCGCAGAATTACCGGTTCCTCAGTCGACCCGGTACCTGCCCGCAACAAGTGATATCCGCATTGTACGTACTGATGCGCTGCGGCCGTGGTTACGGGGCCCACCTGACAATACCTGAACAAAACCGATGCATGCCGGGTTCCCCCCGGCGAAATGAAATTCTGTTCACGAGGTATTAAAATGAAGTTTCGCACAATCCTGGCGGCGGCTGTCATGCTGCTCGCACCGACTCTCGCGCATGCCGAAATGGGGACCAGGCATGGCGACCTGATGCTTTCAGGCCAATGGACCCGCGCCACTCCTGCCAAAGCGCCGACCGGCGCTGGATTCATCACAATCAAGAACCATGGCAATAGCGCCGACCGGCTTGTCGCCGTCCGTGCACCGATTTCCAACAAGGCGGAAATTCACACGATGACCATGGATAACGGCATCATGAAGATGCGGCAGTTGAAGGACGGCATCGAAATTCCGGCCGGCGGCACCGCCGCCCTGAAACCCGGCGGTAACCATCTGATGTTCATGCAACTGAACCAGCAGATTAAAAAGGGCTCCGCCATCAAAGTGACGCTTGTTTTTGAAAAGGCCGGTGAAGTGACATTGGACTTCCCCGCGGCACCGATCGGCAGCAAAAAACCACCCATGATGCAACACAAGCACTAGGTGCTTCGTCCCCGAACGCCGGTTCACATGCCTTGAGCCGGCGTCGGCCTCCCACGCGGGGTCGGATTGAGATGCATCAATGTCACGGCCAACCCGCCGCATTATACATATATGAAATATCGTATATGTTTGAACCGGGTGTTCGCGGGCCGGATACGGTCGGTGAACGATTATGGAGCCGGGGACCGAATTGATGATGACTGCGAATGTTCAGGAATTCTACCACAAGCCGACAAACACGTTTTCATACGTGGTCAGCGACCCGGAATCCGATGCCGCCGTTATCATTGACCCGGTCCTGGACTACGACCACAAATCAGGACGGACCGGAACAGCATCGGCGGACACCATTGCGGCGTATATCCAGGATAAAGGATTCTCCGTTGACTGGATTCTGGAAACCCATGCCCATGCCGACCACCTGACCGCCGCGCCCTATCTGAAAGGGCTGGTCGGCGCCGGCATCGCAATCGGCGAAGGTATCCGAACGGTGCAGAAGAATTTCGTACCGGTCTTCAATCTGAAGGATCTGGCAACGGATGGCTCCCAGTTCGACCGGCTTTTCGCCGAGGGTGACAGCTTTGCGATTGGCGGTCTTACGGCACGGGTCATGAGCACCCCGGGCCACACCAGCGACTCCGTTACCTATGTCATCGGCGACGCGGCCTTCATCGGCGACACCCTGTTTTCACCGGAATACGGCACCGCACGCGTCGATTTTCCCGGCGGTGACGCCAGACTGCTTTATCAGTCGATCCAGCGCCTGTTCAGCCTTCCGCCGGAAACACGATTGTTTCTGTGCCACGATTACCCACCCGAAAGTCGTGACGAAACACCGATGTTTACGGTTGCCCGGCAACGGGCCGAAAACATCCATATTCATGACGGTGTCGACGAGGCCGCATTCGTCACCATGCGCGAAGCTCGTGACGCCACGCTATCCATGCCGGCACTGATCATTCCCTCGGTACAGGTCAACATCCGGGCCGGGAACATGCCGTCGCCGGAAGACAACGGCGTGTCGTATATGAAGGTTCCCGTAAACATGTTGGGAAAGGCTCTCTGACGTGGAAAATTTCACGCCCTACAGTGCCGCTGCGGGCGGTGCGCTGATCGGTCTTGGCGCAGCATTACTGCTGTTCTTCAACGGCCGCATTGCCGGCATAAGCGGCATTATCAACGGTTCGCTGACCCAGCCAAAGGGCGACACGCTCTGGCGGATTCTGTTCATTGCGGGCCTTGTTCTGGGCGCCGGGGCCGTGGTCTGGACGACGCCTTTGGCGTTTATTCCGCGCACGGGATTTTCCCCCATCCTTGTCATCGCCGCAGGTCTGCTGGTCGGCTTCGGCACCCGGATGGGAAGTGGCTGCACCAGCGGCCATGGGGTGTGCGGCCTGGCGCGGATGTCCCCACGTTCGCTGATCGCCACCCTGACCTTCGTCGCGACGGGTGCGGTGACGGTCTTCATTGTCCGCCAAGTGGTAGGGGGCTGAACGATGGGTCTTTATCTTGCCAGCCTGCTCGCGGGATTGCTGATGGGATCCGGCCTGGCAATCGCCCAGATGATCAATCCCGAAAAGGTCATTGCCTTCCTGGATTTTGCCGGAAACTGGGACCCCTCCCTGGCTGTCGTCCTGTGCGCCGCACTGGCTGTCAGTTTCATCGGCTACAGACTGACAATCGGGCGAGACCAGCCGCTGCTGGCCAACGCTTTCCACATCCCCGACCGCCGCGATATCGACATGCCACTGGTCGCAGGCGCCGCGATCTTCGGCATCGGCTGGGGTCTCGGCGGCTATTGCCCCGGACCGGCAATCGGCGCCATCTCCCTCGGCCTGTGGGAACCCCTGATATTCGTTGCCGCGATGCTTGTCGGCTCGTTCCTGTACGGCCTGCTCACCAGGCAGCGCTAGCCAAAGATCGAAAAATCGATCGCCGAATCCTTGTCCAGCTCTGCGGAGACCGGGTCCATCGGGTATTTCAGGCCGGTCGCGCAATTATACAGGATGGCCGTATCATCGGGTGACACCAGCCCATCCTTCAACGCCTGCTGATAAGCAACAGCCGTTGCCGCACCTTCGGGGCACAACAGCAACCCGTCATCCCGCGCGATCATATCGCGGGCTTCAATAATCGCCTCGTCGGATACCGCCATGGCAAACCCGTCGGATTCGCGAACCGCCCGAATGATCAGGAAATCGCCCACCGCCACCGGCACGCGAATGCCGGCCGCCATCGTATGGGCGTTTTCCCACAATGGCGCGTGTTCATCACCCGCCGCCCAGGCCTTAACAATCGGCGCGCATCCTTCCGCCTGTACCGCGACCATGCGCGGCATCTTGCCGTCGATCCACCCCATTTCCAGCAACTCCTGGAAAGCCTTCCACATCCCGATCAGCCCGGTGCCTCCACCGGTCGGGTAGAAGATGACATCCGGCAGTTTCCAGCCCATCTGTTCGGCCAGTTCCAACCCCATCGTCTTCTTGCCCTCGATCCGATAGGGCTCCTTGAGCGTCGAAATATCGAACCAGCCGACCGGCCCCTTGCCGTCGCCGACAATCTTGCCGCAGTCATTGATCAGCCCGTTGACCTTCCAGACCGCCGCGCCCTGCTGCTGGATTTCACGGATATTGATGTCGGGCGTGTCTTCGGGGCAAAGCACGGTCGCACGAATGCCGGCACGGCGCGCATACGCCGCCATCGCCGCCCCCGCATTGCCGTTGGTCGGAATCGCGAGATGATCGAGACTGAATTCCTTCGCCATCGACACCGCAAGGCACAAGCCCCGCGCCTTGAAGGAACCGGTCGGCAGGCGGCCCTCATCCTTGATGATGGCTTTCCCCGGCTTGGCACCCAGCCCCGGCGCCGAGCGCTCAAGCGGGATCAACGGTGTCACAACTTCCCCCAGCGAAATCCGGTTCGACGGATCCCCCACGGGCAGAAACGGCGCATAGCGCCAGAAGCCCGGCGCATCGGATGCCGCGATATCCGCCTTGCTTACCGATGCCGCCAGCCGTTCAAGATCATAACGGACCAGTAGCGGGCGGCCGGCCTCCGACAGACCATGTACCTTACCCGCCTCGTAACGCTGACCCGAGATCGAACATTCCAGATGGCTAACAAAGGTATCCGTCATTTAGGTTCCTGCCCTGATTGTGTTGGTCCGTTATTCTGATGAATTGCCATATACAGGCGTTGTGCCAGATCGTGGCACCTGTACGGTTTTGGAACCAGATCGATGGCCTGCCACCGCTGGTCGTCGTGTTCGGCAACGGCCTCACTGTATCCCGATGTATAGAGGACCTTGATACCGGGCCGGCGCGCCACTGTCTCTGTCGCTAGTTCAGCACCGTTCATGTCATTCGGTAAAACCATATCCGTGAACAGCAGATCGACTTTCTCGTTCTGATCAAGTGCCGCAAGGGCTTCGGCCCCATCCATGGCCTCCAGCACCATATACCCAAGGCTTTCGATGATAACGACAGCAACGGCGCGCACTTCCTCGTCGTCTTCGACCACCAGGATCGTTTCGCCGTTACCCCGCAACTCCTCGAGGGGCAGGACCTTATCGGGGACCTCCAGCCGGTCATCCGCCACGACCGGGAAATAGAGGCGCACTTTGGTGCCCACCCCCTCATCGCTTTCAATGGCGATATGTCCAAGGGATTGCTTGATGAAGCCATGCACCATGCTAAGGCCAAGACCGCTGCCTTCGCCAATTGGTTTCGTCGTGAAAAACGGCTCGAAGACCTGTGTAAGCACCTTCGACGACATCCCGGCGCCGGTATCGCCGACCGTCACCATGACATAGGGGCCCGGCAGCACCTCTTCATGGATCCCCGGATTACGGCGCTCAAGGATGACATTCCGGGTTTCAACCGTCAGTGTCCCGCCATTCGGCATTGCATGGCGCGCGTTCATCGCCAGGTTCAGCAACGCCGTTTCCATTTGCGACGGATCGATCCGCGCAAGTCGAAGGTCGCCGGCAACGTCCGACTCAACCTTGATGGTTTCGCCCAATGTCCGCTGCATCAGGTCGGTCATTGTCGCGACCAGCGCGTTAAGGTCGATGACTTCCGGTTTCAGACGCTGTCGGCGGGCAAAGGAGAGCAGCCGCTGCGTCAGATCGGCGCCACGCAAGGCGGCCCGGATCGCGCGCTCCGCCATATCACGGCTTTCCGGCCGATCCTTCAGCGCATCGCGCAGAAAATCGAGATTCCCGATCACGATACCCAGCAGATTGTTGAAGTCATGTGCGATACCGCTGGTCAGTTGGCCCATCGCCTCCATTTTCTGCGCCTGCCGCAGCTGAATCTCGCTTTCCTGCAGTTCCCCGGCCAGTTCGACATTGCGTTGATCGCGGTCCCGCAGCCCCGATACCATCCGGTCGAAACTCAGCACCATTTCGCGTATCTCGCTATAGGCGCTCCGGATTTCAGGCGGCGGCTGAAGGTCGCCATTGCTGACAGTCCGGGCATGCGCCCGCAATAATGTCAGCGGCCGGGCAATGCCGCGCCAGAGCATGATGCCCAGCAGGCAGGCAATGACGGTAATGCCCGCGACCATCAGCAGGTTCTGCTGCTGGTTCTCCTTGAACACGCCAAGGAAGTCGTCTTTCGGCAGGTAAATACCCAGTGACCACGGCAATTCGGGATGCAGAAGCGGCGAAAACGACGCGAGATACGTTTCCCCGTCGACAACGAAACTGGTGAAGGTCGCCTCGGCAATATCGTAGTTTCCGGTCGCTTGCCCCAGCGACAGGAATGCCAGCCGGGCAACAGGATCGCCGAACTCGTCAATCCGGGTAAACTTCGGCGTACCGGAATCGCCGCTGACCGCCCGGTGTATCATGCCCAGATCCGGATACGCGATAACATCGCCATTACTGTTCAGGATAAAGGCCTTCGCGTTCTCGCTTATATTCAGCGACGCCAGAAATTCCGAAAGGCTATCGATTTCGATATCCACGCCGACAGCGCCGACGGTGTCCCCCGCAGAATTGTAAACCGGATTCGCCGAACTGATACCGGGCTTCTTCGACGTGAAAAAGAAATAGGGTTCGGTCCAGATATGACCACGCGATTCAATGGAATCCCGGTACCACGGCCGGACCCTGGGATCATAGGTATCGTCCGGATCGGTCTCCCGCGCCAATTCATCATACCCCGAATTGCGCCAGACCAGTTCGACATCGCGGCTGCCTTCCGCCACGCGGATAAACTTGCTGCGGTATGCATTCTCGAAACGCTCTTCTTCACGTTTCACATAAGTAAAACTGCCATTCACAGAACCAAAATAAATACCGTCAAAGGACGGATGCAGGCTTAATTGCTCGACGAAGTAGCGCTCCATCGCCTTGTGGTCTTCGCGCTGGATGACCTCGAAATTGGCGAGACGCTGGGTCAATTCCACAGTCTCCCGCGCCAGCGAAAGATAGCGTTCAGCATGCTGTCTGGTTTCCATCGACACATGCGTCATCAGCGTTCGGGCGTGGCCGACAAGCACTGTTTCGGTCGTTAAATTGGTCGACAGCATGACCGCACCAACCGATACAAGCTGAAGCCCGACGATCCCGGCAATAAGGATGTTGCGAATAGAGAACATTATGCCTGCATCCCCCACCGGCCGCGCACGGCAACCAAAACAAAAAGCTGGCAAGCGGCTTTGCCTGTATCAAAATTCAGCAGCGTCATTTCCCCTTGCCCATCGCCGCCCCGTCAACCGGGACGGTCAGGACACCCAACAATGTCATACGTAGCGTTTTAGCATTCTGTCGCCGTGCGTGAAACAGTCTAAAACCGGACATTACAATGGTTTATGTCAGAGACTTTATTCCCCTCACGGAACTGCCCGAAAACATCATCGCGTCTTGCAGCATTTCGGATCGATGGCAACACCTTGGACGAGTTCATTTTCCGGACAGGCGGGCGGCACCAATTTTCAAAGAGCTTATCCGCACCTGGCCACCGGCAACGCTAGTGCTCGAGGCCTGACAATCAGGATTGCCTGGATCGCCTTGGCGCAGGCGGCGTATAACGTTCCACTTCGTAATTTACTGAAATCATCCAATCGGCATAGTCCGGCACGCTCCGTTTAACCGACTGCAGCATTTCCTTCTGGAACAGCGACTCCAGCGGATCGCCACGCCCGGGCCAGATACGGAACTTGATGCGCAGATATGTCTTGCCCGACTGCGTCCGGAACCGACCAGTCATTTCAGGCGGCGCACGCAGGATACCGGGATACTGTTCCCTCGCAGAATCGGTGAAACTGCGCGCCATTTCCTCAATCAGATCCGCCACCGCCGCATCGGAAGGTAACGATACATCGACCAGGCAGCGCACGTAGCCACGTGGATAAACGACGACATTGGCGATGTTACGGTTCGGCACAAAGACTTCCGCGCCAAGCGGATTGCGCAGCACTATGAAACGCATTCCGAATCGCTCGACAACACCGACCTGCCCCGTAATTTCAACCATGTCGCCGATATCGACCAGATCGGTGAAGACGACAGTGAGGCCGCTGACCACATCCTGCACCAGCCCCTGGGAACCGAACGCAACCGCCAGTCCGATAATCGATGCGCTAGCGAAATAGGTCGTTACCGGCACACCGAATTCAGACAGGGCAAACCCGATGGCCGAAAAATACAACGCGAAAATCAGCGTGCTGGACACCAGGCTGACAACTGTCCGCGTCTTGTTGATGTGACGCGCCATATCACTGGACATCGCGCGGGTACTCGCCGCGCGGATCACCCGAACGAGAATATGCGCGGCAACCGCTGCAAACAGTACAAGGCCTATTCGCTGCCAGACCGCCACGCCGGTCAGGAATTCAGGCATGCCGGATACTCCAGTTATCGTTCAGTCTTGCAGTCTATTCCCGGCACGGTCTTCATACCAGATAATGGCGGCAAGCCAGGCCGTGATCGCCATGGCCAGCAGCAGCGTCGTCAGGCTGTGCGACAGGAAGTGTACGCCTTTCGCCATCTGATACCCGGCAAGCACAGACCCTGCGGCGAACCCGATGGTCCAGCCGGCCAGACGGCCACGACGCGTGACCGCCAGCCATCCCAGCGCCAGCAGGGCATAGCCGCCCGACGCATGTCCGGCCGGAAAGCAGCGGCCCCGGGTCGTTGTAACAACCGGCTGAAACAGCCGCGCCCCAATCCCGTCATAGGCCTGATCGCCGCCATAGCGTGTCAATTGTGACGGGCAATGCACATTGGTTACCGCTTTCAGCAACCCGACCCCGCCGGGCACAAGGGCAATTGCCAGTGCGAGAAACAGAAAACGGCGCCGCCATCGAGCCAGTGCCGGAATCAGGAATCCTGCGACCCACGCCAGCAGTGCAGACAGACCGATCACCATGATGACAAGCCGGGGCAGACGGTAGAACAGCAGGCGCGGCCCTTCGGCATGCGCGTCCACGATCCACTGCCCCTCACCCGACGCATCCCACAGGAAATCCTGCAGCAACAGATCCCAGCCCGTCGGTTCCAGGATCAGCAGCATTGCCGGAATTACGGCAAGCGGACCCCATACCGCCGGCCGGCGGAACGATGCGACGGCGCGCGCCGCGATGTCACTCACGCGATCCAGCTTGTGCGACGGGCCGGTCGATATCCCTCAACCCGCCACTGCTGAACAGTTCGCTGGCGCTCTGATACCAGGCGGTTGCCTCTTCGATCAGCACGGAATCATCGACATCCGCCGGCGGTGCCTTCAACCCGGCCTCAACCGTCGGCGCCCGGTTCACATCCAGAACGACAAGGCGGTCCCCCTTCAGATAACCGAGCTTCTGATAGGTACTGATGAAGGCACGCTCCCGCCCCGGTTCCAGGACCGCCATGTCATAGCCCATGAAGCGGCTTTGATAACTGAGCCCCAGCCAGCCGAGCAGGGTCGGCGCCAGATCGATCTGGCTCATCAGCCGCGGCATCGTGCCGGGCGCCACCAGTCCCGGCGCATACCAGATCATGGGAATATGATACCGTGACGGCGGCAGATCGGTCCGGCCCGAAGCCTTCGCGGTATGGTCCGCCGTCAGGATGAACAGCGTGTTGGCAAACCACGGCTCGCTCCGCGCACGTCGGATAAAATCGCCGATGGCCCAATCGGAGTACTTGACTGCGCCTTCCCGGTACCCCTGATCCAGATCGGTCCGCCCTTCGGGAAACGTAAAAGGCCGATGATTTGAGGTCGTCATGATATGGGCAAAGAACGGACTGCCCTTTTCATCGGCGCTGGAAAGGGTCCGCAGCGCCAGCGAATACAAATCTTCATCCGCGATACCCCAGATATTTTCGTGGTGCACCGGCAGGCCGGACTCCGCCACGGCAGACCGGTCGACAACCGTATAATGGTTCGATCCGAAATAGGCGTTCATATTGTCGAAAAATCCGTATCCGCCATAAATCCAGTAGGCTTGCCAGCCATTCTCCCCCAGCTCTTCACCAATATTTTCGAGCCCGTGGTTTTCCGGTCGGCGGACGATGCTCTGGCCCGGTGTCGGCGGCGTGCCGATCGACAACGCCTCCAATCCGCGTACCGTGCGGGTGCCTGTCGCGTAAAACTGATTGAACAGCAGGCCTTCGCTGGCCAGCCGATCCAGTTCCGGCGTCAGGCCATCCGGATTGCCAAAGACGCCGAGATACTCTGCGGACAGGCTTTCAACACTGATCAAAACGATGTTTACAGGGCGCGTCGGACGATGGGCCCGGACATCCCTGTCGATACTGTCGCCGTCAAGAAATTCCGTATTCTGTTGCCGGACGAGATTCCGGGTCACCGCCTCAAGCCTGCGTGGCGGCAAAACGGGATAATACCGCGCATAGTCCAGTTCGTTGTGCCGGAAGGCATGAACAAACGCGAATACGCCATTATTGGAAAGCTGCCCGACGAAGGCATTGTCGGCGGATTCCGCAAAATCCTGTTCCAGAACGGCTGTACCGGCGAAAGCGGCCAGCCCCATGCCCCCGGCCAGCGCCCAACGCGCGGGCCAGCGCCGGAAGGTTCCGCCATGCCGCGGCCAGGTTGCCCGGCAGGCCAGCAGGCAAATGCCGAATATGCCCCCACCCCAGGCCCATACCGGATAGCTTTCGCGGATATTGCCGATGACCTCATGCGTATAGACGAGATAGTCAACGGCGATGAAATCGAAGCGGCTGGCGAATTCCCCCCAGAACGCGAATTCCCCGGCGGCAACCAAAAGAAAAAAGGACAGGTAGGCCCCCGCCCAGCATGTCGCCCAGATACGATCGAAGCGCCGCCCCCAGCCGAACCTTTCAAGTGCCGGCCGAATCGCCTCGTAAACGGTCCAAGGCAGCAGGATGCAGGCGAGGACGGCCATGTCATACAGGACGCCGACAGCCAGAAACCTAACCCAGTCAAAAACAGTAAAGACCTCCGCACTGAAGATCGCGAGGCCAATGCGTGTGCAGCCGGCTACAACCATGAATCCAGTGGCAATCCAGACGATTCGTCGTTCACTTTCAGTCATCGGCACTCAACAGGTTGAAACGCTTCGGGGCATGGCCATGCGACTGACAATCGATCATTGGCATAACACGTTCATCGACACTACATACCGCACGCCTTACCGACCGCCCAACCATTTATATATTTTTTTGAATGTAAATATGAATATACTTCCGTTTTGGATACCCTATCGGGTCCGTACAGCTTTTTTCCGCGCAAATCGCCATCTTCGAAGCAAAACATTAACCAGCGAAAGGGCAGAATACCGGGCGGTCATGCCCCGCCTGGCAACGGGTGCCAAACGAAGTCAATGAAAGGTCGATATCCGTCCCGAATATGATCATGGAAAGCCGTTCCGGAATTTTCGCTATGAAATTTGCGTCCAAAGGCCACGCGAGTCTTGCCGGTACGCACCGTCGGAGATATCTTTAACGTCATGAATCGTAACGAGTCCCTCCCCATTGTCGGCATTCCGACCAGCTACACCGTTGAAGACGAGCGCGGAATGCATCGCACAGGCGGCAACTATATCGAAGCCGTTTTCAGCACATCGGAATGCATGGCGGTGCTGCTGCCCGCGTTTGGCGATCAGTATGATTTTGATGCCCTGATTGATCGGCTGGACGGGCTGTTCCTCACCGGGGGCGCCCCGAACGTCGAACCCCATCATTACGGCGGACCGCCAAGCCGCAAAGGCACGATGCACGACCCCCGCCGGGACGCAACCGTGCTGCCACTGGTCCGCAAGGCGATTGACGCCGGCCTGCCATTGTTTGGCGTCTGTCTGGGCATTCAGGAAATCAACGTCGCCCTGGGCGGCACGCTGCATCCGCTCGTCCATGAACTGCCGGGCAAGAACGAACATCGCATGGACCGCACCCTGCCTTCCAGCGAACGCCACGCGCCGCGCCACCCGATTTTCATGACGGAAGGCGGTTTCCTGCAGGAACTGGCGAATGGTGCCAGCGAAGTCATGGTCAATTCGCTGCACGCACAGGCCATCGACCGGCCCGCCGACGTGCTGCAGGTCGAAGGGATCAGCGACGACGGCGTCATTGAAGCCGTCAGCATGCCGAGCGCAAAGAATTTCATGCTGGGTGTTCAGTGGCACCCCGAAGCACCGGGGCCGCTGAAATGGTCCCTGTCGCAAGCCATGTTCCGCGCCTTTGGCGATGCATGCCGTGCCCGCTGCCGCGCCCGCGCGGAAACCGGCGCCGACTACCGCGCTGCCTGACCCGCCACGTGTCTTAAATCCAGACGACAAACCTGTCATCGCCCGGCCCGCGGAAGAATCGCGCGACAGCCGATATGCCAAGGAGAAACCAATGAGTAACTTCGCCATTCCAACCTGGGACACCCCGTCGCTTCCGGTAGCCGGCACCGATGCTGAATTTCCCGTGCGCCGCATCTACTGTGTCGGGCGCAACTATGCCGCCCATGCCCGCGAGATGGGGCATGACCCGGATCGCGAACCGCCATTTTTCTTCGCCAAGCCATCGGACGCGCTGGTGCCGAATGGTGGCGACGTGCCCTACCCGGTCGCAACCAAGAACCTGCACCCGGAAATCGAAATGGTCGTGGCCCTGAAAAGCGGCGGTAAGGACATTCCGGTCGAAAAGGCGAATGACTACATATACGGATACGGCGTCGGGCTGGACCTGACCCGCCGGGACATGCAGGGCGTCGCCAAGGACATGGGCCGCCCCTGGGATCTGTCAAAGGGCTTCGATCAATCCGCGCCCACAACCCGCCTGCATCCGGTCAGCGAAGTCGGCCTGATTGAATCAGGCACAATCAGCCTGACCGTGAACGGTGAGATGCGCCAGAAGGGCGACCTTGCCGACATGATCTGGAATGTCCCGGAAACCATTGCTTACTTGTCCAGCTTGATCGAACTGAAATCCGGCGATCTGATCTTTACCGGCACGCCGGATGGTGTCGCGGCAATCGAACGCGGCGATGTCCTGATCGGGCATGTCGACGGCCTCGATGACCTGACCATCACCGTCGTCTGAACCCGAAGGAAACCCAGCCATGCGGATCGCGACCTGGAACATCAACTCGGTGCGGCTGCGTATCGAACGCGTGGCAAAGTTTGCAGAGGAATTCCAGCCGGATGTCCTGTGCCTGCAGGAAACCAAGGTTCATGACGACCTGTTCCCTGAAAAGGGCATCCGGGAGATGGGGTTTGAGCACGTCGCCTTCGCCGGGATGAAGGGCTATAACGGCGTCGCGATCCTGTCACGCCTGCCGCTGGAAAACGTGCAGCGGGTCAACTGGTGTGACAAGGGCGATGCCCGGCATATTTCCGCGGTCCTGCCCGGCGACATCGAGATCCATAATTTCTACGTCCCGGCCGGCGGCGATATCCCCGACCCGGATAAAAACGACAAATTTCAGCACAAGCTGGATTTCCTGGCGGAAATGACCGGCTGGTTCCCGGAAAACCGGTCAGCGGCGGACAAGATGGTTCTGGTCGGTGACCTGAATATCGCACCGCTGGAAACCGACGTGTGGTCGCATAAGCAATTACTGAAAGTCGTGTCGCACACCCCCATCGAAGTTGAAAAACTGGACCAGCTGCAGGGCGCGGTCGACTGGGTCGATGCGGTTCGCTGCATCATTCCGCCGGAAGAAACGCTGTTCAGCTGGTGGAGTTACCGGGCACGTGACTGGGACGCCGCAAACAAGGGGCGACGGCTGGACCATATCTGGGTCACCCCACCACTGAAAGATTCCGTCACCGCAGCACAGGTTGCTCGCGAAGTTCGCGGCTGGGAGCAGCCTTCCGATCATGCCCCCGTCATCGTCGACCTGAAATAAAGAGACCTGGAGCAGAGCATGAGCAAGGCCGGTTGCCCCCCTGTCATCGGCGTCATCGGCGGAAGCGGGTTGTATGACATCCCGGGCCTGCAGGATGTTCGCCACGAAGCCATTGCATCGCCATTCGGCAAACCGTCGGATGAACTGGTTTTCGGCACGCTGGACGGCCAGCAGATGGTGTTTTTGCCACGACACGGCCGGGGCCATGCCCATTCACCGACATCGCTGAACTACCGCGCCAATATCGACGCAATGAAACGCGCCGGGGTTACCGAAATTCTGTCACTGTCGGCTGTCGGGTCACTGCGCGAGGATCTGGCGCCAGGCGCTTTCGTGATTGTCGACCAGTTCATCGACCGCAGTTTCGCGCGGGAAAAATCCTTCTTCGGCGAAGGCTGCGTCGCCCATGTCTCCATGGCCGACCCGGTCTGTTCACGGCTTGGCGATGCGCTGGAAGCCGCGGCCCGGGACGCCGGTATCGCGGCAACGCGCGGCGGCACCTATATCGTTATGGAAGGCCCGCAGTTTTCAACCCGCGCCGAATCGAACCTTTACCGGTCCTGGGGCTGCGACGTGATCGGCATGACCAACATGCCTGAAGCCAAACTCGCCCGGGAAGCGGAGATGTGTTACGCGACCGTCGCCATGGTCACCGATTTCGATTGCTGGCATGAAACCCATGACGATGTCAGCGTCGAAGCCATTATCAAGGTGCTGATGGGCAATGCCGACAAGGGCCGCAACCTGGTGCGCGCTGTCGCGCCGCACCTGTCGACACGGAACGAAACCTGTGCCGCCGGCTGCCAGACCTGCCTGGATACAGCCCTGATCACAGCCCCCGACGCGCGCGACCCGGCATTGCTCGCGAAGCTGGACGCGGTTGCCGGGCGGGTACTCTAGAGAAAACCCCGAGCAGACGGAATCGTCTGCGACGACGTGTTTTCTCAGAGCCTCACTTCGAACCCTATTTCTTTTCCGGTTTCGGCTCCGGCGCATCGATCGGGCCATCGGCATCGCGCCATGCCCCGAAACCGCCTTCCAGATGCGCGACCGGTTCCAGGCCCATGCGCTGGACCTGCTGGGTCGCCAGCGCGGAACGCAGCGCACCGGCACAAAAGAAGATGAACTTCTTCCCCGTGCCAAAGACATCCCGGTAATACGGGCTGTCCGGATCGACCCAGAATTCCAGCATCCCACGCGGCATATGCATGGCGCCCGGAATGCGCCCCTCGCGGGCCAGTTCGCGGGGGTCGCGGATGTCGATGAACACGATGTTTTCATCGCCCAGCAGCTTTTTCGCCTCTTCAACCGGCACGGTTTCGATTTCGGCGTTCGCCTCTGCAACGAGTTGCTTGGCACTGATTTTTATCGGCATCCGCTTGCTCCGTTATCGGCTTGAATTTTAGCCCAGGTTCTTGGCAAAGAACGCGTTCGTGCGTTCCCGCGCGGTCTTGCAGCTGGCTTCGTTATAGGTGCCGCGATGATCGCAGTTAAAGCCATGATCGGCACCGTCATAAACAAAAACTTCCGCTTCGGGATGGGCGCTGCGGATGGCGTCGACATCGGACAGCGGGATACCCGAATCCAATTCGCCGAAATGCATCATCGCCGGCGCGACCAGTTTTTCATCGTTGAACGGAACGATCTGCCCGCCGTAATACACAACCGAACCCGAAACGCCGGGAACGCGTGTGCTGCACAGATAGGAAAGCGTGCCGCCCCAGCAATAGCCGACGGTTCCGACCTTGCCGCCTTCACTTGCCGCTTTCACAGCCGCTGTCAGGTCGAGCACGGCATTTTCGTAGCTGCATTCATCCTTCAGGCCCCGACCCGCAGTCATCGCATCCTGGTCATAGCCCAGTTCGACGTTTTTCTTCGCCCGGTCAAAGACGGCCGGGGCAATCGCCAGATAGCCGTCGGCGGCATAGCTGTCCGCCACTTCGCGGATATGCGCGTTAACGCCAAAAATTTCCTGAATGACGACGACGCCGCCCTTGGGCGTGCCGGCAGGTGCCGCGCGATATGCATCGAAGGTAAAGCCGTCGCTGGCGGTCAGCGTAATGTTCTCGCCCATGTCTGAATTCCTCCCAAGACCTTATTAACCGTTATACGTTGAACCTGAATAACATGATGTCGCCATCCTGCACGACATAGTCCTTGCCTTCGAGCCGCATTTTCCCGGCTTCCTTGGCACCGACCTCGCCATTGCAGTTCATGAAATCATCGTAGGATATTGTTTCTGCCCGAATGAAGCCTTTTTCGAAATCCGTGTGGATAACAGCAGCAGCCTGCGGCGCCCGCGTTCCCCTGGGAATCGTCCAGGCCCGGCTTTCTTTCGGTCCCGATGTCAGATAGGTGATCAGATCCAGCAGTTCGTAACCGGCGCGGATGATGCGGGCCAGCCCGGTTTCGGCAAGGCCCAGCGTTTCCAGGAATTCGGCCTTTTCTTCCGGCGAACCCAGCATTGCCACTTCGGCTTCGATGGCAGCCGATACCAGAACACAGCTCTGCCCCGTCTTCGCCGCCATTTCGGCAACCCGCTGCGACAGTGCATTGCCGTCCGCCGCGCTTTCTTCATCCACATTGCAGACATATAGCACAGGCTTCGCCGTGATCAGTTGCAGCGCCTGAAATGCCGGTTCCTCATCCTCACTGACCGCCACATTCCGCGCGGGTTCCCCATCCTGCAGCGCCGCCAGCGTCCGCATCATCAGCGGCAGCAGCGTTTTCGCTTCCTTGTCACCGGACTTGGCGCGTTTCTCCATCGGTCCGATCCGCTTTTCCAGGCTCTCGAGGTCGGCCAGCATCAGTTCGGTTTCGACCGTTTCCGCATCCCGGATCGGATCGATTGAATCCTCGACATGGGTAATTTCGCCGCCTTCGAAACAGCGCAGTACATGCACGATGGCCGCAACCTCACGGATATGGCCAAGAAACTTGTTGCCCAGCCCCTCCCCCTTGGAAGCACCGCGCACCAATCCGGCAATATCGACGAATTCCAGCCAGGTCGGCACCACCTGCGCCGACTTGCTGATCGCCGCGATCCGGCCAAGCCGTTCATCCGGCACGGCAACGCGACCGGTATTCGGTTCAATCGTACAGAACGGATAATTGGCGGAATCGGCCTGTGCCGTTTCAGTCAGCGCATTGAACAGCGTCGATTTACCGACATTCGGCAGGCCGACGATACCGCAATTGAACCCCATCGATTATGACTCCTGCCCGGTATTCTGTTTGGCTGCCCGCCCCGCCGGTTTTTCGGGCTTTGGCTGTGGCGGGTTCAGGCGCATGGCGACCTGGCTCATGAATGCATCGAACTTTCGTTTACCGAGATAACTTGCGCATTCCGCCACTTCATCGATGACCTTGCCGATCAATACCGATTCGGTTTTTGCGAAATCGCCAAGCACATACCCGTGCACACGGGCCTTGTCACCGGGATGCCCGATGCCCAGCCGCATGCGGTGATATTCCTTGCCGATATGGGCGTCGATACTGCGCAACCCGTTATGGCCCGCATGGCCGCCACCCTTTTTGATACGGATCTTGGCGGTCGCGAGGTCCAGCTCATCGTGAAGCACCAGCACGTCTTCCGGCGACAGCTTGAAATAACGCATTGCCTCACCGACAGAACGGCCGGATTCGTTCATGAAAGTCGTCGGCTTGATCGCCAATACTTTCTCACCATCCAGCGTGCCTTCGGCCACCAATGCCTGGAAACGGGCACGGTATGGCTGAAATGAATGGCGGCGGACAATTTCGTCCACCGCCATAAATCCGATATTGTGTCTGTTCTTCTCGTATTTCGGCCCCGGATTTCCCAGGCCCACGAGCAGCAACATGAGCCTAGTCCTCTGTGGCTTCGGCTTCCTCGCCGCCTTCTTCGCCTTCTTCGCTTTCGACTTCATCCGTTTCGACAGCAACTGTCGGCGCGGCAATCGTCGCAATCGTGAAGTCCCGATCGGAAATGGTCGGTTCAACCCCTTCCGGAACGGTCAGATGGCTGTAATGCACGCTGTCGCCGATATCGAGGCCGGCCAGATCGATTTCGATAAATGCCGGGATCGAGTCCACCGCACATGTGAATTCAATGTCATGGCGAACGATATTCAGCACACCGCCACGGCTCAAGCCGGCGCATTCGTCTTCGTTGATGAAGTGACATGGCACTTCAATCGTCACCCGCGTGGCAGCGGAAACCCGCAGGAAGTCGACATGTTCGGGAATATCCGTAACCGGATGAACCTGGACTTCGCGCGGCAGTACCCGTTCCTTTTCCTTGGTGCCATCAATCGTGATGTCAAACACCGACGAAAAGAAACCGCCCTTTTCCATCGTCATCCGCAATTCGAGGGGATTGATGGAAATCATACGGGGTTCTTTCTTGGCCCCGTAAATTACAGAAGGTACCCGGCCTGCACGACGTTCAGCCCGGGCGGCCCCCTTACCAGCCCGTTCCCGCGGCACGGCCGCGAGCGTAAATATTTCAGCCATTTAAACTCTCCATTTGGATTACAGGACGCCTCCTCCAGGGGGGGCGACGTCACGCGAATGGCGCTCTACGCGTTGTAGCGTCAAACGTCAATAAAAATCAGACAAATAGGCTTGAAACCGAGCGGTTCTCCGAGATGCGCAAGATGGCTTCTGCGAGCAGCGGCGCAATGGGAAGCTGCCGGATATTCGGTGCGGCCTCAACGCTTTCCGTCGCCTGAATACTATCGGTCGTCACCAGGCTTTCCAGGGGGGACGCCGTGACCCGCGCAACCGCGCCGCCGGACAGCACACCATGGGTCGTATAGGCCTCCACAGCCTTCGCACCCTGCTGCATCAGCGCTTCAGCCGCGTTGCACAACGTACCAGCCGAATCGACGATATCGTCAACCAGGATGCAGCGGCGGCCCGAAACCTCACCGATGATGTTCATGACCTCGGATTCGCCAGCCTTTTCCCGCCGCTTGTCGATAATGGCCAGATCGGCGCCCAGCCGGCTGGCAATGGCACGGGCGCGAACCACACCGCCCACATCCGGCGAGACAATAACCAGTTCATCGCCATGCTTCGCCCGGGTTGTGGCGATATCCTCAAGGAATACCGGCGCCGCGAACAGATTATCGGTCGGGATGTCGAAAAACCCCTGAATTTGTCCGGCATGCAGATCCATTGTCAGAACCCGGTCAACGCCAGCGGTCGTAATCAGATTGGCGACCAGCTTGGCGGAAATCGGTGTTCGCGGCCCGGTCTTGCGATCCTGTCGCGCGTATCCGTAATACGGCATAACCGCCGTGATCCGCTGTGCGGAACCGCGTCGCAGCGCATCGATGGTCACCAGCAGTTCCATCAGATTGTCGTTGGCCGGGAAACTGGTCGACTGAACGACAAAAACATCCTCACCGCGGACGTTCTCGAGGATCTCGACGAACACTTCCATGTCCGAAAACCGGCGGACAGCGGCCCGCGTCAGTGGTGTATCGAGATATTCACCAATAGCTTCGGCCAACGGCCTGTTGCTGTTGCCGCTGAGAATCTTCATGCCAGAACCCGGATTGTTGCATTTCGGACGCCGCCGTTCGGCCCCGGGGCGCAGGTCTGTATAGCCCAACTTCCCCCCGCATGGCGGCGCGGCGCCTGTATATCAAGGGCAACCCGCACTGTAAATGTCTCCCGGCTATCGGCGGCGGATATCTTCCGCATCGTCGATAACCTGCAGAACCCGCGCCACGCCATCGATCATGGCGATGGTGATGTCATAGGCCAGCGACCCCCATTCGACGTCCAGCTTGCCCTGCGGCACCGCATTGGACTGGGTCAGGACACCTATTTCTGCGCCATCCGGGTCGCGCAGCGTCCACGCAATCAACAGATCCTCCGTACCGTTGCCTGCCGGCGTGAGATCGACCTTGCCGAAAATCCGGATTGCCGCCTGTGCCGGATCGTCGACGACCGGCAGACCGGCGCGCCGCAATACGGCCTCGAACGCCGTCTTCAACGCCGCATTGCCATCGCCGGGTGCTCCTTCGACAGCGACGACGGCGATTCCCGGTGGCAGCCTTTCCGGCACGGCCTGAGCAACGACAGCGGGCCCCAACAGCGAATCAGAAACCGCGACCGCTACGACTTTCGCAATGGCATCGATTGAATCAGCCGCCCCGGTCTGCATGGCATCCGATGGCAGCGCATGCCGGGTTGAAAAACCCGATACTATCGAACCGGCCTGGTCGCTGAGATTCCAGTCAATCGCCAGTTGGCCATCAACCGCAGGCCCGGCAGTCACGCCTTCAAGCAGATAGGCGTTCCTGATCGCGCCGCCGGTCGTTGCCGGTATGCCCTTGCCGGCCAGCTTTTCGGCGAGCATATCTGCCAGAGGGCCCGCAAAAACTGGCGGCGCCCCCACCACCGGCGCGATTACGATGCCGGCGCTGTCCCGGCTGGCGTCAAACGGGCTTTCGATACCTTGCCCTTCTGCCGCCTTGAAGGGTCGCGGCAACGGCCCGCATGCCGCCATGACCAGCAGCAGAACAGGGACGAGAAACCGCATTCTTTCAAAGAAGAACACAGCTCGCGACCAACGCTATCAGGGCAAGGGCCAACAACTGGAACAGATACGGCATCAGGAAGGGCGTCCGCTGTTTGGGTTCTGGATTATGTCTTCGTCAGCATGATAGCCGCCATCCCGCGGCCGTAATCCGGTTCGCCGCGATGCGTGGCCCGGCGATAACTGAAGAATCGTTCCGGGTCAGCGCAGGTATCGGCGGCCATAATTTCCACGGCGCCCAACCCCAGCCCGCCAAGCACCGACCCGATATAGCCGGGAAGATCGAACATGAAATGCGCATCGCGGTCAGACGCAATAAAAAACTGCGCATTGGCCGGGTCTTCGGCAAGGAAGGGAAGCGGAAATTCGGGCCCGACTTCATAGGAAGACTGGGCAATTGTCGGCCCCACTGCCACGCTGATGGCGCTGCGTTGCGCCCCAAGGCCTTCCATTGCCTCGACGGTCGCCTTTAAGACACCCGATACAGCACCTTTCCATCCCGCATGTGCTGCGCCGACAACACCGGCCGCGGCATCGCCGAACAGAACCGGGGCACAATCCGCCGTCAGAATACCAAGCGCGATGCCGGGCTGGTCGGTCACCATCGCGTCACATTTCGGGGCGTCTTCCGGCCGCCATGGCTCGACGACCCGGGCGACATCGCGGCCATGCACCTGATACACCGCAGTCAGCGCATCCGCGTCCATCGTGGCGGCAATCCGGCGGCGGTTTTCCGTGACAGCATCGTGATCGTCATCCGAACCGTAACCGGTGTTCAGCGAACCATAGATACCCGTACTGACCCCGCCCTGGCGGGTGAAAAACCCGTGCCGTAGGCGATCCTTGTCATCCTGCAATTCAGGAACGGTGAGAAAGGGAACGGTTTCAGACATCATTCGATCCGTATCAACCTTCGAAGCCGGGGAGCGCCGGCACGTTGCGCGGCGCCAGCGCCAGCACCTTGAACAAGGTGCCCATTTCCGCCGGGTCGATCAAGCGTTCCACGCCCGACCGAATTGCCGCGGCCTGATCCGGACCCGCCTTTGCCATCAACTGCTTGGCCCGGGCCTCAGCGCCCAGATTGCGCAGGAACGCCCCCTGCCCGACCGGTCCGAAATGCCGGACTTCCGAACCCGCCGTCCGCACCAGCGCCGCGAAATCGACATGCACCGTCAGGTCCGCATCGCCGGGATCGGTCAGCACGTCATGCGGCTGGTGCCCGCGGACCGCCTGCAGCGTGTCGCCCGCCGCGCTTTTGGCGTGCCCGTAATCAATGAAAATCGCCGCGCCGCCAGCAGCACTGATTCGCGTGGCAACCGCCGCGGCAATCGTCAACGTCGCGGGCTGGACTTCGGCAATCGCCCCTTCGGGCGCCGATTCGCGAATATCGGGCGCCAGCAATGCAGCCGCCGGTGTATCCGGCGCGGACAACACAAACCGGAAACCATCCTCCCCGTTCGCCACCAGCCGTTCATGCCAACCTTCAGCGGTACGCTGCATCTGGCGCACGGGCAGCGCGTCAAAAAATTCATTGCCGATCACCAGAACCGGGCCATCCGGTATATCCTCGAACCGGTCATGCCAGTCCACCTGCCGCCCGGCCAATACCCGCCCTTGCGCCTGGCGCAGAACCGGGCTGGTTTCAACCAGATGGACCTGCGCCGCCGCACTGAATTCCGGCGACAGCGCTGCGGCGCGAAGCGCATCGGCCATCAAGGTCCCCCGTCCCGGCCCCAGCTCCACCAGATTGAATGCCGCCGGCGCACCGATATCCTGCCACGCCTGCACGCACCACAATCCGATCAACTCGCCGAAAACCTGGCTGATTTCCGGGGCGGTGATGAAATCACCCGACCGGCCAAACGGGTCGCGGGTTGCGTAGTAGCCATATTCGGGATGGCCCAGCGCCAGCGCCATATATTCCGCGACGCTAATCGGGCCGGATACCGTAATACGCCGCGCCAGTAATCGGGCGAGGTCGTTCACGTTTCGACGGGCGGACGCCGCATGCCGCGCACCACCAGGAACAGGCCGAATCCTAGCATCGGCAGGGAAAGCCATTGCCCCCATGTCGTGTCGAATATCAGCAATCCGATGAAATCATCCGGTTGCCGCACAGTTTCCACCGCCATTCGCGACAGCGCATAGCCGATCAGGAAAACACCGCTTGTCAATCCGACACGCCGGCGCGCCCGGAACGCTATGACGAGGATCGTCAGAATTACAAACAACAGCAACCCTTCCAGCGCCGCTTCGTAAAGCTGGCTGGGATGGCGCGGCAGGGGGCCGGCATGCGGAAAGATGACGCCGAAAGAGCCATCCGTCGTACGGCCCCAGAGCTCGCCATTGATGAAATTCGCAATCCGCCCGAGAAACAGCCCGATAGGCGCCGTCGCGCAGACAACATCGGCGAAGGCGAAAAAGGCGATGCCATGGCGACGCGCGAACACGACCGCCGCCAGAATCACACCGACCAGCCCGCCATGGAACGACATGCCGCCCTTCCACATCTGCGGAATTTCAAGCGGGTTTTCCAGGAAGTAGCCCGGCGTATAGAAAATGACATAGCCAAGCCGCCCGCCAATGATGACGCCAAGCGTTGCCCAGACCAGGAAATCGTCGACATGACGCGGCGTCAGCAGGTTCGGCGATTGTTTGGCGAGCCACATACCGTATCGCCACGCCCCTACCAGCCCGCCGATATAGGCCAGCGCGTACCAGCGAATAACGATAGGGCCCAGCGAAAAAGCGATCGGGTCGAAATTCGGGAATTCGAACGGGCCCATTGGCGTTACCGATGCGGATCGTTGGTTTCAAGAAAGTCCCGGATATAGGACCGCACGCCGTCTTCCAGTGCCGTCGGCGGGCGCACATACCCGGCTGCCCGAATACGGTCCATCCGGGCCCGGGTGTGGTACTGGTAGTGCTGGCGTATATGTTCCGGCGTATCGAAGAATTCAATGACCGGCGGCATATCCAGCGCGTCGAAACAGGCCCGCGCAAGATCGGCAAAGCTGCGGGCGCCGCCCGCGCCGCAGTTGAAGATGCCGCTGACACCGGGATTGTCATACAGCCACAACATGATGTCGACACAGTCGCCGACCCAGACGAAATCCCGTTCCTGGCCGCCATCGGGATAATCCGGGTTGTGTGACCGGAACAGCCGGGCCTTGCCGGTTTCCTTGATCTGCCGGTGCAGTTGGATAACCAGGCTCTGCTGGCCCCCCTTATGCTGTTCGTTCGGCCCATAGACGTTGAAGAATTTCATCCCGGCCCATTGCGGCGGCGCGATGCCCGCCTGCGCCAGCATGACCGCGTCCATGTCGAAAATATGTTTCGACCACCCGTACAGGTTCAGCGGCTGCAATTTCACCAGGGACGCCGGATCATTTTCATCGTCAAACCCGGCCTCGCCGCCGCCATAGGTCGCCGCCGACGAGGCATAGATCAGCCGGACCTCGTGCTTCGCGCACCAGCGCCAAAGCATCAGCGACAGGTCGAGATTGTTATCGAGTACCACATCGGGATTGCGTTCGACCGTGGACGAAGAAGCACCCATATGGAAGATCGCGTCGAGCTGTCCGCCGAATTCCGCCAGCCAGTCGGCCAGGCGCTCGGGCGGCACGACACCGGCAACCGCATGTTTCTCGATATTGCGGGACTTTTCCGGCATGTCCAGCCAGTCGCAGACATAAACAGGCGCCGACGCCCGCTCGCACAGCGCGGCAACAAGGTTCGAACCGATAAACCCCGCACCGCCGGTCACCAGGATCATAATCTGCTCCGCTCATGAACGCGAAGCCCCTTATAGGCGAGTGCGAAGCGTCGCGGCAAGTCGGGTTGCATCATTGGGACATCACCGCCATATCTTTACGACAAACCAAACGAAGGTGAGAGCATCATGCAGGTGGAAAACCGCTTTCTCGACGATCTGGCGCGGGTCGCCAATGGCGCAATGGGCGCGTTGTCCGGCGTTCGCACGGAAATAGAGGCTCTGGTCAAACAGCGGGTCGAACGGCTGCTCGCCGATATGGACCTTGTAACCCGCGATGAATTCGAAGCCGTAAAGGCCGTTGCCGCCAAAGCCCGCAGCGAACAGGAAGCGCTGGAAGCCCGGGTCGTGGCGCTGGAAGCTGCCCTGGCGAAGCCGAAGGCAAAGCCGGCAACCCGTCGCAAACGCGCCGCGCCAAAAGCCGCCGCAAATCCCGAATAGAACCGGCAACGACGCCGGCTCAGCCTGTGGATAAATTCTCGTTGTTTTTGCGAGAAATCCCCTTGCTTGTGTTGATTCCCGTATGGCACTCTAGGTGTAGTAGCTACATGGCGCTTCACACTACTAGATTTCGGGCAAACACCCGATAACCCGTGATTCTCCATCGATCTGCTTTCGCGCCCGAAAGGGCCACGCAACGCGAATGCGAGAAGGTACGCGAATGGCTTTGATGCCCGCCGAATCGCTGGAATATCCAGGCAACCCCATCGATATGATGGAAGATCTCGTCCGCGAAAACCAATGGATGTGTGACAGGGCCAGCGATGATGAATTGCTGGTGGAAGTGTCCGGCCGCTGGTGCGATTACCGGATGTTCTTCGTCTGGCGTGAACAGGTGAAGGCGCTGTATTTCACATGCTCGCTGGACATGAAGGTCGTTCCGGAAAAAAGGCGCGAAATCAACGACCTGTTATCGCAGATCAATGAGCGCATGTGGTTCGGCCATTTCGAGCTCTGCTCCGAAGCCGGGACACCGATGTTCCGTCACACCATGCTGACGCGTGGCTGGGACGGTGTCAGCGCCGAGCAACTGGAAGACCTTGTCGAAATCGCGGTTTGCGAATGCGAACGGTTTTACCCGGCGTTCCAATACGTTCTCTGGGCCGGATATACTGCGGCAAAAGCCGTTGAAGCGACGATGCTTGAAACCGTCGGCGAAGCCTGAGCCGCGAATCATGACTGAAAAACTTTCACGTCCCCTGCTTCTCATCGGCTGCGGCAAGATGGGCGGCGCCATGCTCACCGGCTGGTGTGAATCGGGCATTGCCGCCGCCGGTGCGATCATCGTCGAACCGATGGGCGCACCGGATTTTGAAAACCTGGACGGGGTCACCGTTTGCAAGGATGCCTCGGAGCTACCGTCAGATCTTGACCCGGAAGTCGTCGTCTTTGCCGTCAAGCCGCAGCAGATGGATAGCGTCGTGCCGGACTATGCGCGCTTTGCCGCTGGCGGGACCGTCTTCCTGTCAATCGCCGCGGGCCGCACCATCGGCTATTTTGAAGAAAAGCTTGGGACCGGCGCCGCCATCGTGCGCGCCATGCCGAATACGCCCGCCGCCATCGGGCAAGGCATCACCGTCCTGTGCCCGAATGCAAATACAGCAGCACCCCAAGCCGATATGTGCCGCGACCTGATGGCCGCAGTCGGCGAAGCCGTCGTGGTCCAGGATGAAGCGCTGATCGATGCGGTTACCGCCTTGTCCGGCGGCGGCCCGGCCTATGTCTTTCTGTTGATCGAATGCCTTAGCGAAGCCGGTGTGCAGGCAGGCTTGCCCGCCGACCTGGCAGCACGGCTGGCGCTTGTCACGGTCGCCGGTTCGGGACAACTCGCCCTGGCCAGTGACGACGCACCATCGACGCTGCGCGAGAATGTAACCAGCCCAGGGGGCACCACGCTGGAAGCCCTGAAGGTCCTGATGGCCGATGACGCGTTGCAGCCGCTGATGACCCGCGCGATCGACGCCGCCACGCGGCGCAGCCGCGAACTCGCCGGTAGCTGACCCGACAAAGCCCAGCAGCATTGATATCGCCCCGTCCGGAGCGGTATATTTTCGCGTATTGGTAATTGGCCACAAATTACTGGACGCGAATCATGGTACGCAAGGCAGACAGACCCCGACATATTATCGACGCAGCGCTCACCCTGGCGGCGGATGACCGCTGGTCCAGCACGGGAATGCGCGATATCGCCGATACCGCTGGCGTCTCGCTGGCCGAACTGCATGACCTGTTCACCTCCAAAACAGCCATCGTGCGGGCATGGTCCGATGCTATCGATACCGAAATTCTGACAGCGACCCCCGCGCTGGATCCCGAAGATTCCCCGCGCGACCGGCTGTTCGATGTGCTGATGCGGCGCTTCGATGCCATGAAGGACAATCGGGACGGTGTCGCGGCAATTGCGGAGGCAAGCCTTCGCGACCCACTGGCCGGGCTGTGCCTGTCTTCGGGAATGCTGCAGTCAATGCGCTGGATGCTGGAGGCCGCCAACATCAAGGCAACCGGGCCGAAAGGCCGAATGCTGGCGCGCGGGCTGGCGGCAGTGTGGCTTGCCACCCTGCGGGTCTGGCTGAACGACGACAGCGAGGATATGGCACGCACCATGGCGGCTCTGGACCGCAACCTGTCGCGGGCCGAGCGGCTGGTCAAATTGCTGCCGACAGGCGGAAGACGACGCCGGAAGAACCCGGAAGAGGAACCCGCGGCCGTCCCGGCCTGAGAACGGCATTATGACTGAAATTGATTTCGACGATTTTCTGAAGGTCGATGTTCGCGTCGGCACCATCGTCCGGGCCGAGGCATTCCCGGAGGCGCGTCGACCGGCCTACAAGCTATGGGTCGAATTCGGCGGCGATATCGGTGAACGCAAGACATCCGCCCAGATCACGAAAAATTACACCCTTGATGAACTGCCCGGACGGCAGGTCATCGCGGTCGTTAATTTTCCGCGCAAGCAGATCGGAAAATTCATGTCGGAAATTCTCGTGCTCGGCGTCCCCGACGATGAAGGTGAAGTCATGCTGCTTCAGCCAAGCGCGGGCGTCCCCAATGGCGGGCGGCTCTATTGATCCCAGCACCAGTTACCGGAATTTGCCGGCAACGTGAAAACGGGGTCACCGAAAGGAAAGCCTGTGCCTGATACAAAACGCGGTATCGACCATCTGGTCCTTTGCGCACAGGAACTGGACACGGCCTGCAAGGTCTACCAGTCCTTCGGGTTCACCACGACACCGCCGGCTGACCACCCCTTCGGAACGAGCAACAGCCTTGTCCAGTTGCAGGGCTGCTTCCTAGAACTCATCGCCGTCACCGCACCAGAACAGATCGCTCCGGCGGAGGCAGGGAAATTCAGTTTCGGCGGCTATATCGAAACCTTCCTGAAGCGTCGCGAAGGCATGTCGATGCTGGTATTCGAAAGCCACGACGCCAATGCCGATCAGGCCGAGTTCGCACGCAAGGGGATCGACACCTTCGAGCCCTTTCATTTCGAACGACAGGCAACGCTACCCGACGGCAAGTCGGTAACAGTCGGATTTTCGCTTGCTTTCGCAACGATGCCGGAAATGCCGGAAGCCGTGTTCTTCACCTGCCAGCAGCACGCGCCGCAGTATTTCTGGAAACCCGAATATCAAAGCCACCCCAATGGTGCCACGGCCGTTCGCGAGGTTGTCATCGTCGCGGACGCACCCGGAAACCTCGCAAGTTTTTTCGCCAAACTGCAGCCGCCCTGCGCTGTTTCAGTCGACACGAAAGGGTTACAGATCGCCACCGCACGCGGGCAGGTTACGGTCCTCGCGACCGACAAGTTCATGGACCGGTTCGGCACCGCCACGAGCGGACCCGATACCCCGCATTTTGCCGCCTATATCGTCGCAGTAGAAGATATTGAAAAAACCAAGGACGTCCTGCGGCAAAACGAAGTTAACTGGCGGCACCGGGGCGATACGGTGATTGTGGATGCGGACAGCGCGCTTGGCGTGATGATCGCCTTCACCGACAAACCCTGATCATTCGGAACCCGGGAATCGCCTGTTTTTTAGGCAATCAAAGCCGGGGGTTAACCTATCATCTTTGTAAAAAATTCACTCAATCTCAGTACCATCACAATCTGTGACACCACAGGTTGATTTCTGGCCTGCCGGTTGCATATGGAAGGGGGCAACCTTTCAATTTCTCCCATCCGGGTCGACAGGCTGACGATATTCATCGGCGGCCTGCCTATCGGGATTGTTTGCGTAACATGGAATTCAGATGCTGAGCCTGCCGATCGAAGAACGAAACTGGGCCGGTTCGCGGCAATTGCTGCGGCGCCTGCGCGACGTCATGGCAGACGCGGGCACGACACAGGAAAAGCTCGACCGGATTGTCAGCATGATCGCGGACGGCATGGTCGCGGAAGTCTGCTCGATCTACATGATGCGGCCCGGGCGCATGCTGGAACTCGCCGCGAGTGAAGGGCTGCTGTCGGACGCGGTGCATCACACGCGGCTGGCCTTTGGCGAGGGCCTGATCGGGTTGATCGCCGCGCAGGCTAACCACCTTTCGCTTGCCGACGCACAGGCGCACCCAAAATTCGCCTACCGCCCCGAAACCGGTGAAGAGGCCTATAAATCGCTGATGGGTGTCCCCATCATGCGTGGCGGCGACGTTCAGGGTGTATTGGCAATTCAGAATGTTTCGCCCCGCGCATATGCTGAAGAAGAAATCGAAGCGCTCGAAACCGTCGCAATGGTCGTTGCCGAACTGGTTGTCGACGACAATGGAGTTTTCGGCGCTCCCGGTGCCGGAGAGCGCCACCCCCGCCAGTCCGGCAATCCAGTTATCCGGGCAGAAACTGGCGCCGGGCATGACGCTGGGGCAAGTCGTCCTGCATGAAAAACGGATTTTCATCCGCCGCGTCGTCGCCGAAGATCCGGCTACGGAACTGGAACGACTGGCAGATGCGGTCAACCGCATGCATCAATCGATTGATACGATGCTGGAAAGTTACGGCAGCGGCGCCAGCGGCGAGCATGTCGACATCCTGCGGGCTTACCGGATGATCGCGGAAGATCGCGGTTGGCTGGGACGAACCCGCGAGGCAATCCGCAGCGGACTGACGGCCGGAAGCCGCCGTGGCGAAGATTCAGAACGATACCCGCGCGCGGATGAACCTGGTTGCGGATCCCTATATCCGGGAACGACTGCAGGACCTGACAAACCTGGCCTACCAGTTGATCGACTTTCTATCGGACGACCCGACGGCGACGTCGGACGGCAAAGAAGCGCCGGACAAAATCGTCCTGATCGCGCGAAATATGGGTCCCGCCGAATTGCTGGAGTATGACCGGGAACGGCTGTGTGGACTGGTCCTGGAAGAAGGATCGGAAACGGCGCATGCCACCATCGTCGCAAGGGCGCTGAACATTCCGCTGGTTGGTCAGGTCGAAGGCATTCTGAACCGCGCCGAACCAGGGGATATCATCGCCGTGGATGCCGAAAACGGCGAGGTTTTCCTACGCCCTGATTCCAGTTTTCAGCAGTCCTTTCGTGGCAGCATCGCATTGATGGAAAGCCGCCGCGCCGCCTATGCGGATACCCGGCACCTGCCGGCGGTAACCGCCAACGGCCAGCGTATCCATCTCAATCTGAATGCAGGCCTGCTGCTCGACCTGGCGCATCTGGAAGAAAGCGGGGCGGACGGCGTCGGGCTGTACCGTACGGAACTGCCGTTCATGATGCAGCCCCGCTATCCGAATTTCGAAACGCAATTCGACCTCTATACCGATATTCTCGAACAGGCGGCCGGACGGCCGGTAGTCTTCCGCACCCTGGATATCGGTGGCGACAAGCTGCTATCGACCATGCCGGCGATCATTGAAGAAGAAAACCCCGCGCTGGGCTGGCGGGCCCTGCGGATCGGGCTGGACATGCCGCACATGCTGCACGACCAGCTTCGTGCACTGATTTCGGCGGCGCAGGGACGCCCGCTCAGCATCATGTTTCCCATGGTCACGGAAGTCTGCGAGTTCGATGCGGCGCGCACCGTTCTGGACGATGTGGTCGCCGAAATTCGCGCCGGTGGCGGTGCCGTACCGGAGTCGCTCAGGGTCGGCGCCATGCTGGAAGTTCCGGCATTGCTGTTTCAGCTGAAACCGCTGCTGGAACGTGTCGATTTCCTGTCGGTCGGCTCCAACGACCTGGCCCAGTTCATTTTCGCCAGCGACCGCGGCAGCCCCCGGATGAATGGCCGCTACGATGTGCTTGCGCCGTATTTCCTGAAAATACTGCGGGATATCGTGCAGCAAAGCGCCGCGGCGGACGTCCCGGTGCACCTGTGTGGCGAAATGGCGGGCAATACGCTGGAGGCCATGGCGCTAATCGGGCTGGGGTTCCGGTCGCTATCCATGCGCCCCGGTTCGGTCGGCCCCGTACGGACCATGATCCGCAGCCTGGATACCGCAGCCCTGCAAAAGGCGCTGGTACCGGCACTGGAACGGTCCGACCACAGCCTGCGTTCCGTTCTAACCGAATTCGCTGAATCAACCGGCGTCGAGATCAGCCTGCGCAGCGTTTCCCGGCAATACGCCTGACGAACAGCCTATCGCGACGCCCGCCGCATCAATTCCTTTGCCAGGGCCCGCACTTCATCCGATGCCTTGCCCCGCGGTTCAAGTTCCAGCGCTGTCTTGCCCGCCCCGATACTGGACGCATACACGACACGGTTTCCAAGACTGGCCCGGGCGGTAGGCACCGAAAATTCGGATAATGCCGCCTGCATTTCACCCGTTAGCTTCGCCCGTGCAGGAACCCGGTTCAGCACCAGGATCGCATCGGATTTTTCCCCGGCAGCCAGACTGAGTGTCCGGCCCGAAATGAGTTGAGTGATTTCAGTAAGTTGTGATTCTCTCGTTTGTGTTGAAGCAAATGAGGAGACACAACATGTGGACTGAGATCACCCGCCCGCAGTTTGATCGTTCGAGCCTTCGTTACGCAAGCGACTTGACGGATAAGGAGTGGCGTTTGATTTCGCCATTATTGTCCCCGCCGCGTCGATTAGGCCGCCCGCGAACCACGGATTTTCGAGAAGTGGTGAATGGGATTTTTTATGTGGCGCGCACCGGTTGCCAATGGCGCATGGTGCCCCGGGAATTTCCGCCACGCAGTACGATCCAGCGATATTTTTACGCTTGGCGCTCGGATGGAACCTTGCACGTCATCAATCGCCAACTGGTGATGTCGATGCGGGAAACCTCTGGGCGCACGACCAGCCCGACCGCCGGGGTGATCGACAGCCAGACGGTGAAAACCACGGAAAGCGGCGGTGTTCGGGGCTATGACGCGGGAAAGAAGGTCAAAGGGCGCAAGCGTCATATCGTGACCGACACAGGCGGCTTTCTGGTCGCCGTCATGGTTCACGCCGCCGATATCCAGGATCGCGACGGCGCGCCCGCGCTGTTGGCGTCGATACGCCACGCCTTTCCCCGGTTGCGCCATGTTTTCGCCGATGGTGGTTACGCGGGACCGAAGTTGCGCGACGCGCTGGCCAAACTTGGGAAGTGGACCGTGCAGATCGTCAAGCGCTCCGACGCCGCCAAGGGGTTCGTATTGTTGCCCCGCCGCTGGGTGGTTGAGCGCACCTTCGCTTGGCTCGGTCGTAACCGCCGTCTCGCCAAAGATTTCGAGGAAACCATCGAAAGCGCGGAGGCATGGCTCCTGATCGCCAGCATTCAACTGCTCGCCCGACGATTGGCAAGAGCATGAAAACATGGATATCATTTCGAGTCAGACTCTGAGGATTGGTTCGGTTGCCCACAGGTCCATCGGCGTCGGCTGCAGCGGCACAACGACCAGGTCCGCTGCCTCCAACGCCGGTTTGACTTCTGTTTCGGCCTTCGGCGGCGTATCAATAATCACGACGTCAAAATCGCGCGCCAGCGACCGTGCCTCGCGCCGGGCGCCCCATCCACTGGCAGTGCGGAACCCCAGGCCGGTGCCTTCTTCGCCAAGGCAGCGCTCCCGGGTTTCCAGCCATTCACCCAGACTGCCCTGGGGATCAGTGTCGAGAATCGCGACGGACTTCCCATCCAGTACCGACCAGCATATCGCCAGATGCGCCGCGAGCGTGGTTTTCCCGGTGCCGCCCTTCTGCTGCGAAATCGTAAATATTTTACCGGGCATGGTATCCAACGCAGATTTGAAATGTTGCGATGCAACATTCTATCGCATTGCGGCAAAATTCCAATCGATTTATCGCGTCGGGGCTCTTTCCAGTCAGCGGGCGAGGCTTTGATGGACCTCTTTGGCCACATCCAGCAGGCCTTCACGTCCCACCGCCCCGGCCAGCACATAGGCGAAATATTCATCAACCCAGTAAAAAGCCGAAACGCCCTTGTGATCGATAAACCGGAATGCCGTTTCGGTAACCTGATCGTTGCGCTGGACATAGACCGTCAACCGGACGCCTTCTTCGTTCTCGTACATGAACTGTGCTGTCGGACGACCGCCATCGGGTAACAGGCGTCCTCCGACAAGCCGGTATCCCAGACCAATCAGGTCGGGCGTCTTTATCGTCTTGCCAAGCCGTTTGGACAGCCAGCGAACGAGATGCGCTTCCTCCGCCGCCTGCACTTCGACCGCGTGGCGCTTTTCCGCGATGTAGACGGTATGCGCATTCAGCGCAAACTCCGCCACATCGGCGTCAGGATGAGCAACCCACTGGTCGCGCGCCACCCAGCCACCCGCGCCGCCAATCACCAAAAAAGCAATCGCCGCGGCGATACGGAACCAGATTGACCTCCCGTCCGGCGCCGGAGCCGGCATCGCCGCAGCAAGCAGATCGCCGGGAACCGGCTCGTCCAGAACCGGCGCAAAACATTCGCGCAGCGCCGCATTCTGTTCGCCATAGGCCGCCAGCCGCGCCGCATCGTCGGGGTGTTCCGCCAGCCAGGCCTCCACCCGCGCCTGATCCGCCGCCGCCAGGGCGCCGTCGACATAGGCGTGCAGATCGTCTTCCGTGACGTCGGATACGGTCATCACCGGGCCCTCCGCAGCGTTTGCTCGGCGTCCTGGTCCATGATCTCCCGCAATTTTTCGCGGCCCCGCGCCAATCGGGACATCACGGTACCAACCGGCACGCCGGTCACCGTCGCCGCTTCCGCGTAGGTCAGACCTTCCAGACCAATCAGCAGGATCGTGCTGCGCTGTTCATCCGAAATCTGCGCCAGCGCTGCGTTCACGTCGCGCACCAATAATCCGGTATGCGAATCCGCCTGTGCCGCCTTGCGTTCGGCAAGGTAGCTGTCCGGGTATATATCAAAAACATCCTTGTCCACGCGGTGCAGGTTGACATGCAGATTATGCAGAATGGTGAACAGCCAGCTGCGCATCGTGCCGGTCGGTTGCCAGGCATGCAGTCGCCCCATCGCCCGGGCAAGGCATTCCTGGACCAGATCATCCGCCGACGTCTTGTCATACCCGAGCGCGCGCGCATACCGCCGCAAATGCGGGATTTCATCGATGACCTGGCGTTCCTTACTGATCATTCCTGAACAAAGCCACCTTCACACCGGATACGGGGACATTCGCCGACATCATATAATCCCCCGGCTGGCCAAAAAAAACGGTCCCGCCGAAGCGGGACCAGCCTAGGGGAAACCGACGTCGATTTCCATTCCGGCGTGAAGGAACGTGACTATTTAACCTTGTCGCCGCGATAAACCTTGTGGCACCCGCCGCAGCCGTTCTTGCCGACCATGGCAAACTGCGCCTTGATCGCCGCAGCATCACCCGTCGCCGCCACCGTGGCCAACTTCGCCGCTTCATCTGCCAACACCTTCGCGCTGGCCTCGAAACCGGCCCAGTCTTCCCAGATCTTCGGCAGGGCCCGGGTCATCTTGGCGACATCAGCAGCCGTGCCGGTTCCCTTGGTGACGAATGCTTTTGCGACACCAAAGGGTTTGGCGATTCCCGCCTTCATGTGCTGCACGCGCATTTTGATTGTATCTTCGCCCCCGGCGGCCAGAACCGGCCCAACCGTGCCCGAAACCATTGCCGTCACCGCCAGAATTGCGGCACCGACAGTCATTTTAACCCGCATTTCCCAAGTAAAAGGGAGAAGTCACTCCTCTGACGACAATTAATGTGTTATATTGCAGCATGTTAAGTGGGCTTAAGGCGGCGGATCATGGATCACCCAAAGGGTGCAAGCGAAACGGATGGTGCGCGGCTTAGTTTTGACCGACGGGTCCGGTTGGAATTTCATGGTTCGAAGATCAGTTCGGACGGTGGATTACTGTTGTTCCGGGAATTGGATGAAGTGCTTGGCCTGCACGACATTGCGGGCGGATTTCTGAGAGACACGCGAACTGGCCACAATCGCCTACACTCACTGGTTGGCTTGTTGCGCCAGTCGGTCTTTGGGCGGCTGGCCGGATATGATGATGTGAATGACGCAGACCGTTTATCGCTTGATCCGGTGATGCGGCAGGTCGTTGGAGGGCGTGCCGTTGATGCCAAGGCCGCGTCCGCGAGCCAGATGGGCCGGTTCGAGACCGAGGTGTTGGCGGCAACCGACAATCGCACTGTGCTGGCGGATTTATCAGGACACTGGATCGACCGGGTTCATGACCGCAACCCACCCAAGTGGATCACACTGGACATGGACAGTTCCGTCAGTCCCACCCACGGCGCACAGGAAGGAACGGCTTGGAACGGGCATTTCGGCTGCATGTGCTATCACCCGCTGTTCGTCTTCAACCAGTTCGGGCACCTCGAACGTTGCGCCCTGCGCCCCGGCAACGTCCACAGTGCCGACGGCTGGGAAGCGGTTCTGAAGCCCGTCATCGCGCGATATGCGGATCGTCACCTGATGCGGTTCTTCCGGGGGGATGCTGCGTTCGCCATCCCGGAGTTATACAAAACTCTGGAAGCGGAAAGCTATTTTTACGCCATCCGCCTTCGGGCCAATCGCGTTCTTCAGGGCAAGATTGCGCATCTGCTCAAGCGCCCTGTGGGTCGTCCGCCAAAAGGCGTGAAGCGCATCTACGGCGACTTCGAGTATCAGGCGGCATCTTGGGACAAACCCCGTCGTGTCATCGCCAAGGTGGAATGGCATCCCAGCGAGTTGTTCCCTCGCGTCGGCTTCGTTGTCACCAATCTGCCAATGGAACCAGACTGGATCATCCGGTTCTACAACCAACGCGGAACGGCAGAGCAGCATATCAAAGAAGGCAAGCAAGCGATCAACTGGACACGGTTATCTTGCAAGGGGATGGCGCAGAACGAGATCCGCCTGCAACTTCATGCACTGGCCTACAATCTCGGCGTTTTACTGCAAGGGACCGAACTACCCGAAGAGGTGGCTGATTGGTCTCTGACCAGCCTCCAAACAAGGCTGATCAAAACTGGAGCGAGGGTGGTGCGTCATGCTCGGGCCATCACGTTCCAACTGGCCGAAGTCGCGGTCAGCTGTGACCTGTTCACTCGCATCCTTGCAGCCATACATCGCCTTCGCTCACCACCGGTTCCAGGATGATGACCTCAGCAACAAAATCGGAGGAAAAGCGGCGCGATTGGTCCGTCCAAAGGGGTGTTGATCACAACAAAATCCGGGTTAACCAAGCTGTCGAGACCAGAAATCGCGCTCAGTTCCTGGGTCAGGTGCCCAAACAACAGCGAAAGTCGTACAGGCGGCTTGCTCGGGGCACAAAACATCGACAACATGCAAGAAAGGGCATTCTACTTGGGGAATGTCGGCTTAAGTATAAACACCGCTGACGCCGGTTTATTCCATCGGACACGAAAATATTATCGAAGCGATTTGCTGCAACGCATCATTGAATCTGTTCGCGCTGGCGCGTCCTATTGCCTAAAAAGGTGCAAACAAGGCATCTCGTTCGAGGAAAGTGGAACCATGACCGAACACAAAAAAACTCCGGAAACCCTGCGCAGCGCACGCTGGTTTGCGCCTGACGACCTGCGCTCCTTTGGCCATCGATCCCGCGAAATGCAGATGGGCTATGACAAACAGGACTGGGACGGCAAGCCCGTCATCGCCATCGTGAACACCTGGTCCGATGCGCAGCCCTGCCACGCCCATTTCAAGCACCGGGTCGAAGACGTCAAACGAGGCATCCTGCAGGCGGGCGGCTTCCCGATGGAATTGCCGGCGCTGTCGCTATCGGAAAGCCTGGTGAAGCCGACCAGCATGCTCTACCGCAACATGCTGGCCATGGATGTAGAGGAACTGCTGCGGTGCCACCCGATCGACGGCGCGGTCCTGATGGGCGGTTGCGACAAGACCACGCCAGGCCTGGTCATGGGCGCGGTCAGCGCGGGTATGCCGCTGATCTACCTGCCCGCCGGTCCGATGTTGCGCGGTAATTATCGTGGCGAAACGCTGGGCAGCGGGTCCGATTCCTGGAAATACTGGGATGAGCGCCGTGCCGGTACGATTGATGCCGAAGAATGGCAGGCCGTCGAAGCGGGCATCGCCCGGTCCTATGGCCATTGCATGACCATGGGCACCGCCAGCACCATGACCGGCATCGCCGAAGCCCTGGGGCTGACCCTGCCGGGCGCAAGCTCGATCCCCGCTCCCGACGCCAACCATATCCGCATGTCCGCCGGATGCGGCCGACGGATTGTGGAAATGGTCTGGGAAGACCTGACCCCCGCGAAGATCATCAACCGCGATTCCGTGGACAATGCGGTTACCGTGGCGATGTCCATGGGCTGTTCGACCAATGCGATCATCCACCTGCTGGCCATGGCGCGCCGGGCCGGGGTTGACCTGACACTGGACGACCTGGACGCGGCCGGCCGTCACGTGCCGGTCATCGCGAATATCCGTCCCAGCGGCAAAACCTACCTGATGGAGGATTTCTATTACGCCGGCGGATTGCGCGGCATGATGAGCCGCCTGACGGGCAAACTGAATCTCGACGTCATGACCGTTTCGGGAAAGACCCTGGGCGAGACCCTGGAAGGGGCGAGCGTCAATAACGACGACGTCATCAAGACCGTGGAAGACCCGATCTATCACGAAGGGTCGCTTGCCGTATTGCGCGGCAACCTGGCCCCCGATGGCGCTGTCATCAAACCGGCGGCCTGCGATCCGCGCTTTCTCAATCACGAAGGCCCGGCACTGGTCTTCGACAGCTATCCCGACCTGAAGGCGCATATCGACGATGAAGACCTGGATGTCACAGCCGACACGATCCTGATCCTGCGCAATGCGGGGCCACAGGGCGGGCCGGGCATGCCGGAATGGGGTATGCTGCCAATCCCGCAGAAGCTGCTGAAACAGGGCGTACGTGACATGGTGCGGCTGTCCGACGCGCGGATGAGCGGCACCAGCTACGGCGCCTGTATCCTGCATTGTTCGCCTGAATCCTATATCGGCGGCCCGCTGGCCCTGGTCAAAACCGGTGACATGATCAAGCTGGATGTACCGAACCGGACCATCGACATGCTGGTCAGCGACGAAGAAATCGCCGCCCGCAAGGCCGCCTGGAAGAAACCGGAACGCAAGTACGAGCGCGGTTATGGCTGGATGTTCTCCAAGCATATCAAGCAGGCGAATGAAGGCTGCGATTTCGACTTCCTTGAAACCGGCTTTGGCGAGCCCGTCAGCGAACCTGAAATCTTCTGATCCGGAGCAATCAAACCATGACCGAATACAAACTGAGCGACGCAACCCGCCAGAAACTGATGGGTGTCAGCGGCGCGACGATCTGCACCGCCCTGTACAAACGCGGGCTGCGCAACCAGTGGATTCAGGACGTCCACCCCGTCGGCCCCCACAAGCAGAACATGGTCGGGCAGGCCTATACGATGCGCTATATCCCGGCGCGGGAAGACCTCAACCCGATCAGCGTGTTCCAGGACCCGACGCACCCGCAGCGCGTGGGCGTCGAAGCGATACCGCCGGGCTGTGTGATGGTGATCGACAGCCGCAAGGATGCGCGCGCCGCCTCCGCCGGGTCGATCCTGATGACCCGCATGATGAAACGCGGCGTCGCAGGCGTCGTGACCGATGGCGGCTTCCGCGATGCCCCGGAAATCGGCGCGCTGGATATGCCCAGCTATCACAATCGTCCGTCGTCGCCGACCAACCTCACCCTGCACCAGGCGATGGACCTGAATGTTCCCATCGGTTGCGGCGACGCACCGGTCTTCCCCGGCGATGTCATTGTCGGCGACGGCGAAGGCGTCGTGGTCATTCCCGCCGATATCGCGGATGAAATCGCCACGGAAGCCGTTGAGATGACCGCCTATGAAGACTTCGTCACCGAACAGGTTCAGGGCGGCGCCACCATCGCCGGGCTGTACCCCGCGACCAAGGAAGAGAACCTGGTGAAATTCGCCGAATGGCGCAAAGCCAATAACCGGTAAGGCAGGCTGGCACTGACCGGAACGCATCAACGGGAAACGGGCAATCCTGAATATGTCATTTGAAATCCGTCCGTTTCCTGCCTGTCTTGGCGCCGAAATCATCGGGATCAATCTGGCCGCTCCGCTGGATACCGATGATTTCGCCCGCATCCATCGGGCCCATCTGGACCACCTTGTCGTGGTATTCCGTGACCAGACACTGACACCCGAACAACAGATTGCCTTTTCCAGACGCTTTGGTCCGTTGGATCAGCACCCTTCCGATCAGGCGTCTCTCGCGGGTCACCCTGAAATTCTCGTCGTCTCCACCCGCAAGGAAAACGGCGCCTATATTGGCCTGCCCGATGCCGGGCCGAAATGGCATTCGGATCTGTCCTATGTCGCCACCCCGGCGCTGGGCTCCATGCTCTACGCGCTGGAAGTACCGGACCATGGCGGCAATACGGGCTTTGCCAATATGTATGACGCCTATGAAACCCTACCGGATGACCTGCGCCAGGCGCTGGACGGCACGCGCGCTGTCTTCCTGCCGGGCAGGTCGCAGAAGAACGGCGCCGATTTCCAGGTAGGATTTTCCACGGAACAGAAAGACCGCGTACCGCCGGTGGCGCATCCGCTGTTTCGCACCCATCCCGAAACCGGGCGCAAGTCGGTCTTTGCCAATCCGCAGCACACGATTGGTATCGAAGGCATGGACGATTCGGAAAGCCGCCCGCTTCTGGATCGATTGTTCGACCATTGCGCCCAGGCCCGGTTCACCTTCCGGCACAAATGGCGCGCCGGCGATCTGGTATTTTGGGATAATCGCTGCGCATTACATATTGCAGACCTGTCACGTGTTGGCGATCCCGCCTATCAGCGGCACATGCACCGAACGACAATCATGGGTGACAGACCTGTATAGAATGTCGCCTCAGCATTCCGTCCTTTGAATATGTTATGATCATGATTGCCACCGCCCCGAACGAGAGAGCACCGTGTGAACAAACTTTCCATCGCAACGATCATGCTTGTACTGGTCAGTTGCCTGACAGGATTTCTGCTGGTCGAGTCGGCCTATCGGGCCCGGCTTTTTACGGCCTGCCCCAGTTTTTCCAGAAATAGGCGATGGAAACCATCAGCGCCTATGATGTGTCGCACTGGACCTATGATGAAGCGTTTGGATACGCCTATCCGCCGGGCCGCCGCATACATCTCACGACGGTCAGCGCCGACGGGACAGTCGCTGGCTGCGAGACGATAAATTCGATAAATGAACGGGGCAATATCGGGCCGATCGAAGGCGACTACGAGCAAGCCGCGCTGAAGATCGCCGTGTTTGGCGATTCATGGGCCGCATTCCATGTCGACGGCATGACCTGGACAGATATCTTTCAGCGCGAGATGACTGAACGGCTCGGCAAGCCGGTCCATGTGCTTAACTTTGGCCGCGACGGATACGGTATCCTGCAGATGTTCGACCTCGCCGCCCATGAAGTGGGCCGCTGGAAGCCGGATCTGGTGATTGTTGGATTCATCACAAATGACCTCGCGCGGCGCCGGACATGGCGGCTGGAAGTGGCGAAAGACGAGGTCACCGACCGAATTCTGACACTATGGCAGCCGGTTTCCACAGGGAAAGACGCCACCGCCATGGATACGTTCATCGTCCATGCCGACGCCACGGCGCAATGGTGTGAGCGCGCACGAAGCAGCCAGATAAAAGACGAGGTTGTCGCCGCGATTCAGAAAAAATGGCAACGGGCACTCGGGCCAGGCAAAAAGAAATACACCGATATTATGGCGCTGGATCACAGCTTCCTGTTCAGCCGGCTGGCCTATGGCAGCCCGTTTCATGGCCTTGGAAACTGGCAGGCCCTGCGACCGCTGGAAATCGACAGTTACACGCAGGACGAACGGTTCATGCGCGCACAGGAAAAACTCGAGTCATACGATATTCCGACATTATTGTTCCATCACGCCTTCTATCCCGAGGTCATCAAGGAGCAGGAATTCATCGTCAATTACCAGGAACAATCGCTGCTGGACAGCCTGCTGGCGGTGACGGGCCTGCCGATGGTGACCACGCTTGATAACACCGACCTGCCAGTAGAAAACCCGGAAGCACTGAACACCACACCGGACGATTATCACCCGTCGCTCAAGGGCATGGAATTCTATTCCGACGCCCTGACCCGGGCGCTGATCGACAAGAAAATGCTGCCGAAACTCCTGGGGGCCCATCCCGCATTAACGACGGATTGATCGATATGAACCTGATAACGACACTGGCATTAAGCGATGCCGAACAAATTGTGGATTCGGCTCTTGCCGCTGGCAGAAACGAAGCGATGCTGCCGCTGACCGTGGTCGTGCTGGATGCGGGTGGCCGCATCCTGTCGGTAAAAAGCGAGGACGGGTCCGGCATCATGCGGTTCGATATCGCCTTTGGCAAAGCATGGGGGTCGCTGGGCATGGGCATTTCCAGCCGGCTGATCCGGGATCGCCTGTCCGCGCGACCGGTATTCCAGAATGCGCTGGCAGCGGCATCGGACGGGCGCCTGATTCCCGTACCCGGCGGCGTGCTGGTACAGGATGACAAGGGTGCCGTCATCGGCGCCGTCGGTATCAGCGGCGATACATCGGAACGCGATGAATATTGCGCCATCACCGCGATTCGCGCGGCCGGTTACGGCTGTGAGCCGGAATCGCCGGCCCCGGAATGGCGCGGTTCATCGCTATCCGACGAACCGAAATAGGGAATATCTTGACATTTGCATATAATAGGATTAAATTTCTATACATGCTTGTCCCGGCCGAAAAATGTAGTCATTTGTAGACATTTTCACGCTGATTCAGCCATTTTTTCTATTAAATCAAAGAGTTAACCCGTTTCGATCGTATCAAAAACGCACAGAACCCCTCGTTTTTAGCAATAATCAGGTTCATGTCCCAGGTTTTGACGCGCCCGGCAATCGGAAGCAAACTCCTTCATTCGCTATTCACGCATCACTTACGGAGAAAACTGACATGACCGGACAGCAGAAAACCTCCCTTGGCGAACGCCTGAAATCCGATGAAATTCTGATTGCGCCCGGCGTATTCGAAATGATTTCGGCAAGGACCGCGGATCGCAAAGGGTTCGAGGCCCTGTATATGACCGGATACGGCGTCGTTGCATCCTATCTTGGCCTGCCTGACGCGGGGATTGCCAGTTACACCCAGATGCTGGACCGGGTGGCGCAGATCGTCGATGGAACAACAACGCCCCTGATCGCCGATGCCGATACCGGCTATGGGGGGCTGCTGAATATCCGGGAGACCGTCCGCGGCTACGAAGCGGCAGGTGCCGCCGGCATCCAGATCGAGGATCAGGAATTCCCCAAGAAATGTGGCCATACACCCGGCAAGAAAATCGTATCGCAGGAAGAAATGGTCCGTCGCATCCAGGTCGCGGCGGAAAGCCGGCGCAACGATGATACCCTCATCATTGCGCGCACGGATGCCCGGGCAGTAAACGGGCTGGACGATGCCCTGCGCCGCGCCGAAGCCTGCGCCAAAGCGGGCGCCGACGTGCTGTTTGTCGAGGCCCCGACAAGCGAAGCGGAAATGGAACAGATCTGCCGCAGTTTCGACACGCCGCAGCTGATCAATGTCGTCGACGGCGGGTTGACCCCGGTACTCAGCCGTGAACGCTATCAGGAAATCGGTTACTCGGTCGCCATCTATCCGGCCACCGGGTTCCTGGCCGCCGCGCAGGCATTCGATTCGGTCTACGGCGCGCTCAAAAATCAGGGTGACAGCACGTCAGTACAGGAACTGCTTTTCCCTTTCCCGGAAATGTCGAAGCTGATGGGCTTCGAAGACGTCTGGGAGTTCGACAAGAACCACGCGGGATAGGCGCGGATCAGACGTCGATCAGCAGCCGCTGCGGGTCTTCCAGCAGATCCTTCATGCGCACCAGGAACGTCACGGCTTCACGACCGTCGACGATCCGGTGATCATAGGACATCGCCAGATACATCATGGAGCAGACCTTGATCTCGTCGCCAACCACCATTGGCCGCTTCTGGATCTTGTGCATGCCAAGGATGCCCGACTGTGGCGGATTCAGGATCGGCGTCGACAGCAGCGAACCGTAAACACCACCGTTCGAAATCGTGAAGGTGCCACCGGTCATTTCCGCGATGGTCAGCTTGCCGTCACGGGCGCGGCGGCCGAAATCGCCAATGGTCGATTCAATCCCGGCAAAGCTCAGCTTGTCCGCATCGCGCAGCACCGGCACGACCAGGCCCTGCGGCGTGCCGACCGCAACACCGATATCGTAATAGTTCTTGTAGATCAGCTCATCACCGCGGATCTCGGCATTGACCGCCGGTATTTCCTTGAGTGCGATGACCGCTGCCTTGATGAAGAACGACAGGAAGCCAAGCCGGACACTATGCTTCTTCTCGAAGGCATCCCGGTATTCGCTGCGCAGATGCATCAGCGCGCCCATATCGACCTCGTTGAAGGTCGTCAGCATGGCCGCCGTATTCTGCGCCTGCTTCAGCCGCTCAGCGATGCGCTGGCGCAACCGAGACATGCGCACGACTTCTTCACCGCGCGGGTCAGCTTCGCGCGGCGGCAAATCCGCCGCCGAAGTAATCGTCGGCGCGGCAGCAGCCGGCGCGGCAGCGGGCTTCGCCGCGGGTGCGGTCTTGCCCGATTCCAGAAATGCCAGCACGTCCCCCTTGACCAGGCGGCCATTCGCCCCTGTGGCCGGAATCGTCGCCGGGTCCAGATTATTGTCGTCGACCAGTTTGCGCACCGCAGGCGATAAGGCCATATCGGATTTCGCGGCAACCGGTGCAGGCACAGGTGCGGCCGCAGGTGCAGCTGCAACAGGCGCGGGGGCCGGTGCTGCTACCTCTGCCGGCTTCGGTGCTTCAGCGGCCGCAGCCGGCGGCGCAGCGGCGGCAGCGGCACCTTCCGCGATACTGCCCAGCACCGTACCGACTTCGACATTGGTGCCATCGCCGATCAGGATCTCCTGCAATACCCCGGCCGAGGGCGCGGGGACTTCCAGTGTGACCTTGTCGGTTTCAAGCTCGACAAGCGTTTCATCGACGGCAACAGCGTCGCCAACATTCTTGTACCATTTGGCGACTGTCGCTTCGGTAATCGATTCGCCCAGCGTGGGAACCGTAATCTGGATCGTCATGGGTTAGCCTTTCAATCGGCTCTATTTGGTTTTTCGACGGGTAGCGGGTTTGCGGGCCGGCGCCTTCTTTGCCGGTGTCCGCCGTGCTTTTGCTTTCGGCGGCAAGGTCAATGCTTCATCGACCAGCTTGGCCTGCTCCTGCAGATGCCGCTTCAACAGGCCTGTAGCAGGTGCCGCTGAATCGGAACGGCCGACATAACGCGGGCGATTGGGCGTCATGTTCAGATCGACCATTACGCCTTCCAGCCGCCGGTCAATGAATGTCCAGGCACCCATATTCTCGGATTCTTCCTGACACCAGATAACTTCGGCATTCGGGAAGCGACCAAGCTGTTCGTGCAGGGATTTCTTCGGGAACGGATAAAGCTGTTCGACACGCATCAGGTAAACATCGTTGAGACCGCGCTTGTTGCGTTCTTCAAGCAGATCGAAATAGACCTTGCCGGAACACAACACGACCCGGCGGATCCCCTTGTCGGCAACCAGTGCATCCGTGCCTTCCGCATCATCCCAGAGCACGCGGTGGAACGTCGTACCCGGCCCAAATTCCGTGAGCCTGGACACACAGCCTTTATGCCGCAAAAGGGATTTCGGTGTCATCAGGATCAACGGCTTGCGGAAGTTGCGATGCACCTGCCGGCGCAGCACATGGAAGTAATTCGCCGGCGTCGTCGGGTTACAGACCTGCATGTTGTCGTCACCGCAAAGCTGCAGATAGCGTTCGAGCCGGGCCGAGGAATGTTCGGGCCCCTGCCCTTCATAGCCATGCGGCAGCAGCATGACGAGGCCATTCATCCGCAACCACTTGTGCTCGCCGGATGAAATGAACTGGTCGATGATGACCTGCGCGCCGTTGGCGAAGTCGCCGAACTGCGCTTCCCACATCACCAGCGCATGCGGCTCGGCGGAGCTGTAAGCCATATTCGAAACCAAGCACCGCCGAACTCGGACAGCGGGCTGTCGATCACCTCGAACGGCGCCTGGCCAAAGCGGATATTGTTGAGCGGGATATAGTCTTCTTCGGTTTCCTGATCGATGAATACCGCGTGGCGCTGGCTGAAGGTGCCGCGCTTGCAATCTTCGCCGGACAGACGCACCTGGGTCGCTTCCACCAGCAATGTCCCAAAGGCCAGGGCTTCGCCGGTTGCCCAGTCGATACCTTCGCCGGTATCGATCATCTTCCGTTTGGCATCAAGCTGCCGGTTGATCTTCGGATTGGCGTTGAAGTTCTGCGGTACCGTCACAAGCGCATGCCCAACCTCGCGCAGCACATCCATTTCGACGGCTGTTTCGCCGCGGCGTTCATCGCCGCTCGCCATCGCGAAACCTTCCCACTTGCCTTCGAACCAGTCCGCCTTGTTGCCGATGAACGAGGAAGAAACTTCCAATTCGCTTTCGAGATGCTGCTGGAATCGCTCCACCATCTTGTCGGCTTCACCAGGTTTCAGGACCCCTTGGGATTCCAGCTTGTCGGCGTAAATCTTCCGCGTCGTCGGGTGGTCCGCAATTTTCTTGTACATCAGCGGCTGGGTAAACGCCGGCTCGTCGCCTTCATTATGACCATGGCGGCGATAGCACCACAGGTCGATGACAACGTCTTTCTTGAACTTCTGACGATACTCCGTCGCCATCCGCGCGACATGCACGCAGGCTTCGACATCGTCACCATTCACGTGGAAAATCGGCGCAGACACCATTTTCGCGACATCCGAACAATACGGTGACGACCGCGAATGGGACGGCGCAGTCGTAAAGCCGATCTGGTTGTTGCAGATGAAATGGATTGTGCCGCCGGTCCGGTAGCCGCGCAACTGCGACAGGTCGAAGGTTTCGGCCACGATGCCCTGGCCGGGGAATGCCGCATCACCATGCAGCAGCAGACCGATCACCTTTTCCCGATCCGAGTCACCACGCTGGCGCTGCTTGGCCCGCACCTTGCCCAGCACGACGGTATTCACCGCTTCCAGGTGGCTGGGATTGGGGGTCAGGGACAGATGTACCGTGTGACCGTCAAATTCACGGTCCGACGACGTTCCAAGATGATACTTCACATCGCCCGACCCGAATCCGTCATCGGGCTGCGATGCATTGCCGGCGAATTCGGAGAAGATCGCTTTGTAGGGCTTGTTCAGAATATTGGCGAGCACATTGAGCCGTCCGCGATGCGGCATGCCGATGATCATTTCCTCGAAGCCAAGCTGCGCGCCACGCTTCAGGATTTGTTCAATCGCGGGTACGACCGCTTCGCCACCATCAAGCCCAAATCGCTTCGTGCCGCGATGCTTGCGGTCCAGAAACATTTCAAAGGTTTCGGCTTCTGTCAGGCGCTCCAGAATCGTGCGCTTGCCCAATTCGGTAAAATCAGTCTGGTTGCGAATGCCTTCGATGCGCTCCTGGATCCAGGATTTCTCTTCCGGCACCTGAATATGCATGTATTCAACGCCGATATTGCCGCAATAGGTCTCTTCAAGGATACGCACGATCTGGCGAAGCGAAGCCGATTCCAGCCCCAGCACATAATTGATGAAGATCGACCGGTCCATGTCCCGTTCGCTGAAACCGTATGTCGCGGGATCGAGGTCAGCATGCGAGATCGGCTTCACAAGGCCAAGCGGATCAAGATTCGCATGAAGGTGACCACGGACCCGATAGTTGCGGATCAGCATCAGCGCACGCAACGAATCCATCGTCGCCTGGCGGATCTGTTCCGCCCCACCGGTCATCGAAGGGACAAAGGATGGCGCTGCAGACGACGGCGCTTCCTGCATCAATCCAGCGGTGGAATCAGCCCCGCCCCCGCCGTTGCCACTGCCAACGACCCTGGTGTCACGCGGTGCCCAGCTTGCGCCTTTAAGGTCGCGCAAGAGCTCCTTGCCGTTGTCGTCAAGACCATCAAAGAAATCGGACCAGTCCGCCGCGACCGACCCGGGGTCATTCAGGTACTGCGCATACAGCTCCGTCACATAAGCTTCGTTGGCGCCAAAAAGAAACGAGGTGTCTTCCAAATACGATGCCATCGCACCCTCCGCAACACGGTCCCGGTATGCCCATCAGGCGCCCGGGACACGGTATTCTTCTATTCAGCCGCCCATTGCCTCAACCATCGCCGTACCGATGGCAGCCGGACTATCCGCGACCAGGAAACCCGCATTCTTCATCGCTTCGATCTTCGATTCGGCTGTCCCCTGACCGCCGGAAATGATCGCGCCCGCATGGCCCATACGCTTGCCCGGCGGTGCGGTGATCCCCGCAATAAACCCGACGATCGGCTTCTTGACCTTGGCATTGGCGTAGTACGTTGCTGCCTGCTCTTCGGCCGTACCGCCGATTTCACCAATCATGATGATACCTTCGGTTTCCGGGTCGTCGAGAAACAGTTCCAGACAATCAATGAAATTGGTTCCATTGACCGGGTCGCCACCGATCCCGATACAGGTCGACTGGCCCAACCCCGTCACCGTGGTCTGCGCAACGGCTTCATAGGTGAGTGTGCCGGACCGCGAGACGATGCCGATTTTGCCACGCTTGTGAATATGGCCGGGCATGATGCCGATCTTGCATTCTTCCGGCGTGATAACGCCGGGGCAGTTCGGGCCGATCAACCGCGAGGACGAACCGGCGAGCTTGCGCTTCACCTTGACCATATCAAGAACCGGAATGCCTTCTGTGATACAGATGACCAGCGGAATTTCCGCCTCCAGCGCTTCGAGAATAGCGTCGCCGGCAAAGGGTGGCGGAACGTAGATCACGCTCGCATCCACCCGGGTTTCCGCCGCGGCATCCGCAACAGTATTGAAAACCGGCAGGTCCAAATGCTTGGTACCGCCCTTTCCAGGGGTCACGCCACCGACCATTTTGGTGCCGTAGGCAATCGCCTGTTCAGAATGGAAAGTACCCTGCAGACCGGTAAAGCCCTGGCAGATGACGTTTGTATTCTTGTCGACGAGAACGGCCATTTATCCGGCCTCCTTCACGGCAGAAACAATTTTTTGCGCGGCATCGCCCAGATCATTCGCAGCGATGATATCAAGTCCGGAATCAGCAATGATCTGTTTGCCGAGCTCCACGTTGGTGCCTTCCAGCCGCACGACAAGCGGCACGCTAAGGCCGATTTCGCGCGCCGCGGAAACGACCCCTTCGGCAATCACGTCGCAGCGCATGATGCCGCCGAAGATATTCACCAGAATACCCTTCACATTCGGATCCGACGTGATGATGTTGAACGCCGTCGTCACCCGTTCCTTCGTCGCACTACCGCCGACATCCAGGAAATTAGCGGGCGCGCTGCCGAACAGTTTGATGATGTCCATTGTCGCCATCGCAAGTCCGGCACCATTGACCATGCAACCGATGCTGCCATCGAGCTTGATATAGTTCAGTTCATGCTTGGAGGCTTCGAGTTCGGCAGGATCTTCCTCCGTCTCGTCGCGCAATTCCTCTACTTCGCCATGCCGGAACAACGCGTTGTCGTCGAAGGAAATCTTGGCGTCCAGCGCGATGACATCATTTTCCTTGGTAACAACCAGAGGATTGATTTCGATCAGGCTGGCATCCAATTCGGTAAAGGCCTTGTAAACCGCCAGCACCAGCTTGACGCAGGCGCCGACCTGCTTGCCTTCCATGCCCAGCCCGAAGGCAACGCGTCGCGCATGGAAACCCGATATCCCCGTCGCCGGATCAATCGCAATCGTCAGGATTTTCTCCGGGGTCTTTTCAGCGACCTCTTCGATATCCATGCCGCCTTCCCGCGAAGCGATGATCGTCACCCGGCTGGTTTCGCGGTCCATCAGCATGCTGAAATAAAGCTCGCGGCCGATGTCGCATCCTTCCTCGACATAAACCCGCTTTACTTCCTTGCCAACCGGCCCGGTCTGTTTCGTCACCAGGATATTGCTGAGCATCTGCCCGGCATTTTCTTTCACTTCCTCGACGGATTTGCCGACGCGAACGCCGCCCTTCCCGTCCGGGTCGTTCTTGAAACGTCCGGCACCACGGCCGCCGGCATGGATCTGGCTTTTAACCACCCATACCGGACCGCCGAGCTGTTGCGCGACGGTACCCGCCTCGCGTAACACTGAACGCAGCCCCGCCACGTGGCACGGCAACGTCGAATTTTCGCAGCAGGTTCTTGGCCTGATATTCATGGATATTCATGGGCCCTCGCGCTTTCTGCAGATGCTCTGATTAACGGTTTATCACTTCTTGGCCGCAGCCGGTTTCCGGGCAGCAGGCTTTTTGGCAGCCGGTTTCCGTGCAGCCGGTTTCTTGACTGCAGCCGCTTTGGCAGCGGGCTTCTTCGCCTTTGCCGGCGCCTTCTTCTTGGCCGCATCACGTTCCATCTTCGTTACAATGGCGGTCAGCGTCTTCACGTTATCAACGGAATTCTTGAACATCGTCGCTTCGGTCTTGTTCAGCGAAATCTCGACGATGCGCTCCACACCACCCGCACCGATAATCACCGGCACACCGACATAGATACCATTCAGTCCATAGGCGCCCTTCACATAAGCGGCGCAGGGCAGCAGGCGTTTCTTATCCTTCAGATAGGCGTCCGCCATCTGGATTGCAGACGATGCCGGCGCATAGAAGGCCGAGCCAGTCTTCAACAGATTGACGATCTCGGCGCCGCCATCGCGGGTACGCTGCACGATCTCGTTGATCTTCTTGGTCGTGGACCAGCCCATCTTGACCAGGTCGGGAACCGGAATACCGGCGACGGTGGAATAACGCACCAGCGGCACCATCGTATCGCCGTGCCCGCCCAGCACAAACGCGCTGACATCTTCGATCGATACCTTGAATTCTTCCGCCAGGAAGTAACGGAACCGGGCGCTGTCCAGCACACCAGCCATTCCGACAACCATGTTGTGCGGCAAGCCACAAGCGTCGCGCAGAACCTGCACCATCACATCAAGCGGGTTGGTAATGCAGATGACAAAGGCTTTCGGGCAGTTCTTCTTGATGCCTGCGCCGACAGATTTCATGACGTTGGTGTTAATACCGATCAGGTCGTCGCGGCTCATGCCCGGCTTGCGGGGAACACCTGCGGTCACGATAACCACATCCGCCCCACGAAGCGCAGTGTAACTGTTCGCGCCGGTGACTTTCGCGTCATACCCTTCGACCGGTGACCCTTCGACCAGATCCAGCGCCTTGCCCTGCGGCACGCCGTCAACGATATCGAAAAGGACAATGTCGCCCAGTTCCTTGATTCCGGCCAGCAGCGCCAGCGTACCACCGATATTACCAGCGCCGATAAGCGCAATCTTATTTCGTGCCATGAGAATCTCCCTATTCAGAACCGATGCGACGGCAGGGGAACAAATGTTTTTTTTCGCAACACTCATTCATACAGACGCGTTACAAATCCAAGTTGGTGGTACGACGACTCGGTCCGAGAAGCAAGGGCATCTGCCGTTTTCATTGGTTAAAATCGCCTTGAACCTGCGTTAGGTATACGGCCTAAATCTTAACAACTACTAATTGCGCCAAACATTTTCTGTTTGAGGTGTAGAGGCATCGCCCCCCTTTGCTCGCCATTCGAGCATCAAGGCCGCCAACTGACGCGGGCGCATCCCATAGGTCTCGTTCATTTTGACCCGCAGCATGCCGCCACCACTCAGGTCGTAGAATTCGACACTGGGGCCAATAACGCCTTTCCGAAGAACGATGTCGGAGATATTGGACCATATGTAATGCTTTGGCGTGTAAAGCTCGACGATGGTAAAGCCCTCCAGAGTGAGCGTCAGCGAGAAGGCGCCCCGCAGCAGATGCGCTGCATAATAAACGGAAGACGCCGCCATAAACCCGCCGGCAACCCAGGCATATTCAATGCCATCCCACCAGACCCAGAACAGAAACAAGGCACAGACCATGCTACCGAGGGAGATCGCGATACATTGGACGTTCGAGGGTACCAGCATCTGAAATTCGCTCGGCGTCGCTTCAACGTCACTCATGAGCACCACCGATATGCGGCTGATTCAGATATTCAGGGGATTGCATTTCCATCAGGCGGCTAACCGCGCGTTCGAATTCAAAGGCATGACGCCCTTCCGTGTAAAGCTGGTGGGGTGGCGTATCTGCCGCCATGATCAGGTTGACCTTGTGTTCGTATAACTCGTCTATCAGCAACATCAACCGCTTCGCTTCGTTGCGCCGGGATTCATCCAGCTTCGGCACACCATTCAGTATGACGGTGTGATAGCGTTCGGCCACCGCGATGTAATCGCCAGCGCCAAGCGGTTTTTCGCATAATTCACCAAACGTAAACCAGGCCACACCGCGCGCCGCCCGGGAAACATCCAAAGTCCGGCCCTTCACCTCGATCGTTTCCGGCTCGGCGACCGCACCTTCCGTCAATTCGGCAAAGTCCCTTTCAAGAGCTGCTGTCGATTCCGGGCCGAGCGGCGAAACAAACACTTCCATCGCCATGAGTCGTTCATGCCGGTAATCCGTCGGCGAATCCAGATGGAGGATATCGAGCTTCTGCTTGATCAGGCCGATGAACGGCATAAACAGTTCCCGGTTCAGTCCATCCTTGTACAGAACATCCGGTGCAAAATTCGACGTGGCAACGACCACGACACCACGGGCGAACAACGCCTCGAACAGTCGCCCCAAAATCATCGCATCCGCGATATCAACGACGTGGAATTCATCAAAGCACAGCAGCCATGCGTCCCCGGCCAACTTGTCCGCAATTGTCGCAATGGGGTCGTCATCGCGCTTGTCTTTTTCGACCTTGCGCCAGCGGTGCATGCCTTCCTGCACCTCGATCATGAATTCATGGAAATGGACCCTGCGCTTGTGTTCGACTGTCGCGTGGTCGAAGAACAGATCCATCAACATCGATTTACCGCGCCCGACGCCGCCATAAATATAGAGCCCCATCGGGGGGTCTGCGACACGCCGGGCAAGCCCCAGGCGCGCTTTCCAGCCCTTGACCCCGGACGCGGGTTCATACCCTTTCAACCCGTTATGCAGGCTCTGAAATTTTTCGGCCGCCAGCTCCTGTATACCATCTGCCTTGAGCACGCCTTCACGGCGCATCTCACGATATGCGAACAGAGGGCCATCCGGCACGGGAAGTCTCCTTGGGCGTCTTCAGGGTTTGCGATTGCACAGCGTATCCCGGCAACCCTGTAACAGGTCTTAACAACAACTTCTACATTCGACTCGACGCATTATCCCTGTACTTCGGCTTTACGACGGGTCTGGGCGGAACGTCCCAAACTTTTCTCATGAAGACAAGGAAGGATCACAGAGCCCGGTAGTTGTCCGCGCTGGCGACCAATGCTATTTCTGGTTCGATAGCGAAACAGGTCCCGGGGTGGGTAAGCGTGGAAGAAAAGTCGTCAACAGAAATTCTGAACCTGTGGCGCGGGGCACTGGTCGAAAGTGTCCGGCGCGATTCACCCGACCTTTCCGCCCGACAAATGGCTCTGCTGCTGACGGTATACCTGACACCGCCGCCACACACCGTGCGTGGCCTTGCCGAAACTCTCAATATTTCCAAACCCGCGATCACTCGCGCGCTTGACCGGCTCAGCACCCTGGAAATGCTCCGCCGGAAACCGGATGAGAAGGATCGCCGCTCCATCGATGTGCAACGCACCGTAAAGGGTTCGGTCTATCTATCGGAATTCAGCGACCTGATACGGCGCGCCCTGCCGGAATAATTTGATCGCCGGACAGCCCCTCGAAAAAGCCCTTTAGTACCCGGCCCCCATATCGACAGTATTCAACGGCGGTTCCCCGGCCTCGATCCGCACGATATTGGCAACCACCTCCACTGCGGCCGAACGTGGCTGGGTCACACTGGCGATATGAGCGGTAACCGTGATGCGGGGATGCGACCAGAAAACATGATCCTTTGGCAGCGGTTCGGTCTCGAACACATCCAGTGTCGCGCCCGCAAGCTGGCCTGACTGCAGCGCCTCCAGGATATCCTCCTCGACCTGATGACCGCCGCGCGCCGCATTGATCAGCCACGCGCCCCGCGGCATGCTGGCAAACAGATCCCGGTTCAGGATACCCTCGGTTTCGGGGGTCAATGGCAGCAGGCAGACAAGGATTTCCGTCCGGGCAAGAAACGATACCAGCCCGTCGCTGCCATGGAAGGACTCGCCTCCCGGGAAATCCTTTGCCGTCCGGGACCAACAGGCAAGATCAAATCCAAACACACGCAGCGCCTCCGCCGCAGCCTGCCCCAGCACCCCGAATCCCATGATGCCAACCCGGCGATGCGGTGCGGTTGGCGTAATCAGTTCATTCCATTGACGCGCCCGCTGGGACTGCTGCAAGGCAGGCAAGTCGCGATGATAGCGCAGCACATGCAGCGCAACATATTCCGACATGCCCCGCGTCAGTTCCGGTTCAACCATGCGAACCACGGGAACGCCTTCGGGAAGGTCGACATCGCCAAGAAGATGATCGACGCCGGCACCGATGGAAAAGATGCATTTCAGATTCGGAAACCGGCGCAACGAGCCCTTTTCCGGTTTCCAGACAAACGCATATTCTATTTCGCTCAGATCACCCGGCGCCTGCCAGCTGCGGCAATCCAGTTCGGGACTTGCGAATTGAAATGCCTCGCGCCAGATCACGTCGCGGGCAAAATCGGATTTGATGATAAGGGCCATGAGCTCACACGTTGACGACACCACTGGCAACAGCCTGCTCGTCAAATTCGAGATCAAATGCTGCCGCCATCAGTGCCTTTGTATAGGCTTCCACCGGATTGTCGAAGATCGTTTCCGCCGGCCCCTGTTCAACCACCTTGCCCTCCTTCATGACAATCACATGATCTGCCAGCGCGCGGACGACCTTCAGGTCATGGCTGATGAACATGAAGGCCAGTCTGTGCTGGCGCTGCAAACCGGTCAACAGATCGACGATCTGGGCCTGGACCGACATATCCAGCGCAGATGTCGGTTCATCGAGCACGATGAATTTCGGTTTGAGAACGATGGCGCGGGCGATGGCGATGCGCTGGCGCTGGCCGCCGGAAAATTCATGCGGGTAGCGGAACCGGCTTTCAGGATCGAGACCGACCTCTTGCAGGGCCTCGACCACCCGCGCATCCCGTTCTTCGCTGCTCAAGGATTCGCCATGAATTCAGCCCCTCGGCGACGATTTCGCCGATCGACATGCGCGGCGACAGCGATCCATAAGGGTCCTGGAAGACAATCTGCATTTCGCGGCGTAGCGGCCGCATGTCATCCACAGACAGCCCCTGAATTTCGTGGCCGTCAAATCGGATACCGCCGGTGGAATGCTCCAGCCGCAGCAGCGCCAGGCCAAGCGTCGTCTTGCCCGAACCGGATTCGCCGACAACACCGACGGTCTGTCCTTCGCGCACTGTCACGGATATGCCGTCGACGGCGCGGACATGGTCAACCGTCCGTCGCAACACGCCCTTCTTGATCGGGAACCAGACCTTGACGTCCGTTCCTTCGATGATGACCGGCGCATCAGCGGCCGGCGACGACTTGGTCCCTTTCGGTTCGGCTGCGAGAAGCCGCTGGGTATAGGCGTCGGTGGGGTTCGAGAATATTGTCGCGTCGGGCCCGCCTCGACGATTTGGCCGTCCTGCATCACGCAGACCGTGTCGGCCATTTTGCGAACGATGCCAAGGTCATGGGTGATGAACAGCATCGCCATCCCGAATTCCTGCTGCAGGTCCTTCAGCAGCTTCAGGATTTGCGCCTGGATCGTCACGTCCAGCGCCGTCGTCGGCTCGTCCGCGATCAGCAGGTCAGGTTCATTGGCCAGCGCCATGGCGATCATCACCCGCTGACGCTGCCCGCCGGACAATCTCGTGCGGATAAGCCGACAGGCGTTGTTCGGCATCGCGCACGCCGACCAGGTTGAACAGTTCCAGCACACGGGCGCGTGCAGCCGTATCCGACATGCCCTTGTGCAGGATCAGGCTTTCCGATCTGCTTCTCGATCGTGTGCAGCGGGATTGAGCGAGGTCATCGGCTCCTGGAAAATCATCGAAATCGGTTGCCGCGGACCTTGCGCATCGCGGGTTCACTGGCGCCGACGACCTCTTCGCCCTTGAACCGGATGGAACCGTTCGGATGGCCGCGCGACCGGATAGGGCAGCAATTGCAGGATCGACAGCGCCGTCACCGATTTGCCCGACCCGATTCGCCGACCAGCGCCAGCGTTTCGCCCTTGTCGATTTCGAACGAACGCGCTTCACCGCATCGACCGTCCCGCCCGGCGTGACAAAACGACGACAGGTCATTCACAGTGAGGAGGTTGCTTCTGCCATGATTCTTCCTAGCGCTGCGTCTTGCGCGGGTCGAAGGCGTCGCGCACCGCTTCGCCGATGAATACCAGCAGCGTCAGCATCACGGCTGATAATGACAAAGCCGGTAATGCCAAGCCACGGTGCCTGCAGGTTGTCCTTGCCCTGCTTCAACAGCTCGCCGAGCGACGGCGAGCCGGGCGGCAGCCCGAAGCCAAGGAAGTCGAGCGAGGTCAGCGTGACCAGCGCGCCCGAGGTAATGAACGGCAGGAAGGTCAACGTCGCCACCATCGCGTTGGGCAGAACATGGCGGAACATGATGGTGCGGTCGGGAACGCCCAGCGCGCGCGCCGCCGTCACATATTCGAAATTGCGCGCCCGCAACACTTCGGCGCGCACCACGCCCGACCAGCGCCGTCCAGCTGAACAGCAGCAACATGCCGAGCAGCAGCCAGAAGCTCGGCGTCACGATGCTTGCCATGATGATGAGGATGAATAGGGTCGGCATGCCGGCCCAGATTTCGATCAGCCGCTGGCCGAACAGGTCAATCCATACCGCCGAAAAAGCCCTGGATCGCGCCGACTGCAATGCCGATGATGGAACTGAAGATGGTCAGCAGCAACCCGAAAAGAACGGAAACCCGGAACCCGTAGATAATGCCGTGCCACAACATCCCGGGCCTGGTCGTCAGTGCCGAGCCAATTGCGCGCCGTGGGCGGCGATGGGGCGGGCGTTTCCAGGTCGGTTATATTCGTATCGTAGCGATACCGGATCGGCGGCCACAGGATCCAGCCCTTTTCCTCGATCAGCTCCAAAACGAACGTGTCGGTGTAATCGGCCTCTGTCGGAAATTCCCCGCCAAACTCGGTCTCCGCATAGGAAACCAGAAAGGGCGTATAAAACCCGCCGTCATAGCGAATCAGAATCGGACGGTCATTGGCGACCATTTCCGCGAAGAGCGACAGGACGAACATCGCCAGAAAAATCCACAACGACCAGAACCCACGGCGATTGGCCGTGAAATTCTCGAGCCGGCGCCGGGTCAGCGGGCGGATGGGGATGCCAAGAAAACGATCCCGATGCATCGCCGTATCCGTCATCCCTGGCGGCTTTCAAAATCGATGCGCGGGTCAATCAGCATGTACAACACGTCGCTGACGATCCCCATCAGCAGGCCCAGCAACGTGAAGAAATACAGCGTGGCGAACATGATCGGATAGTCACGGTTGATAACCGCCTCAAACCCCAGCAAGCCAAGGCCATCGAGCGAGAAGATGATTTCGATCAGCAGCGTGCTGGTAAACAGGATACCGATAAAGGCCGACGGGAAACCCGCGATCACGATCAGCATGGCGTTCCGGAAGACATGTCCATACAACACGCGGTTTTCGGTCAACCCCTTGGCGCGCGCCGTGATGACGAACTGCTTGTTGATTTCCTCCAGAAACGAATTCTTGGTCAGTAGCGTCAATGTCGCGAAGGACCCGATCAACAGGGCCGTTAGCGGCAATGCCAGGTGCCAGAAATAATCGGCGATCCGTGCCGGCCAGGACAACTGCTCCCAATTGTCGGACACCAGCCCGCGCAACGGAAACCAGTCCAGATACTGTCCGCCGGCAAAGATGACGATCAGCAGAATGGCAAACAGGAAGGATGGCACCGCATTGCCGACAATCACGACAGTGCTGGTCCAGATATCGAAGCGCGTCCCGTCCCGGACCGCCTTGGCGATGCCCAGCGGGATAGAGATCAGATAGACGAGCAGCGTCGTCCACAGGCCGAGCGAGATCGACACCGGCATCTTTTCGAGCACCAGATCGATGACCGCCTGGTCCCGAAAGAAGCTATTGCCGAAATCGAAGGTCGCGTAATTTCCAAGCATCAACAAGAAGCGTTCCAGCGGCGGCTTATCAAACCCGAACTGTTTTTCGATACTTTTGATAAATGCCGGATCCAGACCCTGCGCGCCCCGGTACTGGCTGTCGCCGGAAGCACCATTCCCTGCAGAAGGCCGGTTACCGCCGACTTCCGCGCCGGCAGGCCCGCCGATCCGCGCCGTTGCGCTGACAGCCGTGCCGTCGAGTTCTGCCAGTATCTGCTCCACTGGACCACCCGGCGCAAACTGAACGATCCCGAAATTGATCGCCATGATGACGAACAGGGTTGGGATAACCAGCAATACGCGGCGGATAATATAGGGAAGCATTGGTTATGATTATCCGGCCGACTATTTCTTTGTCTCAGCCCGCCGCAACTGCGACAGCTTCGCATCTTTCACAGGATCAATCCACCACGAGAAAAACTGCGTCCCCTGATCGGGAATAACCGGCGGTTGGGTAAATCGGTCCCAATAGACATAGCGGTCATAGGGAATATGCCAGTGCGGAATGACGAGATGCTGCCATAGCAACACCGTATCGAGCGCACGGACACTGTTTACCAGGCTGCGGCGATCCGGCGCCGCAATAACCTGGTCGATCAATGCATCGATCACCGGGTTGCTAATCCCGGACAGGTTCCGGCTACCGTTTCGGGCCGCCGATTCCGTGCCCCAGAAATCGCGCTGTTCGTTACCCGGGGACGCGGACTGTCCCCAACTACCCACCACAATGTCGAAATCAAAATTATCGCGCCGCTCTTTATACTGCGAAGAATCGACGGTCCGGACGCTGGCGTCGATTCCCAACCGTTTCAGGTTGCTCGTGAAAGGCAGGGCAATACGTTCGAACAGTGGACTGACCAGCAGTATTTCGAAGGTAAACACGTCGCCTGTCTTGTAGTTGGTCAGTTTCTTCGTTTTCGGATCAACCACCCATCCCGCTTCACGCAACAGCTTCAATGCCGCCCGCAGGTTTTTACGAATATTGCCACTTCCATCAGTTTTCGGCGGCACATAGGACGTCGTAAACAATTCCTCAGGAAGCTGCCCGCGATAGGGCTCCAACAGATCAAGAACGGCGCCTTCAGGCGCGCCGGTCGATGCCAATTCCGAATTGTCAAAATAACTGTGCGTCCGGACATACTGCCCGTAGAACAGCGCCTTGTTGGACCATTCGAAATCGAACGCATAGGAAAGCGCCTGCCGGACCTTTGGGTCCTTGAAGATCGCGCGGCGCTGGTTCATGACAAACCCTTGCATTCCCGCGGTTCGATTATGATCGAAGGTCTTCTTCATCATCGATCCGTCGCGAACGGCCGAAACGTCATAGGCCGTCGCCCAGGCCTTCGACGAATTTTCGGCCCGGTAGTCGAATGCGCCTGATTTGAACGCTTCGATCGCAACCGTCTCATCCCGGTAATAGTCAAAGCGGATACGATCGAAATTCCAGAAGCCTTTCTGGGTCGGATGTTCCGCGCCCCAGTAGTCAGCGACCCGCTCGTAAACGATATGCCGGTTCGGCTCGAAATCAACGATACGGTATGGCCCGCTGCCCAGCGGCGGTTCCAGTGTCGTCGCCTCGAAGTCACGCCCATCCCAGTAATGCTTGGGCAGGACCGGCGCCTGACCCACGATCAACGGCAATTCACGGTTGGTACCGCCCGTAAATACAAACTTGACCGTCCGCTCGCCCGTTTTCGTCGGCGTTTCGACATTGGCGTAATAATAGCGAAAAAAGGGCGCGCCTTTTTCCTTCAATGTTTCGAAGCTCCAGATAACGTCATCTACCGTCACCGGTTTGCCATCATGCCATTTCGCATCAGCCCGCAAGGTAAAGGCGACCCAGGACCGGTCCGCCGGCATTTCGATGGTTTCGGCCAGCAATCCGTATTCGCTGAACGGCTCATCAGCCGAAGAGGTCATCAGCGTCTCGAACAAAAAGCTGGTCCCCGCTGCCGGGCGCCCCTTGATGACATAGGGGTTGAATGTGTCGAAACCGCCTGACGCCCAAAGCCGCACCTCGCCCCCCTTGGGCGCGTCCGGATTGACGTAGTCGAAATACTTGAAATCTGCCGGGTATTTCAGATCGCCATGCATGGCAATGCCGTGACTGACAGATGTCTGCGACAGGGCCGGCGTGACGGAGAGAAAAACGCTGGCGACGATGGCTCCGAGAATACGGCGGATCACATTCGGCTCCTTCTCTAGGCACGTTTGACGGTGACGGCGTTAGCATAACCGATAACCGACACGATACTTGGTCTTTTGTAACGCTGATTTCCAGCTTTGCGCGGTGATTTACCCCGCCAATAGTGACAAAGCCGCCGCATGCAGCGCCGGCGTGCTTGCCGCAAGGACGCTACCACCGTCAGAAGTCGAGGACAGTGGCTTACCCTGCCAGTCCGTCACCACGCCCCCCGCGTTTTCGACGACAGCCGCCGGTGCGGCGTAATCCCAGACATGGAGTTCCGCTTCGATCACCAGGTCGGTATGCCCGGAAGCCAGCAACCCGAAGGCATAGCAATCGGCGCCGTAGCGTGTGAACCGGGCCCCGTCGCGAACCCGGTGGAATGCCGCCTGCGTCTCTTCCGTCGAAAAATACTCGGGCGCCGTCGTGAACAACCGCGCCTGCGACAGCTCAGTACAGCCACTGACCTGCGCAGCTGTGCCGTTCAGCGTCGTCGGCCGCCCGGCCGCGCCAAGCCAGCGCTCTTCGGTAATCGGCTGGTCAATCAATCCGAGCACAAAGTTCCCGTCAATCGCGAGACCAACCAGCGTACCGAACATCGCAACACCCGACGCGAAAGCCGACGTGCCGTCAATTGGATCCAGAATCCACTGCACACCGGTCGAAACCGGTGTACCGCCCATCTCTTCGCCAAGAATTTCATGATCGGGGCAGGTTTCACGCAGGATTTCGCGCATCGCGGCCTCAACCTCACGGTCGGCACGCGTTACCGGCGTATCATCGGCTTTGGTTTCAATATCAAGCGGCGCGCGGAAATACCGCTGCGCAATCGGACGCGCCGCATTGGCCAGCCTTACGGCGATATCCAGATATTCGGGAGGGCAGCGCATGCCAGCCGCCAATCCCATCAAATGCCCTTATTGCAGCGGGATCGGCGAATCCGCCTTGTCGCGCAGGTACCGAACCATGGCGGCACGATCGGCTGTTTTCTTGAAGCCCGCGAAATTCATCTTCGTGCCCTTTGCGAAGGTTTTCGGCTTGAGCAGGAAGGCATTCAGATCGGCAACAGTCCAATTGCCGCCCATATCCTTCAGTACGCCGGAATAACTGAAACCAGCCACCTTTGCGCGGGGACCGCCAACGACATTCCATAAGTTCGGACCAACCTTGTTCGCCCCGCCCTTATCGAATGTATGGCAGGCCGTACATTTCTTCGCGAGCTTTTCACCATTCGCCGGATCGGCCGCCGCGAGCAACGCTGCGATCGGCTCAGGGCCCGCCGGTGCTGCCGCCGTCTGGGTTTCAGCCGGGGCATTGCCGCCAATGGCATAAACAGGTTCGTCGAGTTCGCCCGGGTGATAGGCCAAGTTTGCAATGAAACCACTGGTCATTGCGATCAACCCAGCCAAAATCAGCGCGCCCATGACCTTGTTCATAAAAAGCGGATCACTGTTCATGCCTAATATCCCCTCTTTTACCCGACCGTTGCAGTGTTCGCCCGTATGCGACACGCCTGCTTTCGGCACCTTACCGATTCGGCGCAATTAGCCCTACGCCATCCCGTGCGAGCGGTATAATGTGCCTCGGCGCGGATTGCAATGTCGCGCACAAGCAGAAACAACCGCAAATCGCGGCGTCCGACCGCCGGGAAACATCAATATTATTACAGCCACTGGTTTACATGTCCTTACCAAAAAATCCCATTGTGATCATCCCCGCGCGGATGAGCTCCACCCGCCTTCCCGATAAACCCATGGCCGATATTCAAGGCGCCCCCATGATCGTGCATGTCTGGCGAAGGGCCATGGAAGCAAATATCGGTCAGGTCGTCGTCGCCGCAGCAGAGCCCGAAATCGCCGATGTGATCACGGCTGCCGGGGGAAAGGCCGTCCTGACAGACCCTGACCATCCTTCAGGTTCCGACCGGATATACGAAGCGCTGCAGAAATCCGACCCTGCCAGACAATACGATGCGATCGTCAATATTCAGGGTGACCTGCCGACCATTTCAGCCGATGCCATCCGCGCTGTATTCAAACCGCTGGAAAATGCGACCGTTGATATCGCCACCCTTGGCGTCGAAATTACGGACGAGTCGGAAAAAACCAACGCCAACATCGTCAAGGCCGTGGCCGGAATCCCCGCACATGCGACAACGGGTCGCGCCCTGTATTTCACCCGGGCGACCGCCCCCTGGGGCGAGGGACCGCTATATCACCACATCGGTTTGTATGCATATCGCCGCGCCGCGCTGGAACGATTCGTTGCCTTGCCACCCGGTGTCCTGGAGCAACGCGAGCGGCTGGAACAACTTCGGGCGCTGGAAGCAGGCATGCGGATCGACCTCGCGCTCGTTGACACGGTTCCGCTCGGTGTCGATACTCCCGCCGACTTGGACAAGGCGCGAAATTCCCTTGCTTCCTGAATAACTTAACACTCTGCAAAGCAAAGAAGAACGAGATGCCTTCCCCTTCAAACAACATCATTGCCTATCAGGGCCAACCCGGTGCGAATTCCGACATGGCCTGCCATACGGTATACCCCGATATGGAAACCCTGCCCTGCGCGTCATTCGAAGACGTGTTTGCGGCCGTTCGTGATGGTCATGCACGCCTGGCAATGATCCCGATCGAAAATTCCATCGCCGGACGCGTAGCGGATATCCATCATCTGCTGCCGGATTCACACCTGCATATCATTGCCGAACATTTCCAGCCGGTGCGCTATCTGTTGCTGGCAAACAAAGGGACAAAGATCGAAGACCTCGAATACGTCTTCAGTCATCACCAATCCCTGTCGCAATGTCGCGAAAGCCTGCGAGAACTGGGCCTGACACCGATGATTCATGCCGACAATGCCGGCGCAGCGAAAGATCTGGCGGAAAAGCCCGTTCCCAATCATGGCGCGCTTTCATCGCATCTCGCCGCCGAAATTTACGACCTGGATATCCTGAAGCGGGATATGGAAGATCATTCCCATAACACAACGCGCTTCATCATCATGGCGAATGAACCAATCGACCCGGAACAGGACCAGGGCCCGATCGTGACCTCTTTCGTGTTCCAGGTTCGCAACGTTCCGGCAGCGCTATACAAGGCAATGGGCGGATTCGCGACCAATGGCGTTAATATGACGAAGCTGGAATCATACATGATCAATGGCGAATTCACCGCCACCCAGTTTTATGCCGACATCGAAGGACACCCCAGTGACACATCCGTAAGGCTGGCACTGGAAGAACTCGGCTTTTTCAGCCGTCAAGTGAAGGTACTGGGCGTTTATCCGGCCAACCCGCAGCGTTACGAAACACGCTGACGGCGAAACCCGGACCATTCGAACAATCAGTCTTCGCCACGCATCCAGCCATCAATCAATCGGCGCGAAATAGAATCCTTGCGCGGCAGGCGGAACGTGTCGTCCTCGGGCGAATTCAGCAACTGATCACGGGTAAACCAGGCAGCGTCCTCAAGTTCCTCCCGATCCACATTCAGCGTCATATCCGTTGCCCGGGCGGCGAAACCCAGCATGATCGAGGACGGAAACGGCCAGGGCTGTGACGAGTGATAATGGACGTCGGTGACGGGCACCCCCGCTTCCTCGAACACTTCCCGAGCGACTGCATCTTCCAGTGATTCACCTGATTCGACAAAACCGGCCAGTACAGAATGCTGCCCCGCCGGCCAGTTGCGTTGCCGGCCAAGGATCAGCCGGTCACCCCCGTCATGGACCAACATAATGACCGCCGGATCGATTCGCGGGAAAACCTGTGAATTGCAGTCTGCATTTGTACATTGCCGCATATGGCCCGCTTCGCGGATTTCAGTCGGGCTGCCGCAGATACCGCAAAATTTATGCCTCAAATGCCATTGGAGCGTCGCCCGGGCATAAACAAGCAGCGCACCTTCCTCGTGCGACAGTAATTGCCCGACCCCGCGCATGTCGCGGAACTGGCCGTGCTCTTCCAGCGGTGGGTCTTCATAGCCCGAGAAATCGGCGGCGAAATGGGGAACATCGCCAACAAGACCGAGGAACACCACCGTCTCGGCGCCCATCAACAGCCCACGGCTCGATTCCAAGACAACACCCTGAGGCGTCGTCCCATGTCCGATGAGGTTCTGCATGCGCCAGAGCGGCACAATTCGGGCCTGCCGGTTACCAAGCTGCTCGGCAATCCAACTTTCATCGGATCGAAGATGTGCAGCGCGATCGACGCCGCCGGATGCATAAAAATTAGGCGATTTCATAGCCGGAACACTGCCATGCTTTGCCCGATGGTGCAATTCACCGCATGCGGCAACGACTCTTCTTGCCCGACCGGGCATGAATCCTGATATAGTGTCTTTGGAAGGCTGGCGTGCGGACGAGTCCCTCGCCAACCCGGTCAGATCCGGAAGGAAGCAGCCGTAACGAGTTCGATCCGGGTCGTGCGTCCAGTCTTCCACTCACTTTCTTTAAACGATGACAGACGTTTCCTGACGATATGAACGACAGCCCTCTTTCCGGCGGATATCGCGTTCTCGCACGCAAGTACCGTCCGCGCGGATTCGATGAGCTGATCGGACAGGAAGCGCTCGTCCGGACACTCTCGAACGCAATATCATCCGGCCGGATCGCACATGCTTTCGTGCTGACCGGTGTGCGTGGCGTTGGCAAGACCACGACCGCCCGTATCATTGCGCGGGCGTTGAACTGTGTCGGACCGGACGGCAATGGCGGCCCCACAATCGCCCCCTGCGGTGAATGCGACCATTGCAAATCCATCGCGGAAGACCGTCATGTCGATGTCATCGAGATGGACGCCGCCAGCCGCACAGGCATCGACGACATTCGGGAACTGATTGAAGGCGTGCGCTACAAGCCGGTTTCCGCGCGCTACAAAGTCTACATTATCGACGAAGTCCACATGCTGTCGCGCCAGGCTTTCAACGGCCTGCTGAAAACACTGGAAGAACCACCCGACCACGTCATCTTTGTCTTCGCCACAACGGAAATCCGCAAGGTACCCGTTACTGTACTGTCTCGCTGCCAGCGGTTCGACCTGCGCCGGGTCGAACGCGACCTGCTGACGACACATTTTCAGTCGATCGCCGCGAAAGAAGGCGTTCAGATCGAGGATGCCGCGCTCGACATTATCGCCCGCGCCGCCGACGGATCGGTGCGTGACGGGCTGTCCCTGCTCGACCAGGCCATCGCGCTATCTGCCGAAATTGTGACGGCGACACAGATTCGCGACATGCTGGGCCTCGCGGACCGCAGCGCCGTGTTCGATCTGTTCGATGCGCTGATGTCCGGCAAAATCGCCGGCGCTCTGGACCAGTTCCAAGCAATGTATCGTGACGGCGCCGACCCGGTCATCATCCTGGAAGACCTGCTGGAACTGACCCACTGGCTGACCCGCGTAAAGATTGCCCCGGCGCTGGCGGAAGAACCCGGTGTGCCGGAAGAAGAACGGGTCAAGGGCGCGCAGATGTCCCAGGCGCTGACCATGCCGATTCTGACCCGCAGTTGGCAGATGTTGTTGAAAGGACTGGGCGAGGTACAGGCCGCGCCAACGCCATTGTCAGCGGCCGAAATGGTTCTGGTCCGCCTGACCCACGCTGCTGACATGCCGCCACCGGCGGAATTGCTGAAAGTCATTAAAGACGGAACGGGCACTGCGCCGTCCACGGCACCGGCGGCGGCGCCCCCGCTAGCCGCGCCAACGACGAGCGCGGCGATGGATCCTGGCCCAACCGTCCCTACTCGTGAACAATCACCCGCGGCACCGCCGACGATGATGGCGACACCACGCGCGGAAACCGGACCCGGCGGAACCGCCATGGCGGCACAGATGCCGGCCCCGGACGCTTATCCCGACGACATGCCGATGCCCGATATAGAGGCCTATGACGATATCGGGCCGGCACCGGACTTCAATCCGGACGATATGCCAATCGACGCACCGATTGCATATAACCTTGCCCGGTACGACGATGTTGTCGGTCTGTTCGATGAAAAACGCGAAGGCATTCTGACCGCGCATCTTCGGCAGGATGTCCATCTGGTGGATTTTTCACCGAACCGCATTGAATTCCGGCCCGGGCCGATGGCGCCAAAGGATCTTGCGAACCGGATGGGGCGGATGCTGTCCGACTGGACCGGCGACCGCTGGATTGTCAGTGTCTCCGATGCGGAAGGGGCACCGACCCTGGCCGAGCAGGAGGCCGCGATAGAAGCAGCGCGCATGGATGCGGCCAATAAAACACCGTTGGTCAACGCCGTGAAAGAAGCCTTTCCAGGCGCCAAGGTGATAAAGGTCGTTGATCGGCCAGTAAACGAACAAAGCGAAAGCAAGGAGAAGAAGCAGTCATGAAAAATCTTGGCCAGTTGATGAAACAGGCGCAGGAAATGCAGACCAAAATGGCAGAGATGCAGGAGCGTCTCGCCGAGACGGAAGTTATCGGTCAGTCCGGCGCGGGCATGGTTACCGTGACACTGAACGGCAAGGGTGAAATGCGCAGCGTGAAGGTCGACCCGTCGCTGATTATTCCCGCCGAGGCCGAGGTCATGGAAGACCTGATTACCGCAGCGCATAATGATGCGCTCTCGAAAGTGGAGGCACAAAAGAAAGAAGAATCATCGAAGATGATGGGTGGGCTCCAACTTCCCCCCGGCTTCAAACTGCCGTTCTAAGCGCATCTGATTTCCTCACCCAATGCGTGAAGTCGAACACCTCATTCAATTGCTTTCCCGCCTGCCGGGGCTGGGGCCGCGTTCCGCGCGCCGCGCCGCGCTGCATCTGATCAAGAAGCCCGAAACGTTGATGGAGCCGCTTGCAAAAGCGCTGAACACGACGGCTGCCGCGATTCGTACCTGCAGTAATTGCGGCAATGTCGATACGGTCGACCCTTGCGCTATATGCGCGGACACGGAACGGGACGGGTCGATACTCTGCGTGGTCGAAGAGGTCGCAGACCTGTGGGCACTGGAACGAACGGACGTGTTTTCAGGGCGCTACCATGTGCTTGGCGGACGATTATCAGCGCTGGATGGAATCGGACCGGAAGACCTAAACATTCCAGGGCTGATTTCCCGCGCCGAGACCCAGGCCATCACCGAAGTCATTCTGGCGACAAACCTGACCGTGGACGGTCAGACAACCGCCCATTACCTGACCGACCGGCTGACCGCCGCGAACGTTACCGTAACGCAGCTGGCGCATGGCGTACCCGTCGGCGGCGAACTCGACTATCTGGACGACGGCACCCTGACCGCGGCATTGCGGGCGCGCCGTTAACACACTGCCCGATACGAACCCTGTTGCTGCCGCGCTTTGGCCACAATGAAACAGTTTCATTCGGCTTCAGATGTTGAAGGAGAGATATTTGTCCAAGTTCCGAATTGTCGCGCTCGCAATGCTGCTGCCAATTGCCGTTGCAGAGACACATGCCGACGAACAGGTCACCACGGCGATGGACCGGACGGGTCTTACTCTGACGGTCTATCAGGGTAACCTGACCCTGATTCACGAAGAACGCCGCATCGCCGTGAATCGGGACATTACCAGCCTTGCCGTAACCGACATCCCCCCGGCAATCATTCCTGAATCCGTTTCGGCCAGCAGTTCGCCATCCGACAAATTGCGTGTAACCGGGCAAGTGTTCGAAACCGGCGTGTTGACCCCGGAAGCATTACTTGGCGCCGCCGTCGGAAAATCTGTTCAAATCGTCCATACCAGTAAGCTTTCAGGCGAAGAGACCTTCGTTTCCGCCGACGTACTGCGTGCCCAGGGCCGGGAAGCGCTTGTACGGACTGAAGACGGCATCCGTTCTGTCACGACAGATCGCATCGTCTTTGATTCGCTGCCGCCAGGGTTGCGCAGTAAACCGACGCTGGTACTCGACCTTGCCACCGATGGCACGACGGCGCCGGGACATCTGACGTTGCGCTATCTGACCAGCGGGCTGCACTGGCGCACGGATTATGTCGCCGAGCTGAACGAAAGCGAAACCGCCATTCGCCTGACAGGCTGGGTCAGCCTGACCAACAATTCAGGAATCCCGTTCCGGGACGCAACCCTGCGCCTCGTTTCCGGGTCGCTAAACCGCGCCGGCGGCGACAGAAACCGCGGGGTTTCGAAAGCACTGATGATGCGCGCCGAAGCCATGGCGCCGGCACCGAGCCAATCTGTTGTATCTGACCTCCACATCTTCGATTTCGATCATTCCGTTTCCGTCAGCGGCAAGGAAACACGCCAACTGGCGCTGCTCCCCGCAACGGAGGTCCCCGTGGAGAAAGAATATCGGCTCGAGGGCAATGGCGGACAGTTCAATCGGCCGGTCAACGGTCTGCAGCGCAACAACCCGTCGATTCGCTTCCATATCCGCAATACGGTGGCGGATGGGCTGGGACGCGGACTGCCCGGCGGTGCCATGCGTTTCTACGCCACCGACAAGGGTGGATCGCTGCTGCTCGGCGAGAACAATATCGGGTATACGCCCCCCGGGGAAAAAGTAACGGTCACGGTTGGCCGCGCCATCGACATTACCAGTGAACGACGGCAGACCGACTTTCGCCGCGACGGCCTGCCCAAAAATGTCATGGAAACAGCGCATGCCATTGTCCTGCGCAACGGGTCGCCCCGCGATGTTTCCGTCACGGTTGTCGAAAATATTCCAGGCGACTGGACCATGCTGTCGGAATCCCAATCTCATACCAAGGAAAGTGCCGGACAGGCCGCGTGGGATGTCGCCATTCCCGCCGGCGGCAAAACCGAACTGACATACCGGGTCCGCACCAGGTTCTGATCACTCGCTCGCGGGCGGCAACAGTTCTCGCGGCGCATCAACGGTTTTGGAATCAGTATCGATAGCGTCGGAAATTTCCGTTTCCACGACCTGAAAACCAGGCAGGGCCTTGGGAATTCCCTTGGAGGGCGCCTCAATTCCCTGTTCGATCAGTTTCCGGGCGCGGGGCAGGACGCGTGAATTGACCGACCCGGACAGTTTTCCATAGGCCGTGGCAGCGGTTTTCAGCCCCCGCCCGACACCACCGACATGGTTGAGCATCACCGTGACACTTTCGATCAGCTCATGGACAGTTTCAACGATGCGATCGCGGTTCTCTGCCTGCCGACCCAGATTGATATGCAGCCCTGCCACGCCCATCGCCGTCCACAGGCTGTTCGGTCCGGCAACATAGATATTGTGTTGCGACGCCTTGCGCTGAAAATCGGGATCAGCCCGCTGCACCTTCTCGACAGCCGCGTCATTGGGCAGCCACATAATACTGATCAGCTGTGCCGCCTCGCGCCCGTGCCCTGCAGCCTTGTAGTCGGCCTGCACGGCAGCACGGTAGTTGCGGCCCGCCAGATCGCGCAGATGCTGGTTCATGCTGGTTGACAGGCGGGCATTGGCCGCCGCTTCCGATACTTCGTCTTCCGCGCGGGCCAGTTCCAATATGTGTTTCGAGGCCTTGCTATCGACCACCAGTACCGTATCGCCGGGCAGGAAGACCAGCGCATCTGGCCGCAACCGGCTGCCCTCACCGGAATCAACCGTGTATTGCAGGACATAATCACGACCCGGCGTCAGCCCGAATGATTTCAGCGTGTTTTCCAAAACCGTTTCGGCGGCATAACCAGCGCTGCTCGGATTCGATAACGCGCGCTCGATCACGTTGACTGTCTCGCGGCTCTGGCCGACCTGATCGTGCAGCGATGACACCGTTTTCGACAGGGTGTCGAACTGCGTCAGCAAGTGCTTCGTGGCATCGCCGACGCGTTTTTCGCCGTCTTCTTTCGCCGATTTGGCTTCGCGCTTGTGATCCTCTAGCAGTTTATTGGACAACTGCGTCGCAGTGTTCAGCATCGCCGACCGGGCCGCCGCCAGGGATTCTTCCTTGGTTTTCTCCCAATCGGCCATGCGGGTGCGGATGGATTCTGTTTCCTGCTTCGCCAATGCGGTCGCCTGTTCCGCTGCCGCGCGGGCCTGACGGGCCGATTCCAGTTCCGTCACCAGTCTCGACTGCTCTGCCTGGCTGCTGGTCAGTTGCGATTCGGCCAATGAAAGGCGCGTTTCCGCTTCGGTCGTCCGCCGAAGATGGTCGCTTACCGCGCCATCCACCGTCGCAATACGCTGCCGTTCGACAGCAAGCTCTGCCTGCACAACCGCCAGTTCACGGCCGAGCCCCCGAACGCGCATGACGCCCAGCATGACTGCAATCGCAAGCGCCGCCCCGAGACCGAGTATCAGAGGATCCATCCGTTCTCTCCAAAATAACTGTTGCTGCAATTATACCCTGAGTCGCGCCCCTTGCCTTGACGAAGCGGGCTTTCGGCCATAGGTAGGGTCAATCAGGAACGAATGAGAAACAATATGGCTGTGTTGCCGATCATCGTCGCACCCGACAAGCGACTGAAAACAAAATGTAAATCTGTTGATTCTGTCGATGAAAATATCGTGCAGCTGATGGCGGATATGCTGGAAACGATGTATCTGGCACCCGGTATCGGGCTGGCGGCGCCACAGATCGGCGTGACCAAACGCATAATTGTCGTTGATACGGCCGGCAAGGACGAGGACCCGCAGCCCTACAAGATGGTCAATCCCGAACTACTGGGTGTATCCGAAGAAACCTGGATTCATGAAGAAGGGTGCTTATCGTTACCCGAACATTACGCTGATGTTGAGCGGCCCGAGCGGATCGCCGTGCGGTATCTTGACGAAACCGGCACGCGCAAAGAGCTGGAAGCCGACGGATTACTGGCAACCTGCATCCAGCACGAGATGGATCACCTGGACGGTTTGTTATTCGTCGACCATATCTCCGCACTGAAACGTAATATGATCCTGCGCAAGCTGACCAAGAGCAAGAAGCTCGACCTGGCCAACGCGGCCGAATAGCGCCCATGACCGGCCCCCTGCGTCTCGCCTATATGGGCACGCCCGATTTCGCGGTTCCCGCGCTGCGGGCGCTGATCGCAGCCGGGCACGATATTGTCTGTGTCTACAGTCAGCCGCCCAGACCCGCCGGACGCGGTCAAAAACAGCGACTGTCTGCCGTTCACGCCTTCGCCGAAGCACAGGGAATCCCCGTTCGAACCCCAAAATCATTGCGCGATCCGGCGGAACAGCAGGAATTTTCCGCCCTTGCACTGGATGCGGCCATTGTGGCGGCCTATGGGCTGATATTGCCAAAGGCCATCCTGAATGCACCGAAACTTGGCTGCTTCAATATCCACGCATCATTGTTACCGCGCTGGCGCGGTGCCGCCCCTATTCATCGGGCCATTCTGGCTGGCGACAGTGAAACCGGCGTGACCATCATGCAGATGGATGAAGGGCTCGATACCGGCGACATGATCCGGGTTGAATCGGTACCAATCAGCGACGGGACAACCGCATCCAACCTGCATGATGCCTTGGCCGACCTTGGTGCAGAACTGATTGTCGCGGCACTGGAAAGTGTCGTCGCAGGTACGGCGACAGCGACGCCGCAGCCGGAACAAGGCGTCACATACGCCACGAAGCTCTCCAAGGATGAAGGGCGGTTGGACTGGCGCCGAAGCGCCATTGAACTGGCACGGGCCGTTCGCGCGTACACGCCCTGGCCTGGTGCCTGGTTCGACCATGGCAATACCCGGATCAAGGTACTGGCCGCAGAAACGGTGCCTGAAAACGGTGCCCCCGGTACCGTTCTGGACGACCAATTGACCATCGCCTGCGGCGACGGCGCGTTGCGCCTTCGCACGGTGCAGCGCAGCGGCAAAGGACCTGTGGATGCCCAGTCTTTTGTACGCGGTTACGACCTGCCCCCAGGCACACTTCTGTCATGAGCCGGTGGAAGATCACTATCGAATATGATGGCGGTCCCTTTGTCGGCTGGCAGCGGCAGGATAACGGTTATTCCGTGCAGGCCGCCATTGAGGACGCAATCCGCGGTTTCGTTGGCAAGGATGTCACGGTGCACGGTGCCGGTCGCACGGATTCCGGGGTGCATGCATTGGCCCAGGTTGCCCATTTTGATCTCGACCGGGACGCCGATGCGAAAACAGTTCGCGATGCGCTGAACTATCACCTGAAAGGTGTCGCCGTTACGATTATGGATGCAGAAGCCGTGCCGGATGATTTCCACGCGCGGTTTTCCGCGACGGGCCGTCACTACCTGTACCGGATTCTGAACAGACGCGGCCCGCCGGCGCTGGAACAGGGGCGAGTGTGGCATGTGATACGGGCCCTGGATGCCGAGGCAATGAATGCCGCTGCCCAGATCCTTGTCGGCAAGCATGATTTTACGAGCTTCCGTTCGATTCATTGCCAGGCGGAGTCGGCAGTAAAAACACTCGGCGCAATCCGTGTTACCCGAAATAACGATGAAATACACATCGTCGCCGAAGCCCGGTCCTTCCTACACAATCAGGTCCGTATCCTGACCGGCACCCTGAAGATGGTCGGCGAAGGTTCCTGGCCAGCAGCACGCGTGCGCGAAGCCCTGGAAGCATGCGACCGGGCGGCCGGGGGACCAACAGCACCACCAACCGGGCTTTATCTGACGCGCGTCGTTTATTGACGTCGCCTATTCAGCATCCTCTTCGCGCATCTGCCGCATCGTGATCCACAGCAAATAGAGCAGAAACCCGACCCCTGCCATGATAGCGGCCGGAAGCCATCCAAATGCATTTTCAATGACGACGAGAACCGCCAGCGCGATCAGCGTCAGCAATACCCGTTTCAAGAAGCTGACCATGGGTTCCCCTTTCCGGCGGGATTTCAGCCGTGCAACATGCCGATCGTGATGCTGCGGACAAACTGACTTAAAAGGTATTCGCCGAACACCATCGCTGCGGCCGCCCCCGACGACACATCAAGCGCCACCCGCAGAATATACCAGTGATAATATAGCAGAACAGCCATCACGCAGAAGGTGACAACAGCGACAACACCTTCGGGAAGCTGCAATACGAACAACAGAAGCAATACTAGCAGAAAAAGTGTGATCTGAATTACGGTCGCCCAGTTATACGCGACAATATAGCGAATATAGTTGTCATCGCGACTTACTGCGGAAGCGACATAGGCCATTGCCAGCGGCCATGACACCCAACCGATGACATAGCCTATTCCCTCAACTGATATTATTCGAAGAAGGCCAACGCCCTCGTAGACATCACTCGGCGCGAAGCCAATCCAGGCGATATAGCCGGGCAATATGAGCAGGGCACAGAAGAATGACTTCCAGTATCCGTCGATCGAATTGTCGAGCCATTCAACACCACGAGGATCGCGCAATAGCAGGCGCCAAACGCCGTAAAGCGAAATCAGAACCTCGTGGCGGGTAATCACTTGAAATAGCCGTGCAACACCGCCTCGTAGATATCCGTCAGATTTTCGATATCGCGAACGGCGACCTGCTCATCCCGCCTTATGCATGGTCTGCCCAACAAGGCCAAATTCGGCCACAGGGCAGTAATCCTTGATGAAACGGGCATCCGACGTGCCACCCGTTGTGCTGAGTTCCGGCCGCTCGCCCAACACTTTCTCACAGGCATCAGATACGATATCGCTAAGCTGCCCCGGCGGCGTCAGGAAGGATTCGCCATGACTTCGATATGAAGGTCGTATTTTCCACCGTCGCCTATCGACGCATCAAAGACCTTGTGCAGCCATTCGGTCAGCTTGGCGGAACTGTGCAGATCGTTGAACCGGATATTGAAGGTTGCCCGCGCCTCGCCGGGAATGACATTTGTCGTCGGATTCCCCACATCGATCGTCGATATCTGCAGCGTGGAAGGCTGGAAATGATCCGACCCTTCATCCAGCGGTTCCGCCGTCAGCGCCCGTAACATGTCGACGATCCGGTGCGCCGCGTTGTCTGCCAGGTGTGGATAGGCGGTATGCCCCTGTTCGCCACGCACGGTCAGCCAACCGTTCATGCTGCCACGGCGACCGATCTTCATCATTTCGCCGAGCCGCGTCGGGTTGGTTGGTTCACCGACAATGCAGATATCGATATCTTCGTCGTTCTCGGTCAGCCATTGCAGCATTTTCTTTGTGCCATTGACCGACGGCCCTTCTTCATCCCCCGTAATCAGCAGGCTTATCGACCCTTCCGGCGTTTTGTCACGCAGCATACGCTGCACCGCGACCACAAACGCCGCGATGGCGCTTTTCATGTCGGTCGCCCCCCGGCCATACAGCACACCATCGCGGATTTCCGCCGCGAAGGGGTCGACACTCCACGATTCGGTCGGCCCCGTTGGAACGACATCCGTATGCCCTGCAAAGCAGAAATTCGGGCGGGCCGTGCCATATCGGGCATAAAGGTTGTCAACATCCGGCGTCCCTTCCGCCGAGAACGGAAGCCGGTGACAGGTAAAGCCCATGCCTTCGAGGGTCGACTGCAACAGGTCCAATGCCCCGCCTTCAATCGGCGTAACACTGGGACAGCGAATAAGATCCCGCGCCAGGGCAACCGCGTCATGCATCGGGTCAGTCCCGCAGCAGGTCGTTGATCGACGTCTTCGAACGCGTCTGCGCATCCACTGTCTTGACGATGACCACACAGTACAGGCTCGGCACCGGTGCGCCTGACGGATCGGCCCGCCCCGGCAGGGACCCGGGAACAACAACCGAATACGCAGGAACGCGCCCGATATGAATTTCTCCCGTGGCGCGGTCCACGATCTTTGTCGAAGCGCTGATGAAGCAGCCCATCGAAAGAACGGAGCCTTCCTCGACGATAACGCCTTCAACGACTTCCGAACGGGCGCCGATGAAACAATTATCCTCGATGATGACCGGGTCTGCCTGCAATGGTTCCAACACGCCGCCGATGCCCACACCGCCGGACAAGTGACAATTCTTGCCGATCTGCGCACAGGACCCGACAGTCACCCAGGTATCGACCATCGTACCTTCATCGACATATGCGCCGAGATTGACGAAACTGGGCATCACCACAACCTGCGGCGCGATATAAGCTGAATGCCTTACGATACAGCCCGGTACCGCACGAAAGCCGGCCCCGCGGAAATTGTCCCCGGTCCAGCCTTCAAACTTCGAAGGAACCTTGTCCCACCACGGCGTATCCTTGCCCGGACCGCCGGCGATGGTTTCCATGTCGTTCAGACGAAAGGACAGCAGAACCGCCTTTTTGAGCCATTGATTGATATGCCAGGTGCCACCGACTTTCTCGGCCACCCGTTCCTGACCGGAATCAAGCAGGTTCAGGGTATCGTTGACCGCCTCGCGGACCGCCCCTTTGGTATCGATGGAAACCGTGTCGCGCGCCTCCCAGGCGGCGTCGATCGTCTGCCGTAAATCGTCGTGGCTCATATCCTGTC
>CALSRA010000052.1 GCA_943788635.1 uncultured Alphaproteobacteria bacterium | reverse complement strand
CGCCTGGCGAATTCTTGTCGATCGCCTGCATCCGGGCGGATTGATGCTGATCGGCCTCTACAGCGCCGTGTCCCGACTAGGGCTGTCCGCACTCCGGGCAGATCCGTCCTGGCCCGGCATCGATGCGGATGACGACGCATTGCGGGCGTTTCGCCGGTCAATCATGCGTCGCCCCCAGGGCGCCCCGGGCACTGACCTGCTGTTATCCCGTGATTTCTTCGTAAAGAGCGGCTTCCGGGATCTCGCACTTCATGTCAGTGAACAGCAATGCACGCTGCCGGAAATAAAAGCGTTCCTGACCGAAAACCAATTGGTATTCCATGGCTTTCACCTGCCACTGGATATCCTGCAGCGATATTCGCAACGCTTTCCGGATGATGGCCTGCCCGGAACGCTTGATAACTGGCAGTTATTCGAACAGGAAAACCCGCGCACCTTTGACGGCATGTATAATTTCTGGTGCCGAAAAATCTGAGCGACGCGCCTGCTTGTCGGCGTCACGCCGGCGTGCAGAAATCAAAGGCAATGCTGATACGATGGTCATTGCCGTCGAGCGGCAGGGTCTTGTGATAGAGATATGACGGAAACAGCACGATCCGCCCCAGTTTCGGCTGGAACAGGCGGGTCGCCAGGGTTTCCGGCTGAAAGAAGTCGGAATGCGGCCGGCCAAATTCAATCCAGCCCGACCGGTCATTGCTGTCCCGGATCGATGGCGGCACTTTCGCATAAACCACGCCACTGATCCTGGCACTGGGATGGATATGGGCCTCCTGATGCCCCCCTTGCCGCATGACAACAGCCCACATCCTGAACAAATTGCCGTCCAGCGACAGTCCGTCATAGAAAGGGTTGCCGGCATTCGCGCGCTGCGCCGCGTATTGCGTCACTTCCGCATGAATGGCGTCGATCAGTTGCTGCAGCGCCGGCGCCACCGGTTCAACCGCCAGGTTATCGCTATGAAAGCCCTCCCGCGTCGCATGTTCCCGTGGGGATTCGCGCAGGCTTGGATGCGCATACACGGCGTCGCAAACGCTGTCCCAGAAGGCGTTGCTGTCGACATAACCTTCCGGCGTTACGATTTCCGACGACGCGACATCGTCGTCGTAGAGCGACTGGTTGCGCAGTGCACCGGCGCCGCCCGCCGCAGCGTCCAGAATCGTATCGCAGGAATACACATCGGCCGATGATGGAAACCGCTGCCGATATGACGCCTGAATTTCGCGAGCCCGCGCCTCGCCGCCATTGTGCAGGCAGGCATTGATCAATTCAGGACAGATACCGGTCTTGTCCGGGTAGGTCGCCGCCATCGCTTCCAGCACACTTTCCGATGCCGCGGCATTGCCTGACTTCAAAAGCGCCTTGCCCCAGTACAGATTCGCATCGAAATCGTTCGGATGCTTTTCCAGATACGATTCATACGCTTCCGCGGCAGCGGCATGCTTGCCCGAAATAGCCAGCGACGCCGCCAGATTGGACAAGACGTCCTGCCGCTGGGGGAACCGTTCGAGAACCTTCCGGTACGCGACCTCCGCACCGTCGGAATCACCCATTTCACTCAACAGGTTGGCGCGATTGATCTGCGGCGAAGGGTTGCCGGGCTCCAGCGTCGCGGCGCTTTGATAGGCGTCGAGCGCTTCCGCATTCTTTCCTTGCTGATGCAGGGCATTTCCCAGGCCGACAAAGGCACCGCCCCTGCCCGGCTGCAGTTCCGTCAACCGGCGAAACACGCCCTCGGCAGTTGCCGGGCGCTTCAACATTTCGTTCAGGACACCGGCATTGTTCAACAATTCCGGATGGTCAGGAAATCCCTTGAGCCCAGCCATCACCACTTCCAGGCACGCTTCGAGCTGCTGCAACTGCATCAACGCAAATGACTGCATCAGAAACAGCTCAACCGGCGCTTTCCGCATCCCGGAAAACTTTGCCAGCACCGTCGCCGCAACGGCATTTTCGCTGCAGGACAGCAACGCCTCCCCATAGGCGAGACTGACCATGATATTCGCCGGATTTTTCTTCAGGGTTGTCTGTCCCAGCGCGCACGCTTTTTCGAATTCACGCGACGCCGTCAACTGCCTGATTCGTTCAACCTGTTTTCTGACGGACATGTCCTACCGGGGGATAATCAATGTGTTACGAGGGCCGAATTTCGACGAAAACAATAAACTCCGGTTCCGCCACGAGATACAAAAACGTCGCACAGATCCTTTTGCGCCAGTATTCCAGTTCAGGCGATAGCGGGCTTCGATACAGCCGTTTCCCGCACCATTATAGCGCCTTGCCGCTATCCCGGTCACTGTTTAGGTTGATGACGAATCGCATACATAAATGCGCGGGTGATTGGATTTATGTCGAGCAGAACCGAAGAGAAGCGTCGCCAGCGGGAACGCGACAGATTTATCAAACGGCTGCTCGGCAAACCAGCCAGGGCAAATTCTGGCGCTTCAGACCAGCACAGCTATGCGCAACTCAACATGGCTCTCACGCTGGCCCAGAGGCAACTCGGCGCAGGACAGACAGCCGAATGCGATGCAACCTGCCGGCAGATCCTCGCGAGCAACAGCAACCAGCCTGAAGCTATCCATCTGCTTGGGATGGCCTGTCACATGGAAGGCGCGCATAAACAGGCGGTCGACCTGCTGAAACGGGCCACCGCCCTGTCGCCCGAAAACCCTGAATATCACGCCAATCTTGGGTCGGTTTACGGACAATCCGGGCAATTTTCCAAGGCTGTATCCTCCTTCAGGAAATCTCTTAAACTTTACCCCGATAGCATTGAAGTCATTTACAACCTTGGCCTTGCACATGTCCAACTCGGCGAGTTTGAACTTGCGGTAGAGGCATACGAAACTGCAATCGCGGCCCGCCCGGACCTCGCTGTCCTGTATCAGAATTGCGGTGGCGCCCTGCAGATGCTCGCGCGCTATGATGCGGCGGAGGCCTGTTACCGCAAAGCCATCGCGCTCGAACCGGGGTCTGCAGATAGCTATTTCAATCTCGGCACCGTGCTGGGCCGGTTGCGGCGCTTTGCCGATTCTCTGGAGGCCTTTGAGCAGGCCCTTGAACATTATCCCGACCATCCAGGCGCCCTGAAGGGCATTGCCGAAACCCGGCTCAAGACCGGCGACAACGCGGGTGCCGGTCAAATTCTGCGGCGGGCGACGACAATCATGCCGGAAGACCGCAAGCTCCGGTACGACCTGGCACACGCACTCGCCCTGTCCGGGGAATCGCGTGAAGCGGTGGAAATCTGCGAAAATGCCGCCGCAATGGCGACGCCGACCATAGAAAACCTTATGACGCTCGGCGTTGCCTATATATGTGACGGTCGCCATGAGGACGCGGTAAATATCTGTGACACGGTCCTCGCGACTCAGCCAGGTCACACATCGGCGCTCGCGTTCAAATCTACAGCCCTCAGTGAGTTAGGACGCGTTGAAGACAGCCGTTACCTGCTCGACCTCGATTCACTGGTTCAGTGCTTTGAATTAGCCCCGCCTCCAGATTTTCGGGACATAGATGCCTTCAACGAGGCCCTTTGCCAACATATTCTCAACCATCCCACCCTGAATTACTCACCAACCAACCGCTCCCTGAAACAGGGACAGGCGACGTTGGAACTACTTGAAGAGCCCATGGGCCCGTTTGCCGCCTTCGAAAACATGATCCGGAATAAAATGTCTGAATATCGCAAGAACCTAACGGTTTCCGCCGATCACCCGTTCATCCTAGGGAGGCCGGAACGCCTGAAACTCGAAGTCTGGGCGAACATCATGGATTCGGACGGTTTCCACGACACCCATTTTCACCCGACTGGCTGGCTGAGCGGGACATATTACCCTGCCTTGCCCCCCACGGGCGATGTTAAGGACGACGCGGACGCCGGCTGTCTGGAATTCGGCCGCAGTCTGTATTCTCTGCCGACGAAAATTAAACCCGGTACACGGACTATAAGAACCAGAGCCGGGACGCTCGTTTTATTTCCCTCCTATTTCGGTCATCGTACAATTCCTTTCAAAGCCCAAGAAAAACGATATAGCATCGCTTTCGACGCTGTTCCCGCCCTTTAAACCGGTATAACCGCGCCCCGCGAGAAGAGAACTCGCGGCAACAAAAGTCACGATGGAGATGGACCCGTAATGTCCCGCCACCGCGGCCGCATCGATAACGGGTACCCGCGTCAGGAAGCGCAGCATGGCAAAGGCGATAAAGGGCAATAGGATTGAAAGTATGACGCCAGCAAACAGTGCCGCCACCAGCAACGCATCAACGCCGTGGGCCGCCACGCCCGCGCCGCCCTTGAAGCCGATGGCAAACAGCAGGTAGAGCGACAGTCCTTTGGCAACCGCTTCGGGAAAGCTCAGATCCGATCGGACCAGAGCCGCCACGAGTCCGAGCAGGAAACTCAAAATGATCGGCGAAACCAGATTCGCCCCTGCTAGCGCCAGGATACCGTCCATACCCATCCCTTAAAATTCCGACAGGTATATAGGCGAAGGGAACAGGGCAAAAAACCAGAAAATCTTCCTTTGATCCATCCGCACAAGTGATCCAGGTCGCAGGACCGGCTCTGTTTGAGACATTTTCCTCTACCGCGATTTAAAAGGCCTTCTATAAACCGACATTCCCCAAGTAGAATGCCCTTTCTTGCATGTTGTCGATGTTTTGTGCCCCGAGCAAGCCGCCTGTACGACTTTCGCCGTTGTTTGGGCACCTGACCCAGGAACTGAGCGCGATTTCTGGTCTCGACAGCTTGGTTAACCCGGATTTTGTTGTGATCAACACCCCTTTGGACGGACCAATCGCGCCGCTTTTCCTCCGATTTTGTTGCTGAGGTCATCATCCTGGAACCGGCGGTGAGCGAAGGCGATGTATGGCTGCAAGGATGCGAGTGAACAGGTCACAGCTGACCGCGACTTCGGCCAGTTGGAACGTGATGGCCCGAGCATGACGCACCACCCTCGCTCCAGTTTTGATCAGCCTTGTTTGGAGGCTGGTCAGAGACCAATCAGCCACCTCTTCGGGTAGTTCGGTCCCTTGCAGTAAAACGCCGAGATTGTAGGCCAGTGCATGAAGTTGCAGGCGGATCTCGTTCTGCGCCATCCCCTTGCAAGATAACCGTGTCCAGTTGATCGCTTGCTTGCCTTCTTTGATATGCTGCTCTGCCGTTCCGCGTTGGTTGTAGAACCGGATGATCCAGTCTGGTTCCATTGGCAGATTGGTGACAACGAAGCCGACGCGAGGGAACAACTCGCTGGGATGCCATTCCACCTTGGCGATGACACGACGGGGTTTGTCCCAAGATGCCGCCTGATACTCGAAGTCGCCGTAGATGCGCTTCACGCCTTTTGGCGGACGACCCACAGGGCGCTTGAGCAGATGCGCAATCTTGCCCTGAAGAACGCGATTGGCCCGAAGGCGGATGGCGTAAAAATAGCTTTCCGCTTCCAGAGTTTTGTATAACTCCGGGATGGCGAACGCAGCATCCCCCCGGAAGAACCGCATCAGGTGACGATCCGCATATCGCGCGATGACGGGCTTCAGAACCGCTTCCCAGCCGTCGGCACTGTGGACGTTGCCGGGGCGCAGGGCGCAACGTTCGAGGTGCCCGAACTGGTTGAAGACGAACAGCGGGTGATAGCACATGCAGCCGAAATGCCCGTTCCAAGCCGTTCCTTCCTGTGCGCCGTGGGTGGGACTGACGGAACTGTCCATGTCCAGTGTGATCCACTTGGGTGGGTTGCGGTCATGAACCCGGTCGATCCAGTGTCCTGATAAATCCGCCAGCACAGTGCGATTGTCGGTTGCCGCCAACACCTCGGTCTCGAACCGGCCCATCTGGCTCGCGGACGCGGCCTTGGCATCAACGGCACGCCCTCCAACGACCTGCCGCATCACCGGATCAAGCGATAAACGGTCTGCGTCATTCACATCATCATATCCGGCCAGCCGCCCAAAGACCGACTGGCGCAACAAGCCAACCAGTGAGTGTAGGCGATTGTGGCCAGTTCGCGTGTCTCTCAGAAATCCGCCCGCAATGTCGTGCAGGCCAAGCACTTCATCCAATTCCCGGAACAACAGTAATCCACCGTCCGAACTGATCTTCGAACCATGAAATTCCAACCGGACCCGTCGGTCAAAACTAAGCCGCGCACCATCCGTTTCGCTTGCACCCTTTGGGTGATCCATGATCCGCCGCCTTAAGCCCACTTAACATGCTGCAATATAACACATTAATTGTCGTCAGAGGAGTGACTTCTCCCTTTTACTTGGGAAATGTGGGTTAAAAGGTCTACGGTATTATCGCACCGTATCAGGGAAACCAGTTATGCCCCCGAATGTCCCGGATTTCCTGCCAAAAAGCGCTGTTGCAATATTGCAACAGCGTTAGACTTATTAAGAGGCAGACCCGCCGGTTTCATTGACAGATTAGGGTTACGGCGAATACCTTCCAAACTGATTAGATGGTATCGATGCTTGGATGTTCAGTTTGCCTTGTGATCATGTTCACTATCCAAACTGATCATGTTCAAAAGTTAACGCTTACAAACTGGGCAACGTACGACACGCAAGTCTAATTGAATAGAGGGTCGAAAGATTCGGTTTTAAAATGATCAGTATGGAGGAAGTAATGAAATTACGTGTGAAGCTGCTCAGCAGCACCGCACTTGCCGCAGCCGCCGTCCTCGGTGTTTCTGCAGCATCCGCGCAGGATATGGGCGCCCTTGAGAAGCGCGTTCAGGCACTCGAAAAAGCTGGTGGCGGACAGTATGTCGCTCGCAGCAAGAAGACCATGAGCCTCGTCGTTTCGGGCCACGTCAATCAGCAAATTCAGCACCGCGACAATGGCCAGACCAGCGGCCTTATTTTCTCGGGCAACTCAGCATCCGAGACCCGTTTCCGCCTCGTCGGTACTGGCAAGCTCAGCGATGACTTGACCGCACGGACACGCATCGAAGTCGGCAATACGAGCAGCGGCGATCAGAGTCTCGACCTCAATGCTGAAGGTGCTGACCAGGGTACCTTTGGTATTCGCCAGATGGATATCCGCCTGTCGAGCAAGTCCATGGGCGCGTTCACCATTGGTGACTCCAGCCTCGCAACTGACGGTTACCACGGCGCGGGCGACATGTCCGGGATGGCGATTATTCAGGACGCTGGCGATGAAGGCGTGGGCGCCGCTGACGAAAACTTCAAAAACTCCGCCACTGGCGCAGACGTTCAGTTGGTAAGTGCCACATTCTCCAATCTGGATGCCGGTCGTAAAGATCACATTGGTTACGATTCCCCGACCTTTGCTGGGTTTCAGTTCCAGACATCCATGTCCAATGAAGATGGCAGTAACTTCGGTCTTCGTTATGGCGGCGACTTCGGCGGCGTCAAGGTCAAGGGTGGCATTGCGTATGACACGGCACGGGCAAACACCGACGTCAGCACTGTCAATGGATCGATCGGTGTTCTGCTTCCGATGGGGCTGAGCTTGTTCGTCAGCGCCGCGGAAACGGATACCAACGGTGGCGTGGATGAAGACCGCATCTACGCGCGGATCGGCTACATGTTCAATGCAACCGAACTTGGCCAAACTCGCCTTGGTCTCGGTTTTGGTCAGCACAATGATCGTGCCGTGGCTGGTGACGAAGGCGAAAGATATAGCATCGCCGTCGTTCAGATCATTGAGCCGTTGGGTGCCGAAGTATATGCCGGCTACCACAAGTTCACGCTGGATCGTACCGGTGTATCGATTGATGATATCGATACAGTCACAGCTGGTATGCGCATCAGCTTCTGATCTAGTCAGAAATCGACAGGATAAGGGTATTCAGCGTGAAAAGGGTTGGGACGGTTTTGTTGGCAGTTTCGGCGATTACGGTCGCGGTAACAGGTTGTCAGAAAATCCCGTACAAACCCTACCTGCCGGAGGCGCAGCGGGGAGACCCTCGCGAAAGAGCCTTCGCAGCCCGGGATATTTACCGGGAAACGTAAGGGATACGTTATCTACGGTCGATGAGATCAAGATTGATGAAACCGGCTTCGGGAAACCGAAGCCGGTTTTTTCATGCCTTTATGCAGCCGGCCAAAACTTCTACAAACCACGACACCTCCACGCTCCCCTTCACCGATGGCGCAATTAAACATGACCCAAACTCCCGTACATATCGTCGGCGGCGGCCTGGCCGGTACCGAAGCGGCATGGCAACTGACCCAATCCGGTATTCCGGTTGTCCTGCACGAAATGCGCCCGGTTCGCGGTACAGATGCCCATGTCACTGATTCCCTTGCCGAACTGGTCTGTTCCAACTCCTTTCGCTCCGATGACGTCGAACACAATGCCGTCGGGCTCCTGCACGAGGAAATGCGCCGATGCAATTCCCTGATCATGGCAGTAGCAGACTTACACCGTGTCCCCGCCGGCGGCGCGCTCGCTGTGGACCGTGATGCCTTTGCCAGCGAAGTAACCAGGCGCCTGACCGAAGAACCGCTCCTCACCATTGCGCGCGAGGAAGTCACCGCAATCCCGCCGGAAGACTGGGAATCGGTGATTATTGCGACAGGCCCCCTGACCGCACCGGCCCTCAGTGAGGCTATCGGGAACCTGACCGGCGAGGATTCTCTGGCGTTTTTTGATGCTATCGCCCCGGTTATACATCGCGATTCCATCGATTTCTCAAAAGCGTGGTTTCAGTCCCGCTATGACAAGGGCGATGGGGCGGACTACATCAACTGTCCGCTCGACGAGGTCCAGTACGAGGCATTCATCGATGCCCTGCAAACCGGGGACGCGACCGAATTCAAGGAATGGGAAAAGGATACTCCGTATTTCGAAGGCTGCCTGCCGATTGAGGTCATGGCGGAACGCGGAAAGGATACGCTCCGGTTCGGGCCAATGAAGCCGGTCGGCCTGACCAACCCCCACACAGGCGGTCGCGCCCACGCCGTGGTGCAATTGCGTCAGGACAATAAACTCGGCACGCTCTACAACATGGTCGGCTTCCAGACCAAGCTCAAATACGGCGCCCAGAAATCCGTTCTGCAACGCATACCCGGACTGGAAGGGGCGGAATTCGCCCGGTTTGGCGGTATCCACCGCAATACCTTCCTGAACAGCCCGCGATTGCTGGATGGAGTCTTGCGACTAAAGGCCATGCCGAGACTGCGCTTTGCCGGTCAGATTACCGGGGTCGAAGGTTATCTTGAATCAGCGGCCTGCGGTCTGCTTGCCGGACGTTTTGCAGGCGCCGAGTTGCGAGAAGAGACACCAGTCCTGCCGCCGCCAACAACTGCGTTGGGGGCATTGCTGTCACATATAACCGGCGGCGCAGTCGCGGAAACCTTTCAGCCCATGAATATCAATTTCGGCCTGTTTCCGGCGCTGGAACAGACCGAACAGGGCGGGAAACGCCGTAAGGGCCGCCGCGAACGGCGGGCTGCTTATTCCGAGCGTGCCCTCGTGGATCTGAATACCTGGCTGAACGGCGTCAATACCGACCCAGTTTCGCCCTGAAGAACAATCGCCAGGCAATCATCGGGGGGGATGAGACGACCCTGAGATCAAAAGGGTCATACCCCGCCTTTCGAAGTTGCCGCTGACAGTAATCCGAATAGGACACGGGCAACAACGCCGTGACGGCGGAACCGGGAATATCGTCACGAAGCGCCCGAGCTGCATCGATTTCACGATTGATATATTCTGATAGCTCCCGCACCAGACTGACAAGTTCCTGGCGATCAGCGGGCTCTGCCAGGTCTTTCAGCACGAATCCATGTTTTTCGCATAGCGCCGCGGGCAGATACTGCCATCCGGAACCCAACGCGCGCGGCATCGCCCGTAACAGCCCTGAAAGGGCCCAGGCCGTCCCGGCATGATCGGCAGCCGTCAATGCGGCCGGATCCCGTATATCCAGCGTCTCCAGCGCCAGCTTCACCAGTGGTGCCGACGTATCCCTGGCATAGGTTTCCAGAAGCGCCACCGATTCCGGCGGCGTATCGTCCAGGTCGCTGGATCGTGCCTCGATCAGGCAGTCGAAATACGTCCGTGAAAGCCCGTGGCGCTTGATGGCGTCTCCTAACGGCCGGACAACCGCATGCTCCAGCCCCTCGCCCGCGTACAGTTTGTCGAGGGCATCGCGCCACCACTGCAAACGGATATGTCCCAGCAGCGCCTCGGAAACCGATTCGCGAATTCGGGCAATTTCGGTATTGAAAGCATAGATGCTGAACAACGCCGCCCGGGTGTTTTCCGGGGCCAGCATCGCCAGCAGATAGCGGTCCGGATCGAGTCGGCGCACGCTGTCGGCGCAATATGCTTCGTCAGCGGACGACATTCTGTTCCTCAACTAAATCAAAGTATTGTGACGGATTATCTCGTGACGGTACCAGGCAACGCATTGCCCTAAAACTTACAGGGGTAATCACGCGCCCGTAGCCGCCGGGTTATCCGGACACCGCAAGCCGCTGTACATTTTGTCGCACCCTCTGCATAATTTTTGAGCATAAGAAGAAAAGACCAAAGGTTTCAAGGTTGCGAGATATCCGAACACTATAGAGGGCGGGAATAAAATGGGTGCAATACTACAAAACTTAACACGAACAATTATCGCCGGGGTGATACTCGTCGTTCTTCTATTCGCCATGTATTACAGCTACGGCGATTATGAAGGACTGACGTTCTGGAAATTCATCTGGCGCTGGACTCATGTCCTCAGTGGCATCATGTGGGTTGGTATCCTCTACTATTTCAATTTCGTACAGATTCCCAATATGGGCAAGATACCCGACGAACAAAAACCGGCGATTGGCAAGGTAATCGCGCCGGCCGCGCTGTTCTGGTTCCGCTGGGCCGCCATGGCCACCATTGTCACCGGTCTCGGCGTCGCATCAATGAACGGCTATTTCATCGAAGCCCTGTCACTCGGCTATGCCGGCGACGCAACAACGGGCCATCGCATGATCGGCATCGGCATGTGGCTTGGCATTATCATGTGGTTCAACGTCTGGTTCATTATCTGGCCAAACCAGAAGGTTGCGCTGGGTATTGTCGAGGGTAGTCCGGAAGAAAAGGCGGCATCGGCACGCAAGGCCATGCTCTTCTCACGCACCAACACCATGCTGTCGCTACCGATGCTGTTCGCCATGGTCGCGGCGCAGAACCTGTACAGCCTGTCCTGATCCACGGCAGGTTACTTCGAAGCGTTGGGAAACAGGGCCGTTCGGCCCTGTTTTCTTTTGCGGCGACTGTCGCGTATCGCGTCAGTCCAGTGCAATCAGCGCGGCAGCGACCCGGCGATCTTCCGCCATCAGAACGTTATAGGTCCGACACGCAGCCCCGGTATCCATCGAATCGAGCACGATCCCGGATTCACGTAACTGCCGCCGTAGCGCTGGCGGCACAAACTCATGGCGCGCCCCTGTGCCCAGCAACAGAACTTCGACTGCGGGATCGGCTTCCAGGACCGGGCTAAAACAGTCCGCATCGATATCGCTGAACGCTGTCACAGGCCAGGCAAGTGTTCTGTCAGGGAATACCAGGACCGAATGGTCAAACGCGATACCGGAAACCCGAAACAGCCCGGCCCCATACGCACCGATGACCTGACGGTCGCCGGGGATGATCGGGGAAATTTCCATCGGTACGAAAGCGGGACCTAATCCCGCGCCGCGGCAAACCGCTTTTCGACTTCCTCGTCATCGCCGCCACGGTCCGGCCTGACATACAGCAGGAACGGTACGGCGAGCGCAATCGAGGAGTAGGTCCCGATCAGCACACCCCAGATCAGGGCAATCGCAAAGTCACGGATCACTTCGCCGCCGAACAGATACAGCGCCAAAAGCGCCAGCAATGTGGTCACACTGGTGATCACCGTTCGCGAGAGGGTCTGGTTTATGGAGTTATTGAACAATTCTTCATAAGGCATTGTTTTATAACGCCTCATATTCTCCCGCACCCGGTCATAAACGACAACGGTATCGTTGATCGAATAGCCCGCGATCGTCAGGATCGCCGCCACCGTGGCGAGGTTGAATTCAAGCTGCAACAGCGCAAACAGGCCAACCGTGGTAATAACATCATGGGACAGCGCCAGAACGGCACCAACACCAAACTGCCATTCAAACCGGAACCAGATGTAAATCAGCATCGCCAGCATCGAGGCAACCACCGCGTATAAAGCCGCTTCCTGCAATTCCGCGCCAACGGTCGGGCCAACCAGCTCAGTCCTTCGGTATTCCAGGACAGATGCATCCAGTTTTGCCTTTACGGCCTTTATCGCTTCCTGCTGAGCATTGCCATCACCGTCCTGACGCTGGATGCGAATCAACACATCGTCCGGCGTGCCGAATTCCTGCAGTGAAATTTCGCCAAGGTCCAACTCTGCGAGATCATTCCGCATTTTACTCAGATCTGCGGGGCCGTCGGTTCGCGCCTCAATCAGGATGCCGCCCAGAAAGTCGATACCCAGATTAAGGCCCTGACCGAAATACAGGCCAAAGGATGCCACAATCAGCACGCATGAAAACACGAAGACGATAATCCGCTGACGAATGAACTGTATGTTCGTGTTGTCGGGAACGAGTTTGAGCAGTTTCATCAATCGCGCCCCTTATACCGGCAAAACTTGCGGCCGCGTGCGCCGCAGCCAGAGCACGATAAACAGCCTCGTGACCATGATCGCTGTAAACATCGACGTCACCAGACCGATACTCAATGTCACCGCAAACCCCTTGATGGGCCCGGTTCCGAAGGCATAAAGCAGGATCGCCGCAATCAGTGTCGTGATGTTTGCATCGATAATGGTTGTCATTGCACGGCGATAGCCGGAATCAATAGCCGATATCGGTGTTCGCCCGTTCCGCACTTCTTCGCGGATTCGCTCGAAAATCAGAACATTGGCGTCCACCGCCATACCAATCGTCAGAACGATACCCGCGATACCCGGCAGGGTCAGCGTCGCCTGAAGAACCGACAGCAGGCCAAAGATCAGCGCGATGTTGAAGAACAGCGCGATATCGGCCAACAGCCCGAAGATGCCATAGGACACGATCATATAAATCAGCACCAGCGCCAGACCAATCAGGCAGGCAATCTTGCCCGCTTCAACCGAATCGCTGCCCAGCCCCGGGCCGACGGAGCGTTCTTCCAGAAAGGTCAGCGGCGCCGGCAATGCACCCGCCCGCAACAGCAGCGCCAGGTCATTGGTTTCCTGAACGGTGAAACCGCCCGAGATGATGCCGCTACCACCGATAATCGGTTCGTTGATATTCGGTGCACTGATAACCTCGTTATCCAGCACGATCGCCAGTTGCCTATCTACGTTGTCCCTGGTCGTTTCGCCGAAACGGCGGGCCCCGACACTGTCAAAGCGGAAGCTGACCACCGGCCGGTTTTCATTGCTGAAGCTTGGCTGCGCATCGACCAGCCGGTCACCGCCAACGCGAACCTTTTTCTGCACCAGAATTTGCTGTACCTGTCCATTCGGCCCTCTTTCGCGCATCGGCAGAAGAAGCGAAAGCGGCGGTACCCGGCCCTGAAGGGCCTGTTGCAGCGAGTTGGTCGAATCAACCATGTGGAAGGTCATCTTGGCCGGCCTGCCGATCAATTCCTTGAGCCGTTCCGGGTCATCGACACCAGGGACCTGGAGCAACACCCGGTCCTCGCCCTGCCGCTGAATCAGGGGTTCCAGAATGCCCTGCGGATTGATCCGGATACCGAGAATGGCAATCGTCTGATCGACCGCACGCAACACCAGCGCACGCCGCCCCGGCTCCGTCATGCGCAACGAAAATGCGCCACTGTCCGACGCCTCGACTTCGATTTCGTCTGCGGATTCACCGGCAGCCGTCAGGACACCTGTCCGATACAGCGCCGCGATCTCGCTACGGGCCGCATCCAGCTTGCTCACATCAACCAGTTGGAAAACAACGGCATCATCGGAAACCGAAAGGCCCTTGTAAAATATCCCGGCGCCCCGCAGCACGGGCCGCACGCGATCAACCTCGTTTTCCAGGCGTTCCTTGATCACAACACCGGAATCCACCTGCAGCAACAGATGCGATCCCCCCTGCAGATCAAGGCCGAGGCTGATCTGCTTACCGGGCAGGCCGTCGGGCACACCCTCGAACAATTTCTTGTCCAGGAAGTTCGGCAACGAATAAATGATCCCCAACGCGCAGATAACCGCGATGACGACCTTGCTCCAAGTGCTGATTTGAATCATGAACGATCAGTCCGATGCTTGCTGCGAGGCTGCTATTTCTTGCCCAACAGCTTGCCCATGAACCCGCCGCCGCCGCTTTCCTGCGTCGTGCCGCTGTCATTCGCCGGTTTCGGCGCAGCACCCGGTTCAGGCTTGCTGAGAACGCTGGCGATGGTTGACCGCGCGATGCGGACCCGTACGCCTTCGGCGATCTCCACCATGGCTTCCTGATCGTTCAGCACCTTTGTGACCGTCGCATACAGGCCACCGCCCGTTACGATCTTGTCCCCGCGCCGCAGGGCGCCGATCATCGCCTGATGCGCCTTGACCTTTTTCTGCTGAGGACGAATCAAAAGAAAATAGAACACGGCAAAAATCAGAACCAGCGGAAGCATCGCTTCCAGCATGCCGCCGCCACCAAGACCGCCACCCGCTTGCGCATATGCTGGGGATATAAACATCATTCTCTCCCTGTCTTTCCGCACAAATACACGCGGACGGCGGAATATAACCGTCCAGCCCGCAATTGCAATCGCGCGTCTTTATCTATCAAGCGGTAAACCGAACGGAACCTGTTACCACGCTCCCGAACGATTTCTTCCGACATGCCTGCCTGTTGTATTTGGTTGCTGATTCATCAGCATCAATAGTCATTTGTTAACATTCGTTACTATCTCTGCCCGATGCCCGTCTTCAGACCGGCATCCGATCGCGGAAATCGGCAGCATACTGCAATTTGATACGATTTTCGCCGTGTTCAGCGCCGTTTTATCCTCATTCAAACTGTTTTTGCCCGTTTCAAAGCCGTTTGAATCGCGTTAACACGTTGAAAAACAATAATACGTGCTCGAAAAAATGCGAAAATGTCTACATTTGTCTACATTTCGCCACCCCACACCCAGCCATAACCCGAGACCACCGCATCACTATGTTAGGCATTTAATGCTATGAATTGGAATTTCAAGGCTGTCGACGATCCTTTCAACCCGGATTGACCAGCAATCCTACTGCCGCTAGGTTCCGCCGCCTGTTTCACAGCATTCGGAATTGCCCCATGTCCGACCAGGATATCGTCACACTGCTGTCCCGCATCGCCGACAGCCTAGATCGTCTTGCCCCCGCCCCGGCCGAAGCCGGTGATTTCAGCGCGGCCGACGCGTTTGTCTGGCACGCCGACAGCGGCACGCTGGAACCGGTTACGAAGGTGAACCGGCTTGAAATATCCTTGTTGCAGGGTATCCAGCAGCAGCGCGATACGCTGACCGAGAACACTGTGCGGTTCACCGAGGGCTTGCCCGCGAATAACGCATTGCTGTGGGGCGCGCGCGGCACGGGCAAGAGCTCGCTGGTCAAGGCCGTGCATGGCGACATTGTCGGACGGAACCCGGGCAGCCTGGCACTGGTAGAAATCCACCGGGAAGACATCCCGACCCTGCCGAAGCTGCTGACCTTCCTGCGCCAAAGCGATCGCCGGACGATCCTGTTCTGCGACGATCTTTCCTTTGACGGCGACGACGCCAGCTATAAATCGCTCAAGGCGATCCTGGAAGGCGGCATCGAGGGCCGGCCCGAAAACGTGATTTTCTATGCGACATCCAACCGCCGGCACCTGCTGTCACGCGATATGATCGACAATGAGCGGTCAACGGCGATCAACCCATCGGAAGCCGTCGAGGAAAAGGTATCCCTGTCGGATCGTTTCGGTCTGTGGCTTGGGTTCCACAACAACGATCAGGACACCTATTTCGCCATGATCGAAAGCTATGTGGCGCATTTCGGGCTCGAGATCAGCGAAGCGGATTGGCGCGCCGAAGCGATCGAATGGTCGATGACACGCGGCGCACGCTCCGGCCGCGTCGCCTGGCAGTATATCCAGGACCTCGCCGGGCGGCTGGGCAAGCGGATCGAATAGAACCCGTCAGATCCATTACTGCCAAACGCCATCGTCGCAGCACGGTCGCGCCCGACCGGGGCTTCCGCTAACTGTTTCGGGAAAGGTCCGGCAGGTATTTCGCCGGGTTTACCGCAGACTTTCCCTTTCGAACCTCAAAATGTAACTGCGGCGTCGCGACACTGCCTGAACTGCCGACAGTGGCAATGGTCTGCCCGCGTCGCACCTTGTCGCCTCGCTGGACACCGAGCGTGTCATTATGGGCATAGGCGGTCATGAGCCCCTCGGCATGGCGGACCAGGACCATATTGCCGAAACCAAGCAGCGCATTGCCGCTATAAACCACAATCCCGTTTTCCGCCGCACGAACCGGCGTGCCCCGGGGTGCCGCGATATTCACACCATCGTTGTGCAGCCCCTGCCCCTTGGAACCATAGGCCGAAACGACCTTGCCCCTGACCGGCAGCACAAATGCCCGGCCGGACCGGGCCGGCGGCTTGGGCACCGCTGAATTGACAACCGGCTTGGGTCGTGGCCGCACGACACGTGTCGGTGGCGGGGACGCTACAGTAGGCTTCCTGGCAGTCGTCACCGCCGGAGCACGCGGCTTTGCCACCGCTGCCTGTCCGGCAGAGGCGGTTTGCACCCGTTCGGGCAGACGCAGCTTGCGGCCGACAATAATCCTGTACGGCGGCGGGATACTGTTCACCCGCACCAGGGCGTTCATCGCAACGCCATAGCGACGGGAAATGCCATACAGCGTATCACCGGACTGCACGATATGTTCCCGGGGCACGGGGATGCGCAGGGTCTGGCCCGGACGCAGGATAAAGGGCGCTTGCAGAGCGTTCAGTTCGATAACGCCGCGGATGGAAGAACGATAAAGGCCGGCCACCGAATATACCGTTTCGCCGCTGCGCACCGTGTGAACGTCGGTCCCCATCGCCACGGTTTGCGGTTTGGATTGCACGGTCGGTGTTCTGGTTTGCACCGCCCGGTTTGCGGTCTCACGGCGCGGCGCCGGTTTCGCGGTGTTGGTGTTTCCACGATCGTCGTACAGGGTCACGCGCGCCGGTTTTGTGAACGGGCCGGTCGAACACCCCGCCAGCAGCAGCGCGAACAGTCCCAAACAAATGGCCGGGCGGCGGGATACGTGTCGAGGCGTCATGCAGCCCGCCCCCTAACCCGACTCCGCCTGGCGGGTCGCCGCCGCGGGCATGCCTTCAACCAGCGGCAGGAAACGGACAGGGCCGCGATCCTGTTCTTCGAAACCGTCTTCGGTCCGTACGACGCGCAGGATACGCTGTTCCTGGCGTTCATCGCCGACCGGCAGGACCATGACCCCGCCGGTATCCAATTGATCGACCAGGACCGGCGGAATATCGGGTGCGGCGGCGCTGACGATGATGTGGCTGAATGGCGCCTGTTCCGGCCAGCCGCGCCAACCGTCACCGGCCCGTGTCGTGATGTTGCGGCGATCCAGTGTCGTGAATTGCTGCTCCGCAGACCGCAACAGGTCCCGGTGGCGCTCGATTGTGTAAACCCGGCGACACAGATGCGACAACACCGCCGTCTGGTATCCCGACCCGGTGCCGACTTCGAGTATTTTTACCCGGTCATGCACGTCCAGCGCCTCGATCATCTGCGCAACGATCCGGGGCCGGCTGATCGTCTGGCCGTAGCCGATGGGCAGTGCCGTATCCTCGTAGGCGCGGTCGCGGAACGCTTCCGGCACGAACATTTCGCGCGGCACGTTTTCCATCGCCGACAGCAAGGTCGTATCGATGATGCCGCTCTGCCGCAGGTTCAGGATGAACCGAATCTTTTTCGCCGCCGCTATCATGGAAAGTATTTCTTGAGGTTCCGCAGCGCGCCCTGATGCGTCAGGTTCATGTGCAGCGGCGTGATCGAGATTTCCTGACGGTCCAGCGCCTGATAATCGGTGTTCCCCGCGCGGATTTTCCGGTTTACCGCCTGACCGATCCAGTAATAGGTCAGCTTGCGCGGGTCCTGCAGCTCGCGGATTTCATACCCGGCCTTGCGCCGTCCCTGCGCCACGACGCGCACACCGGCCACATCTTCGGGTTTGCAGTCGGGGAAATTGACATTCATCAGCACCTCGGACGACCAGCCCGCCTCGACAAGCTGGCGGATGACACCAGGCGCGAAGGCCTCGACCGTCGGCCAGTAGGCGATCTTTTCCGAATTCGTCTGCTGGCTCAGCGCGATGGCGGGAATTTCCAGGATCGTCGCTTCCATCGCCCCGGCAATGGTGCCGGAATAGGTCACGTCGTCGCCGACATTGGCACCCCGGTTGACCCCGGACAGGACCAGATCCGGCGGTGAGTCCTTCATCAGTTCACAGACCGAGAACAGCACGCAATCCGTCGGGCTGCCGGTCAGCGCATAGCGCTTGCGGGACAGCTTGCGCAGCCGCAGCGGCTGAGTCAGCGTCAGCGAGTGGCCGGCGCCGCTTTGCTCGGTTTCCGGGGCGACGACCCAGACATCGTCGGCCAGGGATTTCGCGATCCGCTCCAGTACCTTCAGGCCCGGCGCATTGATTCCGTCATCGTTGACGACAAGAATCCGTGTCGGCGAAAATCCCGTATCCGTCATTTTCCGGTTCCTTTCACCGGTTCGATGCGTTCAAGCCCGCCCATATAGGGGCGCAATACCTCGGGAACCGTCACCGTTCCGTCGGCATTCTGCCCGTTTTCCAGCACCGCAATCAGGGTCCGCCCGATCGCCAGCCCCGACCCGTTCAGGGTATTGACGAACCGCGTGCCCTTTTCGCCCTTGGTGCGGAATCGGGCGTTCATGCGCCGCGCCTGGAATTCGCCGCAGTTGGAGCAGCTCGAAATTTCGCGATACATCCCCTGCCCCGGCAACCACGCTTCGATATCGTAGGTCTTGCGCGCGCCAAAGCCCATATCGCCGGTGCACAGCGTCACGACCCGGTAGGGAACCTCCAGCCGTTTCAGCACTTCCTCGGCGCAACCGGTCATGCGTTCCAGTTCCGCATCGGATTCATCGGGATGCGTGACGCAAACCATCTCAACCTTGCCGAACTGATGCTGGCGCAGCATGCCCCGGGTATCCTTGCCCGCGGCCCCTGCCTCCGAACGGAAACACTGGGTCCAGGCGGTCAGGCGCTGCGGCAGATCCCCGGCGTCATAGATAGCACCGCTGGACAGGTTGGTCAGCGGCACTTCGGCGGTCGGGATCAGCCAATAATCATCCTCCGTCCGGTACAGGTCTTCAGCGAATTTCGGCAATTGCCCGGTCCCGTACAGGGCTTCCGAGCGCACCAGCACCGGCGGCGAAACCTCAGCGAAGCCGTTCTCACCCGTGTGCAGATCGACCATGAAATTGCCAAGCGCCCGTTCCAGCCGCGCCAGCGCGCCCCGCAGCACGACAAAGCGCGCACCGGACAGTGCTGCCGCGCCTTCAAAATCCATCAGCCCCAGTGTTTCGCCGATATCGAAATGCTCGCGCGCCTCGAAATCAAACGCCGGCTTTGTGCCGACCTGGCGAATTTCAACATTGTCATCCTCGCCCCCGCCTTCGGGCACATCATCCGCCGGCAGGTTCGGCAACCCTTCCAGGATCCCGGTCAGTTCCGCTTCCAATGATTTTGCGGATTCCTCGTCGGCGGCGATCTTGTCCTTGAGCGACTGGACCTCGGTGATCAGCGCGTCGGCATCATCGCCATTGCGCTTCGCCAGTCCGACCTGTTTAGAGGCCTCGTTGCGCCGCTGCAGCATGTCCTGCAGCGCTGTCTGCGTCGCCCGGCGCTTCGCATCCAGCGCGAGTATCTGCGGCGACATTGCGGCGAGACCACGTCGGGCCAATCCCCGGTCAAATTCTTCCGGTGACTGGCGAATGAAGCGTAAATCGTGCATCGGACCCTCAATCGATTGATGCGCGTTTATAGGTCAAGCGCCGCTACCCCGTCCACCGGTCATAACGCATTGAGATTCAAGCCGTCAGGCGGGCACTTCGTCGTCACCGGCGGAGTCGTCATCGGGGTCATCCTCGGCTTCTTTCGCCGCTTCCGCCGCGCGACGCTTCTCGACCAGTTGCGCGCACAGGATCGAGATTTCGTAGAGCAGAATGATCGGGATCGCGAGACCAAGCTGACTGATCGGATCAGGCGGGGTCAGGATGGCCGCCACGACGAAGGCGATCAGGATGGCGTAGCGTCGGTTCTTGCGCATTCCAACTGTTGAAATGATCCCGATACGGGCCAGCAGGGTCAGAATGACCGGCAATTCGAAGCTTATCCCGAAAGCGAAAATCAGCCGTACGACAAAGGACAGATACTGATCGACCTTCGGTTCCAGCACGATCGCGGCATTGGTGCCTTCGGCGGCCTGCTGGTAATCGGCAAAGAAGCTCCAGGCCGGCGGCAGTACGAAATAATAGACGAAGGCGCTACCAACAAAGAACAGGACCGGCGTCGCAATCAGAAAGGGCAGAAACGCGCGCTTTTCATTCTTGTACAGGCCCGGTGCGACGAACAACCAGACCTGAATGGCGATCATCGGAAACGCGAAGAAGGCCCCGACAAAAAACCCGATTTTCAGATCGGTGACGAATTTTTCCTGCACCGCTGTGTAAATAAACCGCCCGGTCTGCCCTTCTTCCGCCCACAAATCCACCAGGGGCTGGGCAATGAAATTGAACACCGGACTGGCGAAATAAAAGGCAATGATGAAACAGGCGACGAAAGCAACAACCGACCACATAAGCCGCCGACGCAGTTCGACCAGATGTTCGAGCAGCGGCATCTTGCTGCCAGCGTCGGAATCCGTGTCCGTCATCCCTGCTATTCCACCGTTTTTTTCGGCGCGTCGTCCGAAAGCATGTTGTTTTCTTCTGCAATTTCCGGCTTCGCAACGGGCTTCGGCGCCGCGGTGGGTCCGCTATCCGGCGCATTGACTGACGCCCCGATATCATGGATCGAATTGGAGAATTCGCCCGTCGGATCAATCGCATCCTCGATATCGCGCTCGAGGTCGAAATCCTTCGCCTGCTCCAGTTCCTTCTTGATATCGTCCAGTTCGGTTTCGCGCGCCAGATCCTCGACACTGTTCTGGAACTCGCGGGCCATGCCCTTGATCTTGCGCACCCAGAGCGTCACCGTGCGCAGAACGCGCGGAATCTCTTTCGGGCCGACCACGATAATCGTGACGACTGCGATCAGAAAGAGTTCCTGCCAGCCGACATCAAGCATATTCAGACACTGTCAGCCCCAAAGCGCTGCCATGACACGGAAATTCGCGTCAGGATGACGCCGATTTGGATTCTTTTTCGGACTCGACGCTGTCACGTGTGACCGCTGCCGGTGGGTCGGCTTCCAGGGACTGAGCCCCATCGTCAGACGCCTTGCCGTTTTCATCCTTGATGTTCTTCTTGAACGATTTCAGACCCTTGCCAAAGTCGCCCATCAGGCTCGAAATCTTGCCCTTCCCACCGAAGAGTACCAGCGCGATGACTAGTACGATCAGCCAGTGCCAGATACTAAAAGCGCCCATATCTCTCTTCCTTCAATGCTGGCAAAGGCTTCGCGCCCAGACCTTGCGTGGATCATTACAGAAAACGTCGGGTAATCGCAACGTCCGAACCGAATTTCCTGGCACTATCAATGTGGGGGTTCGGCGGGAAATACAAAGGCCTGCGTATGATCCAGTTCCACCGACAGCATCGTATTTTCCGGTGGCAGGAAGCGTCCCGGCATCCGGGCATGCAGATGCAGAACACTTTCATCCGGCCAGCCAATGCACAAATGGATCAGGCTGGTGCGGCCCAGCATCCGCGCGGCAATCACCCGAACGGCCCTTTTCGGGTCCAATCCTTCATGAATAGGGCCCAGTTGTAGCGCTTCCGGCCGGATCAGGATATCGGCGACGGCGCCTTCCTGCAGGCCTTCCGCCGACAATTCGCCGAAGGGCGTCGTCACTTTTTTATCGTGCACGGTTCCCGTAAGGTGATTTACCTCGCCGAAGAATTCGGCCACAAAAGCGTCGCTTGGACGGCAATACAGCTCAACCGGCGCTCCGAACTGGACCAGACGCCCCTGCCGCATGACGGCGATCCGGTCCCCCATGAACATTGCCTCTTCGGCGTCATGGGTCACCATCAGCGCCGCCGCGCCACTTTGCTTGAGCGCGTGCAGCGTGTGATCGCGAACCTGATCCCGCATCCGGGCATCCAACCCGGAAAAGGGCTCGTCCAGCAGGACCAGTTGCGGTTTTGGCGCCAGCGAGCGGGCCAGCGCCACCCGCTGCTGCTGGCCACCGGACAATTCATGCGGATAACGCGCCGCGTAATCGGCCATGACGACCAATTCCAATGCTTCGGCGACCCGCGCCTTTCGTTCGCCTGCCGCAAGCGCCTGCAGGCCAAAGCCGACGTTTTCCGCCACCGTCAAATGAGGAAACAGCGCGTAGTCCTGGAACAGAAACCCGACATTCCGCCGTTCGGGCGGCACTTCATGCGAGCCATCTGCCGCAACCGCGCCATTCAGCAACACCCGCCCTTTTTGCAGGCGCTCCAGCCCGGCAACGATGCGCAAGACCGTGGTCTTGCCGCAGCCGGACGGCCCCAGCAGGCAGACCACCTCCCCGGCCGGGACAGACAATGCCAGATCGTCAACAGCGACCACCGCATCATAGGCGTGACAGACGCCTTCAAGCGTTATGACTGCCGTCTCATTCACCGCAAGGTCACCTGCATCCGGGTCGCGTTTCAGTCATCAAGCGGTATGTCGTCATCACCCTCGACGCCTTCATAGGAATCTTCTTCCAGGTCTTCGGGCGACGGCTCCGGATCACCGCCATCTTCTTCATCGGCAAAGGCCGACAACAGGCCAAGGCCCGGCCGCCGTTCCAACAGGCCCGCCGCCTTCAATTCGGAAATGCCCGGCAGCGCGTCGATGCTTTCCAGCCCGAAATGATCCAGGAAGGCCTCCGAGACCCCCCATGTAACAGGCCGTCCCGGTGTCCGCCGGCGACCGCGTGGCCGGATCCAGCTTGCCTCCAGCAGGATATCCAGGGTCCCGCGACTGGTCGCGACACCGCGAATTTCCTCGATTTCGGCCCGCGTTACCGGCTGGTGGTAGGCGACAATCGCGAGAACTTCGAGCGCCGCGCGCGACATCTTGCGCTTTACGACCCGCTTCAACTGCAAATGGGGGCCAAGGTCCGCTGCCGTCCGGAACGCCCAGCGCGTGCCCAGTTCGACCAGGTGCACGCCGCGATTGGCGTATTGTTCCTGCAGTTCGGTCAACAGGCCGACGATATCGGCGCCCTCCGGCATGCGCTCGGTAAGCTCACGGACAGACAGCGGCTCTGTCGATCCAAACAGTATCGCCTCGATCAGGCGCATTAGTTCAAACCTATCCATTCTCAGATTCTTCTTTTCGTGTACGCAGGAAAATCGGTTCGAAAGAGCCGGACTGACTGAGCTGCACTTTACCCTGTTTGGTCAGTTCCAGGCTGGCGGCGAAAGTCGAGGCAACGGCGGACCGCGTAACCAGTTCGTCTTCCGTTGCATCCGGCAGGAAACTCGACAGAACCGTCCAGTCGGGAACCTTGCCGATAAGCGTGCTGAGCCGGACCAGCGCGTCGTCCATCGAGTACAGGTTCATCGGCGCGATATGCAGAACGGAAGATTCACCGCGCTGCTTGATCATGCCGTAAACAGACAGCAAATCGAAAAGCGTTGCGCTGAAGACAGTGGTCGTATCCGTGACGACCTGATCAGGCTCACCGCGCGCAAAAAACTCCTGGCCGAGCTGCGGCAACTGCATCAATTGCTCGGATGCATTCCGCATGGCTTCCAGCCGTTGCAGCTGGAAGGCCAGCCGCGCCGCCAGTTCGGCGCCGGACGGTTCGTCCTTGTCGTCTGAATGCGGCAGCAGCAGGCGCGACTTCAGGTATGCCAGCCAGGCCGCCATGACGAGGTAATCCGCCGCAACCTCAAGCCGCAACTCCCGCGCCCGCGTGATAAAGGCCAGATACTGTTCCGCCAGCGCCAGGATGGAGATCTTGGTGATATCGACCTTGCGGTCCCGCGCCAATGCCAGCAGCAGATCGATCGGTCCGGCAAACCCGTCCAGTTCCAGAACAAGGCTGTCATCGATCTGGGCAAGGTAATCCGGGCGATCGCTCTCGAAAGGTTCCTGCCCGGAATCGGATGTCGGTTCGTCGGCCATAAGCCTTCCTAATGAATGCCGGCGGCCATCGCAATGACCTCCGTCAGAAAGGCGACCGGCCCCGCGACCAGCCACGTGAAAAGGTCGATGTCCAGCCCCACCTGGCGGCCCAGCATGGGCAACAGAAAAATCAGACCGATCAGGATGAACATCCCGTAGCGTTCCAGCCGTGCCAGCGGCCGCGCCAGTACATCCGGCAACAGGCCGACGGCGACCCGGCCCCCATCCAGCGGCGGTAGCGGCAGCATATTAAATACCGCCAGAATGAGATTCAGTTTGATCGAATTGACCAGATTTGCCGCAAACCACAATTCCGCGAATTGCGGCAACAGTGGCGACACATGCAGCAACAATGCGGATATGAATGCCAGCAGGATATTGGCGCCGGGCCCTGCGGCGGCGACCAGCACCATCCCCCGGCGCGGATCCCGCAACCTGCTGAAATTTACCGGTACGGGCTTGGCCCAGCCGAACAGGAACGGCGCGCGCAAAAGCAACAGCATCGCCGGCAGGATGATTGTCCCGAACCGGTCGATATGCCGCAACGGGTTGAAACTGACGCGGCCAAGCGCCTTCGCCGTATCGTCACCAAGCTTCCATGCGGCCCAGCCATGCGCCGCTTCGTGCAGGGTGATCGCCAGCAGGACCGGGATGATCCAGACCGAGGCAATGAAGGCGATATCCTGCCAATTGCTCACGAAGCGGTTTCCGCCAGCAAGGTCGCCAGGCGCTGCACCATGTCCTGCGGCGCCGGTGTCCTTACCAGGCGGGCACGGGCAGCCTGAACCCGCCGGTCGCAATCAGGCGACAGCGGGGCACATTCGGCGACGACCTGCTGCATTTCACCCATAACGCCATTGCAGTGCAGGACGATATCGCAACCGGCCCGACGCGCGGCGGCGGCGCGGCTTCCAAGACTGCCTTGCAGCGCTTCCATCGACAGGTCGTCGCTGATCAGCAATCCATCGAAGCCGATCCGCTTGCGAATGATGTCGTCAATCGCTGTCGGGGAGACCGTGGCGGCCGCATCGGGGTCGATTGCGCTATAGACGACATGCGCCGTCATCGCCGCCGGCATATCCGACAGCGCCCGGAAGGGCGCAAAGTCGGTCCGATCCAGTTCATCCAGCCCGGTTGCGACAATCGGCAACGCCTTGTGACTGTCCTGCAGGGCACGGCCATGTCCCGGCACATGCTTGATCACCGGCATTACCCCGCCGGACATGAAGCCCTCGCAGGCCGCCCGCCCCAGTGCCGCCACGGCATCGGGATCAGCACCGAACGCGCGGTCACCGATAATGTCATGGGCCCCCGGCAGCAGCAGATCGAGAACCGGGGCGCAATCGACATCGATCCCCAGATCATGCAATTCATCCGCCAGCAGCCTTGCATTCAGATGAGCCGCTTCGAGGCCCGCGGCTTCATCTCTGCCATACAGCGCCCCAATCCGACCCGCCGGTGGTGCCGCGCGCCAATGGGGCGGCCTGAGCCGCGCAACCCGGCCGCCTTCCTGATCGATCAGGACAAAAGCAGATTCCCGGCCCACCGCATCCCGCAGATCGGCCACAAGAGCGCGAACCTGTTCGGGTGTTTCAACATTGCGGGCGAACAAAATAAAGCCCAGCGGATCGGCATCGCGGAAGAACGCGCGCTCATCGGCGGACAGTTCCAGGCCGGCACAACCGAATATCACGGCGTTTGCAGAACCGTTCGACATCATCCGCCCTGTCACCGCTTGACGACGAAGCAGCCGATCTTCTTTTTCTTCAACGCCTCGCAAACCTTCTGCGCGGACGCCTTGTCGGCAAATGGCCCGCCCTGGGCCCGGTAATATGTCCCCTTGCCCGGGATATCGGCCTTTGACACGAAGAATTTCAGGTTAGCCAGCACAGGCCCCGCCTCCTTGACGCGCCGTGTCCAGGCGGTCCGGGCCGCATCTTCGGATCGCAATGAACCAATCTGAACGCGAAAATTATCGGCACCCGATTTTGCCGGCTTCGCGGCGGGCTTCGCGGCTGGTTTAGACGTCGCGGCAGGCTTTGCCACAGGCACGGGCTTGGGCGCCGCTGCGGCAACCGGAACAGCGGGGGGTTCGACCTTCTTCGGTGTTGCCACCGGCTTCGGCAGCGGCGGTATGGCGACCGCTTTATCCGCAGCGCCGGCGGCCTTGTTCGAAATATCCGCGGCGGCTGTTTTCGCCGCTTCGGTACTGCCCGGTGATTCCAGCGGTCCCGTGATCGATGGTGGCGGCGGGATTTTCGGCACGCCAAGCTGCGGGGTTGCGACGGGCGGCGGTTCAACCGGTTTCGGCGTCACCGGCACCGGTAACGGGTTTTCCGGCGGCGGTAACAGGCGCTCGACCCGGGTTTCGTCCTGCGTCCGGTCGATCGTGCCGTAAACCAGCTTGTCCTGATCGAGAATTTCGCGACCGCCGGGGTCCTGCGGCGCGACCTTGCTGGGGCCGGATGGTTCCAGCAAGGGGGCTGCGAACTCACTGCCTTCACGGATGCCGGTACTGTAGGCGTACCAGACGACACCCGCGAAACCGACGACAGCGATAACCGCCAGTGTGGCGGGCAGATAACGCCGTAAATTGCCCGGCGTCCCGCCCTCATCCTCGGCATCAAGCTTCTTGAGTTCCGCTTCGATAGGGTCGTCGCCGCTGGCCATCAGCGTAATTCCTTCACCGGTTCAACACCCATGAGTTCCAGTCCCGATGCAATCACGATCCGCACGCCTTCCACAAGCGCCAGACGCGCCGCCGTAAGCGGTTGGTTGTCTTCCAGGATGACCCGCAAATCGGTCTGCTCCTTGCCTTTGGTCCACAAGCCGTGGAACTCTGCCGCTACGTCATGCAGATAATAGGCGATTCGGTGAGGTTCGTGTGCATTTGCTGCAGCCTCCACCGTTCGGGGCCATTGTGCCAGCAACCGCAGCAGGGACAGCTCAACCTCGTCCTCCAGCAGCGACAGGTTGGCATTGGACCCGGTGATACCCGGGAACGTCTCCGTCGCCATCCGCGCGACCGAATGACAGCGCGCATGGGCATACTGGACATAGAATACCGGATTGTCGCGCGACTGCTCGGTCACCTTGGTCAGGTCAAAATCGAGTGGCGCGTCATTGCTGCGTGTCAGCATGATGAAGCGGACGACACCGGGTCCGACCTCATCGACAAGGTCACGCAAAGTTACGAAGGTCCCTGCCCGCTTGGACATCTTGATCGGTTCGCCATTGTCCATCAGCTTCACGATCTGGCAGATCTTCACATCCAGTGCGGCCTGGCCCTCGCTGATTGCAGTGGTCGCGGCTTTCATCCGGCGGACATAGCCGCCGTGATCCGCGCCCCAGACATCGATCAGGGTTTTTGAACCACGCTGAAACTTGTCCAGATGACAGGCGATGTCGGAGGCAAAATAGGTCCAGCTGCCGTCCGATTTCACCAATGCCCGGTCGACCTCATCGCCGAAATCGGTCGCACGGAACAGGGTCTGCTCACGCGGCTCCCAATCATCCGGCGTCTTGCCCTTTGGCGGTTCCAGAACGCCTTCGTAGATAAGCCCCCGGTCCGACAGCGTCTTCAGCGCCGCATCCACCTTGCCAGCCTCGACCAGTGCACGCTCGGAGGTGAAGACGTCGTGCCGGATGCCAAACGCATCCAGATCCGCCCGGATCATGTCCATCATCGCGTCGATGGTGAACGCACGCAGTTCCGGCAACCATTCCGATTCCGGCTTGCCGAGCAGGCTGTCACCGTATTTTTCCGCCAGCGCCTTGCCAACCGGGCGCAGATAGTCGCCCGGGTACAGGCCGCTGGGAATTTCGCCGATATCCTCGCCCAGTGCCTCGCGGTAGCGCAGATAGGCCGACCGGCTGAGCACATTGACCTGCTCGCCCGCGTCGTTGACGTAATAATCCCGCACGACGGAATAGCCCGCCTTCACCAGCAGCGACGCCAGCACGTCGCCGAACACGGCCCCCCGCGCATGGCCGATATGCATGGGCCCGGTCGGATTGGCGGAGACGAATTCCACATTCACCCGTTCGCCTGCGCCAATAGCCGAATTGCCATAGGCGGTGCCTGCGGCAAGTATTTCTGCAAGACAGCGCCGCCAGACCATCGTGTCGAGCCGAAGGTTGATAAAGCCCGGCCCGGCAATGTCCGTCGACAGTACTTCATCTTCCGTATTCAGCCGTTCCGCAATCAAGGCCGCCAGATCGCGCGGTTTCATGCCGGCCGGTTTCGCCAGTACCATTGCGGCATTGGTCGACAGGTCCCCGTGGCTTGCATCGCGCGGCGGGTCAACGGCGACCCGTGACAGATCAAGCCCCTGCGGCAGCGTGCCATCGGCCGCCAGTGACCCAAGCACGGCAGCGACTTTGGTTCCATATTCGGTAAAGATATTCATGGCTTCAGACATTCTTCCCGATCAACTGCCGGTGTTCGCGCAGGGCATACTGATCCGTCATGCCGGCGATATAATCGGCGACGATCCGCACGGTTTGCAGCGTATCGCGGGCTTCCAGGCCCGGACGCCATTCCGGCGGCAGTTTCTGCGGGTTTTCGACAAACATTTCAAACAACTGCTTTACGACAACGCGCGCCCGCCCGGTCTGTTCGACGACCGCTTCGTGCCGATACATGCGCCGAAACAGGAAATTTTTCAACGCGCGTTCCTTTTCGCCCATTGCCGGAGAGAACGCAACAACCGGTTCCTGCAAATGGCGGATCGCGGCCACGTCCCCGGGCGCGGCCGCCGCAAGCCGCCGCCCGGTTTCGGCCAGAACGTCATCAACCATTTCGCCGATCAGCCGGCGCACCATTTCAAGCACCAGCCGGGTTTCCGCAACATCCGGGTATTCGCGGCGCACTTCCTCGAACACCTGGGCGACATGCGGCACCTCCTGCAGGTCGGCGACCGTGAAGGCGCCCGCGCGCAGGCCATCGTCAAGATCGTGGTTGTTATAGGCGATATCATCCGAAATCGCCGCAACCTGCGCCTCCGCGCCCGGAAACGTGCCCAATTCCAGTGGAAAGGCGCTGTCGATTGCCGCCACGGTCGGGGATGGCGACACCACCGGGCCGTTATGCTTGGCAATGCCTTCCAGCGTTTCCCAGGACAGGTTCAACCCGTCAAAGGCGGGATAGCGTTTTTCCAGCATGGTGAGCACGCGCAGCGTCTGTTCGTTGTGGTCGAAAACGCCGTAGCCGCCCATTGCCTCGTTCAGCGCTTCTTCACCGGCATGGCCGAAGGGCGGGTGGCCGAAATCATGCGCCAGCGCCAGGGCCTCGCACAGATCCTCGTCCAGCTGCAGCGTCCGGCTGAGAGAACGCCCGATCTGGGCCACTTCCAAGCTATGGGTAAGGCGCGTGCGGTAGTGATCGCCTTCCGGTGCGACGAAAACCTGCGTCTTGTGCTTCAGGCGTCGAAACGCGGTCGAATGGATAATTCGGTCCCGATCCCGCTGAAATGGGGACCGATGACGGCTAATCGCCTCGTGAAAGGCACGCCCACGGCTTTCCGCCGCTTGTGTCGCATAGGGCGCAAGCGAGAAATTCATATTAAAAACATCCAATTGACAGGACGGGTTAGCAACCTACATAGGCTATGATACAATGCGTACAGCATTACTGGAGAATAGCATGTCCGACCCTTTCGCGACTGAAACCCTTTCCGGGGACGCGAACTTCACGATTTCGGAGGCAGCGCACAAGCGCCTTGCCCAGATTTTCGAGTCGGAAGGCCAGACCGATTCCATGCTGCGGATCACCGTTTCCGGTGGTGGCTGCGCTGGATATCAGTACGGGTTCGACTTCGAAAGCGCCATTACCGAGGACGATATCGTTTTCGGTGACGATACCGTCAAGGTCGTTATTGACAGCGTTTCCATGGGGTTACTCGGTGGCTCGGAAATCGACTTCGTCGACGACATGGTCGGTGCCGCCTTCCAGATTACCAACCCCAATGCCGTTACGTCCTGTGGCTGCGGCACATCGTTTTCCACCTGAACCGACTGTAATCACGCGTGAAAATAGCCACATTTAACGTCAATTCGGTCAAGGCGCGGTTGCCGCGCGTGCTGGAATGGCTGGAAGAAGCCTCGCCGGACGTCGCGTTGCTGCAGGAAATCAAGACGGTCACAGAGGACTTTCCCGGGCTCGAAATCGCGGCCTTGGGCTACCAGACCGCCATTCACGGCCAGAAAAGCTATAACGGCGTCGCCATTCTTTCCAAGCTGCCGATCGAGGATGTCATGATCGGGCTACCCGGCGACGATTCCGACGAGCAGGCCCGCTATATCGAAGCCACCATCGGCGGGTTGCGCATCGCGTCGATCTACCTGCCCAATGGCAACCCGACTGATTCGGACAAATTTCCCTATAAACTGGGCTGGATGGACCGGCTGGTTGCGCATGTCCGCGACACGCTGCTGCCCACGGAGCAGCCCTTTGTGCTGGCAGGCGACTACAATATCATCCCCGCCGACGGCGACGTATACGACCCTGCGGGATGGGCCGATGACGCCCTGTGCCGGCCGGAAGCAAGGGCCCGGTTCCGCACCATCCTGAATATGGGCGTCACCGAAGCCTGGCGGACACTGCACAAGGAAATCGGGGCCTACAGCTTCTGGGATTACCAGCGCGGCCGCTGGTCCCGTGATGAAGGCGTGCGGATCGACCATTTCCTGCTGTCACCGCAGGCTGCGGACAGGCTCGTCGCCTGCGAAATCGACCGCAAGCCACGCGGCAAGGAAAAGGCCTCTGACCACACCCCCGTGTGGTGCGAAATCGCCGACGCCGCCTGACACCGCTCCTGACGCGGCTATCCGGCGGACACCACCGGCTGTGACAAAATCCACAGGCTGATCATCGTATAGCCGATCATCAGGACCAGCATCGGAATCTGGCTGCGCAACGCGGCGCGCGCATCGGCAAACAGCCGCAGCGCCATTGCATGTGACAGGTAGACCGCGAGCAGGTGGCCGATGACAATCGATACAATCGACAGGTTCCAGACGAAACGGGCACCGACTATGCCAATATCGATCCGGTAATCCGCGGTACCCAACAAATCCCACCCGAAGCCGAACGGGTCCGACATCAGCGGAATGACCCCCTGCCCCGATATCAGCAGGTAAGACAGGTAATGCGCCAAGTGATAGGCGATGGCGATCGGCACCAGCGGAAGAACAAAACTGCCGACGACCTGCCGCATCGGCACCGCGCGATCCGCCAGGGCCATCAACCGGCAACACATCAGGTAGATCGTCAGGAAGCCGCCGAAAAACACCAGCATTGCCAGCGTCTTGATCGTCTTCAGCCGATTGAGCCCCAAATCCTCAAGAGCCAGGAAAAACGGCGTATCCAATATCGCCTCAAGCAACATGACCCAGGCCGGCGTTTCCAGAAAGCCGTCGAACGTGACCGTGGACAATGCCAGCAGGACAAAAGCCGTTTGTGAAAACCGGACGGGGTGATCAACCAGTAATCCGACCGCCGGCATCCGCAGCGCCAGCCCGCCGTCGCGGCTGCGGCAGAGGGGCGCAAACCGACCGAACAGCGCAAAGATGACGGCAAAGGCCTCGCCGTTTCGCAGCCAGTTCCGTCGCCCCAGTGTGGCCATACCGAGCCAGGTAATGGCCGAATACATGACGATCAGAAAGGCCAACTGGCGCGGCGATTCGCCGGCTTCCGATATCAGCTCCAGCCAGGCGAAGGCGCCCAACAGGAAGACCGCAGGCCACATGCCCAGCCATGCCGGCCAGTCGCGTGCGTTATCATCCCGGGGTCCAAACCATCGAAACAACGTGTCCCATGGGTTGGCTATTTCCCAGATATCGCCAATCAGCGCGCAGATATAGGCGATGCCAATCCACCCGATGATCCAGACCATGACCGGGGCGACATTGCGCTGCGGATTATCAACGCCAAGAAACCCTGCCGTCACCACCAGAATCAACAACGCAACAAGGATCACCTGCGCCAGGACCCGGCCAAACAGCGCATTGGCGAAACTGTATTCCGGAAGATTAAACTCGAGATTTCGCCCGCGCGACAGCAACGCCATCATCACAAAGGACAGCAGCACCGTAGCGGCGGCGCCAACAAGGTATAGCAAGAGCGGTACCGGCAAATCGTAACGCTGCCCGAAGGCATGGGCGCTGACCGGAACGGCCGTGAAGCAAAATCCCAGCAATCCGCCGGATCCGGCGAGTAATACCTGCGCCAGACACCGCATGACGCGATCAGTCCGGAAGAACTTCGAAATACATCAAAGCCTTATGCCCATGCCCCGCGCCGTGATTGGTCAATGGAAAGCGACCGCTGGCAAAGGCTTCAAACGGCGTGGACTGTTTTTCATTCGGGACCAGGGTTACTTCGATGTCATAGCCGTGCAGGTGAAGGGACAGCGCTTCGTCGGAAATCCATTCCAGCACAACCGTATCACCCTGTTTCAGCCGGATAACATCGCCGTTCACGGGTTTGCCGTGCGCCAGATGGATTTCGATACGTCGCGGTTCGGCCGCCCGGGCAATATCCGCCATAAGAAACATGGCACATGCGGCAACCAGAAAACCGATGCTGCACTTCAAACCCGAAACCTTGCGCATGATAACTCACCTGCCTGAATTCACTCGCCCCATCCGTGGACGCGGCACCGGTACCGCTACATCGCAGCGGAAACCCGTGTGAGCGCATCCGCCAGTTTTTCGCGGGTTGCCTGCTGTGCCGCCAACCGCTCGCGCTGCTCCGCAATAACCGCTTCGGGCGCCTTAGCCATGAATTGGGCATTGCCTAGTTTCTTTTCCAGCTTTGACGCTTCACTGTCGGTCTTGGCGATTGCCTTTTCCAGCCGCGCCTTTTCCTGCGACAGGTCGATGACATCCGCGATGAGCAATGCCGCAACCGCCTCGCCATGAACGAACTGCACTGCGCCCTTAGGAATATCGTTTCCGATCTCGGCCGGCTGCAGGCGCGCCAGACGCGTAATCAACGCGTTATGCCGCTTCATCCAGCCTTTGCTCGTGTCGCTCGCATCGGTCAGGAGCATCGGAATTTTCGCACCCGGCGGAATGTTCATTTCGGAGCGCACCGAACGAACGCCGGTAATCAGCGCGACAACCCAGTCCATTTCGGCCTGTGCCTCGGCATCGATCATATCCGGCCCCAGTTGTGGCCACGATTCGAGGATCAGCAATTCACTGTCGCCAAAACGGGTCCACAATTCTTCGGTAATGAAGGGCATGAACGGGTGCAGCATCTTCAATGTCTGCGCCAGCACCCAGGCCGTCGTCGCGCGGGTTTCCGCCTGTGCCGCCGCGTCGTCGCCGGTGATCAGCGGCTTCGACAGTTCGACATACCAGTCACAGAACGTGCCCCAGATAAAATGATACAGGACCTGCGAGGCGTCGTTGAACCGATAGGCGGCGATTGCGGCTTCAACGTCCTGTGCGCAGCGGGCCGTCGCCCCGACAACCCAGCGATTCAGGACTTCCTCGCACGCTGCCGGCTCGAACCCGGGCGTCAGCGCACATTCGTTGATTTCGCAGAACCGCGCCGCGTTCCACAGCTTGGTGGCAAAATTACGCGATCCCTCGACCCGGCTTTCAGCCAGCTTGATGTCCCGGCCCTGGGCTGCCATGGCGGCAGCGTGAAGCGCACAGCATCAGCGCCATATTTGTCCGTCAGTTCCAGGGGATCGATCACGTTCCCTTTGGACTTGGACATTTTCTGGCCTTTTTCATCGCGGACCAGCGCGTGGATGTAGACCGTGCGGAACGGCACATCATCCATGAAATGCATGCCCATCATCATCATCCGGGCAACCCAGAAGAAGATGATGTCGAACCCGGTTACGAGCACGTCGCCCGGATAATATTTCTCCAGCTCAGGCGTTTCTTCAGGCCAGCCGATGGTTGAGAACGGCCAGAGTGCAGAGGAAAACCAGGTGTCCAGGACGTCTGGGTCCTGCTCCAACGGTTTATCTTCGCCATAATGGGCGCGGGCTTTCGCTTGGCCGCGCTTCATCATTTGCGACGAAAATCTCGCCATCAGGCCCGTACCACGCCGGAATACGATGGCCCCACCAGAGCTGGCGGGAAATACACCAGGGCTGAATATTGCGCATCCATTCGAAGTAGGTCTTGGACCAGTTTTCCGGCACAAACTTGGTGCGCCCGTCCTCGACCGCTGCAATCGCGGGCTTGGCCAGGGTTTCAGCGTCCACATACCATTGAACGGTCAGATAGGGCTCAATCGGCACGCCGCCACGGTCGCCATAAGGGACTGTGTGCGCATGGTCTTCGATCTTCGTCGAGCAAGCCTTCCGCTTCAAGATCGGCGACGACAACCTTGCGGGCCTCGAACCGATCCATGCCCTGATATTTTTCGGGCGCGTTTTCGTTGATCGCGGCCCTGGCGATCCAGAATGTTGATCATCTCAAGGTTCTGGCGGCGGCCGACTTCAAATCGTTGAAGTCATGGGCTGGGGTCATTTTGACCGCGCCGGAGCCTGCTTCTGGGTCAGCATATTCATCGGCAACAATGGGGATGCGACGGCCAACGAGCGGCAGGATGCAATGCTTGCCGACAAGGTGCTTGTAGCGCTCGTCATCGGGATGCACCGCAACGCCGGTATCGCCCAGCATGGTTTCGGGCCGGGTCGTGGCGACGGTGATGTGCGCGCCATCTTCGCCTTCAATCGGATACTTAAAGTGCCAGAGATGCCCGTTGGTTTCTGTCGGCTGGACCTCAAGGTCTGAAATCGCCGTTTCCAGCTTCGGGTCCCAGTTGACGAGGCGTTGGTCTTTGTAGATGAGGCCTTGGTCGTAAAGCTCGATGAAGACTTTGCGGACAGCGTCGCTAAGGCCTTCGTCCATGGTGAAGCGTTCACGCGGCCAGTCGGCAGAGCGCCCAAGGCGCGTCAGCTGCTTCATGATTTCGCCGCCGGATTCGCCTTTCCATTCCCACACGCGGTCCAGGAATTTCTCGCGGCCGAGATCCCGGCGGGATACGCCTTTTTCGGCCAGTTGGCGCTCGACCACCATCTGCGTCGCAATGCCCGCATGGTCCATGCCGGGCTGCCAAAGCGCGTCCTTGCCGGTCATTCGATTGTAGCGGATCAGCACGTCTTGCAGCGTGAATGTTCAGTGCGTGGCCCATATGCAGGCTGCCGGTGACATTCGGCGGCGGCATCATGATGGTATACGGATCGCCCTCACTGCGGCCGCATTCAAATGCCCCGGCATTCTCCCAGCGTTGATAATGTTTTTCCTCTACCGCGCCGGGCAGATATGTCTTGTCCAGCATCGCTGAACGATCCTTTTCAAATCAGAATTTCAGTTCGGAAACGAAGACGCGATCAGCTATCCGACTTCTTGGACATCTTCTCGATCTCGCGCTGTACGAGCCGTTCTACGACAACCGGCAGGTTCGCTTCCAGCCAGTCACGCAGTATTGGCCGCATCACTTCCTTTACCAGCGATTCCAGGGTCCGATCGACATTGCCAAGCCGCATGTTCGGATCG
>CALSRA010000051.1 GCA_943788635.1 uncultured Alphaproteobacteria bacterium | reverse complement strand
GGCCGGCGCAAAGGACATTTTCCTGCACGAATGGCCGAAGGCGCTGAATGCCGATGGCTTTGCCGCTGTGTCGCTGGATACCTTCACCCCGCGCGGCATCCGCAGCACAACGCGCGACCAGTCACAGATATCGGTCTTCACCATGGCGCTGGATGCGCTGGCCGTGGCCCGGCACCTTGCCGGCGACCCCACGGCTTTCGCGCCGACCGGATGATTGTCAGCGGCCACAGCAAAGGCGCATCGACGGCAGTCCATCTGGCCAATGCCCAGTTCTATGAGCGGTTCCACGTCAGGCCGGTCTTCGCCGCCGGGGCGGTCTTTTCGCCGGACTGTTTCGTGCAGTTTCCCGGCTCGACCACGGCATTCCCGATATACGCCCTGTCCGGCGAAAAGGACGACGTGACGCCGCCTGCCTATTGCCTGCCGCTGTTCGCACGGCTGAACGGCAACCCGCATCCGGCCATACTGGAAATCATCCCCGGCACCTGGCATTCATGGAGCATCGACGGGCCAACCGTGAAATATGCCCCCGACCTGCCAAATATCAGCCACGGTCCCTGTGCCACGATGGCGCCGTTTCTGATGGAAACACCCTACCCGCCTGCGCAGCACCCGGACCGGCGAAGCCCTGTCCCGGGAACGCTATCGCAGCCACTTGCGCGGGTGGTACCGGCAAGACCTTCGGCGGCGGCAGGGAAAACCTGCCCCTGGCCTTCAACAAGGCAATCGACTGGCTGCGGAAATCCGGGTTTTCTACAGACGCGACAGGCGGTCGGTAAGCAACGCATAGAACCCGTCGGAATCGGCGGCTTCCATCACTGTGGCATTGGGCGGCGCGTCCGTTACCCCCCACCAGTCCACGACCGTCCGCCCCAGGGTCAGCCGCGATTGCGTTTCCACGTCCAGATGCACCGGCTTGCCCCGGAACAGATCCGGTTGCAGAAGCCATGCAATGACACAGGGATCGTGCAGCGGGGCGCCGGGGGCCGCCGTAGCGTTCCGGGTCATGCTGGTCATAGAAGTTCAGCATGCCGGATGCCGCGCGCCCGACATCCGAATCGATATGCCCGATTGCCGCCAGCCGCGCCGGTGTCGTCAGCACCTGATGGGTGACATCCAGCCCGAACATGACCAGCGGCACACCGGAACCAAAAACGATCCGCGCCGCATGCGGATCGGTGAAGATATTGAACTCAGCGCAGGGCGTCACATTACCGGGCCCCAGCGCCGCGCCGCCCATGAAGGCGATCTCGCGGATTTTAGCCGCAACGCGCGGCGCCTTGGTCAGCGCCATGGCGATATTGGTCATCGGCCCCAGCACACAAAGCGTGATCTCGTCATCCGCGGCGGACAGACAGGCATCGATGATGAAATCAACCGCATGACGTTCCTGCAACGGCATATCGGGAATCTCCGGCAGGCCGGACCCGTCCATTCCCGATTCGCCATGGACAGCCTCGGCGGTTTTCGGGGGCTGAAGCAATGGGTGGGTGCTTCCTGCAAAGACCGGCATATCCGCACGCCCTGCCAGCACGCATATGCGCCGCGCATTGGTCTGCGTCCGTTCCAGCGAGACATTTCCGGCGACACAGGTCACCCCCCAGCACATGCAGCGATTCCGGCGATGCCAGCGCCATCAGCAGGGCGATGGCATCATCCTGTCCCGGGTCGCAATCGATGATGATGGGGGCGCGGCGTCATATTTCGATCCGTAAGCGGCGCGTGAACGACACGAAATTATGAATTGTTTTACCATATTTTTACAGGCCCTGCGCCAAACTGGGTGGACCATTCCGAGATCCCCGGAAATTAAATCCGGCCCCGGTGGAATCCCGAAACTGGCCTTGTTATAGTGATCGTATTACGGCGAGCCCCTATATGCGGAGAACACCATTTCAGAGACACTAACCCCGGACGAGCAGGTACGATTCCACAACCTGCTGAAACTGGCCAAGGAAAGCCCGTTCGATGGCGAGCGTCAGAATGCGCTTGCGGCGGCGGAACGGCTGGTCGCGCGCCGGGGGCTGACGCTCGAACAGGCGGCGATGCAACAGGCACAGTCGCAACCGCAGTCGGATACACTGAAGGCCACGCAGGAAGAACAGGACCGGGCCCGCGAATTTGCCGCCTTCGTCCACATGACCGACTACCAGATCTATGTGGAAAAGCAGCGGCGTGATACCGCGCGGCGGGAAGCGGAAGAACGCGGCCTGGATGATGCCGAAAGACAGGCCGCCGCCCGTGCTGGCGAACCGCCCGACTCGGCAGGGCCGGCGCAGCACCGTGCGCATGGCACCGGAAAAACATGCGCTGGCGCTGGTTCGCGAAACGCAATTGTCGTATCAGGAAATCGCCCGGATCACTGGCTGGAAATCTACGATGTCCTGCTGATGAAAATTCAGAAACTGCGCGCCGCCTGAATCAGATCACGCCTGTTTCTTCTGGCCGATACGCCGCAGGGCAGCATTCATCAAAATCACCGGGCCGATACCGGCCAGCACGACGAAGAGCGCCGGCAGTGCCGCATCTTCCAGCAATTCATCCTTCGCAAACTGGTAAACATACGTCGCCAGCGTTTCGAAATTGAAGGGCCGTAACAGCAGCGTCATCGGCAATTCCTTCATCACATCGACAAACACCAGCATCCCGCCCGCCAGGAAGGAACTGCGCAGCAGGGGCAGCACCACTTCCCGCAGGCTTTGCGGAAAGCTGCGGCCCAGCACCCGGCTGGCATTCATCATGTTGGGGGGGCAAGCGGCCGATCCCGGAGGCGACCGCGCCATAACCGACCGCCTGGAAGCGGACCATGCAGGCCAGCAGGACAAGCCAGATCGTCCCCGACAGGAACCCGTCAAAGGACATCCCGTCGCCCGGCCGACCAGCGTGCCGGCCGCATGATCCACCGCGCCGGCAAAGGTCACGACGCCGATGGCGAGAATTGTTCCGGGAAAGGCGTATCCGGTCGAACACAGCGCCGTCAGCGTCTTCAGGAACGCGCTCGCCCGGTAGGTCGCGACAAAGACCATGAAGCCCGCGACCGACATGACCATGACCGCGACGCTGAGCGCGACGGTCACCGAATTCAACGCAACCGATGCAATTGCCGCATAGTCCGTCGCCGCATATCCGCGCAACACGAAATGCAGCAGCACGGCCACGGGCACGACGAAGCCAACCGTTACCGGCAGCATGCAAATGGCGAAACAGGCGGCGGACCGGCCCGACGACACCCGGACAGGAACGAAACTGACCGCCCCGGCGGCTGGTATCGGTATAGCGGCGGCGCGAACGCGCGTAGAATTCAAGCACCAGCAGGGCGATAACGAACAGGAAGGACAGTGACGCGATCTGCGCCGCCGCCGGCAGGTTGTTCATGCCCAGCCAGACATTGAAAATGCCCCAGCGTCAGCGTATGGACCGCGAAATATTCGACGGTGCCGAAATCCGAAATCGTTTCCATCAGCACCAGCGCCAGCCCGGCAACGATGGCCGGCCGCGCCATCGGGCATGCCGACCTGCCAGAACAGGTTGCGGTCGTGGATGCGGGCGATCTCGAACAGCGAATGCGGCGTCAGTTTGAAGGCCGTCCGCGCCATCATGTAGACATAGGGATACAGAACTGAGCCCATGACCAGTATCGCACCACCCATCGACCGGATTTCCGGGAACCAGTAATCACGCGCGCTTTGCCAGCCGAACAGCGCGCGCAAGGCACCCTGTACAGGACCCGCATATTCCAGGAAATCGGTATAGGTATAGGCAACAATATAAGCTGGCACCGCCGCCGGCAGCAGCAGCATCCATTCCAATGCGCCGCGCCCGAAAAAGTCATACCGGGGTAACGGTCCAGGCGGCGCTGACCTCCGAACAGCAGGCTGACGCTCCCGACACCGGCCATCAATACCAGTGTATTGGCCACATAGCCCGGCAGCACCGTATCCGACAGATGCTGCCACAGGCCTTCATTGTCACCGGTCGCGGCATGGAATACGGACAGGATCGGCCCGACCAGAATTATCGCAAGGCAGACCGTCGCGACGGACCAGCGATTGACCAGGCTGATCCGCGTACCGGCGCCAATGGGTTCGGTCGTACTTACCATCCAACCCGGTCGATGATTCGCTGCGCCGTCGGTGTCAGTTCCGCGATCGTGCTAATCGGCAGCTGATCTTCCCGGAAGTCACCCAGCACCTGCAATGCCGGCGCGGCCGGCAACCGCCGGGTTTACCGGGTATTCAAAATTGATCGCGCCATACAGTTTCTGGGCTTCCGGACCGCTGAGGAATTCCAGGAATTCGGTCGCCAGTTTCTTGTTCTTGGAATACTTCGCGACGCCGCCGCCGGAAATATTGATGTGGTTGCCCCGGTCTGCCTGATTGGTGAAATTTACATTCACGGCAGCCGCCCAGGCACGTTTTTCCGGATCATCATCGGCGGTCAGCTTTCCGAAATAGTAGTTGTTGATGATCGCCACATCGCACACGCCTTCATAGATCGCCTTGACCTGCGCACGGTCATTACCCCTGCGGCCGCCGCGCCAGATTGGCAACAAAGCCACGCGCCCATTCTTCCGCTTTTGTCTCGCCATGCGCTGCGATCAGCGACGCCATCAGCGCCCTATTATAAACATGGCTGCCGGGGCGCGAACAGATACGTCCCTTCCACTTCGGGTCGGCCAGATCCTCAATCCGCACGATTTCCGACGGATCGACCCGCCCTTTCGCCCGCCGCAACGACGCGCGCACGCTTGGACAACGCAAACCAGCGCCCCCTTTGGGTCGCGCAGATGCGCCGGGATATCCTTTTCCAGCACCGCGGATTCAATCGGTGCCAGCAGGTCCTTGTCCGCATAGACCATCAGCCGTCCGATATCGACGGTCAGCACCAGATCGGCAGGGCTGTTCTGGCGTTCGGCTTGCAGCCGCTGGGCCAACCCGCGCGACGCATAGACGATATTCACCTTCACCCCGGTCTTCGCCGTGTACACATCGATAAACGGATTGATCAGGAAGGGCTGGCGGTGTGAATAGATATTCAGTTCGTCCGCCGCCCGCGCGCCGGTCGGATAGAATGCCGCACCCAGCGCCAGAGCAAGCACGAAGAGGCGCACCCCGGACCGGATTGCCGGACCGATGCGGCCTGCCGCTGAAACAATGGCCGTGTTCATGTTCTTCATTCCCGTGTGACTGGTGTTGTATACGATCCGCCGCGGCTTCCAGCAGGGGGGGGCCCCATACAGGCTTTTAATGCCATGCGCGGTTTTACTCAATTCCGACCCCAGACCGTAGCGCAGGGTCGTGTTCTTTTCCGAAAGATGCAGGCTGCCACCCGCCCGATCCCATATCGCCAGCGCCATCCCGAAATTGCGGTCATGGTGACGCGGGTCGACGGAATGGTGCAATTGATGCTGCGCCGGTGAAATCAGCCAACGCTCCAGTATCCGGGGATAGCCGATCGATATATGCGAATGGCGCAGGTTCGCCCCCGTCACATTGAAGACAAATACGAACAGGTTCGCCCCCAGCACCGTGACCAGATCAACCCGGTCGCCAAAATAGAAAACGAAAATCCCGATCCCGACCGCCTGCACGGCAATACCACGCAGCGTGAACAGGATTCCTTCCACCGGATGGGTCCGGTAGACGGTCAGCGGCGTCATCGTTTCCGCAGAATGATGCACCTTGTGAAAGGCCCAAAGGACCGGCCAGCGGTGCAGGGCCCGGTGGACCAGGTATTTCGTGGCATCGTCGAGGATGAAATGCGTCGCGGTAAACAGCAGCGCCACGCCCCATCCGGGCAGCGCCGCCCAGAGGACCGGGCGGCCACTGGCGATTTCATGCAGGTATTCAAACAGCAACGCCGCCAGTGCGACCTGGGTAACAAGGAACGGCATGATCGCCATCATGACCGCCTGGTTCGCCAGAAACAGCCGGTAATTCCCCCCGCGCCGAGGGCGACCACCAGACCCGGCGGTCGAACACCCCGACGCCAGCCGGCACCCAGCCCAACGCGAAATCCGTCCCGCGCAGAAAACGCAAGAACCGCACAGGCGATTGCCAGTGCGGCCAGCAGGTATCCGACAAACACCCGTTTTTGCGGATTGACGAAGGAATCGCCAAGGGCTGTCAGATAGTCGAGGATCGCTGTTTCCATAGTCTCCTTTGGCGGAAAAGGCCGGCCCCCGTCAGGGAACCGGCCCTATCGCGCATCAGTCGTTTTCGGAACTATTACCCGAACCCAGCTTCTTCGCCAGATCATCCATACCCGCCATAACGTCATTGTTCCGCGCACGGACACCGAAGGCATCGACCATCAGTTTCTGAAGCTTGAGCATGTGAAGTTTGTACTCATCCAGCGAGACCGCCTCGCCCCTTCACATAATTGCCCTTGCTGTCGATGTCGACGACCTGGCTCTGGTTCGGCATGACCGGACCGAAGCCGATCAACCGGTTCATCACGACAGCCGTTCACACCCAGGTTCTTGCGACCCCGCCTGCAGCGCCATGGAAAAGCCCTTCAGCTCGCCCCAATGCTTGATGTAGTTCTTCAGAACCTTGCCCGTGTCGCCATTGGCTTCGAGGATCACCTGAAGTTTCCCCAGGTCCTTATAGGCCGAACCGGCATATTTGAACGTGGCTTCCGCCAGAACTTTTCCCCAGTTGCTTTCAATCGTTGCCGCATGTCCCCGCAATTCACTGCGCTGGGCATCGGTCAGCTTTTCGCCCTTCGCCGCGACAAGCAATTTACGGCCGTCGAGGAAGCCCTTGGTGATCGCATGCAGGTAGCTTGTGTTGTTGCCCTTGTCATAGACCGATGCATCGAAGCCAGCGGCGTAATAGGCCGGGCCGAATGCCATTTCACGGTACAGGTCAACCTTGCCGTTCTTGTCGAAATCCGCCTTGGCGAGGGCCGCTTCCGGGCCTTTTCCGCCCAGCTTGTTGATATTGTAGACCTCTTTCGCCGACAGCTTCATCGTATGCGCCGGGGTCCCGAAATAGCCGAAAGCCTCGTCCCAGGAATGTTCCTTGCCGGTATAGGCCGCACCTTTGCTATAGGGTTTGTCATTCGGCTTTTTCTCCGCCGACAGGTTTTCGTCCAGATAGCCGTCAACGACCTGATTGTAGAATACCGCGCCCATGATGAACTTGGAGATCAACTGGTCGTAGCTGTAACCGTTGGCCATGTCATAGTCCTTGTCGGCCGCCGAAGCCTTGTCGATCCAGAACGTCACCACTTCCGGGCCGGGTCATGTTGTTCGGCCAGCCGGGAATGGCACCCTTGTAGGTCTTGCCGGCGAGCTCGCGCTTCTTGCTGATATCGTCGACACCGGTCGGCGCAATGACGAACGGTCCCTTGGTCACGGGAGCAATAATCGGCCGGCCCGCATCCTTGCCTGTGTAATAGGACATCATCTGCGCCTTGAGCCCCGGATTGGCCTTGCCGTTGCCTTTGGCTGCGAGCTTCTTCAGAGAATCGTGCAGCACGTGGCGGGCGATCTGCCCCTTATAGGAAACGGAATCTTTCGCCGACTCCGAATAACCCTTCACGGTCACCGGAAAACCGGCATAGACATCGCCATCGGCCTGCGCCGGCATCGACAGCGCCAGAACGCATGCTGCGCCACAGAGCCCCCACAGATACACTATTGATTTTAATGATCATTATATTCCACTCGCCAGTTCGCGGGATAAACAACGCATGAGGCACTTATGCAACTCATTCGCATTATTACCAACCGATAGCATTGCCCAATCGCTGTTGCAACTCATTTGCAAAACAAACGATTGCGAGTCCGGCCGCATCCATACCCGAGTCAGAAAATATTCCCTGCTGCAAAAAATCGAACGTCCTGATACCTGCCAATCCGGACATCAGACCGTCTGACCTGATTGTCATCGATGACCTGTGTCAAAACTCGGTTCATTTTAACAAATGCCCAGCAGAAAACGGCTTCGCCGGAACGCCCGTGCACCACCGTAAATATCCATTTTCCCGCAGAAATTCGGCATTTGCGGTATTTAGGTAAGGTCGACGTTAAGGGTTTGCTAACCAAGACCCATTAATGTTTTGGCGTGGCGGCGACGCCGTTAATCATGACAAGGGTCGTTGATATAATGCCGGGAGAGGACAAGGAAACGTTACCGACCCGGTCCGTCACTCCACAAGCCGATACGACCCGGGAAAACCCGTCACGGCGCGGGGTATTGAAGTCCGCCGGCTACCACCTGCACGTCATCCTTTTTGCCGCCATGGTCCTCATATCAACGCTTCCCATCCTGCTGCTTGGTGGATGGATGAAGCATTCGGCCATGGAGTTGGAAATTGCTTCGGTTACCGACAAACACCTGCTGATTGCCCGAAATCTGAGCCGGACCCTGAGCCGCTATGTCGGCGACGTCAAAGAAGGGTTCCGAACCGCAGTCGAAACCGGTGCCACGCAGGATTCGCCGCCCGGCATGTCCCGCCTGCTGCTGTCGCTCGGTCTCGATCACGTGTGCATTATCGACGGCGAGGGCAATATCATACGCTCCCTTATTGCCGAGGCGGATTTCGCGCCCCAGCGCCCGCCCGGCGCCAAGATCATGCCGGAATTGCGAATGATCGCCCGGAACGCCGGAACGGATGTCATCGTCACCAACCTCTACCGGGACGCCGACGTTTCCCGTTTCTTTCTGATCCAGGCCCTGGACAACAACCGCTTTGCCGTCGGCAGCCTTGGTGTCGACTATATCCGCACCGTGCAGCGCGCCATCGCCTTCGGCGAACGGGGACATTCCATGATCGTGGATGCGACCGGCCGCGTCGTCGCCCACCCGAACCCCGCATGGGAAAAAAACGCCCAAGACGCCTCGAAACTATCAGTCGTCGGCGCCATGATGCGCGGCAGAACCGGCGTCGCCCAGTTCTACTCGCCACCGATGCAGGCGGATATGATCGCCGGCTATACAACGGTGCCGGAAACCGGATGGGGCGTCATGGTGCCGCAACCGATGGAGGAACTCCGGGAAAGGGCCGCCGACAGCCAGACACTCGCCCTGTCGTTATCTGCTGCCGGCATCCTGATCGCTGCGATGATCAGCTGGTGGCTGGCCAAGATTCTTGCCCGGCCGATCATTTCGATTGAAAAAGCGGCCGACGCCGTCGCCAGCGGCAGCATGGACACCCGCGTGGAAACGTTGCCGAAACACAGCCCCCGGTAACTGCACCGGCTGGCGCGAAACTTCGATGCCATGGTCGATGAATTGCAACGGCGCGAGGATAACCTGCGGATCGCCATGCACCAGGCTGAATCGGCCAACCGCGCAAAGACGGATTTTCTGGCCAATATGAGCCACGAATTGCGCACCCCGCTGAACGGCATCCTGGGTTTCGCCGATATCCTGCGGCAGCAGATGTTCGGGCCGGTAGGGCGCGCCACGCTATGTCGATTATTCGCACGAAAATTACAAGGCCGGCTCACACCTGCTGGAGGTCATCAACGACATTCTCGACATGGCCAAGGTGGAAGCCAACGAACTGAACCTGCAGGAAGGCAATGTCGACCTCGGTGACGTTGTCCAGTCATGCCAGCGCCTGACCGAAGAGCGCGCCAAGGAAGGCAATGTCACCCTGCGCGCCGACATTGCCCACGACCTGCCGCTGATCCACGCCGACCGGCGCATGGTGACACAAATTCTGCTCAACCTGGTATCCAATGCCATCAAGTTTACGCCGGATTCTGGCACCGTCACCGTCACGGTTGCGCTGGACGAGGTCGGCGCCTGCGCCATCCGGGTTGCCGATACCGGCATCGGCATTGAGCCCGAACATCTGGCGCTGATCATGAAGCCCTTCTACCAGGTGGAAACCGTCATGCAGCGGAAATACGAAGGCACCGGCCTTGGATTGCCACTGGTCAAGGCGATGGCGGAAATACAGGGTGCGACCCTGAGCATCGACAGCCACGTCGGCAGCGGCACGACCGCAACGGTCCTGTTCCCGCCGGAAGCGGTGATGACGCGGCAGGAAGCGATGATCACGCAACAGGAAGCCGGGGCAGCGGCCGACTGACCGCCCCTATTCGGCAAGCCTTTCATCGGCTTGCCGTAACGACGCAAACGGGATCGGTCCTTCCGGCGCGATACCGGGGCCACCCAGCGTCAGCCCCCACCAGCCGACATCCCGCCAGGCGCCGTGTTTGTAGCCAACCTCGCGGAAGACTCCGACCGCTTCGAAACCCAGACTTTCATGCAAACCGACACTCGCCGCATTCGGCAGGGTGATGCCCGCATAGGCAAGATGCAGCCCCTGCCGCGCCAGGATTTCGAACAGCCGCGTATAAAGCTGCCGCCCCAGCCCGCGCCGCCGCGCCGCTTCGGCCGCATAAACCGTCACATCGCAGGACCATTGATAGGCCGCCCGGGTACGGTGTGGCCCGGCATAGGCATAGGCAAGCACCCGGCCATCCTCTTCCGCGACCAGCCAGGGATGGGTCTGCAACGTCACCTGTATCCGGCCCGCCATTTCGGCGGCATCGGACGGTTCGGTTTCAAAGGAAATGACGGTATCGCGCACGATCGGCGCATAGATGGCCGCGATATCGGCGGCGTCATCAGGGGTAGCAACGCGTATCAGCATGGAAAACCTTGGACATCCAAATTGCGCTACGACGATTTAGCAACTGCCCGTGCATTTGGTCAATCGGCAAGCGCCGCATACCGCAGCACCCCATTCCGTCGCGGCACGCCGTATCGTACCCTGCGCCACCATGGACCCTATCCTGCTCGCCCTTGCCTTCGGTTCCGCCTTCTGTTTTGCGCTGGCGCTCGTGCTGACCCAGTTCGGGTTGCGCACCGTCGCGCCGATGGACGGGGCGCGGGTCAGCGTGCCGGTGACGGCGCTGGTGTTCCTGATGCTGTCGCCGCTGACGGTCGGCTATGCGCAATGGCATCCGGGCAGCCTCACCCTGTTCGCTGCCGCCGGCCTGTTCTTCCCGGTCGCGGTGACGCTGCTGACCTTCGCCGCGAACCGGTTGATCGGGCCGAACCTGACGGGAACGCTGGGCAACTTCACCCCGCTTTTCGCCGTCGGCATCGCGGCGCTGCTTCTGGGCGAGGTTCCGGGTATGGGGCAGATGGCCGGGATCGCTGTGATCTGCGCCGGGATCGTGTTGCTCTTCGCCCGGCGGCAGGCGCTGCCGCATAGCCTGCCCGCCTGGGCCCTGTTGCTACCACTGGCCGCCGCGCTGATCCGGGGGCTAGTGCAGCCGGTCGTCAAACTGGGGCTGGAAGATTGGCCCGACCCTTTCGCCGCCGTCACGGTGGGGTATGTCGTGTCGGCCATTGTCATCGCCGTACTCCGGTTCGCACGGACGGGCAACGGGCCGCTGGTCCCGCCGGCGCCGGGCCGCAACTGGTTCGCCGCCGTCGGTATCGTCAACGGGCTGGCCGTCCTGACACTTTACGCCGCCCTCGCCCGTGGCCCGGTCACGCTCGTCGCCCCGCTGGTCGCCTGTTACCCGATCTTCACGTTGTTGCTAAACCGTATCGTGTTACGCGACCGAAACCTGTCGCTGCAAATGGCCGGCGGGATAGCCGTCACTGTCGCGGGAGTCGCGCTGCTGCTGGCTTCGTGACGGCGCATACGCAGCCCGGCGTCAGTCGCCCTGACGATATGGGTCCGACGGAGGCTGAACCGGCACCACAACCCGGCGGGGTGGCACCGCCCGACGCGCCAGGCGGCGCAGCGAATCATCACAAGCAAAGCGGGTTATTATTGAACCATTACCCCATATAGAGGCATGACCTCCGGCGCCGTCAATCCAGCCGCGTTTGACAGCCCCCTGAATGCACCCTTTAATCGTAAGGCTACTGATTTCATCCAAGGAGGTTGAACTAATAACCCCAATCATTACGAGAGGTTAACATGAAGCACCTTGTATTCGGCGCCGTCGTCGCCGCAGCAGTCAGCCTGACGGGCGCCGCAAGCGCCCAGACCGTCATCAAGATTCAAACCGGCTGGGCTGCCGGCAGTTTCTCACTGAACTACACCAACAAGAACTGGGTCGATAAGCTCGAAGCCATGACCTATGGCAACGTCAAGATCGACATTCGCCCCAGCAAAACAGTCGTACCGCATCGTGAAACACCCCAGGCCGTTGCCGCCGGGATTCTTCAAGGCGACATGAACGCGGTTGCCTATTTTGCGGGTCGGGATCCGGTGTTTGGCATGCTGGGCGATCTGATCGCCGGATTCGACACCACCGAGCAAAACCAGATGTTCTTCCGCTTCGGCGGCGGCGTCGATGTGTTGCAACAGGCCTGGGACGAACAATTGCCCGGCAAGATCCATGTCGTCGGTGCCGGACCGTTTGCCAAGGAAGCCTTCGTATCCGTGACGCCGATCCGGACGGTCGAGGATTTCAAGGGCCTGAAGCTGCGTTCGCCGGAAGGCATGGCGGCCGAAGTGTTCCGCCGCGTTGGTGCTGCACCGACGTCGATTCCGTTCCCGGAATTGTACACGGCGCTGGAAAAGAAGGTCGTGGATGCGGCCGATGCCAGCTCCTACACCAATAACGCCAGCCTTGGCTTTAACAAGATCGCCAAGTTCCCGATTTATCCGGGCATCCATTCCATGGCGGTAATCCAGTTCGTCATCAATCAGCAGACATGGGAAAAGCTTGGTCCGCAGGGGCAGGCGGCGCTGGAAACCTGGTATTATGCCATGTGGCCGGACGTGACACGGGCAACGGACCTGATGGACCACGAGCTGGTGGCCAAGGATATGGCGGAATCGTCAAAATCCGGGATTGAGGTCATCAACTGGTCCCAGGGTGAACGCGACAAGCTGCGCAAGATCGCGCAGGGCGCCTGGGAAGATATTTCCAAGCAGAGCGGGTTGGCCAAGGAAGCCTACGACAAATACATCACGTTCATGACGAAGATGGGGCTGCTCTAGACCAAATCCGGATTTCGCAACGCGGCATTGCTTGCCGAACGCGAGCCCGAAAACAAATCTGGCCGCCGCAATCCTTTCGGGGATCGCGGCGGCCAGTCTGTTAGAGGTCGGAATTACTTTTCGTAATTGGCGACAAGGCTCTTCACGAAATCAAGCATTTCGCGGCCGGGACGGCCTTTGGCTTCCTGGTCGGAAACCCCACTGTTCCCAGATCTTTTCCGCACCCTTGGCGATTTGTGCCCGGACTTCCGGCTTGATCTGCACCACTTCCAGCTTCTCGTGGAAAATCGGAAATCCACTTCTTGTCCGCTGCGGCATAGGCTTCGAGCATATCCTGCGTGCCGACTTCCTGTGCCTTGGGCAGTGCAGCGCGAACCTTCTCCGGCGCGGCATTCCAGGCGTCGAGATTGACCGACTGGAAGCACATGAAGCCGCTCATGCCGAGACCTTCAGTGACGTATTTCGACACTTCATAAAGCTTGTAAGCGCCGAACGCGTATGAATAGGGGAAGCCGAAACTGTCAATCGTGCCACGATCCAGCGCGGTATAACCTTCCGGTGCGGTGACCATCGTCGGCACGGCGCCGAACGCCTGCAGGGCCTGTGCGTTCAGCCCCGAAATGCGCATTTTCACGCCCTTCATGTCGGCCGTGGTTTCGATCCGCCTGTTCCCCATGAATTCATAGCCGGGCAGGAACTGCGGGCCCAGATACTTCGCGTTCCAGCGCGTTGCCATTTCCGCAACGATCAGCGGATGGTCGACGACGGCCTTCTGCACTTTCGCGCTCGCCGCGGTTTCGCGCGGGGCCAGGAACGGCAGTTCCATGACGGAGAGCAGGGGGAACTTGTTGGGATAGTAACCGACACAGTTTGCGCCGGCCTCGATCGCGCCGATCTTGATGTTTTCCGGAATCTGTTTTGGCGGCCCAAGCGCCGAGGCGTAGTGAATCTTCATTTCGAAGTCACCACCGCCGGCCTTGTTCAGCATATCAGCAACAGTTTCCATGCCCTTGGTCATGGCCCGTTTGCCGCCAAAGACATTAAAATTCCATACCGCTTCTGCATGGGTTTCAGTGGCCACGCCCATTCCGGCGGCAATCACGCCCATGGCGAGCACTGAGCCCAAGGTTTTCTTATACGTATTTCGCATTCGACTTTTTATCCTGTTTATTTGTGAAGGCCACCCATGCGGGGCACGCCCGCGGATGGCATTTTTAAACGTTGTTTCAATAACATGGCGGTTCTCGCATCGTCAAAGCCACTCCGGTTGCGATACATATAAAATGACTACCCCACTGGTTGCGGGCCCTCGGGACAGCGTTTCTCCATGGCGATTTCCGAATGGCCGCCGGACATGATTAAATGGTGTGGATTTTCTTATGGGTCCGGCAGAATCGGAAAACCACATGGATGGCGCACCCCTCGCAGACAATCAGGAGGCACGGCAGAAACTGCTCGCTGCCGTCGACGGCATTGCCGATATCCTGACCGCACAGGCGGCGACGGATGAAGAATCCGGCACGCTCTCGGCCACAACGGTCACGGCATTACAGGACGCCGGCATGTTCCGGCTGAAACTGCCCGCATCGCTGGGCGGCGCGGAAGCCGACCCCGCGACCCAGATCCACGTTCTTGAAGCACTGTCCTACGCCAACCCGGCCGCCGGCTGGTGCGCCATGGTCGGTTCCACCGCCGTCGGCCTGCCCGGCGCGTTCCTGCCCGATGCGACCATCGCTGAAATCTTTCCGGCGGGCCGCATTCCCCGGGGCGCGATCGTCGCGATGCCCATTGGCAAAACCGAACCTGTCGACGGTGGCTACCGGCTGACCGGGCGCTGGCCCTTCGCCAGCGGCGTGCGCCATTCCGAATGGATCGCCGCCGGCGCTATGGTGACCCGCGACGGCACACCCGAACGGCGCATGATGATATTCCCCACCGCATCGGCAACCCTGCACGACAACTGGCAGGTTGCCGGGCTGAAGGGCACGGGCAGTTGCGATTTTTTCCTAACCGACGACCTGTTCGTGTTGGAAGCATTCACCTGGGACCCCGCTTGCCGGGGTGCCGCAGCGCGGCGGGCCGCTGTACTGGATCGGCCATCCCGGATTCGTCGCCAACGAACATGCGGGCTTCGCCCTTGGTCTCGCCAGCCGCGCGCTCGATTCCTTTACCGAACGGGAAGCCGCCAAAAAGCGCGGCTATACCGGCAAGCTGTCCAGCCTGGCGGCGCGGCCGGCCGTGCAGCGCATGCTCGGCGCCGGCACCATGCGGCTGCACGCCGCTCGCGCGCTTGCAACAGAATTGAACGATGCAGCCTGGCACGCGGTACAGGCCGGCGCGCCCCCGTCCCCACGGTTGCAGGGCGAATTGCGGGCGGTCCGCCACCCATTGCACCGACGTCGCACTGGATATTGTGACCGAAGCCTTCCGCTATTCCGGCGGCGGCGCGATTTACCAGCAGAACATCCTGCAGCAATGCCTGCGCGACATGAACGTCGCCGCCCAGCATCTGATGGTCAGCGAAATCGCCTATGAGAATCTGGGCCAGATGATCCTGGGCGTGCCCGACGTCAACCCGATGCAATAGGAACCCGTCGGACACCGGCTGGGCGAGGCAGGAGAGCACCGTGAACATACCAAAGCGTGATGACAACGCTTTCACCACCTTGTTCACGCCCTTTACGCTGGCGGGCAAACCGCTGCGCAACCGGATCACCCATGCCTCGATGAGCCTGGTCGCCACCCCGCAGGGCCGGGTGACTGACAGCATGATCCAGTACCACGCCAACCGGGCGCAGGGCGGCGCGGCGATGACCGTGACGGAACCGCTGGCCATGATGCGCCATCAGGCTGGTATCCCGCGCCCGCAAATCTGGCGGCGCGACGATGCCGATGCGCTGAAACGCTTCGCCGATGCGGTGGAAGGCCAGGACTGCCGATTGCTTGGCCAGATTCAGGATGCCGGTCGCGGGCGCCACTATCCCGGCCGCAACCCGGAAGCGGTTGGTGCCTCCGCCCTGCCGGATGACCTGTCCTGGACCGTGCCGCGGGCCCTGCCCGCGCCCGAAATCCGCGACATAATTGCGCAGCACCGCCGAGTCCGCCCGGCATCTGCAGGAATGCGGATTTTCCGGGGTGGAAATTTCCTGTGGCCACGGCCACCTGTTCCACCAGTTCCTGTCACCCTGGGCCAACCGGCGCGACGACGAATATGGCGGCGACTGGGATCGCCGCACGCGGATCGTTACCGAACTGGTCGCGGCATTACGGGATGCCTGCGGGGCCGGCTTTATCATCGGCCTGAAACTGCCCGGCGATGACGGCATCCCCGGCAGTATCGGCCCGGCCGAAGCCGCGATCATCGGTGACCTGGTCACCCGGGCGCGCAATGTCGACTATGTCAGCTTCGCCGGCGGCGCCCATGCCCGCACACTGGAAATGCACACGCCGGACCGCCACGGCCCGCCCATGCCCTACATGCATTTCATCAGGGAACTGCGCCATCACCTGAACGACGTGCCGTTAATGGCGCTGGGGCGGATCACCGATCCGGCGGAAGCGGACGGCATTCTGGCGCGGGGCGAGGCGTCGCTGATCGCCCTCGGCCGCCCGCTCGTTGCGGACCCGGCCTGGCCGAACAAGGCGGCGGCGGGCCGCACATGGGATATTCGATACTGCCTGTCCTGCAATACCTGCTGGGGCGCGATCGTCATGATGCGCGTGCCAATCGCCTGCGTGAACAATCCCCGTGTCAGCCGCCCTGACGAAGTCGACTACTGGCCGGAACCGCTTCCCGAAGCAGACCGCCAGCGCGTCGTCGTGGTCGGCGCGGGCCTGGCCGGCATGGAAGCCGCCTGGGTCGCGGCCGCGCGCGGCCATGACGTCACCGTGTTCGGCGCATCAGACATGCCCGGCGGCAAGGCGCTGCTGCGCGAGAAACTGCCCGGCGGCGAAACCGTATCGTCGATCTACGACTACCAGGCCGTCGCGGCAAAACGCGCCGGCGCGGTGCTGAAACTGGGCCGGAACGCAAACGCACAGGACATCATCGCGCTGCAACCCGGCACGGTCATACTGGCGACCGGGTCGACCATGATCCCGCCCGACTGGCTGCCGGACGATATTCGCGCGGAAGGCTGGGTGCCCGACCTGCGGACCGCGATGCCGGAAGTCCTGCGTCATCCGGGCCAGCAGGATGGCACAGCGGTGCTGTATGACACGGACCATACCGAGGCGACCTACGCCTGCGCCGAAGCGCTGCGTGCCCGCTTTGCCCGGGTCGTCATCGTCACCCCGCGCGACACCATCGCCACCGATGTCCAGATGGTGACACGACAAGGCATCCTGCGCCGGATGGCGGAACAGCGGATCGAAATCGCCACCCTGTGCGAACCGCGCTGGAGCGATGCCTGCGCGGAAGGACGACTGGAACTGGTGAACATGTATACCGGCAACGTGACGGTAATCGACGACCTCGCCCTGCTGACCTACGCCACCCCGCGCGCGCCGGATGATTCACTCACCGCGCCACTGGAAGCCGCCGGGATCAGGGTCATCCCCGTCGGCGATGCCCGCGCCCCGCAGGAGATGCTATTCGCCACAGCAAGCGGCCACGCCGCTGGAGAAACGGTGTAGGGCCACGCCGGGCCACGGCGGCCGAAACTGCAGCATCAGTCAGCCCGGTTCTCGGCGGCTTCTAAGCCATCCGGTGCGGCGGAAGCTTCCGTCACTTCCGATCCCTTCAGCACGCTCCGCAGAATGAAATAGCCGAACACCGCAGACAGCGTTGACCCGGCTAGCACACCTATACGAACCGCAGCCGCGTGTTCCGGATCGGAGAACGCAAGCGTTCCGACGAAAAGGCTCATCGTAAAGCCGATACCGGCAAGGATGGACACACCGTAAATCTGCATCCAGGTGACTCCGTCAGGCAGGCGCGCCACGCCCAGCTTCACCGCGGCCCAGACAAACCCCATGATACCGATCTGCTTTCCAATAAACAGGCCCGCGGCAATACCCAGCGGTATCCCGCTGAAAAGGTCGCTGAAAGAAAGCCCCTGAAGCGACACGCCGGCATTGGCGAAGGCGAAGATCGGCATGACCCCGAAGGCAACCCACGGCGCCAGACCATGTTCGATCTTTTTAAGCGGCGCCTCCTGCTCGTCGTCCTTGCTTTTCAACGGAATGAACAATGCGATCACGACGCCGGCCAGAGTGGCATGCACACCGGACTTCAGAACACATACCCAGATCACCAGTCCGGTGACGAGATAGGGCGATACGCGCCGCACACCACGATAGTTGAGATACGACAATACGGCGATGCCGATAGCGGCAATCGCAAGCACACTGAGCGAAAGCTGTGACGTATAAAAAAGCGCGATGATGATGATCGCCCCAAGATCGTCGATGATCGCCAATGCCAGCAGGAAGATTTTCAGGGAGGGTGGTACACGCGATCCCAGCAGCGCCAGTACCCCCAGGGCAAATGCGATATCGGTAGCGGCGGGAATGGCCCAGCCATTGAGCGCTTCCGGATCGGTATGATTGAACGCAATATAAACCAGTGCGGGAACCAGCATGCCGCCGATCGCCGCCAACACCGGCAAGGATGCTTTCTGCACGCTGGAAAGCCGACCTTCGATGATTTCCCGTTTGATCTCCAGACCAACGAGGAAAAAGAAGATCGCCATCAGACCGTCGTTGATCCACAGCAGCAGCGGCTTGTCGATGGCCAGCGCACCAATCTGAACGATAACCGGGGTGCTGAGCAGCCTGTCGTAAAGCCAGCTTAAGGGCGAATTATCCAGGGTCAGCGCCAACGCTGCCGCCGCCATCAGAACGATACCGCCGGCCGCATCATGTTCGAAAAACGCCTGGGCGCCGCGTTTCAGATTTTCCCTTTTTTTCGCCAGAACTGATATCACGCTATTTCCCCATTGCCATGCAAATTTTCGATTTCATACCGCCGCCAACGGCCACCCCTGTGGTATGTCAGGCGATCCGGCGCTGGCTGTCGTTGCGACGGTTTGAACCCTGATCAACGCGCAAGCGGATTTTGGGCAGCACCGCCGCCGCTTCAAAATTTTCCGGCTTGACGGTCAGCACACTGCATTTGACGAATCCCAGAATTGACTGTGTGGCATTGCGCAAAAGAAGACGGGTGCCACCGACCTGTGCCGACGCCCCCATGACAATCAGGTCAATACCGTTTTCTTCCGCAACCTGGCTGATTGCCGGCACCGGCCGACTTTGAGGAAGGTGCAAATGCGTCTCGACACGCGGCAGCGTGCACGCATCCAGAAACCCGGTCAGCGCGCCTCTATGCTGCGCGACATTCCGGTCGAACACTTCCCGCCGTTGATCGCCGCTTGTCCCTGACCAGATTGTCGCGGTGTCATTTGCGTTCAATTCCCATGCATGGACGACATGCAGTTCCGCATTGTCCCGCGCCGCCAGCGACGTGGCCATTTCCATCAGCTTCACGTTGAGAGCACTTTCGGACGGCTTCAGCCGGGCATCCAGGGCGACCAGTATCTTGGTATGGGCCAGCGTCTTGCCCGGCTTCATAACCCATACCGGACAGGGGCATTTCTGGGTCAGCAGTTGGGCCGTAAGACCGAAGAACACGTCCTTTACTGCACTGCCGGCTTTCGCGCTGATGATGACAACATCATGCCCCTTCGCCACCACCTCCCGAATGACTTCGGTGAAGGTTGTGCCCGCCGCAACCGTCGTGTGCACATCCAGAACGCCGGAATGCGCCACGCTGCGCGCCAGCGTGTGAAGGCGTTTTGCGGTTTCGCCCCCTGCCCTGGCCGAAAACGGCCCCTCCGGCTGAACGGACATGATGGTCAGGCGCGCCCCATTCCGACGGGCCAGCGAAACCGCCTGTGCAAGCGCATCATCGCAGCCGGTCACAGAATCATTCACGACCAGTACATTCTTGAACCGTTTCATCGCAAGCTCCCCAGTCAAACACGAATTGCTGTTCCATCCGGGCACGCACGGACGCCTGCCATCGCCTATCTGGGCAATCAATTTCAATAATTCTAATTGATTTATTATTATTTTTTGATAGTTTTTATCTATCATAATTCATCTAATCAACCGAGGAATATATCTGCTGATGCCCAGTTTTCGACAGCTCGAATACTTGCTGGCACTCGATGAACACCGCCATTTTCACCGCGCCGCCGAAACCTGTAACGTCAGCCAGCCGACGCTGAGCGTGCAGTTGCGTGCGCTGGAGGATCGCCTTGGCGCGCAACTTGTCGAACGCAGCCGCGCCCGGGTCATCCTGACGCCCGTCGGGACCGAAATCGCAAATGTCGCCCGGCGCATTCTTCGCGACGTCGATGAAATCCGCCATATTGCCGCAAAGACCGGAACCGTGATGGGGGGCATGGTTCGTCTGGGCCTCACCCCCACAATCGGACCATATCTTTTGCCGAAAATGATCCCGGAATTGCACGCCTCCTATCCGGAGCTGAAACTCTATATCCGCGAGGATTTTCCCGAAGCCCTGCCCCGGGCTCTGGAGGAAGGTCGCCACGACATATGCGTTCTGCCGCTCCCCGTGCACCGCCGGGAATTGGAAACCGAAGCGCTGTTCCGCGAACCGCTTTACCTTGCCGTGGCAGCAGACCACCCCCTGTCGCGCGCAACGACGGTCGCACGCCGCGACCTGCGCGGACAGTCCATTATCACGCTCGAAACCGGACACCAGTTAAACGCACAGGTCGAAGGGTTGTGTGCCGAAGTGGGCGCGGATCTGCAGTCGGATTACGAGGGCACAAGCCTCGACACCCTGCGGGAAATGGTTGGAATGGGCATGGGCCTGTCATTCCTGCCCGGCCTCTATGTCAAATCGAACCTGACGCAGGATTCAGCCATAAAGGTCATCGAACTCGGCGGCGCTCCTATTTTCAGGACAATCGGCATGGCATGGCGCAAAAGCTCCGCGCGGAGTCACGAGTTTCGAACCCTGGCAGAACATTTCCGCAAAGCCGTGGAACGTGAATTTTCCGATTTCGTGGTTGTGCGATAAGCCGACGTGCATATCCTTTAAAAACCATACAACACCATCGACCTGAGTGACGCTTTGGCCACACTGCCCGCCAGGTGAGCGTAAGCCCGCGCGCGGCGACTTGCGGTGGGCTTCATGTCTGGCGCAAGATCGGACATCGCGAATTCACCGGCCATGACTTCAGGGAGGCTAGCCATGAAAAATCCATATAACCGTGCCGACGAAGACCTCGCCAATTGCGTCGCCCTCGAACATATGAATGTGACGGTTCCCGACCAGCGGCTGGCGACCCTTTTCTACATAGTCGGGATGGGCTTCACCCGGGACCCCTATCTTGTGACCGGGGTGGTGAACATGTGGGTCAATATCGGCCGCAGCCAGTTCCACCTGCCGATTGGCAAACCCCAAGTGGTGCGCGGCCGGGTCGGGCTGGTCGTGCCGGACCTGAAGGCGCTGGCCGCAAGCCTGAAATCCGTGCGCACCGACCTGAAGGGCACGAAATTCGGCTTCAAGGCAGGCAAGGGCTTTATCGACGTGACCTGCCCCTGGGGCAATCGGATACGCTGCCACCAGCCGGCAAAGAAATTCGGCCCGACCCTGCTGGGCATGCCCTATGTGCAGCTCGATGTGCCCGCCGGCACGGCCAAGGGCATCGCACGGTTCTACCGCGATGTACTGGGCGCAGCCGCGACGGTCGGAACTTTCGAGAAGGCGCCCGCGGCGCAGGTATCGGTTGGCTACCACCAGTCGCTGATCTTCCGCGAGGCGAAAGGCAAGCTGCCGAAATATGACGGGCATCACCTGCAGCTCTACGTCAATAATTTCTCGGGCCCGCATGCTAAGCTGAACGCGCTCGGCCTGATCACCCAGGAAAGCAACCAGCACCAGTACCGCTTTGTCGATATCGTCGACCCGGATAACGGCGACAAGCTGTACCAGTTGGAGCATGAAATCCGCTCGATGACCCATCCGCTCTACGCCCGCCCAATGATCAACCGCAACCCGGCCCAGACCAACAACGCCTTCGCCCCGGGCTATGACGACCGCCCCTGGGCAATGCCGTATTCGGGATAGCGCCACCGACGAATAACCGCACGGCCACACTCCCCGTTTCCGGCCGGCGCGGCCGGGGGAAACAGGACGGTGCCTGACCGTCACGATTTGACGCCTCTCCGCTTCCCCCCCTTCACCCGCACCGTGTAGAATAAGCCCGACGCCGCCATCCTCCCCCTGCCCGGCGGCTGTGGAGTATATATGTGCGGCATTGCCGGTTTTATTGATCTTGAAGGCCAGTTGCGCGGCGGTGAGCTGGAAAGCGCCGCGCGGGGGATGGCGGATGCGCTGATCCATCGCGGGCCGGACAGCGACGGGATCTGGCGCGACGATGAAGCGGGAATCGCCTTCGGCTTCCGGCGGCTGGCGATTCTGGATGTCAGCGAGGCGGGCAGCCAGCCGATGGTTTCCGTCAATGGCCGTTACGTCATCGTCTATAATGGCGAGTCCTATAATTTCCGCGACCTGCGCCGCGAGCTGGAAGAAGGCGGGGCCACGTTCCGGGGCGAATCCGATACCGAAGTCCTGCTGGAAGGCTTCGCGCGCTGGGGCGTGCCGGCCACGGTCAAGCGGCTGATCGGCATGTTTGCCTTCGCCCTTTGGGACAAGGCCGAGCGGCGCCTGTGGCTGGGCCGCGACCGGCTGGGCATCAAGCCGCTATACTGGGGGTTGGTCGACGGGCTGTTCCTGTTCGGCTCTGAACTGAAGGCATTGCGCGCCAAATCCGGCTGGCAGCCACGGCTGAACCGCGACGCGCTGGCGTCCTTTGCCCGCTTCAACTATGTCCCGCCGCCACAAACGATCTACAAGGACATTCACAAGCTGGAAGCCGGCACCCTGCTGTCCTTCCATCCCGGGCTGGCGCCGGAAAGCATGCGCTATTGGGACATGGCCGAAATCGCCGCCCGCCCGCGGCGCGAAATATCCGACGCGGACGCCATCGCCGAAGCCGAGGCACTGCTTTCCGAGGCCGTATCCATGCGGCTGATATCCGACGTGCCCCTGGGCGCGTTGCTGTCCGGCGGGGTCGATTCATCCCTCGTCGTCGCGCTGATGCAGCAGGCGAGCGACCGGCCGGTCAAGACCTTCACCATCGGCTTCGACGAAGCCGGCTTCGATGAATCCGTCCATGCGCGCGCGGTGGCCGAGCACCTGGGCACCGACCATACGGAAGTGACCCTGTCGGCGGAACGCGCCTGCGACCTCGTCCCGGGCCTGGCCGACTGGTACGACGAACCCTTCGCCGATTCTTCCGCGCTGCCGACGCGGCTGGTGTCGGAGGTTGCCCGGCGGCATGTCACGGTCGCGCTCAGCGGCGATGGCGGTGACGAGGGTTTTTTAGGCTACAACCGGTATCAGGCCGCTGATTCCCTTTGGCAGCGGACCCGCGCCCTGCCCGGCCCGCTGCGGCGGCTCGCCGCCGGCGGCATCCGCGCGGTGCCGATGGAAAGCTGGGATGCGATGGCGAAGCTGCTGCCCGCGTCGCGCCGCCCGGGCCTGCCCGGCGACAAGCTGTACAAGCTGGCCGGGATGCTGCGTGCCGAGTCTCCCGACGATGCCTATCGCGGGCTGGTCAGCCATTGGAGCGATCCGGAAGCGCTGGTGCCCGGCGGGCAGGAACAAACGGCGGCGGTGTGGGAGGCGGCGCGGGCGATCCCCGACTTCGCCGAACGCATGGCCTTCCTGGATACGATGACCTATCTACCCGGCGATATCCTGCACAAGGTCGACCGCGCCAGCATGTCGATCAGCCTCGAAGCCCGGGTGCCGCTGCTCGACCATCGGGTAATCGAATTCGCCTGGTCGCTGCCCCGACACATGCGGATGCGCGACGGGCAGGGAAAATGGCTGCTGCGGCAGGTGCTGTATAACCATGTCCCGCGCGACATTATCGAGCGCCCCAAGGCGGGCTTTGCCGTGCCGGTCGGCGCCTGGCTGCGCGGGCCGTTGCGGGACTGGGCGGAAGACCTGCTGGACGAAAAGCGGCTGCGCGAGGAAGGCTGGTTCGACGCCGCGATCGTGCGCCAGGCATGGGACGCGCATCTGGCCGGGCGCGGCAATCACTGGCAGGCGCTGTGGGGTGTATGCATGGCACAGGCCTGGGGCGCGCGCTGGGCCAACGGCATGGCCGCATGAGCACGGACGCCGACAACCCACCCATCGACCTGAGTGGCCGCAAGATCCTCTTCCTGGTCAGCGAGGACTGGTATTTCCTGTCCCATCGCCTGCCCATCGCACGGGCCGCGCGCGATGCCGGGGCCGAGGTCGTGGTGGCGACGCGGGTGCGCGAGCGCGGCGCCGATATCGAGGCGGAGGGCTTCCGGCTGGTTCCCATCGAACTGGCGCGCAGCGGCCGCAACCCGCTGCACGACCTGCGCACATTGCTGTCGCTGATCGCCCTGTACCGGCGCGAACGGCCCGATGTCGTCCATCATGTCGCGCTGAAACCGGCGCTGTATGGCAGCATCGCCGCCTGGTGGACAGCGCTGCCGGTGATGGTCAACGCCTTTGCCGGGATGGGGTTTGTCTTCATTTCCAACGGGCTGTTTGCGCGACTGTTGCGCCCGGTGATCGCGGGGCTGTTCCGCTTCCTGCTGAACCGCCCGGCCAGCCGCGTCATCGTGCAGAACCCGGACGACCGCGCGCTGTTCACCGACCGCATCGGCGTCGCCCCGCAGCGCATCACCATCATTCGCGGCTCCGGCGTCGATATCGAAACCTTTCGCCCGCAAGCAAATGAACCGCCCGACCCGCCACTCGCGATCTGCGTATCCCGCATGCTGTGGGACAAGGGCATCGGCGAGCTGGTCGAGGCGGCCCGGCTGCTGAAGACACGCGGCGTGGCGATCCGCATCCGGCTGGTTGGCCCCGGCGACGACAACCCCGCCGCCATCCCGCAGGCCACGCTGGATGCATGGGCCGATGAGGGCGTGGTCGAGGTTGCCGGCCCCAGCCGCGACATCGCCGGGGCCTACGCCGCGGCGCATATCGCGGTGCTTCCGTCCTACCGGGAGGGCTTGCCGAAATCGCTACTCGAAGCCGCCGCCGCCGGGTTACCGATGGTCGCAACCGACGTGCCCGGTTGCCGCGAGGTTTGCCGCGACGGCGAAACCGGCTTGCTGGTGCCGCTGCGCAGTATCGAACCGCTGGCCGACGCGCTGGAGAAACTCGCGGCCGACCCGGCCTTGCGCACCCGTCTCGGCAACGCCGCACGGCACGCCGCCGAAACCGAATTCGCCGAAGCCATCGTCATCGCGCAGACGCTGGCGTTGTATCAGGCGCAGGCCGGACGCTGACGGGGACGCGCTCTTAAATAGACGGGCGAGAATTGTCTTCCGGATTGTTCGGCAGCAGCGTTTTCTTGGGTGGTATGAAGACCCATTCACTGCCCCGCTTTGCAAAGACTGCGGGGATGCTCAGCTTCACCTGGCCCTTTTCGCCGATTTCGCCGACGCTCGATATGATGGTCACCTTGCCGATGCCCATGGTATCCGCCGCGTATTTCCCGGCCGCATCCAGGAACGCGCGGCTGTCACGCTTGAAATCGCCGTCACGATATTCTTTCAGTGTTCCCGCCTTCATATGCTGCGCCAGCGCCTTGTTGGCGACCTCCAGAACAACATGGGTCTCGGCGGGGGACAGGGCGCTGCCCACCGGGCCGCTGCGGCCGATACGCACCTTGAGCGATTCAAGCTGCATGATGTCGCCATTCGCCATCGGAAGCGCGTTGCGCCGCAACCCGAGCGTCCGGAACCCGTTCCCGGTGCCCTTGCGCGTGGCGAGCGTAAAGACGACGGTCCATTCCCGGCCGATCTTTTCGTAAAGCTGCTTCGCCGCCGCATCGACAATATGCGACAGGTTCAGACTGTCCCCCTTGTCCTCGGGCACGATCAGCAGGAATTCCTGAACAGGTTTCTGCAGCTCCAACTGGCGCGCCTTCAGCATCATGCCGAGATGCACCCGGCCGTGTGAACCCAGATCCAGGAAAAACAGTTTTCCCGAAAACCGGACCCGCTCACCGGTTTGATTCGAGATGATGCCGCCCTTGATCACCTTGAAGCTGCACGTCCCCACGGCTTCGCCGCTTTCGCGCTGCGCGTCGAGCTAAATTTTCTTCAGTTTCCTGGGCAGCCCCCGAAGCCGCAGCAGCACAAAATTACGCACATAACTGTCGCAGAGCTGGGGCAGTTTTTCCGCCTTGACCGCAAAACGGGTCGCGACGGGCAGCGTCCATTCTTCAAGGTTCCGGGTTTCCTGAAGCTTCCGCAGCACCCCTACCAGGTCCTGCTGCGAATTGTCCGCGAATTGTTTTTCGATTCCCGACACCAGTTCCTCGGCGGTCCGCGGCCCCATAACAATCGTTCCCGCATCATGCAGAATCACGTCGCCGGGTTTCATCGCGCGCGCCAGAATCTGGCCCAAAACGATCGGATCAATCACCCACTTGGGCGTCCGATTGGCGCAGCCCGCGGCCAGCAACAACGCGAATCCGCACAGCAGCAACAGACTTGGTCGTGACATGATACGCACCGGCTTCTCCCTCCGTCGTAGCCACCCACAGTTAAGCAGCTTTGCCGCGAGTCATCCAGAATCGATCTCCCGGCCCGCGGGTGCCGCCGTGACGGTACTAGATTTCGGGCATCGAACACGAAACCCTAGCCCCGCAATCAACGATCCCGTCCTCGCCGGCGGGAGCATCGCGCCATGCCCAGCAGGGAAGGAAACGGGCCAGTGCCGAAAATGACGGGCGGACAGGCCATCGTGGGAACATTGACACAGCACGGGGTCGATACCGTGTTCGGCCTGCCGGGGGTGCAGCTCGACAATACCTTCGACGCGCTGTACGAGGCGCGCAACGAGGTCCGGCTAATCCACACGCGGCACGAACAGGGCGCGGCCTTTGCAACCGCCGGCCCCGTGCTGATCGAGATGCCAATCGGCGCGGTCCCGAACACCTGGGCCCTGGTAAAACGCCCGCCCACGGCGGCGACGAACTAGGCGGCGCGAGCGACGGCAAGGCCCACCTCCTCACCCTGCCCTTGCATGTTGCGGATGCGTTGTTTTTTAGAGCAACGTGATAATGCCCCGGGATGGTGGCCGCCATCCCGGGGCGGGCGACGCGAACCGTCCCAACCCTTGGCGAAGAAGCGCCGTAGGAGAGCGTGGTTGCGTCGTCCTTTTCGGTCCCGGTCCTGAACAGATGATAGGGAGTAGGTCCCGTATGCAAGGTAAGGAACTGTCCGAACACGTCCCGAGTGAGGAAACTTACATCGGTATCGATGTCTGCAAAAGCCATCTCGATGTCCATATCCATCCCTGTGATGAAACATGGCGTGTCAGCAATGACCGCTGTGGCATCGCCGCCTTCCTGCGCCGTCTCGCGGCCCTGCCGGTCGCGGTCAGGCTGGTTGTCGTCGAGGCGACGGGGAAATGGCATCGAGCGGTGCATCGCCGTCTGCACGAAGCAGGCTACGATGTGGCTGTCGTCAACCCGTACCGCTCCCGCAAGCTGGCTGACGCCATGGGGCATCTCGCCAAGACCGATGCCATCGATGCGCGGACGCTGGCGCTGTTCGGCCAGGCCCTGCGTCCCCGCATCACCCCGCCGCCGCCCAAAACGGTCGCGGCACTGCGCGAGCTGGTGGCCGCGAGACGGGCCACCGTGGCGGAGGCCAGCGCCCTCGGCAATCGCCTGATGACGGCCGAACACGGGTTGGTGGCCCGGCAGCTGCGCGCCCGGATGGCCATGCTCAAGCGCCATATCCAGGCAATGGCGATCAGCATAAGCAACGCCATCGAAGCCGACCCGGCGATGGCCAGCCTGTTCAATATCCTCACCTCCATTCCCGGTGTCGGATCCGTTGCCGCCACGACCATGATCGCCGAACTGACGGAACTCGGTGCCTGCTCGCGAACCCAGATCGCCGCCCTGCTCGGCGTCGCACCCATGAACTGGGACAGCGGCGCCATGCGGGGACGCCGCATCATCAAGGGCGGACGTGCGCCCCTTCGCGCCGTCCTCTACATGGCTGCGATTGCCGCTGTGCGTTGCAATCCCGAGATTAAGGCCTTCTATGAAAGGCTGAAGAACAGGGGCAAGAAGCCGAAACTCGCCCTGACTGCTGTCATGCGAAAACTCGTCATCCTCGCCAATACACTCGTCAGGGAAAACCGACCCTGGGCACCCGATGCCCCTTGACTCGAGACACAGATGCTCTCCTCCTCAAGGGGGGAGAGGGTTCCAGAAGACGGCGTGTGGGCATTCTGCGCCCCCTCTCCACCCCCGGGGGTGGAGAGGGTCGGGGTGAGGCGGGGGCTTCGATGCCAATGAATGTCAATCAATGCAAACCGAAACGCGCCTTCTCACCCGCCCGTCTTGCGAATTTCCTCCAGCACCGGCATGAAGTGGCGGCGGAACAGTTCGGGGTTTTCGGACATCGGGAAATGACCGATATCCGCCATCACCTTGGCCTTCGAGCCCTTGATGCGCCCCGCCGTGGCTTCGGTGCGTTCGGGCGTGCAGGAGCTGTCGTATTCGCCGGACATCAGGTAGACCGGGCAGCGGCTGGTGTCGATCTGCGCCGAGCGGTCGTCGAAATGGCCGTCGGTCCAGTAGAAATACAGGTCGCCCTTGAAGATGCCCGGGCCGCCCTGCTTGTAATGCCACAGGGTCTCGTGGCGGAATTCGTCCGGGCTTTGCGGCGCGACCTGGCCGGACACAAACGCCGCGGCGATTTCCCCGCCGTGGATGTCCGGGCGGTTCAGCCAGTCGGTGTCGTAATAGGGTTCCAGCCGGTCTGCCCCTTCCAGCGCGATGACGGCGCGGAAATCATCCGGCTGTTCCAGCGCCAGATGCAGCACGATCCGTCCGCCCATCGAGCAGCCCATGACCACCGGGTTATCGAGTTCCATGGCGGCGCAAAAAGCGTTGACGGTTTCGCGGTACAGGCCGGTGGTGAGCTGGTAATCGCGGTTCTGATAGCCGACCGGCGGGTTGGACTTGCCGTGCCAGGGCATGTCGAAGGCGAGCACGCGGTAATGTTCGGTCACCGCGGGATCGCAGAGCAGGTGGCGGAACTGGCGGCTGTCGGCGCCGGCGGTGTGCAGGCAGACCAGCGGGATGCCGGAGCCGGCTTCCTCGACATAGACGCGCACGTCTTCGCCCGCGACCTGCATGGTAAAGTAGCGCCCGGTGATGGGTTCGAATTCGACCATAGCTTACGCCTCCACCGCTGCGGCGCGAGGGGCGGCCAGCAGGTCCTTGAAATATTGCAGGTTCTGCATCAGCGGCAGCAGCTCGCCATCCAGCGTCGCCAGCCCCGCCGCGACCATCGAGAAGACATCGTGCCGGTCGCGCGGCGGTTCGGCCAACCAGAAATCGGCCCAGACATCGTTGGCCGCGCGGATCGAAAACGCGCCCGTGTCGGTCGGCAGTTTCCGGGGGCTTACCGAATCGATCCGGCCATCACGAATGGCGACGATGTAATCGGTGCCGCCGATGCCAAGCAGGAATTTCAGGTTGATGCGCCGGCCGCGATGAACCAGCCAGTCATCCGCGTTCGCCCGTTCCGCCAGTTGTTCGATCACCGTTGCGGTTCCTTCCGTCTTGTTCCGGCGGCTCGTGCCGCGTACTAATTCATACAATGAAATCCATTATATATAGGGAGGCGCCATCATGGCCATCAAACGGATCGACACCAACAAGCTGATGAGCAAGGCCGTCGTGCACGGCGATACGGTTTACCTGTCAGGGCTGACCGCCAGCGATACCTCGCTCGACGTGCAGGGGCAGTGCCAGCAGGATTCTCGACAAGATCGACCAGTATCTGGGCGAGGCCGGTACCGACAAGTCGAAGATCCTGTCGGCGGAAATCTGGCTGACCGATATCGGCACCTGGGCGGATATGAACGAAATCTGGGTCAAGTGGATCGACCCCGCCAACCCGCCGGCGCGCGCCACGGTCGAGGCCAAGCTGGCCAACCCGAAGCTGAGCATCGAGATCATGGTGATCGCGGCGCTCTAGACCGGCTCCAGCGGTGTATGCGGTTCGGGCGGCAATTCGATACGGATTGTGTCGCCCGGCCGCACCACGCCGCCGGTCAACACCACGCTCATCACCCCGGCCTTGCGGACCAGCTTGCCGTCCGCGTCGCGCGGCAGGGTAGCCTTCATCAGCCCCGGCATCAGCCGGTCGAGCTGGAGGCATGGGTTGCGCAGCCCCGTTACCTCGATCACCGCCGCATCGCCCAGATGCAGCTTGGTGCCGGTCGGCAGGGCCAGCAGGTCGATTCCGCTGGTGGTGACGTTCTCGCCGATCAGCCCGGGGGTCAGGTCGAAACCCGCCGCCCGCAGCTCATCGAACAACTCGGCATGGATCAGATGAACCTGCCGCAAGTTCGGCACGGTCGGGTCCAGCTTCACCCGCGCCCGGTGCCGGACCGTTTTGCCGAGATGCGAATCGCCCTCCACGCCCAACCCTTCCAGCAAGGTAATGCTGTCCGCGTTGGGCTTGGAGAAGCTGTATTCCGGACTGCGGCTGACCGCCGTGACCGTGCCGTTCATACCGGGTTTTCCTTTCTAGATGGGATCCCAGCTGAACACGTCTTCGGACCGGTCGAGCCCGTAGAAATGCGGCTTCATCGCCGGATAGGCGTGTTCGGCGATCAGTTCGGGCGTCCAGCCCTCGCCGCGATGCACGGAACGGATCGGCCGTGACTGACCCATCAGGAAGATTTCGTTGTTGCGCACGCCGAAGATCTGCCCGGTGACATCCGATGCCGCATCGCTGACCAGGAATACCGCCATCGGGGCGATCTTTTCCGGGGTCATTTCCTTGATCTTGGCGACGCGTTCGCGTTCCGCTTCGGTGTTCTGCGGGATCGACCCGATCATGCGGCTCCACGCGAACGGCGTGATGCAGTTGGACCGAACGTTGAAGCGCGACATATCCAGCGCGATCGATTTCGACAGCCCGGCGATGCCCAGCTTGGCGGCGGAATAATTCGCCTGGCCGAAATTGCCGATCAGCCCCGAGGTCGAGGTCATGTGGACGAAGCAGCCGGATTCCTGCGCCCGGAAATGGTCGGCCGCCGCCCGCTGACATTGAAGCTGCCCTTCAAATGAACATTGATAACGCCGTCCCAGTCTTCCTCGGTCATGCGGTGGAAGATCCGGTCGCGCAGGATGCCGGCATTGTTGACGACGATATCGATCTTGCCGAATTCGTCGACCGCCTGCTGCACGATACGATGCGCGCCGTCCCAATCGGTAACGCTATCGGCGTTCATCACCGCTTCACCGCCGGCGCCGCGAATTTCGTTGACGACCTCATAGGCCGGGCCGCTGTCCTGCCCCTCGCCCTCGACCGAACCACCGATATCGTTGACGACAACCTTGGCGCCCTGCGACGCCATCAGCATGGCAAAGCCGCGCCCGATTCCACGCCCTGCCCCGGTCACTACCGCGACTTTTCCCTCCAGCATCTTTCCGTCGGCCATATTGATCCTCTACACTCCGTTACGCCCGCTACCGGGACTGACCCGGCAACTATACCCTTACGACTTCCCTTTCACACAATACCGGAATGCTCACATGACCTACGAAGCCATCAAATACGAGGTCCAGGACGAAATCGTCACTGTCACACTCAACCGGCCGGCGGCACGCAACGCGCTGGACATCCAGATGCGCGAGGAACTGGCCGACGCGGTCATGGTCATGCGCAACGATCCGGACCTGAAGGCCGCCATCATCACGGGGGCGGGTAGCGCCTTCTGCGCCGGGGGCGACATCAAGGGCATGACCGGCGCGCGCAGCACGGTGCAGAACGCCCGCAAGCGGATCCAGAACATCCATGTCTGGCTGCCGGAACTGGTCAACCTGGAACTGCCGGTGATCGCCGCGGTCGACGGACCGGCCTTCGGGGCCGGGCTAAACCTGGCGCTGGCAGCGGATTTCGTGCTGGCAACACCGCGCACCCGTTTCTGCGCCGTGTTCGGGCGGATCGGGTTGGTGCCGGATGCGGGCGGGTTTTTCCTGCTGCCGCGTATCGTCGGGCTGCAGGCGGCCAAGGACCTGATCTTTACCGCCCGCACCTTCGATGCCGCGGAAGCAAAGGAACTGGGGATCGTCAAGGCGATCCACCCGTCGGACGACCTGTTGACCCAGGCAAAGGCATTTGCCGGCCGATTCCGCCATGCGTCGCGCGAAGCCATTGGCATGTCGAAGAACATTCTCAATAACGCCTTCCATATGGACCAGAAAGCGCTCGGTGAGCTGGAATCTTTCGCGCAGGGCGTGGCCATGCATTCCGACTACCACAAGGAAGCGACCCGGCGGTTCATCGCCAAGGAACCGCTGCCCTTCGACTGGAACCAGCTTGAAAAGGAGGTCGGCGGCGATGACTAGTCACGCAGCCATTACCGGCGTCCACAATACGAAAGTCGGCGAAGTGGCCGGCAGCACCTGCATGTCGCTGCACACCGAGGCCGCACTTGGCGCGCTGAATGATGCGGGACTGGAACGCGGCGATATCGATGGCGTGCTCTGCGCCTATGCGTTGACCGAAACCTATCCGATGCTGAGTTCCGCCTTCTGCGAATATCTGGGCGTGGATCCGAACTTCAATGCCGGACTGCATGCCGGCGGGGCAACGGGATCGATGATGGTGATGCAGGCAGCCGCGCTGGTGAATTCCGGCATGTGCAGGCATGTGCTCTGCGTGACCGGCGACAACCGGCTGACCGGAATGACCCGTGATGCCGCCGTGGCCGCGCT
>CALSRA010000050.1 GCA_943788635.1 uncultured Alphaproteobacteria bacterium | reverse complement strand
CGTGCGAATCATGCCCGACCAGGTTGGCGTTGATGACATGGCGCGCCACGGTGGCGGCCTCGCTGGCGGGGCGCCGGCGCCTTCCAGCAATCTGGTGGCGATGGTCCTCAGTCGGTCGGCTTGAATCGTCGGCATGGTCTTCCCCCATATGTCAGTTGCCGGGCGGCGTCGCACCGGCGGTTTTCGGTTCGGTCATTCTGGTTCTATGATAGGCATGCCGCGCCCCGGATGAAAATCGCCTTGGCAGCGGTGTTATGGTGTGGCGGGGGAATTGCGATGACGACAGCAAAAGACAGCGAAGACCTGACCCGTGTCGGACCCGGCACGGTGATGGGCGATTTCATGCGCCAGTACTGGATTCCGGCGGCAAAATCCGACGAACTGGAAGCCGATGGCAGCCCGATGCGGCTTGTCCTGCTGGGCGAACGGCTGATCGCCTTCCGCGATACGGAGGGCAAGGTCGGCGTGATGGATCATCGCTGCCCGCATCGCTGCGCCTCTCTGTTCCTGGGACGGAACGAGGAAGGCGGCATCCGTTGTGTCTATCACGGCTGGAAGTTCGACCGCGGAAGGCAATTGCGTCGACATGCCGAACCTGCGCCCGGAACAGGATTTCAAACAGAAGGTACGCGCGAAAGCCTACAAGGTGCACGAACGCAACGGGCTGATCTGGGTCTATATGGGGCCGCGCGAACAGGCCCCGCCCCCTGCCGGCGATGGAATCAACCCTGGTGCCGGATGGCGAGGTGGGGATCAATTTCGTGTTGCGCGACTGCAACTGGATGCAGGCCCTTGAAGGGGATATCGATACCTCGCATTTCGGCTTCCTGCATGTCGGCCATGTGGGTCCCGACGATGTGCCTGAAGACCACCCCTTCAACCAGACGGTCAACGACCGCGCGCCGCGCTTCGACGTGGCCGATACGGCCCTGGGGCACCAGCTACGGTGCGTACCGGCAATGCGCGCCGGGGCGAATTACTGGCGTGTCGCCAATTACATCTTCCCTTCTGACGCAGACGCCGCAGGGCGCGTTCGACAATCAAGTGCATGCCCGCGCCTGGGTGCCGCTGGATGATACCCACACGATGTTCATTTATGTTTACTGGAAGGCGGGCACGTCGGGCGGCAACCGGGAACGGCCGCCGTTGCGCAATGGCAAGCTCGGGCGCGCCCCGCCCGCATCATGACTACCAGCCCAATACGACGGACTGGTTCGGCGCTGGCGTATCACCGGCAATGAATCCAACGACTGGCAGATTGACCGCGAATTGCAGCAGAGCGGCGCGCTGTTACCGGCATTGCCAATATCCACCAGCAGGATCAGGCGGTGACCGAAAGCATGGGCCGGTGACCGACCATTCATTCGAACATCTGGCGCCCTCCGATCTGATGATCACACGCACGCGGCGGCGCTGCCTGCTGGCGGCACGAGCCTTCCGCGAGACCGGTGCAGCACCACCCGGCGTCGACGATCCGCAAACCCTTTTTCGGGGTGCGCAGCGGTTATTTTGAAGGAGGATGAAATCGATTAAATTCGCCGACGCTTATGACAGCCATAATCAGGACGGTGAACCGCGCCGTCGATCCATCCGCCGCCGACGCGGCAGACAGACTTGCGCCGCACCATCATTGTCCTTGGCACCGGGCAGACGCTCGCCTGGGCCTCCAGCTATTACCTCATCGCCATTCTGGCGGTGCCGATTGCGCAGGATATCGGCTTCGACAGCAACTGGGTGTTCGGCGCGTTTTCGGCCTCGCTGCTGATTTCTGCCCTGATGGGCCCGCGCATCGGGAGAACCATCGACAGCTTCGGTGGGCGCGGTGTGCTGTCCGCCTCCAGCGTGGTCATCGCCACCGGGCTGGTTGTGCTGGCGCTGGCGCAGTCGCTGGAAATGGTCTGGGCGGCCTGGCTGATTCTCGGTGTCGGCATGGGGTTGGGGCTGTTACGATTCCGCCTTTGCCGCACTGGGCCGGATTTATGGCGATCAGGCGCGCAAGGCGATCACCGGTATCACCCTGATCGCCGGTTTCGCCAGCACTATCGGCTGGCCGCTGACCAGCTGGGGGCTGGCGGAAATCGGCTGGCGGGATACCTGCCTTGTCTGGGCGGCGGCGAATATCCTGCTCGGTCTGCCGCTCAATCGATTCCTGATCCGAAGACGGAACCGCCCGTCGCGGCGGCGGATGGCAGCAAGCCGGTCAAGCCGCATATCCGATGGATCGGTCGATGTGGCTGCTGGGCTTTGCCTTCGCTGCGCCTGGATCGTTACCCGCGGCCATGGCGGTGCATCTGCCGCGTATGCTGGAAACGGCGGGCGCGACCACGGCGCAGGCCATCGCGGCCGGCGCGATGATCGGCCCGGCGCAGGTCGCGGCCCGGCTGCTGGAAGCCGGCTTCCTCAGCAGGTTTCATGCGCTGGTCACCGCCCGGCTGGCGGCGGCGGCGCATCCCGTTGGGGTCGGGTTGCTGTTTGTACTGGGCGGTACATTCCCCTATGGCTTCGCGCTGTTTCCACGGGGCGGGCAACGGGATCCTGACCATCGCGCGCGGCACGGTGCCGCTGGCGGTTTTCGGCCCGGAAAAATTACGGCTACCGGCTGGGGCTGCTCGGCGCCCCGGCGCGGACCGGGCAGGCCGCCGCGCCACTGATGTTCGGCTTCCTGATCGATGAAATCGGCACGGGCGCACTGTATGTCTCGTCCGGTCTCAGCCTCGCGGCGCTGGCCGCGTTCTGCATGCTGCGCTTGGCAAAGCCGGGTAATTGCCTGAAACGCGATGGTCGCTGAAGCCCACCCCAACCAAATGCCGGTAGAGGGCTTTTCGGTGCGGCGGCGTGGTGGTACCGTTTTCGCGTCGCAACCGGGAGGGAGCCCATCCATGCTGGCCAATACCACACGAGTTCTGACCGACCTGCAGCGCGAGCAGTGGGCGGTCGACGGTTACCTGCAGCTTGAAGGGGCGTTGAGCCCGGCGGAGGTTGAATTTTTCTCAGACCAGTTGGACGACGTGCGCCAGCAGCCCGGTTACGAGCCCGCGCCGAAGGAACTGCGCGTGGCCCATTACGGCTGGGCGCCGCATGCGGATAAGAACATCGACGGCTTCATGGATCGGCGCGACCTGCTGCCCTACCACCAGGCCTTTATCGACCTGATCGACCGGCCCGCGATCTTCGATCTGATCCTCGACCTGATGGGCCCCTATATCCAGTTCTCGATGAGCCAGGCCATCGTCCGCGCCTCCACCGATCAGTTCCCCGGCTATACCCATACCGATGGTGGCGAGGCGCAGCGGTCGATCCGTGTGACCGAAACCAGCCGCCCGCTGGCGGTGAAGGTGATGTACCTGCTGACCGATGTGACCGAACCGGACAGCGGCAATTTCACCGTCTTCCCCGGCAGCCATATGCGCCCCTTCCCGGACCCGCGCCGAACGCATCCCCAACCCGCACGCGGCGGGCGCGGTGCCCCTGCTGGGCAAGGCGGGTGACGCCTATGTCTTCCCGCACGCGATCTGGCACGGTCCGTCGCCGAACAAATCCGGCAATGCGCGCAAGACGCTGCTGTACAACTACTGCCAGATGTTCATGCGGCCCTACGATTTCGCCGGGCCCCTACACCACGCTGTTCGACAAATGCACCCCGCGCCAGCGCCGCCTGCTCGGCGACCTCGGCCACGACTACCGCCCCGGCGACTTCTTCTACGCGCCGGAAGACCAGGAGGCAGTGATGGCAGCGGCGGCCCGGTAGAGGAACGCGCGGCGACGATCTACCGGACGGCGACGCAGGAGAACGGGTAGGGGCGTTGGTCTGGCATCCAAACGTCCTGCGTGATCGGAATGGATTGCGACATTGTTGCCCTTGTCGATTCCCTCAAATGGTCATATATCTAGTCAGAAGTAATCTGTGACGGAGGAATCCATGGGCAAGACATGGCCGGTTCAGGACGCAAAAGCGCATTTCAGCGCCTTTCTCGACGCAACGCTCGCCGAAGGGCCGCAGGTCGTAACGAAGCGGGGTAAGGAGGCCGCCGTGCTTGTGCCCATCGACCACTGGCGCCGCATGGAGAAACTCGCCACGCCCGACCTCAAGACCCTGTTGCTCGCGCCGGAAGCGCGGACGGAGGCGCTTACCCCGCTGCGCAAACCGCACCAGCATCGCACTCCGCCGGATTTCCGGTAGTCTTCGTGTATCTGCTCGATACCAACGTTGTCTCGGAGCTGCGCCGTCCCCGACCGCACGGTGCGGTGCTGAACTGGATCGCGGACGTGTCGGCGAATGACCTGTTCCTGTCCGCCGTCACCATCGGGGAAATCCAGGCGGGTATCGAAATCACGCGGGAGCAGGACGACGCCAAGGCAAGGGAACTGGAGGCATGGCTCGACCAGGTCGGCGCCGCATATGGCATTCTCCCCATGGATGCCGCCGCCTTTCGCCGATGGGCGCAACTCAAGCACCGGAAATCGGATACATTGCTGGAAGACGCCATGATCGCCGCGACGGCGCTGGTGCACGACCTGACGCTCGTCACCCGGAACGTCCGGGATTTTAATGCGCTCGGCGTGGTCGTTCTCAACCCGTTTTCCTGAAGTGAATTGGAGCGGGCCTTACTCGAATCGCTTCTCTTAAAGGAAGCCTCCAATCTTTTTTCCTTGGTGACGGGCACTTAGATTTAAAAATGCTTCCAGGGTTTTCGGATTTCGAAGCCTTGCAAAAGAGACCAGATAATTAAGCAAAACATATGGGATAAAACGACTATACCAACAATGCTGAATATGATGATTTTTGGAATAATTTCCGTGTCGTAAGACGAGAAGAATACGAATACGATGGCTCCGAACGGCCATAAAAATTCAAGAAATGCCGCCTTTATTGCGGCACAGAAGACTGTCCCATTAAGCACATGGTTTTTAAAGAATTGCCCGAAGGACAGTCTCGTTCCTGTCGAGTTGATGTGCTCGTAATTTTTCATGGGATGACTAAAAGTTGCCTCCCCCTCCATCGAACAGCGTCGCGTCGGCCAGCCGCTGCTTGATGCAGTCGGCGATATAGAGCGCCAGCGCCTGGATCGTGCTGGTCGGGTTCACGCCGCCCGACGTGACCCAGATGCTGCCGTCGACGATGAACAGGTTCTTCACGTCGTGGCAGCGGCCCCATTCGTTCACGACCGAGCGCGCCGGATCGGTGCCCATGCGCGCGGTGCCCAGCAGGTGCCCGGGATAGTTCAGCGCCGTGGTCGAAGACGAAATATTCGCCGCCCCCGCTTCTTCCAGAATTTCCGTCGCGCGGGCGATGCCGTGTTCCATCATCGCCTGGGTGTTTTCGCTGAGCGTGTAGTCGATGCGCGGTGCGGGGATGCCGTGGCTGTCCTTGAGTGTCGGGTCCAGCGTGACGCGGTTGTGTTCTTCCGGCAGGTCCTCGCAGGCGACGCCGATCTGCAGCCGCCGATACAGCATCGAACGATACGCCTTGTGATGGTCGCGGCCCCAGGGCAGCAGCCCGCGCCCCAATGCCAGCAGCGCCTCGTTCACCGGGCCGGTGCCGCGGCTGTATTGCAGGGTGTAGCCGCGCAGGAAGCCGCGCGCGGGGTCGGTTTCGTAGAATTCCTTGCTCCACATCACCGTCTGCGGCGCGCGGTCGCCGTCCATTTCCTCATCGACATAACCGGTGACCATCGGCCAGGGATGCATCATCAGGTTCCTGCCCACCAGCCCCGATGAATTGGCAAGGCCGTTGGGATGCGCCCCGCCGGCAGAATTCAGCAGCAGCCGCGGTGTACCGACGCCGTTGGCGGCCATGATCACCAGCTCCGCCGGCTGGAAGCGTTCGACCCCGTCCGGGTCGTAATACACCGCGCCCGTGGCCATGCCGTCCGCGCCCGTGGTGATTTCCCGTACCCGGCAGCGGCTGCGCAGTTCCACACCCGCGCGCAGCGCCTGCGGCCAGTAGGTGATGTCGGTGCTCGCCTTCGCCCCCTGCGCGCAGCCGGGCGTGCAATGGCCCAGATTGATGCAGGCGGCCCGCCCCTCATATTCCGTGGTCGCAATCGCGATGTCCGATGGCCACCAGTGCCAGCCGAGATTGTTGGTCGCCTGCGCATAGCGCGTGCCGGTCCGGCCCAGCGGCACGGGCGGCATCGGCGGCGTATGCGCGGGCACCGCCGGGTCGCCGGCCAGCCCGGCCACGCCCATCATGCGGTCATTCTCGGCGAAGTATTTCTCCAGCGTCCAGTAATCGACGGGCCAGTCATCCGCCACCCCGTCCAGCGTCTTCACGTGGAAGTCGGACGGGTGCAGGCGCGGGAAGTGGGCGGTGTACATCACCGTGCCGCCGCCGACCGCGTTGAAATTCGCCACCTTCATGATGGAGTCGGCATCGTTGACCGGATAGTCGGTGTCGCGCCCGCGCCGGTTGGGCGAGGAATCGAAATCCGAATAGCGCCGCGCCTCCCAGTCGCGGCCATTGCTGGGAAAGTCGATTGGCTTCATCCAGTCGCCCTGCTCCAGGCACAGGATGCGCATGCGCGTATCGGCGAGGCTCCACGCCACGGCGGCGCCCGACGCCCCCGACCCGATGATCAGCACATCGACCTTCTCGTCGGTGGGGCGCGGGGTGCTGTGGGCCGAATTCTCCGCCATGCTCAGCCCCCTTTCGCGTCGGTGGCGCCGTCGCCGGTGCCGTCGCCCGTACCGTCCAAGTCGCGCCACATCCGCGCCCGCCCGCGCACCGCCTCGACCAGCGAAAAATCGCCCTGCGGCAGCTCGTAACCACGCGGAAACGGCGCCCGCGCCTCCAGCCCCAGCGCGGCAATCACCCGGTCGTCGCGGTAATAACACTGCAGCACCGCCCGCCCGAGCGCGAAGGTGACGGCGTCCTGCTTGCCCAGCAGCACCATGGCGGCCGACTCCGCTGCCGCCTCGTCCAGCGCCGCAAAATCCCCGCCAGCCAGATCGCGCAGGCGGGCGAGGGCGGTGCGTACCGCTTCCAGGTCCCGCCCCAGCGAGCGCAGGATATCCGCAAAGATCAGATCGTCATCCGCCCCCACCACGCCATACGCGGCGTCGGCGGGTATCATGATTCCGGCGAGGCGCTGCAGGTCGTACCGCTCGGCTTCCGTCAGTCCGACCTCGGATTCCTCTCTCATGTCTCCCCCACCGAAAAGGATGTATCTCGATACTTATCGGCGCAGCGCCTCTAACGTCAAGGCGGTGTATTCTGAATGGCCAAGAATTGGCTTCACGGCAAGTCATTGAGACTTGCCATGCGTTTCACTTATTAATCACTTTTATATCTGATTAAAGTTTCTCGTATGAGAAACAAAATATAGGCCGCAACATTATTCGACAGTGAACGGTTTTATTTTCTAAAATCAACAAAAGAAATTTTTAATAAACGAAAACCTTACTACATTATGTTAATTAATATCCAAAATTTTCTGGCGGACGCCACGAAGTGACATAATCTCCATAACCAGATAGAAATGTTCCAAATAACAATGTAAAAACTTCAAAAATTCGACGAATTCTGTCATAAATAGTTTTCCATTTGGCCCACAATTCCTTCGCATAGTCAGATATTGTATTGGGTATAAAAGGAAATTCTAAACTTGATCGTATATTAAATATTGAAAAATTTGAAACATCAAATGCGATTATAATGACACTAGCTATTATCCAAATTGATCCAAATCTCTGCAGTTCAGAATTTTCATTTCCAATGTAAAATTGGTAACGAAAAATAACCAATTATTGCAAAAATAAATTACTGGCCCTAAAATAGCTCTAATTCCGTCAATCGCAACTGTTATAATAATTGCGAGACGAAATTTTTTCTTATTTTCTTCAGTTAACGCATCATATTGTTCTGTCAATAGAGTTTTATATATAGAAAAGAAATTGGGTCTGGCAGCCTCAATGCCTCGAAATATACTTGTCACTATCCATTTCATTTTCTTCACCCCCTTTTAATATTCTATTTTGACGGGAATTTTTTATAAAACGCAACAATGAATTGGTTTGAATTTGGTCCTGATTTTGGCCTTAATTAAAGACATAAGTATTTGAGGACAGGTTCTGCTTTCTGCGAACTTAGTGTTGTGTTGTCTTGGTAGGGTGAACCAACGTCCAGAACTCAAGCCAACTTTTGACTAGAAGTGACAAAGCAAATATTGCATTGCCGCATAGTCACTATGCTGCTGTTCCTAGACACTCGAGAGAGACGCCAACATGACAGGCCTCACCCACCGCCACCTGGGCCCCCGCCTCTTGCGAATCGCACATCCAGCGCCTCGCGGCAGAGACGCATGGCCCGCAACGCCGAGGCCAAACGCAGCCCGCATCGAATCCCTCGTCGCGCTGAACCGCACCATCCATGAGCGCGACTGTTTCAACCTGAACCCGGCAACCAATGTGATGAACCCGCGGGCGGAGGCGGTGCTGGCGGCCGGGCTGGGGTCGCGGCCGTCGTTGGGCTATCCCGGCGACAAATACAAGACGGGGCTGGAGGCGATCGAGGAGATCGAGGTTATTGCCGCCGAGCTTTGCGCCGAAGTGTTCCGGGCGGGCTTTGCGGAAATCCGTGTGCCCTCGGGCGCGCTGGCCAAATCTTTACGGCTTCATGGCGACCTGCAAGCCGGGCGATGCGATCATCGCGCCGCCCGCTTCCATCGGCGGACATGTACCCATCACGAGGCCGGCTGCGCCGGGCTCTACGGGCTGGAGATTCACGCCGCGCCCGTCGCCGAAGACGGCTACACGGTCGATTCCGATGCGCTGGCGGATCTGGCGCGGCGGGTGCGGCCGAAGCTGATTACCATCGGCGGGAGCCTGAACCTGTTCCCGCATCCGGTCGCGGCGATCCGCGCGATTGCCGACGAGGTCGGGGCGACGGTGATGTTCGACGCCGCCCATCAATGCGGCATCATCGCCGGCGGCGCCTGGCCCGACCCGCTGGCCGAGGGCGCGCATTTCATGACCATGAGCACATACAAGAGCCTCGGCGGGCCGGCCGGCGGGCTGATCGTCACCAATGACGCGGGCATCGCCGAGCGGCTCGACCGCATCGCCTTCCCGGGCATGACGGCGAATTTCGACGCGGCGAAATCGGCGGCGCTGGCGCTGACCATGCTGGACTGGCAGGAATTCGGGTCGGCTTACGCCGCCGCGATGGTGTCGCTGGCGCAGGCGCTGGCCACCGAACTCGCCGCCGCCGGGGTGCCGGTGTTCGAAACGGCGGGCGGCTATACGCAGTCGCACCAGTTCGCGGTGCAGGCCGTCCCCTATGGCGGCGGGCAGACGGCGTCAAAGAAATTGCGCCGCGCCGGGTTCCTCGCCTGCGGCATTGGCTTGCCGCTCGATCCAGTCGAGGGCGACCTGAACGGGCTGCGCATCGGCACGCCGGAACTGGTCCGCTGGGGCATCACTGACGAACACGCACCGAAACTGGCCAGGCTCATCGCCCGAGCGCTGGCATCGAATGATCCGAAAAACCTCGCCGAAGAGGTCAGCGCCTTCCGCTAGGAATTCCAGGATCTGCACTACATCCGCAGGTGACGGGGCGTGAACCGGGGCGGGTTATTTCTTCCGCGCGGCGGCAACGGCGGCGGCGTAGGTTGCCACGCGGTCCTTCAGGCCGGGTTCGGCGGCGCTTCGGACCAGGGCTGCGAGGTCTTCGTCATCCTTGCCGGGGTCGAACCGTTCGGCGACCAGCCGTGCCATGCGTGCGTCCAGCGATGTTTTTGCCACCGCCATATCCGCGATCAGCGCCGGCCAGCCCTCGACCGCTGCGGTCTCGTGGACCATTCCGGCTGCGATCGCATCGTCCAGCGGGATCGGTGCGGTTGCCGCCAGCATTCGGCGGGCGGCTTCCCGGCCGATGCTGTGCGCGAGCCGCCGGGTGCCGAGGATGATGCCGAAGCGCACGCCGGGGAAGGCGAATTTCGTGCCGGGCGCGGCGATCCGCCGGTTGCAGGCCATGAAAAGGTCCGCCCCCGCGCCAAAGGCGAAGCGATGCGCCAGCGCGACCGTGTTCTGCGGTAGGGCGGCGACTTTCTGCAGCAGGTATTCGATCCGCACGAAGCGCCATAGCAGCGAGGCGTCGGTTTCGCGGTCCAGCCCGGACAGATCCAGCCCGCCGCAGAATCCCTTGCCGCTGGCGCGGAACACCACCGTGTCACAGGATTCCGCGTCGATGGCATCGAGCGCGTCGAGCAGGGCTTCGACCATGGATTCATCGAAGGCATTGCCGACATCCGGCCGGTTCAGGGTCAGTTCCATGACCCGTCCTTCGATACGTTTCAAGACGGTGTCGCTCATCCCGTTGCCCTTTCATTTCCGGTCGGTTATTGCCCCGCGCTGCGGCAGCGGGCACCATAGCATGCGGCAAACGGAATGTGACGGGAGGACACCATGGCGAAGGACGCACAGGGACATGTGCTGGCGGGCGCGAGCACCGCAGCGGCGGCGATTATCGACGAGGCGGTTCGCGCCTTCACGCTGAATTACGGCGACGTCAATGCCCTGCTGGCGCAGGCCGAAGCCGAATCGCCGGATTGCAAGATGGCCGGGCTGATGCGCGCCTGGCTGCTGGCGGTGTCCAATGACCCGGCGCTTATCGCCCGCGCCCGTGACCTTGTCGCGGGGATGGACGTCAACAGCATGAACGCCCGCGAACAGGCGCATCTGGAAGCTGTCGCGCTGGCGTCGGAAAGCCGGTGGCATGCCGCGACCGCCGTGCTGGACCGGCACCTGATGGATTATCCGCTGGATCTGGTCGGGCATCAGGCGGCGCTGCGGCTGGATAATTTCCAGGGCCGCTTCCACGATGCCGCGGCCCGGTCGGCCCGGGCGCTGCCGTTCTGGTCCAACAACCAGCCGGGCTACGCTATCCTGCTGTCGTTCTATGGTTTCGGTTTGGAAGAATCGGGCGATTACGTGCGGGCTGAGGCGATGCTGCGCGAAGCGGCGGAGGCCGAGCCCTATGGCTACTGGCCACATCACGGCATGTCCCATGTGCTGGAAATGACGGGCCGGCCCGATGAGGGAATCGCCTGGATGGACAGCCGCCAGCCGCTCTGGGATACGGCGGAAAATGCCAACCGGGTGCATATCTGGTGGCACAAGTCGCTGTTCCATGTCGCGCTCGGCGAAACGGATACCGCCCTTGGCCTCTACGATAACGAAATTGCGGAATGGGTCCGGCCGGTCGGCACCAGCATGTGCAACCCGACGGCGCTGCTATGGCGGCTGGAAATGCTGGGCTGCGAACCCGGCGACCGCTGGCAGCGCCTGTTCCCGTTATGGCAGGACAAGGCGAATGGCCGGACCAGCCCGTTCAACGATATCCATTTCGCGATGACGGCGCTGCGAGCCGGGGAACGCTCGGCCTATGAAAGCCACCTTGCCACAATGCGCGCCACGGCGGCGGAAGGCAGCGATATCGCGCCCGCCTATGCCCGGCTGGCGGTGCCGGTGACCGAGGCAATGGCGGATTTCACCGACGGCAACTATGCCGATGCGGTCGCGGGGCTGTTGCCCGTGCGGGTGGATCTATGGCGCATGGGCGGCAGCATCGCGCAGCGTGATCTGGTCGACTGGACCCTGACCGAAGCCGCCACCCGCGCCCGCCTGCCGGGCGTTGCCCGCTCGCTGGCCAATGAACGGCTTGCCGCCAGTCCCGACAGCAAGGTCAACCGGCATTTCCTGGAGGACGCGCAGGCACTCGCGGTGTGAGGATGGGGGCAGGCGGCCCCCGGGCTTGCCGATGCCGCGAAACCGGGCCCATGCTGTGCCACTCTAACGTGCTGCAGCTTGTGGGAGGTTATTATGGAACCCGTCATTACCCCTTGCGACGCCTCTTTCGGCGCCACAATCACAGGCATCGACCTGACATCCCTGGACGACGCTACCTGGAAGTTCATCGAGGATGCCTTTCCCGAACACGGCGTGCTGGTCTTTCCGGGGCAGGGGCTCAGCCCAGAGGACCAGTATACGTTCGCGTGCCGCTTCGGCGAGATCGAGGTTACCCGCCCCGGCGCCACGGGCCAGACGGTCTATATCAGCAATGAAAAAGCAGACGGGAAGGTCTATTCGCCCGAGGAAACCCGCTTCAAGCAGTTGCGCGGCAACGAGGGCTGGCATCTCGACAGTACCTATATGCCGCTCGCAGCCAAGGCCGGGCTGCTGCAGGCAAATGTGATTCCGTCCCGCGGCGGCGGCACGGAATTCGCCGATACGCGCGCCGCCTATGACGCGCTGGACGATGCCATGAAACAGCGTATCGCCGGCCTGTCCGGCTTTCACTCGCTCTATGCCAGCCAGGCGAAAATCGGTCACGCGGTCCCGACCGGTACCGGCTATGGCTTCCACACCAAGGGCGCGCCGCTGCGCCCGCTGGTCCGCACCCACCCGGTTACCGGGCGCAAGTCGCTGTGCATCGGCCGCCATATCTTCCGGATTCCGGGTATGGATGACGAAGAGGCTGTGGCGCTTGTGGACGAACTGGTCGATTTCGCCTGCCGCCCGCCGCGTGTGTATTCGCATCAATGGGCCGTGGGTGACCTGGTGGTCTGGGACAACCGCTTCGTGATGCATCGCGCCATGCCCTACGACTTCAATGAAGCCCGTGTCCTGCAGGCGAACCGCATTGCCGGCGATCCGGCCAGCGAACTCGCCCCGACCGACCGCGACCCCTATGCCAGCGACTTCCAGCCGACAGGTTCGAACGAAATCGAGGCCGTGGCCTGAGGGGAAGCGTTTCCCCGTTTCGCACCGGTGCGGCGAAAGGGTGGGCGGTTGCGTCTTGTGGTTCCGGTGGAACCGCCGATCAGGATACTGGAAGACGGTTCAGGATCGTCGCGGCGGCAAAGTGGATGTAATAGGCGTAGATCAGGCAGAATACCGACAGGCACAGCGCGGGAATCCAGACCGTTCGGTTGCGGATCACGGCGGTGCCGATGATGGCGGCCTGCGAGGCGATAAACACCAGCCCGATCCAGTAGCCGCCTTCGGGAAAGGCGCTGTTCAATGGCCCGACGGCCAGCAGGAAAACCTGGCTGATGGCGACTGGCAGCACGAACAACAGCAGGGAACGCCGCGGCCGGGCGAGGCCGAAGACGGTGCCGATCATCAGGCATGCGATGCCGCCAACGGGGATGAGCGAAAAAGCGCCCATCGCATAGGGTTTCGACAGGGTTGCCAGAAACCACAGGTGCAGGTCGATGAGCAGGCGCAGGCCGTCATCCATTATCGGGCGATTCTCCAGCCGCTTCCTGCCGCTCGCGCGCTATTTTTTTCGCTGTGCCGTAGCCGACTGTCGAATGCACGAACCCGCCGTCGAGAGTCGGCATGTCGAAACTGCCGGATCGCGTATTGCCCGGCATGCCGATGATGCCGATGGGGGTATGGGGCAGGTGGGGTTCGACATACAGCCCCTGTTCCAGGTCGATTGCCGGGAAGGCCATGTTGCATACCCAGTGGCACCAGGATGGCAGGAAATGCGCCTTCATCGACCCCAGATGGACCATTACGCAAAGCGCGGTCTGTTCGGCTTCGCGATAGGCCTGCCGGGACACCGCCAGCTCCGTATAATCCTGCCAGACTTTCCAGTGCGGCGCCGCCGTCGCGCCGCAGATCGCGCCGGCGGATATGATCGGAAAGCGATACAGGCTTTCCGCTGTTTCTTCGCCGAAACCGGTTTCGATGCAGGATTTCTGCCAGTTCAGGAACCAGCGCCCGCCCTGGAATTGCGGCTTGTACGCCCGGTCGACGACCGGCACGACGCAGAAGCCGTCTTGCGTCGCGCCCTGGACGAAAAGGTCCAGCACCGAGGCATCCTGAAACCAGCTATCGGCATCGATCCAGAAGACGTAATCCCAGCCGGGGAATATTTCGGGCAGGAAGGGGCGGCAGACCATCGCCTTGTACCATTCCGGCGCGGTGCCCTCCAGATTCTCGTACGGCCAGTCCGGCGTCACCAGCGTCACGTCTCGTTCTTCCAGCCAGGCGCGCTGTTCCGGTTCCAGCCCCAGATCCAGAACGCCGAAATCGCTCGTCTTGTCCGCGCCGGTGCCTTTCCAGGACAGCCAGAGATCTTTCAGCCAGCCGAAATACGGGGCGTCGGCGCCGGAGACGATAATCGAGGGTTTTCGGGTCAATCGAGGAGCTTGCTGCAGGGTTTCATGAGGCCGCCAGCGTAGCGCATTTACATGATGATGGGAATCGCGCGTTGCGACCGCCCGTACAAGATCGGGATTGAAGCGACTGCCTAAACCTGTGAATCTGCACGCAGCTGTATTGTTGCGAATATTCGGGATACGGGGAGCCGGCGATGGTAAAGGTCAATATCAACAAACAGGTCGAGGTCGACTACCGGGATATCCGCGCCGAAGACCCGGATGATGCGTTCTTCATGCAGGTTTTCCCGAAAATCGCACCCTATACAATGACCGTGGAGCGCGGGATCGAGGCACCCTACCAGCTGTACAAGGCAATCCAGTATATCGTGCAGAACGGCGTTCCCGGCGATATCGTCGAATGCGGTGTATGGCGTGGCGGTTCGGTGATGCTGATCGCGATGGCGTTGCAGCGTTTCGGCGATACGGGGCGGAAAATCTATCTGTACGACACGTTCGAGGGCATGACCCGTCCCGAAGACCGGGACACCGACTGGGATGGCCGGAATTACCAGAAGACCTGGGATGAAGCGCGGTCAAAGAACCAGTCAATGGGATTTGGCGGTACGGTCGATGATGTGCGCGCCAATGTGCTGGCGACCGGCTATCCGGCAGAAAATCTGGTTTTCGTGAAGGGGCCGGTCGAGCAAACCATCCCCGGGGTGATCCCGGGCGAAGCGGCGATGCTGCGGCTGGATACCGACTGGTACAGTTCAACCTGGCACGAGCTTGTGCATCTGTTTCCGGTCCTGACTCCCGGCGGCATCCTGATCATCGACGATTACGGCTGGTGCGAGGGCGCACGCGAGGCGACGGACAAATATATCCGCGAAAACCGGGTGCGGATTTTCCTGTCTCGTGTCGAGGAATCAGTGCGGCTGGGGGTGAAGACGGAGGCCTAGGCACCCGTCAGGGAGTTACGGCTCCGCGTTCAGCATCGCCTCTATTTTCGCGAGCAGTTCAATGCGGCGGTAGGGTTTGTTGATCAGGTTTATATCGGGGGTAAGGATCCCGTTATGCGCGACGGCGTTTTCGGCATAGCCGGTCGTAAACAGAATCCGGATGTCCGGCTGAACTCTTTTGGCTTCCTCCGCAACATGGATACCGTTTATGCCGCCGGGCAGGACAACGTCGGTGAACAGCAGGTCGAACGGGGACCCATCCTTTAATTGTTCGATGGCTTCCTTGCCATTACCTGCCTCGACAATGTCGTAACCCTGGTTGCGAAGTACGGTTACCGTGACGCTGCGAACATCTTCGTTGTCTTCGAGGACGAGAATACGCGCCGTCGGCGTGACGGTGCTGACAACAGCCGGTTTCGGGACAGGCGTGGCGGCGGGGATTTCTGATTGCGGGATGTAAAGCTTCACCGTCGTTCCCTGCCCGGGCTCGCTGTAGATCGAAAGGTGTCCGCCGGACTGTTTGGCCAGCCCGTACACCATGCTCAGGCCAAGACCGCTTCCCTTGCCCACATCCTTGGTCGTGAAGAAGGGGTCGAACACTTTGCCCTGAATCGCGGATGGTATGCCCGTGCCGGTATCGCTGACCGCTACCAATACGTAATCACCGGGTGTGACCTCATCCGTCCGGTCCGCATAGTCCTGGTCCAGCGTCACATTGGCGGTTTCGATCACCAGTGTGCCGCCATCCGGCATGGCATCCCGGGCATTGATCGCGAGGTTGAGCAATGCATTCTCGAACTGGTGTGGATCAATCAGGGCATGCCAAAGGTCCGGCGCTGTTTCCACTTTCAGGGTGATCGTTTCGCCCAGCGTACGCTGCAGCATGTCTGTTAGCCCGTCGAACAATCCGGCCACGTTCGCGGCAACGGGGGCGAGGGATTGCTTGCGTGAATACGCCAGCAGCCGGGTCGTCAGCGAAATGCCGCGATCGACGGCTCGGGAAATAGCGTCCGTGCTTTTCAGAATCTTCGGATTGCCGTCGGCCAACCCCCGGACCAGATCCGAATGAACGAGCATGACGGACATCAGGTTGTTGAAGTCATGGGCCACGCCGCCCGTCAACTGTCCGACAGCTTCCAGTCGCTGCGCCCGACGGAGTCCTTCCTCCGCCTTGTCGCGTTCCAGCATGGTTTGCTGTTGCTCCGCAATCTTGGCCTCCAGTGCCTGGTTTGCGACTGCCAGCGCGGCCTCGCGTTCAAGAATTGTTGTATTGCTGGTCTGCAGGCGCTGGTTGGACTCATTTAGTTCATCCCGGGCCTTCTCCAGATGCGCATGACTTTCCTGCACCGTATCGATGGCGGCCGACAGGGTTGCGACCTCGTTCCCCGGTTCAGGCGCGCTGGTATCACGGGATTTCTGTCGCGTTACAAGGGTGCCCAGGTTGCCTATCAGGCGCTGCAGGTCGCGGGACATAACCCGGGAGAACAGGACGCTGATCGCCAGCATGATGATGATTGTCGCCGCGAATATGTAACCGAACCGCTGGGTCTGGCGCTCGGCTGTTTCCCGGTGTGTATTCAGTTGCTCGTTGAGCCGGTTCTGTATCGTTTCATTGACCGCCAGGAATGCCGCGTTCAGCAGGTTGTAGTGTTTGGTCGAGTTGCTCATGACGGCCTTCGCCTGATGGAGGTCGTTCGAGGCTGTCAGCATGGCATTGGCGGTATGCAGCCGGTATTCGGCGATTCGTTCCAGCAGGAACCCGAAAGCCTCCGCTTCCTTGTAGCTGAGACCGTCCTTCTCCAGTTCGGTCTCCAGGCTTGATTCGATTCGATGGATTTCCAGCAGTTTCGGTTTTCCGGAATCGTAGAATGCGCCCTCATCCATCTTGTTTTCAGCCGCCCGCAGCAATTCGTATATTTCCGCGTGGTTACTGGCCATCCGGTTGCTGAGCTGCGTCAGGGTTTGTGCGCGGACAAAATCCTCGTCCTGTAACCGCACCAGCAGTTGATCGTGCTCCCGGGTGAACTGCATCAGGAATGAGGCCAGCACCATCATCATCATGATGCCGATGGCCGGGGCCAGCATGAACTTCCACCGCAGGGACATGTTTATAAGGCGGTCGATCATCCTGGTATGTGCCTGCCTGTTACCGGCATGGATACGCTACCTGATCCCGGCGAGCGGGGCCCAGGCGTCCGGCGTGATCCGTCCCAGATGTTCGTAACCATTGTCGCCAAGGGGCTTGAAAATATGGACGACGCCTTCCGGTTTCGGCCAGACACGCGTGACGTCGCGCAGGTTCGCGGTATGGCCGATCAGGACGGTATTGGCGCCATTCCGGGGTATTTTTGACAGTTGGGCGTGAAGAAACCCTGTGAGAATTTTTGTTTCCACCTCGTCGGTATAGAAGGTCGCCCGCATGTCCCGAAGGATGTCAAAGCGACCGAATGCGATTTTCGCCGTGTCAACACAGCGGCAATAGGGACTGGTGAAAACGTCGCCAATTTTAATGCCGAGCGCCGCGATCGCCTTTTTCATGACGCGGGTTTCGCGTTTGCCCTGTTCCGACAGGTTGCGCTGGGTCCCGCAATTGTTGAAATCGCTCAGGTCGCTGTCGACCTGGGTGTGGTCCGTCGCCGCATGGCGTACATACAGAACGTACCCTCCCTGCTGCAGCTTCTCGATCAACTGGCCTGACGTATGGGTGCCGGATTGCTGTGCCTGCGCGGATGCCGAAAACAACAGCATCAGGATTCCGCAGCAACAGACCGTCATGCGTTGGACGGATCTGGACTTCCAGTGCCTCTTGAATGCCGAAATGTCTGTCATCTGTGGGCTCCAACGCGACCAAGCAACGTCGTGGGAATTGGTGAGGTTTCCGATCGCGGCTGCATTCCTGCAAAATCAGAACGTGGCACCAATTCCTTTCCCAAAAATGACTAAATCCGGGGCGGGATGCATTTCACAAAATTTGAAACGATTTTTCGTACAATTTTAGCAAAATCTGCATCTAAAGAGAGAATGTGCAGAAAAAATATACTTTAGCGGGAATCCGGGACGCGTCGTTGGGGGGGAGTAACAGCGCGTCCCGGATAGCAGGGTCGACACTGGATGTGGTGTCGGCCCGGAACACCAGGGGAGTGGTGTTTCCTGATTGTGAATTTAGGGAACGGCTGATGCCACCGAAAGTCAGGTATTCCCCCATTGGGGATTCTACGTAGGAAAATGCGAATTTTCCGGATCCGGGTGTCCGGGATGCAGGAACCTTTTATTCCGGGTGCGAATCGGCGATAAAATGGCGGAATATCTACAATTCGGGATGCTGGCCATGCCCACAGACCTGTCGTCGCTCTATATCCTCGTCATTGACCCCGACCGTACGATGGTTGCGCTGATGCGCGATGTGCTGAAGACGATTGGTATCGTACGTGTTGATACGATTCCCGATGCCGACCGGGCGCTGGCCGAACTGCGCAGCAACCGTTACGACATTGTTATCACCGAACGCGATATGGCGCCGCTGAATGGCATCGCGCTGACCAAAATGATCCGCACAGGGGAAAACAGCGCCCGCCCGCATGTTGCCATCCTGATGATGACGGCGATGCCGACCCTGGAAATGGTAACCGAGGCGCGGGATGCGGGGGTGACCGAGTTTCTGATCAAGCCCTATTCGGTGAAGGACATGCGGGCCCGCATCACGGCGATCCTGAACCAGCCGCGCACCTTTATCGAGGTCTCGGATTATTTCGGCCCGGATCGGCGCCGGGTGAACCGCGATTTTTCCGGCGATGACCAGCGCGGCGGGAACCGGGATATCTGACCCGGCCGCCGCCTGCCTGTCCCGTTGAGCCTAAACCGCTTGCGCGACGGCATCGCTGTCTTGGGTCGCAACGGTTCGGCGACGCCGCGTGACCGAAGCCGCCAGATTTTCCAACACCGCGACGGAGTTGTCCCAGCCGATACAGCCATCGGTGATGCTTTGCCCATAGGTGAGCGGTTGCCCCGGCACGAGGTCCTGGCGTCCGGCGACCAGGTTGCTTTCGATCATGACGCCGATGATGCGGCTGTCACCCCGGGCGATCTGCTCGCCAACCTCTGCCATGACCCGGGGCTGGTTTTCCGGTTCCTTGGCACTGTTGGCGTGGCTGGCATCGATGACGACGCTGGGTGTCGGCCCGGATTTCTGCGCCAGGGCGCAGGCGGCATCCACACTAGCCGTGTCATAGTTCGGGGTCTTCCCGCCGCGCAGGATGATGTGACAATCCGCATTGCCGGTTGTTGCGGCGATGGCCGATTGGCCGTGTTTTGTCACGGCGAGAAAGTGGTGCGGATGTGCGGCGGCGGCAACGGCATCGACCGCGATTTTCACATCGCCGCCGGTGCCGTTCTTGAACCCGACGGGGCAGGAAAGACCGGATGCCAGCTCCCGATGGACCTGGCTTTCGGTCGTGCGGGCGCCGATAGCGGCCCAGGAAACGAGGTCCGCGATGTATTGCGGGATCGTCATATCCAGGAACTCGCAGCCGGCGGGCAGACCCAGGTTATTGATGTCCAGCAGCAGGCCACGCGCCAGCCGCAACCCGCGCTCGATTTCGAAACTGCCGTCCAGGTTCGGGTCGTTGATCAGCCCTTTCCAGCCCACGGTGGTGCGCGGCTTGGCGAAATAGACCCGCATGATGATTTCCAGCGTGTCGTCAAAACGGTGGCGCAGGGCCGCCAGCCGGGTCGCGTATTCCATCGCAGCGGTAGGGTCGTGGATCGAGCACGGGCCGATCATGACCGCCAGCCGATCATCGCGGCCGTGCAGGATGTTCTGCAGCGCATGGCGGCCGTCGGTGACCGTTTGCGTGGTGATCTGACTGCGCGGGAATTCGCGCATGATTTCATCGGCGGTATTCAGCGTTGTGATATCGCGGATACGGATATCGTCGGTCGTGTCGTTTCTTGTGTCGAACATGTGCCGGAGCTCCCTGCTTGGCGTCAGGCCGGCGGCATAAAAAAACCGCCAGCTGGCTGACGGTTTCGAGACATTCTTTGTTGATCGGAATTTAGATCATACGAACCCCTGCCGCCGCCAATGGCTTCGGAAAGCTAAAATACCAAAAGTAAAGCGTGGCGGCTGCGGTGTTCATACCAGCGATATAGGACAGGCAGGCCGTTTTGTCACCTGCATTTTCAAATCATGGCGCGGCCGCGTGGCGGCAGGAATGCGCTGGTATGCTGTTTTGCCCCGGGCCAAATGGTGTTAAGCAGAAGGCTGTACCCGATGTTCTGGAGGTTTTTATTATGCCCTGCACCGCACTGAAGTTCGTTTTTGTCTGTCTGACCGTTGCGGCAGTTTCCGCCTGTTCCCCTGAAATCGGCAGCACGGAATGGTGTGAGGATATGAAGACGAAGGACAAGGGCGAGTGGACGCTTGCGGAAACTGGTGATTTTGCCAAGCACTGCGTCCTGCCGTAAGGGCGGTGGGGCCGGTTGCCACCGGCCGCACACAGGATTACGCTTTCTTCCCTGATACCCCCTTTGCGGGGAAACCGGGGAAAGGAATGCGGTGAAATGCTGAATATCCGGCCCATGGGCAAGTATACCGGCGGCGAAATTACCGGTGTCGATGTAAAGACCCTCGATGATGCGGGTTTCGCGCCGATCTATGATGCCTGGCTGCAATACGGCGTTACCGTTGTGCGCGACCAGGAACTCGAACTGGACGAGTTCCTGGCATATAGCCGCCGCTTTGGTTTCGTCGTACCGCACCCGTCAAAATCGACCCGCCATCCCGACTGTCCCGAAATCACGGTGCTGGGCATCAACAAGTTCGATGCGGACGGTAATCTGATTCAGGCCGTGTACAAGCGCGGTGGCGAAAGCTTCCACACCGACGGTGCCTATGATGAGGTGCCGTTCAAGGCGACCAAGCTTTACGCGCTGGCGATCCCCAGCCGCGGCGGGAATACCCATTTTTCCAGCATGTACCAGGCCTATGAGGTTCTGCCCGAGCGGCTGAAGACGCTGCTGGAAGGGCGCAATGGCGCTTTCACCTATGGCGGCCGACATGGCCAGACCGCGTTGCTGAACCCCGAAGACCGCAACCGTCCGCCGGCCTTTCATCCGATGTTCCGCACCCATTCGGAAACCGGTCGCCGGTCGCTGTATTTCGATCCCGGCAAGATCAACTATATCGAAGGGCTGGAAGCGGCGCAGAGCGACGATGTGATTGACGAGCTGACCGAACGCATGATCGCGCCGGAAGCCGAATACGTTCATGAATGGCGTGTCGGCGATGTTGTGATCTGGGACAATCGCTGCCTGGTGCACAAGGCCGCCGGTGATTACCCGCCGGAGGAAGACCGCATCCACTGGCGCACCTCGATCAAGGAAGCCATTGGCGGCGCCAGCGTCGCGGGGGCGTAAGCCGGCAGGCGGTGTTCATTATCCCAGCGTCATCGGCGCATCGCCCAGCAGGCGCATCAGGGCTTCACGTCCGTCTGCCTCAAGCCCGGAGAAATCATTTTCCCAGATATCCGGCACGTCGTCGGGCATGCGGCCAGGGGCGGCTGCCGCATTTTCCACATCCGCCATCCGTTCCGCGATCCGACGCTGCAGCAGTCCTTCGGCCAGGTTCAGGTGTTCGGTGTGGAAGTATTCGTCGCACAGCGCGTAGAAGAACCGCACCCGCCCCGCATCGGCTGCCGCCAGCGCCGCGTATTCGGGCAGCGCGGCATAGGCGCCCAGCCGTTCCCCCGCATCGCCGGAATACACCACTGCGCCATTGGAATCCCGCAGCGGCGTGCCCAACGCCAGCATCGCGGACAAATGCTGGTCGAACCGGGCCAGCAGCGTGACCGACTGCCCGGCATAGGTGACCATCCGCCCGCCGTCGTATGATTTGATGCGCAGATAGACCCCCGCTTCGCACAGCCGGTCGAAAATCATCGGGTCGGCTGGAAACAGGCCCGGTCCGACCGGGCCTTCCCAGGTCAGCGCGACACTCATGGTTTGATCTTCACCATCAGTATCAGTGGAATGGCGGCGAAGGAAACGACGGCGTATAGCACGAAGGAATTGGTATAGCCGACCATCAGCGCCTGGCGGTTGATTTCAGAAGACAGTGCGGACAGCCCTTTAACGGATTCGGCATCCCAACTGCCCATCAGGTTCGGGAACCGCAGCACATCGGAAAACGGCGTGATGAATTCACCCATTTCCGCATAGCCGATCCGGCCGGTGCGGGAAACGACCAGCACGCTGGCCGAAACGAAGATGCTGGTGCCGAAATTCCGCAGCAGGTGAAAGATCGCGGCCGCGTCGGGCAGCAATCGCGCGTTCAGCGTGGCGAAGGCGACGAGTGACAGCGGCACCCACATTATTGCGGAGCCGTAACCCTGCATCACCCCGTTCAGCGCGACCGCCAGGGGGGCGGTTTCCAGGTTGAACTGCGCCATGTTCCAGCCCGACATGCCGATTGCCACGATGCCGATGATCATGCCGATACGCGGGTCCAGGTTCCCCATTCGCGCGACCGTAAAGAATCCCAGGATCATGCCGGCGCCGCGCATGGCCAGCAGAATGCCGATCATGGAATCCGGATAGCCCATCAGGTTCTGCAGCATGGTCGGGATCATCACCGTCGGGGTGATGTTGAGCATGCCGTATATGAACACCAGCAAGACCCCGATGCTGAAATTGCGGTCCAGGAACAGTCGCGGATTGAAGAAGGGTTGCGTGGCGGTCATCGTATGGATGATCAGTATCCACAGTGATGCGCCGATGATGGCGATATAGGCCAGGACTTCGGACGATTCCCACCAGTCCAGCCGCTCCCCCCGGTCCATCAGCAGCTGGGCGCTGGTGATGGCGATGGAAAACATCAGGAACCCGGTCCAGTCCAGCCGTGCCAGCGAACGTTCGCCCGCGTCGTGAATCCACAGCCAGGAAGCCAGCAGCGTGGCCGCGCAGATCGGCAGGATCAGGATGAAGACATAGCGCCAGTTATAAACCTCCGCCAGGTACCCGCCCATCGCCGGTGCGATTGCCGGGCCGATGACCACCGCCATGCCGAAGACACCCTGCGCGAAGGCGCGGCGTTCGGGCGGATAAACGGCGATGATGATGGCCTGTGACAGCGGCACCAGCGGCGCGCCGAATGCCCCCTGACCGATACGATAGATGATCAGCGCGACCAGCGAATCCGCCGTTGCGCATAGCAGGGAGCTGATTGAAAACCCGATGATCGACCACAGGATGACGGCCCGGTGTCCCCACCGCGCGGTGATCCAGCCGGTGACCGGGGTAAACACCGCCGTCGCGATAACGTTCAGCGTCACCACCCAGGAAACCTGCTCCGGCGTTGCCGACAATGCCCCCTGCAATTGCGGCAACACGACGTTGACGATGGTCGTGGTCAGCGCATACAGCATCGTGCATAGGGATACGGCGAGCAGGATCAGCCCGGGCGGCGTCGTCGTGGATCGGGTCTCGGCCATGAATACATAGGGCGGTGGTGGATCGGAGCGCTGTATATAGCACCAATTCCCGCCGCGACACGCGGCGTTCTGTTGTTCTGCGGAAGCAATCTATCGCCACACAGGGCGTGCGGGATATTGACAGAATGGCCGAAAACAGATTATAATCCTATTGTTTGGCAATGCGCACGCCTCACGCTTGGAAACAGCAATGCGCCGCCGTTACCATCTGCGTGCTGGATTTTACGGCGATGTAAACCGATGCGAATAAATGCATAGCAATGCGAACCGGAACACAATGCCTGCGCTTGGGCTGCTCATTGGCGAAATGCCCATAAATGCCAATCGATGCTAATGTTACCGGGCTCGTAACATCGGGTTCACAGGGGGGAATAGCCATGGCGATAAAATCGGTCCGGACGGATCATTACCGTATTCCACTTCCGGTCGTGCTGTCGGATTCAACACATGGGGAAATCCCGGCATTTGAAATCGTGTCGGTCCGCATCACGGATGACGACGGGCTGGAAGGCGTCGGCTACACGTATTCAGTCGGGCGCGGCGGCGCGGCGATCCATGCGTTGATCGAACGGGATATGGCGCCGGATCTGATCGGGCAGGATGCGGCGCGGATTGAGGCGCTATGGAAGATGCTGTGGTGGCGCATTCATTACGTTGGGCGCGGCGGGCTGGCGGCGCATGCGATTTCGGCGGTCGATGTCGCGCTGTGGGACCTGAAGGGCAAGCGGCTGGGCGAACCGCTGTGGCGGCTGCTCGGCGGGGCGAACCCCAAGGTGAAAGCCTATGCCGGTGGCATTGACCTGTATTTCACCCTCGACGATCTGCTGCGCCAGACTGACGGCAATCTCGAAAAAGGCTTCCGTGCCATCAAGATGAAGGTCGGGCGCGAGAACACAAATGAAGACATCGCCCGCGTCGCCGCCATGCGCAAGCACCTTGGCGACGGCTTCCCGCTGATGGTCGATGCCAATATGGGCTGGACAACGGACCGCGCGGTACGCGCCGCACGGGCCCTGCGCGAATTCGATCTCGTCTGGCTGGAAGAACCCACAATCCCCGACGATTTCGCCGGGCACGGACGGATATTATCCGAAGGCGGCGTGCCCATCGCGGCGGGGGAAAACCTGCATTCGATCCATGAATTCCAGCACATCATGGATGCCAACGGCGTCAGCTACCCGGAACCGGATGCATCGAACTGCGGCGGCATCACGCCGTGGATGAAGGTCGCGGCAATGGCGGAGGCCCGCAACCTGCCCGTCACGTCACACGGGGTGCATGACCTGCATGTCCACCTGCTGGGTGCGGTGCCAAATGCCTCCTATCTGGAAGCGCATGGCTTCGGGCTGGACAAATATATCGCCGAACCACTGAAGATCGTCGAAGGCTATGCCACAGCACCCGACCGCCCGGGACATGGCATCGAGTTCGACTGGGCGGGGCTGGAAGCGTTGCGGGTTTAGCGTGCAAAATGCATATGGATGCCAATAAATGCTAATCGATGTATAGCGGAGTCACTGTTTCAGGGCCGTCCCGTTTCCACGCTCACCCCGTCCCTCTCCCTGAAAGGGCGAGGGGGCGACACGCGGCGGGATGGTATTTGTTCATGCGCTCCGGCATTTTGCGGCATATCACCACCTGCTAGGCCAAAATCACCAAAACAAGGAATCACCTGTGACCGGATATACCGAAACCTTCCGTGGCGACGTTCACCCTTGGGAGGTCGATGCGACCGAACATTTCACCGTTGCCTATTATTTTGAAAAATTTGAAGCGGCGACCTGGCGGTTCCTGCGGCAGAACGGCGTTGATCCGGCGGTGGCAAAACCGGTTGAGGCGCTGGCCCATTACAAGTCTGAGCTGCGGGATCGCGATATTTTCCGGATCGAAACGGCGCTGATCGAATCTGGCGATACGCCGCTGATTGCCCATAAGCTGTTCAATGCGGAAACGGGCACGCTGTGCACGACCCTGCGGCAACGTTTCACCGGGATTTCGCTGACCGGTGCGACGGTTGCGTGGGATGGCGATCCCGCCGAAGAACGGCCGATTCCCGGCGACGGACCCGGCTGGATGACGACGGCGCGCGATGTGGGCCGGCCCTCCGAGGCGGACTGGGCCGGGAACCTGTCGCTGTCGACGATGGTTCACCGGTATTCGACCGCCAATGGCTTCATCATGGCGGCATTCGGGCTGACGCCGGAATACATGACGAAAAACCGGATCGGGCTGTCGACCTTCGAGATGGCCTTCACCTTTAACGGTGCGCTGCGACCGGGTGACCTGTTCGATGTCGAAAGCTGTATTGCGACGCTCGGCGGGTCTTCGGTGCGGCTCTGCCACCGTCTGCGCAACGCCGAAGGCGGCGAGATTCTCGCGAACCTGAGCCAGTTCGGCGTGCAGCTTGACCTCGACGCAAGGCGCCCCGCGCGCATCGCCGATGACCTGCGTGAAAAGGCACAGAGGCTACTGGCATAGGGCGGTAAATGCTAACGGATGCCAATAGATGCAAAGCGGATTTGTGCTTTTGAGCGTCTTGTTTCCACCCTCAACCGGCCCTCTCCCTGAAAGGGTGAGGAGGCGGCCCGCTGTGTCAGTCACTCTGGCATTTCGCGATCAGCCGCCGGGTGAAGGATTCGCCGGCCGCAATCTGCTCCAGCGCGATCCATTCGTTCGGGGCGTGGGCCTGGGCGATGTTGCCGGGGCCGCAGACGATGGCGGGCAGGCCAGCGCGCTGGTACTGGCCGCCTTCGGTGGCGTAGGACACCGCATGGGTCGCATTACCACCGGTCAGTTCCCGGGCCAGCACCTCGGCCGGGGAATCCGGGGCGGGGTCCAGTGAGGGGACGGTGACGCCGCGCCGGGTTGCGATGCCGGTTTCGGCGGCGGTGGCCTGCATCTTCGGCACCAGTTCGCGTTCGTAATAGTGTTCGAACCGGGCCAGCGTGTCTTCGGGATCATCGCCGGGGACCGAGCGGATTTCCCATTTGAAGGCGCATTCGCGGGCGACGATGTTCAGCGCGGTGCCGCCTTCGACCGTGCCGACATGGATGGTTGAATAGGGCGGATCGAAGCGGCTGGCCGGGTCGGCATTGGCGGCCTTTTCCTCGGCCAGATCGGACAGGAAGGCGATCAGCTTGCCGGCATGCATGACCGCATTGACGCCCCGGTTTGTCAGGCTGGAATGCGCCTCGTGCCCTGTCACCGTGGTGGTGAAGGCAGTGATGCCCTTATGGGCGTCGACGACTTTCATTTCGGTCGGTTCGCCGATGATGACCGCGCCTGGCCGGGGCAGGTTTTCGATGACATCGGCGATCAGGTGCGGTGCGCCGAGGCAGCCGACTTCCTCGTCATGGGTCAGCGCGAAATGGATCGGGCGGATCAGCGGGCGCGACAGCATGTCGGGGACGAGGGCCAGCGCGATGGCGATGAAGCTTTTCATGTCGGCGACGCCACGGCCGTATAGCCGGTCTTCCTTTTCGACCACGTCGAAGGGGTCGTTGTCCCAGTTCTGGCCGGTGACGGGCACCACGTCGGTATGGCCGCTCAGCACGATGCCGCCGGGAATATCCGGGCCGATGGTGGCCCACAGGTTCGCCTTGGTGCCGTCTTCGCTGCGGATATAGCGGGATTCGATGCCGTGCCCCGCCAGGTAGTCGCGGACGTAATCGATCAAGGGCAGGTTGGATTTGGCCGAAGTCGTATCGAAGCCGACCAGGGCGCGGATCATCTCAATCGGGGTCATGGGGGGCTCCGTGATTGGGCGGTTCAGGTGCGCCAGAAGGAGGGAAGGAAGAGCACCAGTACCGTGAACAGTTCCAGCCGGCCCAGCAGCATGCCGAAGGCCAGCATCCATTTCGCGGTGTCGGGCAGGGTTGCGAAGGAACCCGAGGGTCCAATCGTCGGGCCGAGCCCGGGCCCGACATTGGAGATCGCGGTGGCGGCGCCCGAAGCGGCGGTGATGAAGTCCAGCCCCATCATGCCGAGCGCGATGGCCAGCAGCGCAAAGGCAACGCCGTACAGGAAGAAAAACCCGAGCACCGAGGTGGTGACTTCTTCGGGGATCGGGCGCTTGTTGTAATAGGGAATGAATACGCCGTGCGGTTGCAGCAACCGGCGCATCTGGCAGTTCGCGGTGGCGTACAGAACCTGGAAACGGAAAACTTTCATCCCGCAGGTGGTCGACCCGGCGCAGCCGCCGACGAACATCAGGAAGAACAGGACAGCGACCGGGAAGGGCCCCCAGGCACCGAAGTCATCGGTCGCATAACCGGTACCGCTGATAATCGACACCACGTTGAAGGCGGCGCGCTGTACCGTGCCGAAAATCGGGGCATCGGGGCCGGTCTGAAACAGCCAGACCGATACCGCGCCAATCGACAGGAAGACGAGGGTCAGAAACCAGCGGACCTGGCTGTCGTTCATCAGGTTTTTGGGCCGGCCGCGCAGCGCCTGCAGATACAGCACGAAGGGCAGGCTGCCAATAATCATGAACATCGTTGCGGTGACGTCGATCCGGCCGTCCTGGAAAAAGCCGATGGAATCGTCATGGGTTGAAAATCCGCCGGTTGCGATCGTGGTCATCGCATGGGCGATGGCATCGAACCCGGTCATGCCGAAGGTCCAGTACAGCAGCGCGCATAGCAGCGTCAGCACGACGTAGATCACGGCAATGGCGGTTACGATCTGCGCTGCGCGCGGCATGACCTTGTCGGACGTATCGGAGGATTCCATACGGAACAGCTGCATACCGCCGACCTGCAGCAGCGGCAGGACCGAAATCGCCATGGCGATGATCCCGATGCCGCCCAGCCATTGCAGCAGCGCCCGCCACAGCAGCATGCCCGGCATGCCGTAATCGAGCCCGACGATGACGGTGGAGCCCGTCGTCGTCAACCCGCTCATCGCTTCGAAGAAGGCGTCGGTATAGCTCAATCCCAGACTGCCGAAAAACAGCGGCAGGGCCGCGACGGCGGGCATCACGATCCAGCTCAGCGTCGTCAGGATGAAGGCCTGTCGCAATGACAGGTTCCGGACACTGCCGCGGGTCATGGCGACAAGCATCAATCCGATAAACAGGGTCAGCGCGGCAGCGGCGCCAAATACCTGCCACTCCACATTGCCGACGGCCAGGTCGGCAGCGGCAGGCACAAACATCGCCACCGCGAGGGTGGAAACGAGAATACCTATGATGAACAGGACGGGACGGAAATCGATCAACGGCTTTCACCAATGGCAGGTGCCGCGCATGGCCATGCGTTGCGCGGCCGGATAATCCGGCTGCGGCTTGCATTTGTCCAGCCTGTTATCGCATTCCGTCGGCGCGGAGGGTCAGCCCTGCCGGCTGGCCGGGTTGCCGATGATGGACATAAATTCCCGCCTGGTGGAGGCATCGTCGCGCAATTGGCCGAGCATCCGGCTTGTGACCATGGAAACACCGGTTTTATGCACGCCTCTTGTGGTCATGCACTCATGTTGTGCCTCCACAAGCACCGCAACGCCGCGTGGCGCCAGCACTTCCTGGATCGTATTGGCAATCTGTGCGGTCAGTTTTTCCTGGATTTGCAGGCGTTTGGCATAGGCGTCGATAACCCGGGCCAGCTTGCTGATGCCGATGACCCGGCGGTCGGGAAGATAGCCGATATGCGCCTTGCCGATGACCTGCACCATATGGTGTTCGCAATGGGTTTCAACGCGGATGTCCTTCAGGACGATCAGCTCGTCATAGCCCTCGGTTTCCTCGAAGGTTCGTTCCAGCAGTTCCCGGGGATCCATCCAGTAACCGGCGAAGAATTCCTCATAGGATTTCACCACGCGGGCGGGTGTGTCACGCAGCCCCTCGCGATCCGGGTCGTCGCCGGCCCATTGCAGCAGGGTCCGAACGGCGGCTTCCGCGTCGGCGCGGCTCGGACGGCGCTCCAGCGCGGTCTGTTCGCGAATATTCTCAGGGTTGTGGCCTTCAGGTGGATTCACGGTCGTCTCCCATTCAGCGCCGCATTGCCATGCGGCGCCGGTTTAGTTCAGCCGGACGGGCTGATGCGGACTGTCGAGTGAAAATGCCGGGATTTCGACATCGAAATGGCTGCCATCCGCAGCTTCCATTTCATAACTGCCGACCATTATTCCCGATGGCGTCGAAAGTGGCGTGCCGCTTGTATATTCGAAAGCGCCGCCCGGTTTTAGCACCGGTTGTTCGCCCACGACCCCAGGCCCGTCCACTTCCAGCAACGTGCCTATGGCATCTGTGATGCGCCAGGACCGGTTGCGGAGCTGTACTGTTTCGCCCCCACAGTTTTCGATCCGGACTTCATAGGCCCAGACATAGTGATCTTCGAGCGGCGATGACTGATCTTCGAGATAGAACGGCGTCACCGTCACCTTGATGTCTTTAGTGACCGCTTCGTACATGCAGCACTCCATTATTGGACGCCGCTTTGTCGCGCGTCGTCCGATAATATTATGACGGACTCGGTCAATGTCCAGTGTGACCGCTGTCACCAATTGTCGGAATGATGAAACGGGAACCCGTAATGTTGGTTAATCTTCCGGCCGGCTCTTCCGTAGCAGGTATTTCTGCTCGCCTTCCATGACCAGATCGCTGTGCTGGTTGTGGATGGTGGAGGCCACCGTGACGACACCGGTTGTCCGCTGTGGCTTCAGGGCAGCGATGGTCAGCATCGGATACAGCGTATCATTCAGGTAGACCGGTTTCAGGAAGCGCGAGGATTGTTCCAGGAAGCCGATCAGCGAATCCCCCACCACATGGGGAAATCCCCGGCACCGGCGGCGGACTGGATCAGGATCTGGAAACCATGCGCCAGCAGGTCCGGATGCCCGTGGCGGCGGCAGTATTCGGCGTCATAATGGATCGGATGGTTGTCGCCGGACGCTGTCTGGAAGGCGGCGAACAGCCCGCTCGTCATGGTTCGGGAGGCAATATAGAACTGCCGCCCAATTTCCAGATCGTCGAAATACAGTGAGCGCAGTTTGACGTGATTTGCTGGTGAAAACGGTTCGTTCGACATTGTTTTCAGTCTTCCGTGCGGCTGCAGGATGCGCCGCCAAGGACACAGAACGTCGCGCAATGCGGATGGTTCAGTTTTACGGTGTCGGATGCGGATTCGAGCGTATGCCCCATCTCGAAATACGGATCATAGGGCAACAGCGTACACGGCAGGACGACGGGTCGTTCGGCGCCCTTGCGCTTCACGATCATGCGCGAAGTGGCGCACATCATGGAGGATGGCGATACATCCAGTATGTCCCAGCATGCCTCGGTAATTTCCGGTACATCCGCGGTTTCGGTCCATTTCCGGAAACAGAACGAGTTCCATTGGATCATCCGCGTTGATGGCAAGGCCTGTACGGGCAAACAGTCGCGCAAAGCCCTGGCGAAGCTCTTCTTCCGTTTCGTCCCAGCAGGTCCGGCCGGCGATATGGGTGCGGACACCGGTTTGCGTCAGGAACTGCAACCCGGGAATGGTCCGGTCCCAGCTCAATTCGCCCCGCAGACGGTCATGCAGCGGCTGGTCATAATGGTCCAGCGAGACGCGCAGGGTAAGCATGCCGCTATAGCGTTCCTGCAGATCGGCGATACCATCGGCGTGTTTCATCATCGGCCGCATGGCATTGGTCAGGACAAGTGTCTGAAACCCGGCGGCCAGCGATGCGTCAAGAATCGCGATAATATCGGGGGTTCATGAAAGGTTCGCCGCCGGTGAAGGCGATTTCCTTCGTCGGCAGGCCCTGTTCGACAATTTCGTCCAGATAGGCCTGGACTTCCATTGTCGTGATATAGACGAGCCGGTCGTTCCGGGGGCTGGATTCAATATAGCAGTTGGTGCAGGTCAGGTTGCACAGGGACCCGGTGTTGAACCACAGCGTTTCCAGTCGGTCGAGCCCGACGCGCGCGCGGGGGCTGCCATCCACGGTTATGTCGGGATCTAGAAATTTTTCCGGAAGGATGTCTGCCCTTTGCAGGGCGGCGGCATCACTCATTCATGGCCTCACGGGGGCTGGTTAATGAAAGGTTGCTCCCGGTAGAGATAAGGAACCCGGACCTCTCTTACAATTAACATAGCCGTGAGTACTTGAAATCAATGGCCAGGAACGTCTGATGGCCCGTATCAGAATTTGAAATTGGCGATATTGTCGGGAACCGGTGTGCCGTCCGGCATCCGGGGGTCGGGTTCCGGCGTGCCGGTGATCTGTTGTACCGGGATGACCCCGGCCCAGACCGGCAGGGCGTAATCTTCCTCGTCGTCAATCGGCGGGCCTGAACGCACTTTCGCCGAGACATCGTCCAGCGGGGAGTGACAGGACCGTTGTCGCCTTGAATTCCTGGGCATTGATCGGGCGGCATTCCGCGACCCGGCCGGGTGCGACGCGGTCCATGAATTTGTCCAGCGCTGCTTCCTTCGTCACCGGGTCGCTGACCAGCGTCGCGGTCCCGTACATGATGACGGATCGGTAATTCAACGAATGATGAAAACCGGAGCGTGCCATGACGATACCGTCCAGTAGGGTTACCGCCAGGCTGAGTTCGAGCCCGCGCTCGCCGGCGCGCATGGTGCGGCTGGCGGGCCGATCCGTGAAGATAGACATGGTCGCCGTCGCGCCAATAGGCGGTTGGAATGACGAACGGCTTGCCCGTCAATGACATAGGCGACATGGCAAATCAGGCCTTCGTCGAGGATCGCATGCACGGTCTTGCGGTCGTACTGCCCCCGCTTCGGCGCCCGCCGGACCCGGTTTCTTTCGGTAATGGTAAAATCAGCCATGACACTCTCCTCCTGTGCGATTGCGCCTGCAGTAGCATGATGAATGGTTCGCCCAAAGTGCCAATTGAGACAATTCCGAGGGGGCCATTTGGTGTATATTGGTTCTGTCTGAATAGAAGAATCGGTTCTTTTGACAGATACAATTGCCGGGTATCGACGGACGCATCCAATGAAAAGGGCCATTCCAATGCGGGGCAAGACATCTTCCAGGCGGTCGACGGCCGCCCATCTGGCCGCCATATCCTTCGATCCGGAAAGTGGCATGCCGTTATATCGCCAGCTCTATTTCGCGATCCGGGAGGCCATCCTTGCAAACCGCCTGCAGCCGGGCGCGCGCCTGCCCGGCAACGCGGACGCTGGCGCAGGATATGAACCTGTCCCGCAACACGGTCGTGTCCGCGTATGAGCAGTTGCTGGCCGAGGGGTTACCTTGATGGACGGACGGGCGCGGGTTCGTATGTGTCCACGGTGTTGCCTGAGGACCTGCTGAATGCACGGCAGGCGCCCGCGGCGGACCGTGTGAAAGAGTCCCCGGGACCGTCGTTGTCGGCGCGTGGCAAACGTCTGGCGGCGCTGCGCGAAGCAAGCGGCACGATGCCGAAGCCCTTTTCGCCGGGGCTGCCGGAACTGGTGGCGTTCCCGTTCGAGGAGTGGGCCAGGTTGCTGGCCCGGCGCTGGCGCAGCCCGCCCGCGGTCCTTTCTGGTTGGCGGGGACCCGTCCGGCTACCGGCCCCTGCGGGAAGCGCTGGCAGAGTATCTTGGCGCAGCGCGAGCCGTTTCCTGCGGCCCAGATCAGATTCTTATTGTTTCGGGCGCCCAGCAGGCTGTCGATTTGGCGGCGCGAACGCTGCTCGATCCCGGTGATGAAGTGTGGATGGAAGAACCCGGTTTCGGCGGCACACGCGGGGCGCTGATCGCTGCCGGCGCAACGCTCGTCCCCGTGCCGATCGATGCTGAAGGGATATCGGTCGTGCAGGGCCTGCGGGCGTCTCCGGCAGCGCGGATGGCCTGTGTGTCGCCGTCGCATCAATACCCCCTCGGGGTCACGATGACGCTCCGGCGCCGCCTTGAACTCATGGACTGGGCGCAATCGGCGGACGCTTTCATTCTGGAAGACGATTACGACAGCGAATACCGTTACGCGGGCCGGCCACTTGCCGCGATGCAGGGGCCTGGATGAGGATGGCCGGATTCTTTATATCGGCTCGTTTAGCAAAGTCATGTTTCCGGGGCTTCGGATCGGCTACATCGTCGTGCCGGAACCATTGATCGATGCATTCCGATCGGTGCGCAGATTGCTTGATTCGCACCCGTCGGCCGTGCCGCAGGCCGCGCTGGCGGATTTCATGACCGACGGTTATCTGACAGCCCATATCCGCCGCATGCGGGCGCTTTACGCGGAGCGGCAGCAGGCGTTGCTGGACGCGATCCCGGCGGGTTTACTGGATCTGTCGCCGCATGATTTCAGGGATGCATCTTGTCGGTTTCCTGCCCGATGATTGCGATGATATCGCGATTTCCCGCAAGGCGGCCGAAGCCGGGGGTCATCGCGCCACCCCTATCTTCATATTATCGGGGGTGCATCGGCGCGCCGGGGCCTGTTGCTCGGCTATGCCGGTGTCTCGGACGCGGAAATGCGGACGGCATCAGCCCGCCTTACCGACGTGCTTGCCGCAACGCAAGGGGTTGGCCTATAAACCGGGCAACGCGGGTGTAGCTCAATGGTAGAGCAGAAGCTTCCCAATAGTGTCATTTAACAACTAACCCATTGAGACCATTGATTTTTTTTAATGATAACAACGATGTACAGTAAACTTGATACTAAAAACATTGATTATCAAGAGGTTACAAATGACCGACGCCAACACACTACTAGCACAGTTGCAACGACGAGATGATGTCCGAGGAGTACAAGGCCGAGGTGGCCCTCGAGCTTGAGGGCGTCGAACGTGGCATACGAAACATGCGTAAGGTCGATGGCGACGAGCCAAGGCCGTGATGGATCGCAGCGTCAAAACAATCTGATTGACACCGAGCCGGGACGGCAGATTTTCCACGACCTGATGGAGCAGTTGATTCCACCGTTTGCAGCTGCTCAACAGAGAGGCTCTCGACGGTATTGCCAGCGGTGGACGCGGCGTCAAACCAACGTGGTGGTGGTTGATCGCCGCAGTGCCGCCGGAGAAGGCAGCGTTCCTGACGATCCGCTCAGTCCTGACAATCCGCATGGCCGCTCGATCACTTGGCCGCTCGTCTCAGGCGTTATCGATAACCTAGTGCCGCAGCTGAACGACGATGACCGACGATGCCGGTGAGCGTCTTAGCAGCTGCTTGGCGCAGAATACAGAGAGGCTGACAGTGGCACGACCATCCTTCCAGACGACAATGGGAGAGCCAGCTGCGGCTCTTCATCTATACCTGAAGCAGAGCCAGATGGATCAGATTGAGAAACTGGCGACCGACGGCAAGACCTCGAAGGCGTCACTTGTCCGAGAGGCCCTGGACTACTGGTTGACCAGCTTTGGGGAAACTGTACAGTGAAACGCGTGTTTAAGGAGACCTATATGACCAGGGAAACTACACGCGGCGCAGGTTACTGCTTCCGGTCACACGTCGGGGTGTACCTGCAAGCTGCTATAGTGATCTTTTCCTGATAGTCGATTGGGCTTTTTGACACTGATGTTTTTTAGAGCGTCCTACAGCAAGAGAGCGAAGGACTCTTAAAGACAACTGAGAGACCGCCTTAGAGTCCCCACGGGAAAGTATCCCGTCAGGGACGACGAAGGGGGTCATACCCTTAAAGCAGACTTAAAGAGGACTTAAAGAGACAAATGGTACACACAGCCTACGATGCTTCATCAGAACAGTCGAAAAGATTACGCAAAGCAGCTGGAAGGTATCTAGCACAGCTTCGCAAAGATGCCGATCTGACCCAGCGGAAACTGGCAGATGCGGTTGGTCTCGACTACTACACATTCATCAGTCAGTTGGAATGTGGAGCCGGTCGAGTTCCGCCGCATCTGTACGAGGCTTTTGCCATAGCTCTTGGCGTAGAGCCGAAGATTTTTGGTCGTGAGATGGTCAAATACTACGAACCGTTCACGTTCAAAATTCTGTTTGGCGACAACCCGTATGAGATGCAATTTGAAGACTTGGAGAATGGAACAAAATGACCAACGTAATACCCTTTCCTCGCGTATATGTAGCCTCAAACGATCACGTAAGACACGCCTTTACTTCTGACGAAATCCTTGTGCAGGCTGGTATGAGCCTGTACGCAGTGGCCGGTCTGCTGGGGACACTCGACAAAACAAGGAGCAGCGATGACGCAGCGGTACGCACACTTGCAGCCAGCTGTCGATGCCCAACGAGCCGCAGAGATACTGAATGGAGCTACACGATGAACAAGGAGATAACCAATGGCGAATAGTGGTATTATACTGGATCGACGTTTGATTCGACGTCTCAGTGAGAGCGTGATCCAGCAGCGCGAAAATGGTAGGGATGACCTATCGAGGAGATCAACGTCTGGCTGTTTGTGATTATCCGGCCGGCCTCTGATCGATCCTGATTGCTTAGTGCTCTGGATTGTACGGCTACGTCGCAGCCATGCACGCTCAACACATAACCAACACAGCAAGCAAATCGAAGTCTAGCAGTTACTGTATAGATGATATTTTATATCTAATGTTTTCAATGGGTTATGTTGTTATCTGACTAATTATGCGGGTGTAGCTCAACGGTAGAGCAGAAGCTTCCCAAGCTTACGACGAGGGTTCGACTCCCTTCACCCGCTCCAGCGAACTTCCCCAAGAAAACATCGTTCCCCGCTGCTGCACAGGTCGCACAAGCTGCGGTTCTGCTTGTGCGGAATGTAATGAATAAGAATTAACGATATTGAAATCTCTTGCGGAAATATTCAAAGTGAGCGGCCATTCGGTCGCATCTTTTAAAGTCTGTAGAATTCATGAACCGTTCGCAGCTCCATTAATGTGATTGAATCGGGCCGTTCTGTCGCGCTCGATTGCTATGCTATCGGGGGTTCCATCGCGGATGACGATCCTGTTGGAAAGTTGTTCAAAAACGATATTCTAAATAAATCAGTGATCCTGAAGCGGTATGAAAAAACATCGCCGGATGATCCCAGTTCGATGTCGGTCACGACGCTGGTTTATTTCCCATATGATTTTGAGAACGTCTATGAGGGTGGTGAATCGGTAAGCTGAATGCTGCCGATTTTGTCACCGCGCTCGC
>CALSRA010000049.1 GCA_943788635.1 uncultured Alphaproteobacteria bacterium | reverse complement strand
AGACGATCTGATCCTGACCGCACCGGATGGGACGACGGTCGTTGTGGAAGGTTATTTTCTCGCCGATCCGACGCCGGACCTTCTGACGCCGGAAGGCGGAATCATGACGCCGGCGCTGGTCCAGTCCTTCTCCCGCGCCGAATCCGCCGGTCAATATGCTCAGGCCGGGCAGGTTGCGCAGACAGCAGAGCCCATCGGTCAGGTCCAGGATCTGTCCGGCAAGGTATTTGCCGTGCGTGTAGATGGCACGCGGCAGCAACTTTCTGCCGGTGACGCTGTGTATCAGGGCGATGTCGTCGAAACCGAAGATGGTGGCGCGGTCAATCTGACCTTCCTGGACGAAACGACCTTTGCTTTGGGTGCCGATGCGCGGCTGGCGCTGGACGAGATGGTTTTCAACCCGGCGACGCAATCGGGCTCATCGTCTTTTTCAATTCTGAAGGGCGTGTTCGTATTCGTCAGTGGGCAGATCGCCAAGGCCGACAACACGCAGATGACGGTAACGACGCCGGTCGCAACAATCGGAATCCGTGGGACAAAGGTCGCCGGTGAGGTCAAACCGGCAGGCGAAGACAGCAAGTTTACGGTCATTGACGGTGAAATTGCAGTGTCGACACAGGCCGGTTCCGTGGTGATGGATGGTTCCAACCAGACGACGACGGTCAGCAATTTTTCCGCCCCGCCAAGTGCCCCCGTCGTGCTCAGCCAGAGTGAGGTCAACCAGAACTATAGCAGCGTAAGGTCGATATCCGGTGGCTTGCTGAACAGCAATACGCGGAGCGGTGGCGACGATGCGCAGCCTGGCGCGGCGGAAAGCCCCGCTGACACTGGTGGCGATGATGCTCCAGATGCTGAAGGGGCAGATAAGGCGGAAGGAGAAGGCGGGGAAGAAGGCGCTGCCGAGGGCGAAGGCGAGGAAGAGGTGGAGGCCGAGCTAGAAGGGGAACCGGAAGGCGAGGAAGAAGGCGAGGAAGGCGAGGAAGGCGACGAAGAGGTCGCGGAAGGCGAGCCAGAGGGCCCGGCGGAAGGTCAGCCGGAAGGCGCGGAAAAGCTTCAGGAAGCGGCAGCGCGTGAAGGCGCACCCGGTGAGCCCGGCCCTGATTCCGGACCCGGCGACGGCCCGGAAGGCGGCGAAGCGGGCGCTGAAGGCGAACCTGGCCCTGGCGGACCGGATGGCCCCGGCGGACCGGATGGTCCTGACGGCCCGGAAGGTCCCAGCGGCCCGGATGGCCCGGGTAACCCCGGAGGGGATCAGGCACAGGGACCTCAAGACGGCACGAATGGTGGTCCTGACGGGTGGCGGACCGAATGAAGGGCCCGGCGACGGAGCGGGCGGAAATTTAGCAGATGGCAAGTGGCGGCGCTGATGGCGGCCCGGGACCAGGTGAGAATGGCGGGCCGGTTTGCGGCCCCACCCGCGCCGGCGCCCCCGGCCCCGAACGGTGCCGGGAGTCCCGGGGGGAACACCGGGGGCTTTGCGGGCAGTGGCAATCCCGCTGGCGGGGGAGCCGGTACAGGGTTTGGTTCCGGCTCTACTGCCGGCGCTATTGGCGGCGGCAATAACGCTTTTGTACCTGGTGGCTCGGGAAATAATGATTTTGGCGGCGGGCCTGGCGGTCTTGGCGGCCCGGGTGATGCACCACCACCACCGGAGGACAGTCCTCCGCCACCGCCACCTATTGTGGTTGATCCGGAACCACAGCTGATCCCCGGGATTGTGATTGACCTCAGTGCTTCCGGCAGCAATGAATCTATTGATGGAGGCGGCGGCAACGACGTCCTCAGCAGTGGATCGGGTAACGACGAAATAATCGGTGGCGGCGGCAATGATACCCTGGTGGGCAATGCCGGTAACGATACGCTCAATGCCGGTTCCGGCAACGATACGGTCTTTGCTGGCGCAGGGGATGATTTCATCGTCGGAGGGTCGGGCGCCGGCGACGACAGTTACAACGGTGGGGCCGGTACCGATACGCTTTCCTATACCAGCACATCAGCGGGTATTCTGGTCGATACACTAAACGAAACGGCGACTGGCCCCGAAATTGATCAGGACAGTTTTAGCGACATTGAAGTCATTATCGGCGGCGATGGCGATGATACGTTTTCCGGCGGACCGGGAAATTTCTCTTTCACTGGCGGATTGGGCGTCGATACGCTGGACTATCAGTTCGCGACGAATAGCGTGCATATCGATTTGCTGACACAGGCCGCTGTCGGCGCCGACATCGGGACGGATACCTTCACCGGGTTTGAAAAAGCGTTTGGCGGCGCGGGCGACGATACCCTTATCGGCGGTTCGGGGGCGGACACGCTGATCGGAAAGGCCGGTTTTGATACGTTGGATGGTGGTCTGGGCGACGACACGCTTTTCGGTGGTTCCGGCGACGACATACTTATCGGTGGCATCGGCAGTGATGAATATATCGGCGGTGCGGGCTTTGACAGGTTGTCGTTCATCACGGTGACAGAAGGCCTGTCGATCAATGTCGACACTGGCGGTGGTACCGGCACGGTGGTGGATTTATCCGGCACGCTTGGTGTCAACGCGACGTTTTCCGAGATCGAGTTTGTTGAAGGTTCTTCGGCGGGCGACACGATTTTCGGTGGCGCCGGGGATGATACGATTGATGGTTCGGGAGGAACGGATAATGTCTCGGGCGGGGCGGGCGATGATACAATCGGCTTCGACACTTCCAGCGAAACACTCGACGGCGGGGCCGGGCAGGACAAAATAATACTGTTTGGTTCGAACCAACTGGTCGACGCGGCGAATCTTGCCAATGTTACTTCGATCGAGGAAATTGATCTTTCCGGCATTGGTTCGAATACATTTACGGCGACAGCGGGGCTGGTTCAGACCATTTCCGGCACAGGCACGTTGTCGGTGTTCGGTGATGGTGACGATATTGTCGAATCCAGTGATAGCTGGGATCTGATTGGTCCGTCATCTCTGGGTACGTTGACGCTGGACCGCTTTGTAAACGGCGCGGGGACGCTGGATACTTCTGTGCTGGTTTTCGACAATACCGGCGTGATCAATTTCAGCGCAGGCGCGTCTTTTTCGAACTCGATGTTGAACGATGGCGCCCTGACGTCATCTGACGGGACCTATACCAATAATGGGGTGATTGTACTGGGTGTCGCTGGCAGCATCGACACCTCCGGCGCTGCGACTCTAACCGGAACCGGGCTATTCAGTGTCGAGGGATCACTTTCGGTACAGGACGATACGATTGCCGCTGGTGCGATTGTTGATGGCAATGTAGGGACGATCGGGCTCGAGGGAACGGTCATTATCGACGGTGAACTGATCCTGGGTACGGCGACGACTGTTGACGGCGCTAGTGCAGTAACGCTGACCGGGGCGGGTACGCTAGTCAATCAGGGCGCGCATGAAATTGATGACGCGCCGGTATTTGCTGTGGACACCCTGATCAATCAGGGGCTTTTCACATTTTCGACGCTCACTCCCACGATAACCAGCGGGACGATTGTCAATGAAGCCGGCGCAACGCTTGCATTTCAGGTCGATGCGACCGTGGACATGCTGGCAGGCCAGACCGTTACAAATGACGGCCTTCTCACTGTTTCGTCGTCACATCTGACATTTCTGGACGGCATCATCGAAAATGCCAGTGATTTGAATCTGGCGAATGGAGCATCGACGCTAACGGTCACGAATGGAACGATATCCATGCAGGCGGGTAGCAACGTGGTGGGTAACGGGAAATTGGTTCTTAACAATGCCGATTTCGATGTCGGCGTTGGTGCGGGTTTCACCCTTGGAGCGGTCGGGTCCGGCCCGAGCATCGAAATGGTCGTGGGGAACATTTCGGGCGCGGGAACATTCGTAAACGAAAGCAATCTCGTTATCGACGGCGCAACGTCGATCAGCACTGCAACCTTTACGAATTCGAACGGTGGTACGCTGGATCATGCCGACGGATTGCTGGTCGTTTCAACCACGGCATTTGAAAACCAGACGGGTGGCACCGTCTTGGTCGATACGTCGACAAGCGGCAGCACGGCGATCGATTTCGCCGGTGACTTTGCCAATGCGGGGTTGATCCAGTTTTCCGGCCCCAATACGGGCACCATCACCGTTGGTGGCGGCGCGGGAACAATCGACAATAGCGGCGGTTTCATTCAGGTCCTGGATGGTGACCACATTCTTGATGCGGGACTTGTTAACCCTGCCGGCGGCGGTATTGAAATTATTGCGGGCGGGGCCGGGCTTGCCCGGCTGACCCATGAGGTCGCGTTCACGAATGACGGTTTGATACACCTGTCAACCGCGGGATCCGGCACGCAGACGGCCATATTGAATCAGGGTACTGGTTTTACGCTGACGAATAACGGAACGATCCTGCTGGATGGCGGCATCGCCGGCGACGTGCTGGAATTGAGCGGCGACCTGAACAACACCGGCACGTTTGAGGTCAATTCTCCAGGCGAGAGTCGCCTTGTCCCCGCGACCGGTTTCGACGCGACGATGGTGAATAGCGGAACGATCAATGTTTCACCGGTGTCGGATTTCAAGATCGGGATATTCGGTGCGGTCGGCAATACAGATTTCACGAATACCGGTGTAATCGATATCGCTGCCGGGGGCGCGTTGACCCTGCTGCAAAATACGCTAACCCACACAGGTGTGCTGAATATCGGTACTGGCGCTTCATTGCGGGTAGAAGCGGACAGTATTGTCAATCTGGATACGAATTTCACGCTGCTGACAGGCGGGACTCTGGCCCTGGGAGATGGCGTGAATACGGCGACCTTTGGCGGCACGGGCACCCTGATTAATCAGGGGACCCTAATGCTGGACAATGGAACACTGACGGGCAATTTCGTGAATGACACCGGGGCCATTTCGGTCAGTGGAACGAACAATCTGAATTCGGGTGTTCTGGATTTCGATTCCAGCACAACCGTGACCTTTCTTTCCGGGTCGGACAAGTTTTCGAACAATGGCACAATCGATGTGAACAACAGTTCGACTCTGACCCTGGACACCGGGACCCTGCACAACCTTGCCGGTGGGACCATTACGGTTTTTGCGGCGGGTACACTTGATCTCATCAGTGGTGCTGTATTCCAGGATGACGGGACGACGACATTCGGGGCGTCGCCGGGATCACTGACCATCTCTGGTGATATGCTGCGCGGCGATACCAGCAGGTTACTGATTGAACTGGGCGGGTTGGTGCCCGGCATTCATGACGGCTTCGATCAGTTGTCCATTTCCGGCCGGCTGGACGCGGGCGGGATTCTGGATGTGGTTGAATTCGGGACCTTCGACGTATCGGCCGGCGACAGTTTCGATATCATCAATGCGGGCACCCTGACGGGCAGCTTCCGGGAAATCGCCGGGCTGGATGTCGGCGGTGGTGTCGTGCTGGATGCCACGCAAAGCACGACCGGCGTTACGCTGACCGGTCGCGCCGTGACACATCAGGGTACAGCCGGGAACGATACGCTGACGGGAACCGCTGGCGACGACGTTTTCGTCGGTGACAGCGGCAGCGACTTCATTGTCGGCGGTGGCGGCGCGGATTTGATGCATGGTGGCGACGGCGATGACTTTTTCGAAGCGCCGGATACCGGCTTCGGCCGCATCGACGGGGGCGGGGGCATCGATACCGTGGCCTTTGATGGCGGCAGCTTCGATCTGACGACATTGCGCGGCGATCAGCTCAGCAATATTGAACGCCTGGATATTACGGGGACTGGCAACAACACGTTGACGCTGGATGGTGAAATTGCCCTTGCCGCGGCAAGTGGAATCAATCCAGTGACCGGTGTGCTGGATAGCCTGATTATTGACGGTAACAGCGGTGATGTGCTGTTGGCGGAAGGGGGCTGGACGAATACGGGTACCGTGACGATTGACGGGAACGGGTATTCGGTTTTCCAAAGCGATACCAATAATGCGGAAATTCATGTCGATACGGATATCGCCGTCACACTAGCCTAGGGCCTTTGCCCGCGCGGCATCATTTTCCATGTTTCCGCGAAATCACGACATGACAATATCGGAAACGGGCTTGCATCCGCGGGGCTCCGCCTGAATGATCGGGGGAGCAACGAGGATGGATGCCATGACCAAGAAATTACACCTGCATATCGAAAGCCTGTCATCGAAATCGCCACATATGTTTCTGACGCCGGAAGTCTGGGCGAAAGTATCCGCCGGGCACCCGGCACTGGCGGCCCAACTCGACGTAACCACCGGCTGGGACGGCAAGGATTTCGGCCAGCATATGAAGACGGCGGATATCCTGTTCGCGTCGGACTTCCCGCGCGAAAACCTTGCCGAGGTCGCACCGAACCTGAAATGGATCAATGTTCCGGCGGCGGGCACGGAAAACTTCATGCCGTTCAACTGGTTGCCGGAAGGCATCGCATTCACCAACAACAGCGGCAACCATCATCAGCGCGCTATCGAATTCGGCGGCATGGCATTGATGGCGCTGCATAACCGGTTGCCGGAGGTTGTCACCAACCAGCGAAACCGCAACTGGAACCGGGTTTTCAGCACCACGGCGGCAGGCAAGGTCGTGCTGGTTCTCGGCTTTGGGAGCCTCGGGTCCGGCGTCGGCAAGGCGGCAAAGATGTTTGGCATGCATATTATCGCTGTCACGCGCAGCGGCCGGCCGAACGATGTTGCGGATGAAATGTACACGACGGCGGAGTTGCGGGAGCATCTGCCGCGTGCGGATTTTCTGGTTATTGCCTCGCCGGTAACGCCCGAAACGCGGGGCCTCATCGGGGGCGCGGAACTGGATCTGATGAAAAAGGGCGCGGGGGTCGTCAATATCGGCCGCGAGCCGGTCATGGATTACGCGGCGCTGCGCCAGCGGCTGGAATCGGGACATATCGGTGGCGCCATTCTGGATGTGTTCGATCCCGAACCGCTGGCCGAGGAGTCGCCGCTGTGGACAACACCCAATCTGATCATCACGCCGCATAATTCGACCGATGATGTCGAACAGTATATTCCGCGGACGTTCGAGATGTTCTTCGCCAACCTTGCCCGTTTTATCGAGGGCAAGCCGCTGGAGAACCTCGTCGACAGGGAACTGGGCTATTGGGTCAAGAAATAGCGAAGGCGGTGGCGCAGCAGACGATGTGAGGCGCGAATAGGGTCGGCTGGCGGTTTTCAGGCTGGAAAGAAGATAAACCGGTACATCAGGGACAACCCGCCGATGACGATTAGCGATTCGATGAAGATCGTATGCCGGCGCAGGTTCATGCGTTCAATCATCCAGCGGGCCAGAAAAGCGCCGGGGATCATGCAAACGCCGATCATCAGTCCCGCCAGCGCATATTCCCAGGTCAGCAGGCCATAGAGACTGAACATCGTGATCTTGACGACGGCCTGGCCAATACCGATGACGGCCTTGGTCGCGATCAGTGCGCCGCCGTGCAGCCCCGCGCCAAGCAGTGTGCCGACCAGAATTCCCCCGGTGCCGGTCATGCTGCCGTTGATCACACCATAACCGGCGCCAATCGAAGAGACGCCCCGGGGCGAAAGGCTGAGACGCCGGCCTTCGAAGAAACGGCGCAGCGGGACCATGCCGATCAGCATGAACCCGAGCAAACCGTAAAGGGCGCGTTCCGGCAGCATTTCGTATATTGTGACGCCGAGGATCAACCCGGGGATGGCGGGCAGGTAGAACTGCATCCCGACCCGAAAATTGACGCCTTTCCAGAAAGCCCAGATGCGCGACCCGTTGCCGATGACCATGGCCACGGTCATCATCGGGATGACCGACTTGATCCCCAGTATCGGTGCCAGTAGCGGGACCAGCATCAATGAAACACCAGCACCCCCCAGGCCACCGATAACCGCGGCACCAAAGGCGACGATACCCACAGTGACAAGCGCAAGGGGGCTGAATTCGGTGAAGAGGCTTGTGGTGACCGGGTCCATTCTTTCTTCTTCGTTCTGGCGCAGGAAGGGGCGACGTTGCCCTGTTACCCAGGTCGTGTAACATACACCAAGTAACCGTCGATCAACCTCGCCTGTCAACGGACCGCTTCTGGGACACCCGCTGAGGCGTCGGTAAAAACACAGCAATGCCGTATAGGCGCGCCCTTTGAAAGAGGAATTGGCGGCGGGCTGCCGGGCGGATTCCATCGCAGCGCTGCGCCGCGCGGAAATTCAGGGCTCTTTTCGTCCGGGAAACCGATATGGTTTGATGTTTCTTAATATTTTTCGAAGAGGCTTGCGGTTCGAAGAAATATTGGCCAAACGGTTTAGCGAATAAAAAGCGCCTTCGTATCGCTGGAATTCCCGCAATATGGGGCCATATCGTTGTATTCGCGATAAAACGCGTCAATCAATCAGAAACCGTTTGTAATTTGTTTGCCTGATTGGCAAATGAGCGGACAGTTTTAAACGCGGCGTTTTGATAAGGGATACAATGACGAAGCAATTGTTGCATATGGTTTTGGGCGGGAAGCTCAAATCACTGGATTCGAATGATTTCGCCGACCTCGACCAGGTTGATGTCGTTGGCCTCTATCCGAATTACGAGGCCGCAAAAAAGATCTGGCGCAGCAAGGCACAGGCCACGGTCGACGATGCAATGACAAAGTATTTCGTTATTCACGTACATCGGCTGCTCGATCCGGATGACGAGTGACTAAACCCCGGCAGGGGCGCTAGCCACAATGAAAGCCGCCGTGCAGGTTTCCCTGCGCGGCGGCATTTCGTTTTGTCCGTTTGAAGGATCAGTCGGCAGCCATGCTGTACGACGCTTCAATCGCCGCCAGTACCTTCGGCGGTGACATCGGTACTTCGGTGAAGCGGATGTTCAGCGCGTTCGATACCGCGTTGGTAATGGCCGCGAGCGGCGGGATGATCGGTGTTTCACCAATCCCCCGGACGCCAAAGGGATGCGTCGGGTTTGCCACTTCGACAATGACCGTATCGATCATGGGAACGTCGGACGAGACCGGGATCCGGTAATCAAGGAAACCGGCATTCTCCATCTTGCCATCCTTGTCGTAGATATATTCCTCGTTAAGCGCCCAGCCGATACCCTGAACCGCACCGCCCTGGAATTGCCCCTCGACATAGTCCGGCTGTACGGCCTTGCCGGCATCCTGGATGACCGTGTAGCGCAGGACCTTCACATGGCCGGTTTCCGGGTCGACTTCGACATCAACCAGATGCGTGCCAAAGCTTGGCGCCGCGCCGGTTGCGTTGATCCGCGCGTCGCCGCCGATCGGGCCGCCTGTCTTCCCGGCGGTCTTGGCAATTTCGGCCAGCGAAAGCGGGTCGAATTCACCGGCGTTTGATCCGGCGGGATGGGCGGCACCGTCTTTCCATTCAACGGCATCGACGGGAATGTCCCAGATTTTCGCAGCGCGGGCCCGCAATTCATCGATGGCGATCTGCGAGGCCTTGTGAGCGGCCAGCCCACCGGAGAACGTGCCACGGCTGCCGGCGGTGATGAACGTGAAGCCAAGCGCCGCCGTATCGGCAACGATCGGACGCACTTTGTCGTATTCGACGCCAAGGTCTTCCGCGACCATCAGGGCCAGCGATGCACGCGACCCGCCGATATCGGGCAGGCCTGTCATCACGGTAATCGAACCGTCCTCGATGACGTTGACGGTAACGCTTGTTTCACCACCGATATTGAACCAGAAGCCGGACGCGACGCCACGGCCCTGATTGGGACCAAGCGGCACGTGGTAATTGGCATGGTTCTTCGTCGCTTCCAGGGTTTCAACCAGTCCGATGGGGCCGAATTTCGGGCCAAAGGCGGCACGGGTGCCTTCCTTGGCGGCATTCTTGAGCCGGAATTCGACCGGGTCCATGCCGATCTTGTTGCAGATTTCGTCGATTGTCGCTTCGACGGCATATTCGGACATTGGCGCGCCGGGGGCGCGATAGGCCGCGACCTTCGGGCGGTTGGAAACAACGTCAAACGCAACCGCTTCGACATTTTCCAGGTCATAGGGCGCAAAGGCGCACATGACACCAGGCATTACCGGTGCACCAGGGAAGGCGCCGGCCTGATAATGCAGTTCGACCTGTCCGGCCGTCAGGCGACCGTCCTTGGTGGCCCCGACCTTAGCCTTGATGAACGAGCCGGATGTCGGCCCGCTGGCGCGCAGAACTTCGTCGCGGGTCATCGTCATCTTGACCGGCTGGCCGGCCTTTTTGGACAAGGCAAGGGCGAGGGGTTCCAGATAGACAATGATCTTGCCGCCGAAGCCGCCGCCAATTTCCGACGAGGTGACCCGCAGGTTGGCAATGTCGATGTCCAGCAGCCGTGCGCAATTCGCCCGGGCGACGAAATGGCCCTGGGTCGTGCACCACAATTCGGCGACATCGTCTTCGGACCAGCTGGCGAGACACGCATGCGGCTCGATATAGCCCTGATGCACGGCCGCGGTCTTGAATTCGCGTTCGATGATGATATCGGCTTCCGCAAACCCTTTTTCGATATCACCGCTTTTGACCTCGACGCGCTTGGCAACGTTCGAGGCTTTGGTCGGTTTCGGCTCGACGCCTTCGGTGAACAGGTCGTCATGCAGCAGCGGGGCATCCGGCGCCGAGGCTTCCATGACGTCGATGACATGGGGCAGAACCTCGTAATCGACCTTGATCAGGTTCAACGCTTCCGTGGCGATAGCAAGGCTGGTTGCGGAAACGGCCGCAACCGCATGGCCTTCGTACAGAGCCTTGTCGCGGGCCAGCATGTTATGGGCGTATTCGCGATAATTGATCTGCATTTCGCCGTTCTGGACCATATCGGTCGACATGAGCTTGAAGTCGGCTGATGTGACGACGGATTTGACGCCCGGCAGGGCTTCCCGCTTTCGACGTGTCGATTGACCGGATTTTCGCGTGTGCATGCGGGCTGCGCAGGACCTTGCCCGTGCAGCATATTCGCGACATTATGGTCGGCGCCGTATTTTGCGCGACCGGTCACTTTATCCGTACCGTCGGGACGGGTCTGGCGGGTGCCGACCCATTTGAACTGCTTGTCTTCGCTGGTGCCCGTGCTCATTCCTCATACTCCCAATGCAACGGCCGGATTGCCTTCGGCCGGGATATTCCTGAATACGTCATGACCTGCCAGAGTATGCGTCGACATCATCCAGCGACGTGCGCATGTCACCCTGTTCACAGGACGCTGAAAATATTCTAGCGTTGCCGCTGAATTATTGCGAACGGTAAATCACGTCGGCGTCAAAGGGGAACAATTATGAATGACACTGTATTTGTGGGCGGCGCGTATTGGGACAAAGCGGCAAATGGCGCGGTAACGCAGGGCCTTTTCCGGCTGAATCGTGACGCTGGCATGCTGCAACCGGTCACGGATGGGCTGCCGGATGACCTGGAAGTCCGCCATATTACGCTGCGCAACCCGGACATGGTCTATATCGGGGCGCAGGACGGCATCTATCGCAGCTACGATGGTGGTAATAACTGGACCCATCATATCCTGCCCGGCACGGAACGCCGCGTCTGGTCCATCCTTGCCGACGGGGGACAAGACCCTGTTTGTCGGGACGGAAGGGACATCGATCTACAAGAGCGACGATGATGGCGAGACATTCCCGGGAACTGGATGTCATTCGTCCCGAAGGGTTCGTTGATATGGGCTTCCCGAACCGGGTCATCCGGATGGCGGCCGATCCCGCCAACCAGGATGAAATCTATGCCGGTCTGGAAGTGTCGGGCATCGTCCGCAGCCTCGATGGTGGCGAAACCTGGACCGATTGCAGCGCGGGGTTGATCGAGCTGGCGGACAAACACGACCGCCCTGAAAAGCAAGATCGGCAGCGACATGCATACCGAAGGCATGATGGACCTGCATTCGGTAACCATCAGCCCAACCCATCCGGGCACGGTCATTCTCGCCAACCGGCTTGGATTGTTCATCAGCCATGACAAGGGCGACCACTGGGAAGAAATGGGCATCGGCAAGTTCTCCGACCTGACCTATTGCCGCGATGTGCAGGTGTTTCCCCATAATCCCGAAACGCTGCTGGCCGCGTTCAGTGATTCATCACGTGGTGGCGCCGGTTCGCTGTATCGCAGCGATGATTTCGGCAAAAGCTGGAAGCGTTTTGACCACGACGTATCCATGGACAGCACGTTGATGATCCTTGGCGCCAGTCCGCAGACGCCCGACCGCGTCTATTGCGCGGCGCGAAAGGGGCAGGTTTTTGGCACCGAGGACGGCGGCAAAACCTGGAAGGAATTTGGGGTGCCGCCCTTTGTGAAGGACCTCTACGCACTCGCCTGTGTCTAGAACAAACCCTCGTCGCAGATTGATTTGGTCTGGTCTGCGACGGGGCTTCTAGTCCCTCGGTTGTGAATCGAGGAATCCGGCGAATACCTTGTTGAAGGCGTCGGCTTCCTCGACATAGGGCATGTGTCCGGCATTCGCGATGGTTTCCATCCGTGCGCCGGGGATGCCGTCGCGATACAGGGTCATCCGTTCCGGGGTGGTGGCGATATCGTCCGATCCGGCGATAATCATGGTTGGCAGACGGATTTCACCGATCCGGGGGTCGAAATCCATGGCGAAAATGGCGTCCCCCGCTTCGGCGTAGCCTTCAACCGGGTTGGTTGTGAATTGTTGCCGCAATTCGGCATAACTGTCGGGCCGGTCCTGTCGGTATCCTTTGCGCAGATAACGTTCCAGCACGGCATCGGCGCGAACCTCCGCGCCTTCTTCACGCATGATCGCCGTGACCCGGCGCTGGTTGTCGATGCTCGCCTGCGGCAGAATTCCCTGTGTGGTGACAAAGGAAACGCTGCGTAGCCTGTCCGCGTGATCCAGCGCGAGTAAGAACGCGGCCATCCCGCCCAGCGAGGCGCCCGCATAATGGGTGCGGTCGATATCCAGCGCATCCAGCAGCGCAACGATATCCAGGGCAATGTCTTCGATCAGATAGGGTTTCCCCGCCATTGCTGTCTTGCCGTGGCCCCGCAGGTCGGGGGCGAGCACCCGGTAACGATCGCTGAAATTCGCGATCTGCGATGCCCAGCTTTCAAGCGTGAACCCCTGGGCATGGGCGAGGGTCAGGACCGGCGCGTCTGACGGGCCTTCCAGCACATAATGATGATCGATACCGTTCAGGGTAATACGGGGCATGGTCAGATATCCTTTTATCGACGCTGTTCAGCCTGCATTGTCATGCGTGGTCAATTTTCGGGCAAGGGGGGGGGTAGATTGCTTTTTGTACAGGGGGCAGACAAAATCAGCGCGGGACGTGGAATGAGGAGGATGGCGCCATGAAACTGACGGCAGCGCAGCGCAAGCAATTCGCGGAAGAAGGTTATCTCATTTTTCCGGAATTGTTTTCACCGGAAGAAGTAAAGGTCCTGCAGGACGAGGCCGGGCGGGTGTCGAAGATCGATGCGGCGTGCATCTTTCGTGAAGGAGAATCCGGTCAGGCCAAAACCATGTTCCGGCTGCATGAATCCGATGGCCCGACGGCGTCGCGGGCCTATCGCGCGGCGGCCCGTTCGGAACGGGTTCTGGGAGTGGCACAACAGGTGCTGGGCGATGACGCGCTGTACCTGCATCATTGCAAGGTCAACATGAAGGCAGCCATCGAAGGCACCGCCTGGCCATGGCATCAGGATTTTGGTTCGTGGCATCTCGATGGAATCGCGCGGCCCGATATGGCCACTGTCGCCGTCCTGCTGAACGATGCGACCGAATTCAGCGGTTGCCTGCATCTGCTACCTGGCAGCCATCTCGAGGGTCGGCGCAATCCCTACTGGGATGATAAATCCGCATATAAATTATGGGCCGTGGGGCCAACTGAAATGCGCGACATGATCGCCCGCTATCCCGATCCCGTTCGGGTCGACGGCAAGGCAGGAACCGCGGCGATCTTCCACTGCAACCTGTTGCATGCCTCCGGGCATAACCTGTCGGCGGAGGATCGCTGGCAGGCTTATTTCTGCTTCAATACGGTGAAAAATCGACCGGCCGATGTTGAAAACCCGCGGCCTGACTATGTCCGGTCACGCAACTGGGAACCGATGGTTCTGGAAGCGGATAATCGCATTTTGGCCGATTCTACTGTTCCGGCCTGAGATCTTCCCGCAACCGGTTTTAGCGAATTTCAGCATCAAAGTCGCGGGTTCCGGTCCGGTCAGATATCCGGATATTGACCGAATTCAGATGATAATCGGCCATGATGATCGTCCTCGTCGCGGCGGTCTGTACCGCATGATTTCGAACCCTGCTCCGAACTGTTGAGATATGTTAGCGTGCCGCTCGCGACCGGCAAAACGGTCAGTGGCAAATGGATTCGGTGAGCAGGAATGACGAAGACAGCGTTTGATATTGTGGTGGTCGGGACGGGCGCGGCGGGGCTGAGCGCGGCGCTGGCTGGTGCCGTAAACGGGGCACGGGTGCTGGTGCTGGAGAAAGCGCCGGTGGTTGGCGGCACGACCGCCATGTCGGGCGGCTGCATCTGGATCCCGGGCCATCATCATATGGCAAAGCTGGGCGTCAGCGATTCCCGTGAAGCGGCGCTGGAATACATTCGGGCGGTCTCGCCGGACGGCTGGCATAACACCGAAGAACCGCTCTGGGCTGCCTTTGTCGATCGTGCTCCCGAAATGCTGCAATTTGTCGAAACGCACAGTCCGTCCCGTTTCCACCCCGAACCTCGATCCGGACCCCTATGCGGAGGCGCTGGGCGGCATGGCATTCGGTCGCAATGTATCGGCGGCACCCATCCGTATCGGCATGCTGGGCACATGGGCGAAGAAGGTCCGGCGGCCGACCGTCGATGTGCGGATCAATTACGGGGAAGTCATCGATACGCATTTTTTCTCGAACCCGAAGAAGGGGATGCGCCGCCTGTTGCCCCGGTTGCTCTGGCGCAAGCTCATGGGCCGCCATGTGCGTGGCAATGCGCTGACCATCGGGTTGCTGAAAGGGTGCCTCGACAAGGGCGTTGAAATCTGGACCGAGGCGTCGGCGCGGAAATTGTGCCAGGACGACGGGCGGGTGACCGGGATCGAGGTGGATCATGATGGTGAAGTCAAAACCATAGCGGCAGGATCGGTGATCCTCGCCAGTGGCGGGTTCGAATGGAATCCCGAGATGATGGCCGAACATTTCCCGGGGCCGGTGGAATGGACGGCAAGCCCCTCGACCAATACCGGCGACGGGCAGCGCATGGCGGCCGATGCAGGCGCGCAACTTGACCGGATGGATCAGGCACTCATCATGGGAACGACGCCGGTCACCTATGAAGGGCGTATCCAGGGCCAGCCGGCGGCGGATTACTTCCTGCCGCATACGATGATCGTCAACCGGCATGGCAAACGCTTTGTGAACGAAAAGCAGATGAATATCGGTCTCGCTTTTTCCGAACGGGATCCGGAAACGGGCACGCCACGGCACCTGCCTGCCTGGCGAATTTATGACGGTCAGTATGCGGCGAAATATCCGCATGCGTTGCCGAAAGCGTCCGTCCCGGGCAATCATTTTCGTGCCGACACGCTGGCGGAACTGGCCCGGCAGATCGATGTCGATGCGGATGGGCTGGTTGAAACCGCGAAACGCTTCAGCGAATTTGCCAGAACCGGCACCGACGAAGACTTCGGGCGCGGCGGCAGTATCTGGGATCGTAATCGGGCCGCCGACCCGACGCACAAGCCCAGCCCGACGCTGGGCACCATTGATAAACCGCCGTTCTATGCGATGCCGTTCAAGGCGAGCTTCCTTGGTACCAAGGGTGGCGCGCGCACCAACGAGCGGGGGCAATGCCTGCGTGCCGACGGGACCGCAATACCCGGTCTCTACGCCGCCGGTAACGTCATGGCGAATTCCTTCGGTTCACGCGGCGTTGGCGCGGGCACCACGCTGGGGCCGTGCCTTACCTGGGGCTACATCGCCGGGATGGACGCGGCCGCGACGTAGGGGACCCAGTCTTGCCAGTATCGGGGCCGACCGCCATCATGGTGCGGCCCGAACAACGATAGACCGGACCGCACCAATGAAAATGAAAGCCGTCGTGTTGTATGAAGGGGGCCTCGCCGGGCCCTATGCCGAAAGCCGCCCGCTACGGGTCGAGGAAGTGGATCTGGATCCGCCGAAAGCCGGAGAGGTATTGTGCCGGATCGGGGGCGCGGGCCTGTGCCATTCGGACCTGTCGATCATCAACGGCCATACGCCGCGAGTCCTGCCGATGGTTATGGGCCATGAAGGCGCGGGCGAGGTTGTCGAGGTCGGGGCCGGGATCAATGACGTTCAGCCGGGCGATCATGTCGTCTTCCAGTTCAGGACCAGTTGCGGCCGCTGCCGCCGGTGTCTCGAAGGGCGGTCGGCGCTGTGTGAGGTATCGGCCAAGGCGAAGGCCTCCGGCGGCTTGATCGGCGGCGGCCGGCGGCTGTCCCTGAACGGGACACCCATATCGCATCATTCCGGTATTTCCTGCATGGCGGAATACGCTGTCGTAGACCGCGGTACCGTTGTCGTCGTCGACAAGAGCCTGGCACTTGATGAAGCGGCGATCTTCGGGTGTGCGGTCATGACCGGCGTCGGTGCGGTGACCAATACCGCGCGGGTCCGGCCGGGCGATGTTGTTGCCGTCGTGGGGCTCGGCGGTGTTGGATTAAACGCGGTGCTGGGCGCAAAGCTTGGCGGCGCGGAAAAGATCATTGCCATCGATATTGCGGATTCGAAGCTGGGGCTGGCCCGGCAACTCGGCGCGACGCATACCTTCAATGCGACGAGCCCGGAATGCGTGGCCGAGGTCATGAAACTGACCGATGGGGGCGTCGATTTCGCGGTGGAAACCGCCGGGGTTATTCCCGCGATGGAGACATGCTACAACATTCTGCGCGTCGGCGGCCAGTTGATTGCCTGCGGTATACCGGCTTCGGGGGATACGTTCGAATTTCGTCCGGCGCAGCTGGTGGGGGAGGAACGCGGCATTCTGGGCAGCTCGATGGGAAGCTGTGTTCCCGTGCGGGATGTCCCGCGCTTTATCAGCCTGTATCAGCAGGGGCGGTTGCCGGTTGACCGGTTGATCGATGCGCGTATCGGCTTTGACCAGATCAATGAGGGCTTCGACAAACTGGTCAGCGGCGAGGTGGTGCGGCAGATTCTCGTGCCGCACCTATAGGCCCTAATCCACGATGGGCATGACGCCTTCGGAGAAGACGGTCATGCGATCCAGGCTTTCCGCCAGGGTTGGCGACCGGAAGTCGAAGACAATCTCCGACACGCCAACCGCCTGGAAGGCGCGCACATCCTCGGCGATCTGTTCCGCCGAACCGGAAAACGGTTTACGGTCGGCGCCGTCGACGGCCATGCCCGAATCATAGAGCGGCGTCTTGTAGCAGATCGTCATGGCATCCGGGTTGCGGCCCTCCGCTTCGGTCATGCGTTTCAGCTCATCGATATGCTTCAGCAGCTCTTCCGGCGGCAGGGGGACAGCGGCAATCGATCCGACCGGGTGCCAGCCATCGCCATACTTCGCGGCCCGGCGCAGGGCGGGTTTGCTGTGTCCGCCGATCCAGATTGGCGGATGCGGGTTTTGCACCGGATGCGGCATGCAGCGCAGTTCCTTGAAGCTGTAGAACTCGCCTTCATGGCTGACAGGGTCTTCCGTCCAAAGCTTCTTGAAGATTTCCAGGTATTCGTTGCTGACAGCACCCCGCCGGGCGAAGTCCGGTGCGGACAGTGCCTCGAACTCCTCGCGCAACCAGCCGACCCCGACGCCGACAGTAACGCGGCCCTTCGACAATATGTCGATGGTCGCCAGCATCTTCGCGGTCACCACCGGGTTGCGATGGGGAACAATCATGACGCTGGTCACCAGCCGCAGGGTCTCGGTCTTGGCGGCGATGAACGACATCAGGGTCAGTTGCTCGAACGCATCGCCCTGTCCCGGGAAGCCACCGCCGACAGTGTAGGGGTATTTGGAATCGAACTGTGTGGGAAAGACGATATGGTCCGCGATGGTCACCGAATGGAACCCGAGCTTCTCGCCGCCTGTCACCAATCCGGTCAACGCGTCGGTTGTCGCGACTTCACCACGGGTCGGCAGGTAAAAACCGAATTTCATTATTCGTTTCCTTTCATGCATCGCGGGCGTTGTCGCTGCCCATCGGAGTAGCTAGTTTGCCAGACAGAAGCAGACATCAACAGAACAGGTGAATCAAGATCATGAAACTCATTGGTGGATTTGGCTCGCCGTTTGTTCGGCGGGTTGCGGTCAGTCTCAATCTTCTCGGGCTGGACTGGGATTCGGAAACAATCTCGGTATTCGATGATCCGGATGCGGTACGCAAACATAACCCGCTTGTCCGGGTGCCGACGGTCGTGCTCGACGACGGTGCGCCATTGATTGAAAGCCATGCGATCCTGGATGCGCTGGACGAAATCGCGGGCGATACGAAGCGGCTTATTCCGGCCAGTGGCAACGCACGGCGCAAGGTCATGCAACTGACAGCCGTCGCCACGGGCGCGATGGAAAAGGCGGTTACCGCTTATTACGAATATCGCTTCCATCCAGAAGAAAAGGTCCATGAGCCCTGGGTCGAGCACAACGAAGGGCAGGTCATGGCGGGACTGGCGTATCTAGACGATGTCGCGGCCAAGGTCGGCGATGGCTGGCTTGCGGGTACGGACCGGATCAGCCAGGCGGATGTCAGCGCTGTGGTCTCGCTTGGTTTTGCCGACCGCGTGCGGCCAAACCTGAAGGTGCAGGAAAAGTTCCCGAACCTCGCCAAATTCGCCGCGCGCTGCGAGGCGATGGATGAATTTTCCAGCGTAACACCCTGATAAAGAAGGAACCAAGGGATGGCTGTTGCCGAAACCAGGCGGGGTCCGCACCGATGACGGTGTCGAACTGCATTGTGAACTGACCGGAAGCGGTCATCCCCTGATTTTTGTGCATGAATACGGTGGTGACTGCCGAAGCTGGCAGCCGCAGGGTCGATTTTTTTTTCCAGTCGCTACCGCTGTATCACCTTCAATGCGCGCGGTTATCCGCCTTCCGACGTTCCCGAGGAGTTTGAAGCCTATTCGCAGGAACGTGCCTGGAAGGATATCCGCGATGTCCTGCAGGGACTGAACATCGACAAGGCGCATGTCGTCGGTTTGTCGATGGGTGGCTCGGCCGTGATGCATTTCGGGATGAACTGTACGGATATGGCATCCGGGATTGTGATTGCCGCGACGGGCAACGGTTTCGACCCGGCGGACCTGCACGACCTATCAGCGGGGGCATGATCTGGGCGCCCGCCGGATTGCGGATGAAGGGATGACGCCATTTGCCGAAACCTATGCAAATGGCGCGACCCGCCTGACGTTCAAAAGAAAGGGACCCGGAAGGCTGGGGCCGAGTTCAAGCGGATGCTGGCGGAGCATTCGGGCAATCGGTTCGATCAACACTGCGCTGGGCGTCCTGCGGGTTACGACCGTCGGGTTACGATTTTGAAGAACAGCTGGGCAAAGCCGATGTCCCGGCGCTTGTGCTGTTCGGCGACAGGGACGAGCCCTGTTTCGCACCGGGTCGTTTCCTGGCGAAAACCCTGCCGCGGGGCGGCATTGACGATCCTGCCGGATACGGGGCATGCCGCGAAATCTGGAAGAACCCGAGCTGTTTAACGCCACGCTGAAGCGGTTTTTCGAGCGGATTGAAGCGGGAAACTGGGTCTAGGCGGCGTTTCCGTCCTGGCCATGGCGCGATGGCAATTGCCGCAAAAGGCAAGCCGCGGGTTTGACAGGAATGCGTTGAATGCCGCTTCATCGCGCCTTGTCCCGGGACAGGAGGAAATAGGACGTGACAGATAATCTGAAATTCGAAGTTTCGGACCGGATCGCAACGCTGACGCTGGATCGTCGGGAGAAAAACTCAACGCCTTTACCAACGAGATGCAGCATGGGTTGGTTGCGGCGTTGGACGAATGTGAAAGCCGCGACGATGTCCTTGTCGTGATCCTGACCGGCGCTGGACGCGGCTTCTGCAGCGGGGGCGATGTGGGGAATATGGGCGAGGCGGCGGACAATCGCCCGCATGTCACCAAGGACAGGATCTGGCGGGATATTCAGGCCTTCCCCAAGCGGCTGGCGCGGTTTGAAAAACCAATTATCGCCGCCGTCAACGGGGTTGCGACCGGCGGTGGTATGGATCTGGCGCTGGCCTGCGATATTCGGGTTGCGTCTGAATCCGCACGTTTTGCGGAAACCTATGCAAAAATTGGCTTGCTGCCGGGTGGCGGTGGCGCGTGGTTCCTGCCACGCATCGTCGGCAAGGCCCGTGCGCTGGAACTGCTGTGGACGGCGGAATTTCTGGATGCGGGGCAGGCGCTGGAAATCGGACTGGTCAATCACGTTTATCCGGACGCTGCATTGATGGCGGAAACGCGCAAACTGGCGGAACGGATCGCGGCCATGCCGCCGCTCTCCATCAGGCTGATCAAGCGGGTGGTGGAACAAGGGCTCGCCACGGATATGACAACGAGTTTCGACCTGATCAGCTCGCACATCGCGGTTGCCCGCGCCGGCGCCGATCATCCCGAAGCGATTGCTGCCTTCCGGGAAAAGCGAGACGGCACGTTCATAGGCTATTGACCAGAGTTCCCGTTCAGCTCTGCGAGGACACGCCGGCTATCTTCACGTTCAAGGCTTCAAGCGCATCCTTGATTGGAACGAAAAGTCCCAGTCCCTCGCTGCCCGGACCGATGATCTTTGAAACGCTAAGACCGAGGACGTTTCCGAATTCGTCAAGAAGGGGACCGCCACTATTACCCGGTGAAATTGGCGCATCGGCCTGTATAAAGCTATTTTTTCCATCTTCCCGGATGCCACTGACGATGCCGGTTGTGACTGTTGAACGTAGTCTTTCATCGATAGGCGTTCCGACAACGTAAACCCGTTCGAGCTTACGCGAAGGTTCTGTGCGTATCGGCAGGGCATTCGGCACCCGCAGCGCAACCTGCACCAGGGCAACGTCGCGGCTCTCTGTTTTCCGCAATACGCGGCCAGGGATTTCAAGTCCGTTGTTGAGGAATTACGCTGACATTCCCGGCATCGCCAACGACATGGGCATTGGTAAGAAGCAGGCCGTTCTCCGTAATAAAAAAGCCTGAACCATGTCCCTGCCCAATTCTGACAGTAGCGACTGCGGAAAAGGATTGCTTCGGATTGTTCTTGAATCCTGACCCGTTGCGGGGAACGAGTCGTGATGGTCAGTTCCGCCTCTTAGCGAATATACGCGGGGCTTAAATTACTGCCGCCGTCCCGGGAAACAGAAGATAAAAAAAGGGGCCAGCTATCGACTAGCTAACCCCTTTTAAAAATTTGGCTCCCCTTTGTGAATGCCTATAGAACCATGTGCCTAGCGCCGGAGCCAGAATTTCGGGGCGTGTTCTGGAAGATGTTCGCCAATTAAAATTAGCGTCGTAATAGCCAGCCACAGTGAGCGTTTAGTTAATGGTTGACAGGGACGTGATTTATGATTGTAAAGTAACACCTAAACATGCAACGGAGATATTGATCATGACCACCGGGAGGAATATCAAGTTCGGCGCATTTGTGCGTCAGGAACGGGAGGAGAGGGAGATCGGCTTGCGTGAGATGGCCGAAGATGATCGGCGTGAGCCCGACTTACATTTCTAAAGTCGAAAGAGACGAGTTTCCGCCGCCAGCCGAGGGACAAGGTGCGCAAGATCGCCGAAATCTTCAATATTGATGTAGATGAACTCCCTTGCTCGGGCCGGAAAGGTATCGTCCGACCTCTCCGAGATTATCAGGGAACACCCCCGTGAACTGGCGGCGCTCCTGAGGACGACCAAAGGCATGTCGCAAGGTGACGTGGAAAATATGGCTCGTGAGGCAGAGAAGTCAAAAGACGGGAAATAACGGCAGGTAGGTCGATCAGATATTATTATGCAGATAAGGATGACGGATTGATGACTAAAAAAATTCCCTACTTAGCAGAAGAAGCCATTGAAAAGGATGTGGAATCGCTACTCGCAGAGTTTGCGACGAGCTTGCGCCGGATATGCGCCATGCACGCGACCTCGCGGACACGGCCCGAGCGATAGAGTTCATTGAACCCGGAATATCCGTCCGCGTGCATCCAGCCGGTATAGTCCTTGAGATGTTCAGTCGGCTGTTCGCCCTTTCGGTCACGCGAGAAGCGGTAGAACGCCGCCGGTGGCGCTTCACTCGCCCAAGGCCGTTCGTCCCGGACATAAGCCCAGAGCCGCGCGGTCTTTGTCTTTCCCGCACCGGGTGACAGCAACTTGACTGGAGTATCATCCGCAAAAATGGCCTGGCCGCTGAGCACATGGCGCTGGATGGCATCGGCCAGCGGCTCCAGCAGGGCGGCGGACTTGCCGACCCAATCGGCAAGGGTCGAGCGGTCGAGATCGACACCTTCGCGCCCGAAGATTTGCGACTGGCGATAAAGCGGAAGATGGTCCGCGTACTTGTTGACCAGCACATGTGCGAGCAACCCCGGGCCCGGTCTCCCCTTCTCGATCGGGCGCGACGGCAGCGGCGATTGGCAGATCGCCTCGCAGCAGCAACACGCCATGCGCGGGCGGATCATCCGGTTCACGACAAAGCGACCCGGGATGTATTCCAGTTCCTCGGTGATATCCTCGCCGAGTGTCTTCAGAACGCCGCCACAGGCACTGCATTGTGAACCGGGCGAGAGGATCTCGTCATTGCGGGGCAGATGGTCCGGCAATGGCTTGCGCTTTGGTTTGCCCTTCGGCGTATCGCTCGACGTGTCGGAGACATCTTCGGCAACAGGGGTCTCAACTGCCCGTGCAATCTCTTCTTCCTCAAGCGTCAGTTCAAGCTGATCGAGGGCTTCGGACCGCGCGCCAAAGCGATGGTGGCGCAAGCCCGCCAGTTGATGCTGCAGCTTCTCGATCCGGAAGTCGCGCTCTTTGATCTCGGCCTCGAAGATCGACAGCTTCTCGTTCTGCAAGGCGATCATCGCCTGCAGCGCAGCGACATTATCGGGCAGATCGGAGGATGCTTCGAGCATCAGGATTTATACCAGAATCCGGCACCTGAAGGAATCGAATACCCGCAGGTTTGCGCGGTTTTTGCAAGAAATTATCGACTATCCGGCAGTGAGCGGACGCCATGTCCTCTCCGGCGCGCGCCAGTCGATCGCCTCCAGCAACATCGACAGTTGCGCTGGTGTCAGCGTCACCTTTCCGGTCGTCGCCGAGGGCCATACGAACCGGCCTTTCTCCAGGCGCTTGGAAAATAGACACGCACCCTGACCGTCAAACCAGATCACCTTCAACAAGTCTCCCCGGCGTCCACGGAACACGAACAGATGCCCCGAGAACGGGTCCTGCTTCAGAACATCCTGCGCCAATGCCGCGAGACCGTTGAACCCTTTGCGCATGTCAGTGACGCCTGCGGCCAGCCACACCCTCGTCGAGGCCGGGACCGGGATCATGACGACAGACCCCGGATCAACCGCGCAAGAGCATCGGCATCGTATGCCCCCGTGATCCGCAGTCGAGGGCCGCTGCACAGATCGATCTCCAGCGTGCCGGGTTCAGTGTTGTCACTCAGAACAGGCATGGCCCGTGGTTCGGGTATCTCTACGGGGAGAAAAACGGTCCCGGCTTCCGGTGGATCCGCACCCGCAAAGCGCGGCTCCTTCAGCCAGTTGAACACCTGGTTCGCGTTGACATCGTACCGGCGTCCGACCTGCGAAACCGACACACCGCGCACCCGCGTTTGCGCGCAGATCATCCGCTTCTCGTCATCACTCCACTTCCGACGCTTGCTCCGCTTCGCCACAAAACGCTCCGCTAATGTCCATTTACTCAATAATGGACATTAGCTCTCACTACTGTTCAAAGGCAGAGCGGGTTCACCGGGCGCTAACACTTTTACTCCGGCCAATGGTGTATTTTTACTCCGGCGTTGACAATCAACAATGTTAGTGGGTTCCATGGTGGTGTATCTCCTTTGGTTGGGGTGCTGTCTCGCAACAACAATTCAACCAGATACGCCGCCAACCTTCAAACCCCCCAAACACCAGATTCAGTCATAGCTCCTCAGATAATCGGAACAGCTTTAAGGAACCTATCCATTTGACCCTACAAGAACTTTATACAGCGGCGATGCAAGACGGGAACAGTGGTCAGTATGCTGAAGCCATTCGCAAGTTTGAGCTGATTCTGACCCATGAGATTGGCGCGAGCGACAAGGCGAATATCTGCGCGCTTTTGGGATCTCTATATCTGCTGGTCGGCAACAACGAACAGGGAACGCAGAGGCTTGAGGAATCTCTTTCTATAGCGCCAAATAATGCTGGAGGTTGGTCAAACCTCTCTGAGGGTTTGCGTCAACTAGGGCGAACTGATGAAGCTGTAGAGGCTGCGCGCAAGGCACTGACGCTGAAGCCTGACTATGCCGAGGCGTACAGCAACATGGGGCTCGCGCTTTATGATCAAGGTAAGCTCGATGATGCAGTTGCGTCCTATCGCAAGGCACTGACGCTGAAGCCTGACTATGCCGAGGCGTACTACAACATGGGGCTCGCGCTTTATGATCAAGGTAAGCTCGATGATGCAGTTGCGTCCTATCGCAAGGCACTGACGCTTAAGCCTGACTATGCCAAGGCGTACAACAACATGGGTAATGCACTTCAGGATCAAGGTAAGCTCGATGATGCAGTTGCGTCCTATCGCAAGGCACTGTCACTGAAGCCTGACTATGCCGAGGCGTACAACAACATGGGTGCCGCGCTTCAGGATCAAGGTAAGCTCGATGATGCAGTTGCGTCCTATCGCAAGGCACTGACACTGAAGCCTGACTATGCCGAAGCGCACAACAACATGGGTGCCGCGCTTTATGATCAAGGTAAGCTCGATGATGCAGTTGCGTCCTATCGCAAGGCACTGACGCTGAAGCCTGACTATGCCGAGGCGTACAACAACATGGGGCTCGCGCTTTATGATCAAGGTAAGCTCGATGATGCAGTTGCGTCCTATCGCAAGGCACTGACACTGAAGCCTGACTATGCCGAAGCGCACAACAACATGGGTGCCGCGCTTTATGATCAAGGTAAGCTCGATGATGCAGTTGCGTCCTATCGCAAGGCACTGACGCTGAAGCCTGACTATGCCGAGGCGTACAGCAACATGGGGCTCGCGCTTTATGATCAAGGTAAGCTCGATGATGCAGTTGCGTCCTATCGCAAGGCACTGACGCTGAAGCCTGACTATGCCGAGGCGTACAGCAACATGGGGCTCGCGCTTTATGATCAAGGTAAGCTCGATGATGCAGTTGCGTCCTATCGCAAGGCACTGACGCTGAAGCCTGACTATGCCGAAGCGCACAACAACATGGGCATTGCATTCGAATCACAAGGAAATTTCGATGATTTTAAAGAAGCCTTTGAGAAAGCTTTTATATTTTCACCAGAGAATAAAAACTACCAATTATTTCGTGATTTTTGTTTACCAAATATTCCCCGCAATAATAATGAACTCCTTTTACATCGCCATAACTTTATCAGTAAAATTCCTGAATTTAATGAGAAGAAGGCCGATGATTCTAGCGAATCTTTACGAAAAGATCCAAGATTTTATCTCTCTTATCATTCAGAAGGTAACATCGACATATCACGCAATGTTTCATCCGCTGTAAGGGAGGCCTTTCCGCAAATTAATTTTAAAAGCAAATTTCTCTTAAGCCCACCTTTGCAAAAGGACCGCAGAATTAAAGTTGGTTTCTGTTCAAGACACTTAAAAAACCATACGATAGGAAAATTGTTCAAAGGCATTATTTCAAACCTGAACTTCACAAAATTTAATGTAATAGTTATCCATCACCCCAAAACTAACTACAAAAGGTTTTGGAGCGATATAAAAAATAGTCAAATTGAGCATATCGTTCTACCGGCCAACTTTGAAAATCAAAAGATTTTTCTTGAAAATTTGAGATTAGATATCTTAGTTTTCCCCGACATTGGAATGGACGGATTGAATTATTCTTTAGCGCATTGCCGTTTTGCTCCTCAGCAGATTGTATCATGGGGGCATCCGGATACAACTGGTATAAATTCAATTGATAAATTTATTTCGTCAAGTCTAATAGAGCCAATCGACGCACAGAATAATTACTCTGAAACATTAGTACAGTTTTCGACACTGCCGTCGTACTATGACCTACAATCCGAACCCCTTGAATTGAATAGACAAGACTTCAGCTTCGACGAGAGTCAAATAATTTATGGGTGCTTGCAAACTCTATTTAAAATTCATCCAGATTTCGACACTGTCCTAGAAAATATTGCTCAACAAGATCCAAGGGCTTTGATAATATTTATAGACTCGCCACTTTCAGAAAATCTAAAAGCCAGATGGAAAGCTTCAAAATTAGAAGCGTTATTAGCAAAAAGCACTTTTCTACGACCAATGAATTCGAAGAAGTTTTTAAACCTAATGAATGTATGTAATGTACTTTTAGATCCATTATACTTTGGATCTGGAAATACATTTTATGAAAGCGCTTACTGCGGTGTGCCTCAAGTTTCGTTTCCGGGCGATTTTATGAGAGGGAGAATTGTTTTTGGAGGTTATAAACAACTCGAACTTGCAGACGCGCCCATTGTTTCAAATAAAAATTTGTATCACCTAACAGCGGTTGCTTGGGCTAACTCTGCAGATCGAAGAGAAATTTTTAGGCGTGAAGTTACCTCAAAAGCGCAAGATGGCTTGTTCAGAGATAGCTCAGTCATTGTGCAATATGAAGAACTATTTTGTAATATCACATAGACCCACAAGCAGGCTACAATCCATTTTGAGTGCGGAGGAAAATATATGTTGAATGGAAGTGACAACAACATATTGGTCACGGGGGGAGCCGGTTTTTTAGGTTCTCATATTTGTGAAGCTCTAGTCAACAAAGGAGAGCAAGTAACATGTATGGATAATTTTTCAACAGGGAATATAGAAAATATTTTACACCTAAAGAATTTAAAAGAATTTAGTTTAAAAACACAGGACGTAGAGAAAGAAATTTTTCTGACCTCTGATCTTATTTTTAATATGGCCTGTCCAGCCAGTCCAATTGCTTATCAAAAAAATCCCATTTCAACATTTCAAACTGCTGTTATCGGTGCAATGAACGTACTCCAACTGGCCTTAAGAAATAAGGCAAGGGTATTTCAAGCATCTACCTCTGAAGTTTATGGAGATGCCAAAGTACATCCTCAACCCGAAGATTATTGGGGAAATGTAAACCCTATCGGAATTCGAGCGTGTTATGATGAAGGAAAAAGATGTGCTGAAACGCTTTTTTTTGATTACAAAAAACAGCACAGTGTGGATATTCGGATAGGAAGGATTTTTAATACGTATGGTCCTCGCATGCAAATCAATGATGGACGAGTTGTAAGTAATTTTATTGTACAAGCATTGAACAACGACCCAATCACAATCTATGGCTCTGGCGAGCAAACCAGATCCTTTTGCTATGTAGATGATCTAGTCGAAGGAATTTTAAAATTTACTTATCAAGAAAAAGAATTTGGTCCGGTAAATATTGGTAACCCTAAAGAAATAACAGTGCTTGAGCTGGCCGATATAATTTGCGTTCTGACCGGATCTAGAAGCAAAATTCAATTTAAGTCCTTACCTCAAGATGATCCCGTGAGGCGAAAGCCTGACATCAGTAAAATAATGGACCTTATCCAATGGCAGCCTAAAGTATCGTTAGAGGATGGCCTAAAAGAAACAATCTCATACTTTAAGAATTCCATGAAATGAGCATTGTGATGAAAAAATGCCCCATTTGCAGTTCAAGTTTGTCAGTGAAAGTTTTTAATGGGGGCAAAAAAACACTCTCAACACTAGGGTGGCCATCAACTCATTCCGAAGCGATTAGTATGGAGAAATATCCATTAGATTATGTTCAATGCTTGCGCTGCAGCCATATTTGGAATTGTCAATTTAATTACGAAGTTATCCCTTACGAGAATAACCCTAATAGAATGTTTAATAATGGCACTTTGTGGCAGAAACATATCAAAGCAATGATCCAGAGTTTAAATAAATTACTACCAAAAAACCCAACTGTGATTGATATTGGGTGCGGTGAAGGACATTTTGTAAGAGGCCTAGCAGAAGCAAATTGTGGTACTGGGAGATTTCTGGGTTTTGATCCGAATAGCGCCCCTGAAAGCGGTGCTGGAATTGAATTTATTCCCAATTATTTTTTGCCCGAGGTAGATATTAAGCGCTATCAACCAGATTTAGTAATAATGCGGCATGTTCTAGAGCATTTAGAGGAACCAGCTGAATTTTTAGAACAACTTGCTTTTGCATCACTCAAACTAAACAAATCAGTGTATTTTTTTGCTGAAACACCTAGCGTAGATGTTGCCTTTAAGTCTGGACGGATTGTAGATTTTTTCTATGAACACCCATCGCAGTTTACTAAAAAATCTTTTGTAAGGCTTATGGAATTGGGGGGAGACGTTCAGTGGGTGGATACACACTACGGAGGCGAGGTCGTGAATGGGTTAATCAAGCTTTCCATGGAAAATAGTTATGTTCATCAAGCACAAGAATCAGAAAAATTTCTTAATTTTACAGAAATTAGTAAATTAACTTTAGCATCAGACCTTAATAAATTATCTTTGGGTGAGCAAGTAACCGCTATCTGGGGTGGCACAGGGAAAGCGGCTACATTTATTCAACACTATCAATTAGAAAAAAATAAGTTTCCATATGTTGTTGACTCTGACTATGAAAAAGTTGGTTCGTTTGTTCCGGGTACCGGTCAAGTGATACGCCATTCGTCAGAGCTTAAATCGAGGCCTGCAGAGGTTATAATTATTCCGAGCCAATGGCGGGCAGCTGATATTTATGCGGAAATAAAGATGTTAAATGTAACTTACAGTAAAATATTCATTGAGTACCAGGGACGCTTAATCGATTATGAATTGGATGAACATCCCTATCACGCCTAAATTAGACTTCTAATCCGACATTCCCCAAGTAGAATGCCCTTTCTTGCATGTTGTCGATGTTTTGTGCCCCGAGCAAGCCGCCTGTACGACTTTCGCCGTTGTTTGGGCACCTGACCCAGGAACTGAGCGCGATTTCTGGTCTCGACAGCTTGGTTAACCCAGATTTTGTTGTGATCAACAGTAAGCGTCCGGTGAACCCGCCCTATTTAGACGGCGTCATTATCTGCGACAGTGTCGCCGCCTGATGGAGGGCGTAAGTGTCCACTATCGATGGTGGACACTAAGTGGGTATAAGGATGTCGAAGCATCGACGCGTGCGGCGGTTATGGGCAGGCGAAGAGAAGATCCGGATCGTGGCGCAGACACGGGTTCCGGGTGTATCGGTTTCGCAGGTGGCGCGTCGCTACGACGTGAATGCAAACCTGATATTCAAATGGTTGCGCGATCCGCGTTTCAATCCGCCGCCCGGCGAAGGCGCGAGCGCATCATTCCTTCCAGTGGAGGTGGTCGCCGAACCGCCTCGTCCTTGGTCCTCCGGTTAATGATCACGGGTTGTCGATGCGCCCGTCATCGAGGCTGCGGCGGCGGGCTCGCGGATTGAGGTCGTGACGCCGTCAGGCCATCGCATTAGCGCCATCGGTGCGTATGACCCCGAGGCCCTGTGCCGTCTAGTGCGGGGCTTGGGTTCTTGATTCCCGTTCCAAGCAACACTCGAGTTTGGCTGGCGGCCGGGGTGACGGACATGCGGCGGGGTTTTAATACGCTGGCGGCGCAAGCGGAGGCGTCGTTGTCGGAAGACCCGTACTCGGGCCACCTGTTCGTGTTCCGGGGACGGCGCGGCGATCTGCTGAAGATCATCTGGTGGGACCAACAAGGGGCCTGCCTGTTCTCCAAACGCCTGGAGCGGGGGCGCTTCGTGTGGCCGGTGGCGAAAGACGGCAAGGTGTCGATGTCGCCGGCGCAACTCTGGCGATGCTGCTTGGAGGGGATCGACTGGCGCATGCCGCAACGAACGTGGCGACCGCTGACGGTTGGGTAAAATCGTTTCACAGCAAAGGTTTGCCAATCCTTGGGGATTCCTATGGACGGTGGCGTCTGATAGATTACTGGCATGCTCGACAGACGCCAAGAACCTCCCGAATGACGCTGCCGCCCTGAAGGGTTTGGTTACGACATTGGCGTCGGAGTTGAAGTCTCGCGACATTCTGATCGAGAAGCTCAAACATCAATTAGCCGGGATGCGTCAACATCGCTTCGGGTCCCGTTCCGAGGCCCTGGATCAACTGACGTTGACGCTGGAAGACGAAGAGATTGCCGCAGCCGCGCAAGAACCCGCGCCAGACGACGCCAATACCGATCAAGCCGCAACGCCGCCAAAGGGCAAACCCAAGCGTAAACCGCTGCCCGGTCATCTCCCGCGCAACGAGACTACACTGTCGCCGGGCGACGCCTGTGGGCACTGTGGCGGCAAACTAAAAACGCTTGGCGACGATGTCACCGAGGAATTGGAATATGTCCCCGGACGTTTTGTGGTGAACCGGATAGTCCGCCCCCGCATGGCCTGCACCTGCTGCGAGACGTTCCATCAGGCGGCCCTGCCGTCGCGGCCGATTGAGCGCGGGCGTCCCGGCCCCGGTCTGCTCGCCCATATTCTGGTAAATAAATACGCCGATCATTCGCCTTTGTACCGGCAAAGTCAGATATTCGAGCGCGAGGGTATCGACCTGGATCGCTCCACCCTGGCCGACTGGGTTGGTAAATCCACGGCCCTGCTGGAACCTTTGGCGGACGCCATCGTGTCTAGCCCCCATGTTCTGGGCCATTCCTGATTAGAGTTTCTGGAACAGGAGGGCGCATGTTGAGGGCCTGATGTGGGCGGATGTGATTGTACTGTCTGAGCCACTGGTTGATGACGATCTGGGCCTGCTTTGTTGTGGTGAACCATTCGGCGTTGAGCACCTCGCGGCGCAGAGTTTCGTTAAATCGTTCGTTGTATCCATTCTCCCAAGGTGACCCGGGATAGATCCGGATAGGCTTGATACCGACCCTTGCCAGCCAGTCCTGCATCGCTTCCGCGACGAACTCGGGGCCATTGTCGGAACAGATATATTCTGGAGTGCCGTGGCGCAGGAGTAGCGGGTAGAGCGCCTCAAGGACATCGTCAGCTCCCATCCTGGTACGAACCGCGACCGCTAGAGCCTGACGGGTGTACTCGTCGAGAACTGTCAGCATCTTGTAACTCCGACCGCTGTCGAGCTTGTCGTGTACAAAGTCGATGCTCCAGACGTGGTTCGGATGGGTTGGCCGCAGCCGTATGATCGAAGCATCCTTGTGGTAGAGCCGTCGGCGCTTCTTGTGCCGTTGCGGCAGTTGAAGGCCTTCTTCGCGCCAGATCCGCTCAACCTTCTTGTGGTTCACCTTCCAACCTTCGATGCGCAGCAGTTCGGCTATCTTGCGATAGCCGTAGCGCCCGTATTGCTTGGCCAGCCGGATCAGGACCAATCGCAGAGCATCATCATCTCGCCGGGCCGGTCGGTATTGCAGAGAACTGCGCGCCAGTCCGATCACCCGGCATGTCCGTCTCTCTGACGTCGCGAGCTTCTGACGCGTATGGATCACGGCCTGACGGACCTGCTCTGTCGTCAGGCCCTGGGCTTCAGGTGGGTCAAGCTTTCCTTGAGGATCAGCTTATCGAGTTCGAGTTCCGCGACGATCTTCTTCAGCCGCACATTCTCTTTCTCAAGAGCGCGAAGTTCCGACAGTTGAGACTTCCCCATCCCGCCAAACCGCTTGCGCCAGTTGTAGTAAGTGGCATCACTAATACCCACGCCACGATAGGCCGACGGCACGTCACTGCCAGTCGACAGCTTCACCTCAATCTCACGCAGCAGCTTGAGTATGTCCTCATCCGAATAACGTTTCCGAGCCATCACATCCCCCTTCAGTCTCTAAAAATAGTGGCCCAGTTTTAGGGGGGAAGGACAACTTTGCTTTCTCCGGCCTGATCGCCTGCGCCAAGTGTGGGTGCTCGGTGGTTGGCGAGATCAAGAAGCAGAAATATATTTACTACCACTGCACCGGATATGCCGATAAGTGCCAGGGTGAGCCAGCATCATGCCGTCGCAAGCATGTGCGCGAGGAAATCCTGGAAAAGCAATTCACGGATATGCTGGGTCGCCTTCACTTCGACGACGAGGTCCTGGATTGGGTGCGGGACGCCCTGCACGCAAGCCATGCGGATGAACGGCGCGAACACGAAGAAGCGATCAAGCGCTTGGAAGCGGAAAACAAGCGCCTGGGTGATCGGATCAACGCCATGTACGTGGACAAGCTTGATGGACGGGTCGACACGGCCTTCTTTGACAAGATGTCGGAGGAATGGCGCGAAGAACAGAACCGCTGCCTTCGTGAAATAGAACGCCATCAGCAAGCTGAGAAATCTTATATGAACGAGGGGATACAGCTTCTCGAACTCGCCCGGAACGCCCAGTCCCTGTTCGAACGCCAGGATGCACGGGAAAAACGCCGTCTTCTCAATTTTGTACTATCGAACTGCACTTGGGAGGATGGCGAGGTGGTTGCCACATTCAAGCAACCATTTGATTTATTAGCAGAAACCGCCACCATCGCGGCCCTTTCAAGCAGCAATGGCGGAGGAAATCCGACAAAAAGTGAGATT
>CALSRA010000048.1 GCA_943788635.1 uncultured Alphaproteobacteria bacterium | reverse complement strand
CTGGGGTGAAGCTTATCCCTATTTCGTGAAATTTTCCCGCAGGATCAGGTCACCCTTGGTGGTGGCGCCGGAGACCCATTCGCCGATCGGGGTGCGTTCCCAGCCGGACGAGAATTTCTTTACCGTGATCCACCAGATATACCATTCACCGCTATCGGTATCCTTCAGCGGCGTAGCGAATTTGAATTCCTGCCATTTGTAATTCCAGGTCGTCTGCGTCCCCGACAGGGTAACCTTACCGGACAGGCTGACATCAATATCCTTGATTTCGGCGCGGCTGACCTGCTTTTCGCGTTCGACAATGTCCTTCGTGGTCAGCACGATGGGGCCGTGTTCGCCGAATTCATAACGTGGCTTGGCAAGGATCTGTTCGGCGATGGCGAGCTGTTCTGCATCGCTGCTTTTGGCTTCGGGCAGTTTCGATGCGCCGAGCGCTTTTAACCGGTTTGCCGCATAGGTCTTTCGCAGCGTGATGATCTCGTCGATACGCGCCAGCGACCGGGGGGTCGGGGCCTTGGCGAAGGCACGCTGATAGCCGGTGACCGATTGCGCCAGGGCCAGATGCCTGTCGAGCCCGGCATAGATATCCGCCTCGGCGCCCTCCTTGAGGAAGGCGTTCATACGGTGCTTTTCATTGTCCGGATCGAGCTCCCGGTAATAGGCAAGTTCCCGGTCCTGGGCGGCGAACTGGGTCTTCAGCGCATCAAGGGTCTGCTTCAGGGCACTGTCCACATCCTTTAGATTGCCATTGGCAAAACGCAGCAGCCGGTCCAGGTCCTGTTTGTCATAGGGCGCACCGGATTGCACCGTGCCGCGATTGACCGGCAGGTGTGCTGTGGGGGCGATGCGTTGCAGTTCGGCGACGGCTTTCTTTGCTGTCTGCTGGGAGTCGGCGGCGACCTTTATCCAGTTGCGGGCTTCCTGCTCGGTAAACGGTGGCGGCAGCCATTGCGGCGCGCGGTTGGCGCGCAGGTTCTGTTCGATGGTCGCAAGGATCTTTTGGACATCGCCGAGTTCCGATTGCTGCTTGCCGGCGGATTGCACGCCGAAGGCCACCATGTTTTCCAGCTCCGCCAGTTTCGCGGCGGCTGCCTGCACATCGGGATCATCAACTTGCGGAAATTTTTGTACTGCGGCCCGGTACCGCTCGACCGACTTGCGCCACTTGTCGGCATAGGTCGGATCCTGGAAGGGGGTGACACCGCCCTGGTTGAGGGTTTGCATCGCGCTTTCCATATCGCGGGCCAGCTTCTTCACCCGAACCCGTTCGCCGGAAACCAGGGGGCGCGGTGCCTGCGCCAGTTCGACCCGCTCCGGCACAGCCGGGGTGGCAATCGCAACGTCTGTAAATCCCAGGACGGCGAGACACCCAATCAAGACAGCGGTATTTTTCATTCCAGTTTCCTTTGCCATTTCAGGCTGCGCCCCTTCCCCTATCTAAGAGTCTGACTCGAAATGATATCCATGTTTTCATGCTCTTGCCAATCGTCGGGCGAGCAGTTGAATGCTGGCGATCAGGAGCCATGCCTCCGCGCTTTCGATGGTTTCCTCGAAATCTTTGGCGAGACGGCGGTTACGACCGAGCCAAGCGAAGGTGCGCTCAACCACCCAGCGGCGGGGCAACAATACGAACCCCTTGGCGGCGTCGGAGCGCTTGACGATCTGCACGGTCCACTTCCCAAGTTTGGCCAGCGCGTCGCGCAACTTCGGTCCCGCGTAACCACCATCGGCGAAAACATGGCGCAACCGGGAAAGGCGTGGCGTATCGACGCCAACAGCGCGGGCGCGCCGTCGCGATCCTGGATATCGGCGGCGTGAACCATGACGGCGACCAGAAAGCCGCCTGTGTCGGTCACGATATGACGCTTGCGCCCTTTGACCTTCTTTCCCGCGTCATAGCCCCGAACACCGCCGCTTTCCGTGGTTTTCACCGTCTGGCTGTCGATCACCCCGGCGGTCGGGCTGGTCGTGCGCCCAGAGGTTTCCCGCATCGACATCACCAGTTGGCGATTGATGACGTGCAAGGTTCCATCCGAGCGCCAAGCGTAAAAATATCGCTGGATCGTACTGCGTGGCGGAAATTCCCGGGGCACCATGCGCCATTGGCAACCGGTGCGCGCCACATAAAAAATCCCATTCACCACTTCTCGAAAATCCGTGGTTCGCGGGCGGCCTAATCGACGCGGCGGGGACAATAATGGCGAAATCAAACGCCACTCCTTATCCGTCAAGTCGCTTGCGTAACGAAGGCTCGAACGATCAAACTGCGGGCGGGTGATCTCAGTCCACATGTTGTGTCTCCTCATTTGCTTCAACACAAACGAGAGAATCACAACTTACTGAAATCACTCAACTCATTTCGGGCCGGACACTTAGGGTATCGGGGTGCCCGAATGGAATGGTGGCGGTTGCCTTGCCAGTGAATGACCGGCCTCCGATAATGCCGGGGACTGTCAGCACAAGGGAAGGATCACGGTGATGAGCCAGCTGGGTACGTTGGAGGAACTGCCGCTGGAATACCGGCAGGCGTTGACCGATATCAATCTCGGTCCGCTCTGGCCAAGCCTGCGGTCGCTGGTGCCGCATCACCGGCCGACTCGCGCGACCGAGCCCACCTTGTGGCGCTACGATGATATCCGGCCGCTGCTTCTGCAGGCGGGCGAACTGACCCCGATCGAAAAAGCGGAACGTCGCGTGCTCATGCTGTGCAATCCGGGTCTCGGGCTGGAAAATGCGATGGCGACGCCGTCCATCTATCTTGGCCTGCAACTGATCCTGCCGGGCGAGGTCGCGCCCAACCATCGCCACTCACCCAGCGCCATTCGTTTTGTCGTGGTAGGGGAGGGCGGGTTCACCTCGGTCGAGGGGGGAGAAGCTGCCGATGGAACGTGGTGACCTGATCCTGACACCGTCCGGATTGTGGCATGAACACGGCCATGAAGGGTCGGGGCCGGTGGTCTGGCTTGATGCGCTCGACCTGCCGGTGGTCTATCGGATGGAGGCATCCTACGCCACCGAAGGCCCGTCGAACCCGGCGCGCAACACGCCCGATTCATCGCAGACCACGTATCGCCGGTCCGGATTGCTGCCATACGGGATGCTGAATGAGGTCCGCAGTCGCTATCCGCTGCTGCGATACCCGTGGGTCGAAGTACGGCAGAACCTGGTTGACATGTCGCATGGGGCAGGGCGCGGCGACATCCTGCACCTGGCCTATGTGAACCCGCTGACTGGCGAGGAATGCCTGCCGATCATGGGTTTTTCGGCGTTGATGCTAAGGCCGGGTGAAGAGGTCACGATGAAGCGCCGCTCGGCATCCTCGGTGCTGCACGGCATCGAGGGGCAAGGGCAGGCAGAAATTGACGGCGATACGCTGGATTGGGCCGAGCACGACACCATCGCCGTGCCGACCCATGCCCGGTTGACGATCCGTAACAGGTCGTCGAAGGATCCGGCCTTTCTGTTCTGCATCGATGATGCCCCCATGCAGCGCAAGCTGGGCTATTACGAGGAATTCCCCGACGCCTGAAAACGGCGCGTGGTTTGTTGGTCAACCGCGCGTTCAGGGTTTTGCACTGGCGGGGTGCAGGTTGGGTCCCAGAACATGTTCGCCATGTCCAACGACATGGCTGGAGGCGCCGACGATCAGCGGGTCGAAGCCATGCACGACTTTCGTGTCCTTGTTGTCATAGGGCAGTGATGACAGGAAATGCATCATGCAGTTCAGCCGCGCCCGCTTCTTATCGGATGATTTCACGATCACCCACGGGGCATCGGCGGTGTCCGTATAAAAGAACATGGCTTCCTTCGCCTCGGTGTAATCCTCCCATTTCTGCAGTGATGCCATGTCGATAGGGGACAGTTTCCATTGCTTCAGGGGATCGGTCTTGCGTTCGGTGAAGCGACGTTCCTGTTCCTCCTTCGTGACAGAAAACCAGTACTTGAACAGCCGTATGCCCGAACGGGCCCACATGCGTTCGAGTTCCGGTACCTGGCGCATGAACTCGAGGTATTCATTTGCCGTGCAGAAATCCATCACGCGCTCAACACCCGCGCGGTTTTACCAGGACCTGTCGAATATAACGATCTCACCCGCAGTCGGCAGGTGCTCGACATAGCGTTGGAAATACCACTGGCCCTGTTCTTCTTTGCTTGGTTTCTCCAGTGCGACGACGCGGGCGCCGCGTGGATTCAGGTGTTCCATGAAACGCTTGATCGTGCCGCCCTTGCCGGCGGCATCGCGCCCTTCGAACAGCACGACGATCTTCTCGCCGCGATCCTTTACCCATTTCTGGACTTTCAGGAGCTCGACCTGAAGCGCCGCTTTCTGGCGTTCGTAGACGTTGCGCCGCATCTTGGTGTGATACGGGTACTCGCCGTTCTCGAACAGCCGCCGGATGGTGTCGGCGTCATGCCGCATTTCCGCAAGGTGATGCCGGGTTTCAGCCGCGTGTTTGACCGCTTCATCATGCGCGTTGCTGGACGGGGCAGGTTTTTCGACAGCGGTTTTTTTTGCTGCGGAAGCCGCTGCACCTGCGGTGCCGTTACCCGATGGCCTGACTCTTGGTTTCGCTTTTGGCTTCGCCCTGACCGTTTCAGGGCTGGTGTCGATTGCTTGCTGATTGGTTGTTTCTTCCGGCATCGGACCCACCTCGTTCGCTCTGCTGTATCAAAGCGTAAAAGTCTGTCTTAACGATGGGTGGGGAGCATTGATTCAAGTCATTAATCGGTAATATTTGCAGGTGACCGGTCGTTCAAGGTTTCCGGTTGAAATCCTGGCTGGAATTGGTTTTTGGAAACGGGGTTCCCGGGACCGGCACGCCAAGGAAGGTGCAGAGCGGTTCCCAGCCATCAGCCACATCGATGGTCAGCAGTCGGTCGGCAGGAATGGTCTGTTGAACCTCTTCGATATGCCGCTCGTAAACACCAATGGTATGTGCCCGGTCATCCAGCCGGTCGTCGAAAACCTGCTGTACGATCAACTCATGTGCCATTTCCCCCATCGCCCGTAAATGGGCGTCTTCCAGGCTTGCGCGGTTGCGCATGAAGGGCGCGATGGTTACCTGGACACTGTCGAACCAGGCATCGGCGGGGCGGACACTGAGAATGACCTTTGCGTTCGGGTAAAAGGCGGCGAGTTCACGCCAGACGCGGGCGCCGGGCCAGTCGACCTGCGACCTGTATCCGGCAAAGACGGTATCCCAATCCATCGCCTCACCCTTGGCGACACGTTGCCAATGGGCGAGTTCCGGCGGCTTGTCCCGTACCTCGAACATATGATGACAGGGACCGAATCCCAGTTGCCCCAGCGCCAGCCTGAGCGAATTTGTCCCCGTTCGCCCAAACCCGGCGCCAATTACTTCGAGAGCCATCAAGTGTTCCTTCTAAGGATGCAATGCCGGTATAGCAGGCGGTCACATTGTTCCGGTTGCCGGTCGCTCAACTCTCGGTGCTGTTACGGCATTTCCACGCTGCCTGCAGGATAGCGTCGCGCTCGGCCCAGCCATCCCCGGCGGCGGTTTCATAAGCGCCGCGCGCTGCCGCAGCAGCCGGAACTTCGAAGCCAAGCGTGGCGGCGTGTTCCTGCATCAGTCGCAGGTCCTTGGCCATGCCGGACAGGTCGAATGCGGGCGTGCCCGGCATTTCGCCCCGGATTGCGGAAACAATGATCGGGATGCGTGGCTTGGCTACAGATGCCGCGCCGGAACTGTCGCCCAGTAAATCGCCCGCCAGGTCCGGGTCGACACCGGAGGCGATGGCGATGGACAATGCTTCGCCAAGGGCTTCCCAATACACGGCGAGCGGCAGGTTGACGGCCAGTTTCATCGCCGATCCGGTGCCGACCGGGCCGACATGTTCGACGCGGCGGCAGAGCTGTTCCAGCAAGGGCTTCGCCCGCTCGAAGGCCTGTTGCGTCCCACCGGCCATGCCCAGCAGTTTACCGGTCTTCGCCGGGGCCACGGTGCCGCCGACCGGGCATTCCAGGAAATCTGCATCCGTTGCGCCGACCCGTTCCGCCGCGGCTCCGGCATCCTCCGGCTTCACCGTGCTCATGTCGATCACCAGATGGGCCGAAGTCAGTCCGGCGCAGAGCCCGGTATCGCCGCCATACACACCGTCCTGCGCGCTCTGATCCAGATACATGCAGATGACCGTATCGGCCATTCCGGCCAGGGCAAGCGCAGTGTCGGCAACCGTGATCCCGGGCCCAGCCAGCGCATCGGCCTTTGCCCGGGTGCGGTTCCAGACAATGACCTCATGTCCGACCTCGACCAGCCGGCCGGCCATTGCCGCACCCATTTTCCCCGTGCCACAAATTCCGATTTTCATGGTGTTGCCTCGTGGTCTGATAATTATTGCAGGCCCATATCCTGGAAGATCGCCTGCAGCAGTGGGCCGTCCGGATTGGCAAATTGTTCGGCGACTTCAAAATGATGCAGCCCGGGCAGGTCGAGTTCGGCGACGACCGGATGACCGAGCCGCCGCAGTTCCTTCGCCCAGTCCTTCGACTGACGGCGGAATTCCTTTTGCTCTCCCCCGCCATAGGCGATGATCATTGGTGGCATGCGTTCGGGGATATGCCGCATCGCGCTGAGCCGGTTTTCGGCTTCGGCGTCCAAATTCAGATATTCCTGCCGCGAACACAGCCGCACCGGTTCCAGGTCATACATGCCGCTCGCCGCATAGGCACCCTTGATGACATCGGCGGGGAGGCCGTATTCCGTTGCCCAGTCGGTCACCGCAATCAGGCCGACCACATGCGCACCGGATGAATGACCGGCAACGTAAAGCTCGTTCGGGTCGGCACCGAAGTCGGCGGCGTGTTCGTAGGCCCAGGCGACCGATGCCTTGCATTGCCGCACCAGTTCTTCCAGCGAGACCTGCGGCACGAGGGCGAAATTGACCGGTATGAAGGTTGCGCCGGCATCAACGAAATGCGGTGCCTGGAAGCTGTTATTGTCCTTGTGCCAGCGAGTCCACGCGCCGCCATGGAAATAGATAACCAGCGGCGCACCTTTTTGCGCGGCGGGAAAGATGTCGACCTTTTCGTCGTCCGAGGGGCCATAGGGAATGTCGAGCTGGCACTCCAGCGTGGCGCGGACCTGTTCGCTCAAGACCCCATGACGTGCCATGTATTCATTGGCATCGGGCACCAGAATCCGCTGGTTGTACTGATCGTCCAGGGCTTTCTGGTCATAGTGCAGCCATACCGAATCCGGCATTGGCGTCGTCCCCCCGTAATAAAAAAACGCGGCGTCGTCTCCCCCCGGATACGGCGCCGCGCGACCTCGTCCCGTTAATCGCGATAGGACGGGTCTATTTTGTCCAGTTTACGCATCAGCGCCGCGAATTCCATCGCGCCGATACCGGGGCTTTCACTGTGGCTTTCCATAAAGCCGTCGATCCCGGCACCCGAAGACTGAGCTTCGTTATCGGAGAGGACGATCATTTCGCCCGCTGCTGCGGCATCAAGCTGGATCTGGCAGGCGCGCTCCAGTCGGTACAGTCGCAGGAAGGCGTCCGGCACGGTGCGTCCCGTGGTCAGCAGGCCGTGATTGCGCAGGATCATGGCCTTGTTCTCGCCCAGATGTTCCAGCAATCCCTCACGCTCATCCGTTTCCAGGCTGGGCCCTTCATAATCGTGATAGGACAGCTTGTTGTGGAAGATGGTCGCGAACATAGAAACCGGCACGAGCCCGTCTTTCAGCGCTGCCACTGCCATGCCGGCGCGCGTATGGGTGTGCATGACGCATTTATGCTCGGTTGAATTGGCCATATGGACGGCCGAATGGATAACGAAACCCGCATGGTTGATCGGGTAATCACTGGGTTCGACGATATTGCCGTCGCAATCAATCTTCACCAGGTTCGACGCGGTAATTTCGTCATAGTTCAGCCCATAGGGGTTGATCAGGAAGTGCGGGTCCGGCCCTGGCACGCGCGCGGTCAGGTGGCCATAGATCAGTTCCGTCCAGCCAAAATGGTCAACCAGTCGGTATGCTGCGGCGAGTTGGATGCGTAATTCCTTCTCCGCATCTTCCACGTGCTGATCGTAATAATCGGTCCTTGCAAGCATGACGTTCATGGCGGTTTCTCCCTCCGCGGATGGATGTGGCCAAAGTCTAGTATGGCGGCGCCTTGTTTGGCAATTCAATCACCGGAACAGGCAAGGCAGGGCGCGCCGAACATGCGCGTATTCTATCGCCACCGACAATAAAACGGGGGTCGGATGCGGGCGAGTATTTGACTAACTGCGTAGGGTTGAAATGGTGCTCTCCTGATTACCATTCGTTAACTTTATTCCCTAAGAGTCTGACTCGAAATGATATCCATGTTTTCATGCTCTTGCCAATCGTCGGGCGAGCAGTTGAATGCTGGCGATCAGGAGCCATGCCTCCGCGCTTTCGATGGTTTCCTCGAAATCTTTGGCGAGACGGCGGTTACGACCGAGCCAAGCGAAGGTGCGCTCAACCACCCAGCGGCGGGGCAACAATACGAACCCCTTGGCGGCGTCGGAGCGCTTGACGATCTGCACGGTCCACTTCCCAAGTTTGGCCAGCGCGTCGCGCAACTTCGGTCCCGCGTAACCACCATCGGCGAAAACATGGCGCAACCGGGGAAAGGCGTGGCGTATCGACGCCAACAGCGCGGGCGCGCCGTCGCGATCCTGGATATCGGCGGCGTGAACCATGACGGCGACCAGAAAGCCGCCTGTGTCGGTCACGATATGACGCTTGCGCCCTTTGACCTTCTTTCCCGCGTCATAGCCCCGAACACCGCCGCTTTCCGTGGTTTTCACCGTCTGGCTGTCGATCACCCCGGCGGTCGGGCTGGTCGTGCGCCCAGAGGTTTCCCGCATCGACATCACCAGTTGGCGATTGATGACGTGCAAGGTTCCATCCGAGCGCCAAGCGTAAAAATATCGCTGGATCGTACTGCGTGGCGGAAATTCCCGGGGCACCATGCGCCATTGGCAACCGGTGCGCGCCACATAAAAAATCCCATTCACCACTTCTCGAAAATCCGTGGTTCGCGGGCGGCCTAATCGACGCGGCGGGGACAATAATGGCGAAATCAAACGCCACTCCTTATCCGTCAAGTCGCTTGCGTAACGAAGGCTCGAACGATCAAACTGCGGGCGGGTGATCTCAGTCCACATGTTGTGTCTCCTCATTTGCTTCAACACAAACGAGAGAATCACAACTTACTGAAATCACTCAACTCATTTCGGGCCGGACACTTACACATACCGTGTGTTTCGACCCTGCCTCGGCGACCGGAACTTGAATACCGTTTACTCAATCAGAAAGAGAGAGATCATGGCGACGACATCCACCACCGCGAAGAAATCCAGTACCGCCAGGAAACCGGCTACCCGCACCACGGCCCGCCCGGCGGCCCGCAAAACCACAACCCGTGTCCGCAAGACCACTGCCAAGCGCCCGGCAGCCAAGAAAGCCGCGCCTGCCAAGAAGCCTGTTGCAAAGAAGCCGGCTGTGAAGAAAACAGTCGCGAAGAAGGTAACGACGGTGAAGAAGGCAGCGCCGAAGAAGGCCGCTGCGAAGAAGCCTGTCGCGAAAAAGACCGTCGCCAAAAAGACTGTGGCAAAGAAGCCTGCGGTGAAGAAGGCAGCGCCGAAAAAGGCTGTTGCTAAAAAGACCGTTGCGAAGAAAACCACGACAGTGCGGAAAACTGCTGCGAAAAAGCCCGCAGCAAAGAAGACGGTCGTGAAGAAACCTGCTGCGAAGAAGGCAGTGGCAAAGAAGGTTACTGCAAAGAAGCCGACCGTCCGCAAGGCTGCGCCGAAAAAGGCCGCGGCCAAAAAGCCTGCAGTCCGGAAGGTTGCCGCCAAGAAGCCGGCTGCACGGAAGTCAGCGGTGCGGAAAGTTGTCGCTCTGAAGCCGAAGACGGCATCGCGTACGCGCGCTCGCACAACCACGCGCAGGGCAGCCTGATCGACTTATACCAGGGAATTTTTCCCGGTTTAAAAGTTCGGATAACGGCGGTCCCCAGGGGCCGCCGTTTTTCGTGCCCGCGGCCTTAATCGGGGTAGGCGGCGACCAGTGATTCCAGGTCGGCCCAACCCTTTTCCTTCGTCGTCATGCAGTCGACCGTGATCACCATTTTTTCGATTTCCCAGACGCCCGCATTGCGCCGGAAATCCCAGTCATACTTGCCCCAGCCAACATAGGAATCGCCGTCACCCGCCTGCATGACGAACCAGTTGGCCCAACCGGTCGCGGTGTCGGTGCCGGTCAAATCAATCACCCGGTTGACGATGAAGCGTTTGCGGTTGGTGAATTTCGACATGTAGTCGCGGAAGGATGCGACGACCTTTGCGCGTCCGACCGCCGGTTTACCGGACCATGGGATGATTTCCGATACCGCGTCTTCGGCATAGATCGCGTTCAGTTCGGCGTCGATATCCTCATCCACCGCGCGGGCGTAACGGGTGATCAGCCGGTCGATTTCAACCCGTGCTTCCAGGTCATCCAGCCGTTGTTCCAGACTCATGCGTTGATCAACCTTTCAATCGATAGAAATCCACCGCGTTTTCGCAGGTGATCTTGTGAACCACATCGGCGGGCAGGTGGCTGAACTGTTCGGCGATGTATTTGTCCGAATCCGGCCAGACCCCGTCACCATGCGGATAGTCGGACCCCCACATCAGTGATTCCACGCCGATATCGTCGACCAGCTTGGTGCCGATTGTATCGTACTGGAAGGTCGCTTTGCACTGGCGGCGCCAGTAATCGCTCGGCTTCATCTTCAGGCCGAGATCATGGAAGCGGTCCTCCCATTCGAAATCCATCCGGTCCAGCGCATAGGGCAGCCAGCCGATCCCGCTTTCGCCCAGTGCGATGCGCAGCTTCGGATAGCGCTCCAGCACCCCCTTGCCGATTATCGCGGCTATGATGTTGACCAGATGCATCTGGAAGCCCGAGACGATGGTGAACATCGCCGCGCGGGAACTCTGCCGGTCCAGACCTGCCCGTTTCGCCGGGTCCATTCCCGGGAAGGTGTGGAAATGCAGCGGCATATCGACATCGTCCATCGCCTGCCACAGGGGCTCCCAGCAGGGATGGTACATCGGTTCCATATCCCACGAGCAGGACAGCTCGACCCCGCGCAGGTTCAGGTCATTCTTGACCCGATAGATTTCCTGTACCGCCGCGTCGATATCACCATAGGGCAGGCAGGCGAGGCCGATATGGCGGTCCGGGTAATGTTTGCAGAAGTCCGATAGCCAGTCGTTATAGATGCGGTACATCTCGTTGGCCGCTTCATGGTCCGCCAGCTTGCTGGCCGCGCCGAGAATACCATAGAGCACTTCGGCATCGACGCCGTCGATTTCCATATCCTTCACCCGCAGATGCGGATCGGATACCCGGCGGATATCGTTCTTCCCGTCTTCGTACAGGTTCGTCGCCGCCATCAGGTCGGCGCGTGCATGGGTGCCGGGAATGTATTTTGCGCCAGATGGTCCGAGCCCGTTTTTCAGGCCGAACGAGGTTCCGTTCAGGCAGGTCCAGTACGGCCCGTCGGGTCCTTCGGTGACATAGGGCATGCGGTCTTTCATCGACGGCCGCGCCTCGGTCACGAACAGGTCCGGCGGCATCCAGCATAGATCGATATGACAATCGGCGGAAACGCGCTTGTAATCCATAGTCCTCATCCTCCCACAGATGGCACGGAAACGCTGTGCGTCAGCGCTTTATTCTAGGCACAGTGCCAACCGCGCGGCAACGGCAGCAGCTTAACGGCGGTAATTGATGGAAATGGGGCGCAAAATTGGCGATAGTCGGGGCCAGCAGACTTGGAAGGCGCGAGACACCGTGACCCGAATTGCCATCACCTTGTTATCCCTTATTTTCGGCGTGTGTGCCGTTTCGACCGGATTCGCCGCGGAAAACCGGTTGAATGGGGACCAGATCCGGAAACTGCTGGCCGGTGGCCTTGATTACAGTGTCGATGCGCTTCATACGACCCTTCGCTTCAGTTATTCGGCCAAGGGTAAATGGTCCGCGTTTCTGCCCGGCGGTGACGAGGCCTGGGGCGAGTGGAAGGTCGATGGCGACACGCTGTGCCGCATTCTGGACGGCCCCGCCCCGGAACCGCTGCAGGTTTATGACCCCTGGAACGATTACAACTTACTGCCGATATGTTTTTTTGTTTCTCTTGATGGCGACCGGATCGTGACAAGTGAATTCGATACCGCTGTCAGTCTTGACGATTCTTCCGTTCTGACCCGATTGTCGCCGCCGCAAGCGGTTGCGGTCGCAAGGGCGAAGCCGGCAGCCCGGCAACCGGAACCGACCCCGGCGCCAGCGCCAGTTGTTTCTCCGGCACCGGTACCGGCGCCTGCACCCGTGGTTACACCGAAGCCCGCGGGAGAAAACAGGTCGCTGACGCTGGAGCGGGAGCGGCTGGCCCTGGAGCGCGAGAAACTGGCGATGGAACAGGCGGAAGCCGACCGCCAACTGGAAGCCGACAGACGGGAGCTGGAATTGTTGCGCTTGGATCTGCAGCGCCAGCGATTGCAGCGTGAACGACAGGCGCTGCAGCAGATGCGCGATGTACCGCAGCGCGCCGCCGGCGCGGGCCGGGATACGATCGCGCCGTTTATCGATGTGCCGGCGTTGCTGGAAACCCGTGAGGAAAAACTGGTCGTCAGCGGCTATGCAACGGATAACGGTCGTTTGACCCGCGTGGAAATGAATGGCGGCGACGTCGCGTTCAATGCCCGGGATGGTGCGTTTTCGGTTCGGACCGGCGTTCCGGTCGGGCAAAGCAAAATCGTGATTACCGCTTTCGACAGTGAAGGTAACAAGTCGGAGCATGTCGTTACGGTTCTACGCAGCCGTGATATTCCGCAGATCGACTATGGCAATTACCACGCACTGGTCATCGGGATCGACAACTACGACGCCCTGCCAAAGTTGAATACGGCAGTTGCCGATGCGCGGGAAGTTGCGCGGACGCTGGAAGCCAATTACGGCTATTCGGTTCACCTGCTGGAAAACGCCACGCGCATCGATATCATCGATGCTTTGGACGTGATGCGCGAAACGCTGGATGAAGACGACAACCTGCTGATCTATTACGCCGGGCATGGCTGGCGCGACGAACAGAATGGCCGTGGGTACTGGCTGCCGGCGGGGGCGCGCACGGATCGCCGGTCGCGCTGGTTCTCCAATGCCAGTTTGACCGATGCCTTGCAGGCGCTGCTGGCCAAGCATGTGATGGTTGTTGCCGACAGTTGTTATTCCGGGACGCTGACCCGGTCGGCTGCCGTCACCGCCGGCAGCCCCGACTATATTGAACGCATGGTGGAAAAACGCGCACGGGTGGTGCTGTCTTCGGGCGGGCTGGAGCCGGTGGCGGATTCCGGCGGCGGCAAGCATTCCGTTTTCGCGAAGCAGTTCCTGACGGCCTTGCGTGACAACGAGGGCGTGCTGGACGGCACTCAACTTTTTGAACAGGTCCGCCACAAGGTGGTGCTGAACGCGAACCAGACACCCGAATATTCCGACATTCGGCTTGCTGGTCACGAAGGTGGCGATTTCCTGTTTGTCCGGAAAAAATAGCCGTGATCGGTGTCGCCAGCGTCTAGCGGTGTTTTTCGACGGCTTTCAGAATGTCGAGGATCAGCGCATCTCGCTTGTCTTCGATTTCGGTGATGCTGTTCCCCTGCCATTCTTCGGCAATGCCGTCGGCGAGTTTCTGTACGACATCTTCAGTGATCTGCGGTGTGCCCAAATCCGGCCACCAGCGATGGAAGCTTTCCCTGAATCGGTCGCAGAATGCACGAATGCCGCCTTCGCCAGCCGCCAGACTGAATAGCGTGCTGGGGCCCATCGCGGCCCAGCGGATGCCGGGCCCGGCGGAAATCGCCTTGTCGATATCACCAACCGACGCGACACCGGTTACGGCCAGATGGATTGCCTCGCGCCACAAGGCGGCCTGCAGGCGGTTCGCAACATGGCCCGGCACTTCCCGCTGCAGCCGGATGGTGACCTTGCCGAGGCTGTCATAGAACGTCTCTGCCGTTTCCAGTATCCCGGCAGCGGTGCGATCGTTGGCGTATAGCTCGACCAGCGGAATCAGGTGTGGCGGGTTGAACGGGTGTGCCAGCAGCAGTCGCGACGGATCGGTCCAGCCCTCCTGCAATTCGGACAGCATCAGTCCGGAAGTCGACGTTGCGACAATGGCGTCAGGGGCGAGCCGCGGTTCAATTTCTGCATAGATCGCGCGCTTGACCGGTAGGCGTTCCGGCACGCTTTCCTGAATAAACGCCATATCGGCGACAGCATCGCCGGCACTCGTGTGAAAGCGCAGGGCATCGGGATTGCCTTGCGCCGCGCGGCCCAGTGTTTCCATGGCCGGCCAGGCCCGTTCGATATAATCGCGAACTGATTTCTCCGCGTCGTCGGCCGGGTCGAAGACATCGACTTCCAGCCCGGCGGCGAGAAAAAGAGTAGTCCAGCTTGCACCGATGACTCCGGCGCCGACAACACCGACGCGCTGTATCGGACGATTCATATGATTGATCTCCTGCCTCGTGACAACGTGTGAGCCATTAGAGACGCAATTTTCGGGCGCCGCAAACCGCGACGGGCAGGTCGCGTGGACCGGGTGGCAACGTGGTGTCTATAGTTGATCGAAGCTTCAGGGAATCGGATAGGAGGGACGTCATGACCGGAACCGTGGTGAATTTTGCGGTGGCGTTGCGGGCGACAGCGGAATGTCTGGGCATGTTCGCGGCGGAGGTTGGATTGTTTACCAAGAATGATATCGATTTCCACCTTCAGGGGTTTGAGACGGCGGCGGAAAAGGGCATGGCCGGGCTGAAGGACGGCACCTGGGATTGGTTGGAAATCGGCGTGACGCCACTGGTGCCGCGCATCGCTGACGGGCAGGACCCGGTCGTGCTTCTGGCCACGACGGCGGTCAATTCGAATTTCCTGATGGGCCATCGGGATGTGACGGATGTCGCGATGCTCGAAGGGCGGCGGGTCGGTTGCCTGTCGAATACGGGGCAGACGGCGTTTGCCGCCAACACGGTGCTGGCGCAGCATGGCATTGCGGGCACGGTTGAACTGGTCCCGCTCGGTACTTATCCAAAGATATTCACTGCCGTTGCCAATGGCGATGTGCAGGGGGCAATTCTCGCAGCCGATTACCGGTTCCACGGATCGGTTCATTACGCGATGAATGCGCTGGCCGATATCGGCGCGGCGACAGGCCTGCCGGGGACGGCGTTGATATCAACCCGCCATGTTACGGCGCGCGACCCGGACCTGACGCTGCGGATCGTGCGTACATATATCCAGGCGATTCATCGGTTCAAGACAGACAGGGAAACGGCGATTCCCTTTCTGCTGCGTCACCTGAACCTTGATGACGGCGCGGTGGTGGCCGGTATCTACGACTATTTCGCAAAAACGTTTGAACGCCTGCCTTATCCGGCGGCGGCAAACATCCAGCGGGCTATCGACGAAACCGCGAAGACCAGACCTGACGTGGCGCATATCACCCCGGCCGATCTGGTCGATACCAGCTTCCTCGATACCGTCGCCGGCGAAGGGCTGATCGAAACGCTTTACGGCTGAGCGTCAGGCCGCGCTCGATTTGGCTTGGTCCGAATGGAAATGCCGGATCTGGGTGCGATGCATGAGACGTTTGGCATCGGCGTCGAATGAATCGCGCCGGTGCAACACTTCCTGATTGCTCCACATCAGCGCGTCGCCGACACGCCATTCGTGGCACATGTAAAAATTCGGATTATCGATATGCGCCCAAAGCCGATCGAGCAACCGGTCGCTGTCCGCAACCGACAGGCCGGGGATATAACTGCGCGGGCGTCGGCCGAGAAACAGGGCCTTGCGTCCGGTCGTCGGGTCGATGCGAACGAGCGGGTGGCGCGCACCGGGTGTTTCGCGCACATCGGTGATCTCGGCATAGCCCTTGCGCTTGATGCCGGCGCTGTTGTGCGAGGCATCGTGGATCGCCAGCTTGCCCTCGACTTCGGATTTCAGGTCGTCGGGCAGCGCCTCGTATGCCTGGTACATATCCGCGAAATAGGTGTTGCCGCCGGCATCCGGCACCTGCAACGCATACAGGATCGCAGCGCGTGGCGGGGTTTCCTTATAGGTCATATCCGCATGCCAGACGGCTTCGCCCGCACCCAGGTTGCCGGCCGGCTTACCGTCGCTGACGATGTTGGAAATCACGTTTATTTCCGGATGGCCCTTGTGAAACGGTTCGCCGAAAGGGTTAGGTGCCGGGACATCCAGCTTGCCAAACAGGCCGCTGACAGTGACAAGCTGTTCGTCCGATAAGGTCTGGTCGCGGAACAGCAACACCAGATGCTGCGACAGCAGGTCCTGCAGCCGGTCGATGGTTTCCCCATTGGCCTTGCCGAGATCGATGCCCGAAATTTCTGCGCCCAAGGGTTGCGTCATTGGCGTTACGGTCAGCGTTGTCATTTGTAATTCCTTATACTTATTCAGGTTTTTAATTATTCTTCGGTGGCGATCTTATGCCGTTTCTGTAGCGCCGGTGGAGAATTCACCCCAAATACGGTCTTTTTCCACGGTCAAACTGTCGCATATACGATTGAACTCTTCTTTTTCGGCAGGGGAAACCGGACCATCCGCCGCGATGACAAGATAGGCGATACGCAGCAGGGTCCGCGCGGCCTTGTAGTCATCGGCGTAGCGGGAAACCTTGCCGCGCAGGACCGATTCCCAATTTAGCGTGTCGTTGCGCAGTTCCGCTAGATAGTCGTCCATGATATCGACGGCCTTTCGCGGGTCGTGTACGCGCAGCCTTTCGACTGCGTTGAGAATCGCATCGACCCGATAGCGCTCGCTGAGGCTGACATTGCCGTCGGCATACGCGGCGAGGGCACAGACTGCCATTGCGGCTTTCAGGAACGGTTTGTCCCAATAGCGCGCCGTATCGTACTGGAGCTTCTCAATAATATTCATGCGCAAAATGGTAACCGATACCATCCGTTCTTTCAAAGTGGCGGGTCAAAACGGACATTGTAGCCCATGGGCTGACAGGCAGGGGCTGCTCCTGTATACCGCCGGTCGGGCGTGTCTGCCTCATGTCTTGGAAATATAATAAGCGCGCATAGGGTTTTTATGGATCGAATCAAATTTGCCGCGGTATCGCGGAATTATTTTAATATGCCGCTTTGGGTGGCGGCCCATTGCGGATTGTTCAAGGACGAAGATCTTGATGTCGAAGTCGAATTATACGAACCGATAGACGAAGTCAGCCAACGGCTAGAGGACGGGCGCGTCGACCTCGCATTCGGCGTGACGGAACATGTAATCCTGGACCGTGAACGGGGCGGGAATACTGTTATCATCGGCGGTAACGTCAACAAGCTGCCGTTTTCCCTGATCACCGGGAAGGGCATTCAGGAATTCGAAGATTTGCGCGGACGAACGATCGGCGTTTCTTCCCGCAGTGCCGGCAGTTCGTCGCTGGTGATGAAACTGCTGGCCGCGAATGGACTGCACTATCCCCAGGATTATTCAATTGAGGAAGTCGGCCCGATCCTGGCGCGGTGGGAAAAGCTGCAATCGGGCGAAATCGACGCGGGCCTGCAGGGCGCGCCGCTGAACTACATTGCCATCGACCGTGGCTATCCGACGCTTTGCGAGCCACGTGAGACGTTTCCGTGGTTCCAGTTCACGTCGCTCCATGTCGACAGCCGCTGGGCGGAAAGCAATTCGGACCTTATGGCGCGGTTCATGCGGGCCTTCGTGCGGGCGCATAAACGTTTCTTTGCCGACCCGACCGGTATGGCGGCGATTGCGATGGCGGAAACCGGTATCGACCGGAAATACGCACAGACCGCCTGGGATGAATACACAAGGGACGAAATTTTCCCCCCGGACGGCGACGCCAGCAGCGAAGGTGTCCAGGCGCTAATCGACATCAGTGCCCTGATCCGGGAGCTGCCAAACCGGCAGGGAACGTCCGCAGATGACTATATTGATCGCAGCTATCTGTGTGTCGCGCAGGCGGAAACGGCAGGGGAGTAAATCGGGCCCGATTGTCGTGGAGGTGTGAAGCGGTATAGTTTTCTTCAAACAGGATTGAAATGACGAAGGACCCGGCATGATGCCGCAGGCCTGCAGTGCCGGAAAACTCGGCATTTGGCGGGCCGCTCCGCGGATGGAATTGAGCGGGTCTGGAAAATGCCAATGAAGGAATTCCCGCAATGACAAGTACGTTCTACATGGTGGAAATGCATTATCCCGCATCGGCGAGCCGCAAGGAATTCGACGATTTCTACTGGAATCACATTTCCATGCTGCTGACGATTGACGGGTTCAAATCAGCCCAGCGCTATGAATGTATCCATGAAGCGCGGGCACCATTCCTTGCCATTTATCAGGTCCGTGACCCGGGCACGATGACAGCGGACAGTTATACCTCCAAGGCGGGGCGTACCTCGGTCGCGCCGGAATTTCGCGACCGGATGACCAACTGGGATCGAAACCTTGTACAGGGTGAGATCGAGAATATGGAGGTCGGGCTGAACGGCTGGCTCGTGCTGATTGACCGCCTGTCCGACAATGCACCGCCGCTTCCCGAAGGCTTCTCGTCGCTGAAGGTGGTCGGGCTGGATAGCACCATTGTCGAGCGCGGCGTCAAAATCGGTGAATCCGGTGAGCCGGAAGGGCCGATAGATACGGCTGGTTGGTCGGTCCGGAAATTCAAGCCCTTGCACCTCACCCGCCACCCGAACTGAGCAGGAAACATGCAATTTACCTTTACGGAAGAGCAGGAAGAATTCCGCCGATACCTGCGTCGGTTCCTGGATGATAAATCGACGCCGGCTGATGTCCGGCGATTGATGGCAACCGATGACGGTTATGACAGGGATGTCTGGCGGCAGCTTTGCAATGACCTCGGCCTGCCGGCCGTCGGTATCCCCGAAACCTATGGTGGGCAGGGGTTCGGTTTTGTGGAACTGGGTATCGTGCTCGAGGAAATGGGCCGTGCCCTGCTGTGCGCGCCCTTTTTCGCCTCGGCGGTGCTGGCGGCGAACGCCATCCTGAACGCGGGATCCGAAGAACAGAAACGCGAATTGCTGCCGGAAATAGCGTCCGGCGAAACGATCGCGACACTGGCCTTTGCGGAAGATAACGGCCGCTGGGACAGTGGCGGAATCGAGATGACGGCGACGAAATCCGGCGATGGCTATGTGCTGGACGGCGCCAAAAGTTTCGTGCTGGACGGGCACATCGCCGGGCTGATTGTCGTGGTGGCGCGCAAGGCGGGGACATCGGGCGACACGGGGTTGTCTTTCTTTACCGTTGCCGCGGATGCGTCCGGGCTGGATAAGCGATTGCTGAAGACGGTGGACGAAACCCGTAAAGTGGCGCGGCTGCAATTCAGTTCTGTTCCAGCCACCTTGCTCGGGACAGATGGGGAGGGGGCTGCTCCCTTGTCCAGGACTCTGGATCAGGCGGCGGTGTGCCTCGCCAGCGAGATGGTGGGCGGTGCGGAGCAACTGCGTGAATCGGCACTGGAATACGCCCATATGCGGATGCAGTTTGGGCGCTCCATCGCATCCTTTCAGGCCATCAAGCATAAATCGGCTGAAATGCTTTTGGAGGTGGAACTGGCGAAATCCGCGGCCTATTACGCGGCCCAGGCGGCTGCCGACGGTGCGAACGATCTGCCGATGGTTGCGCCGTTGGCCAAGGCCTGCGCCGCCGACGCCTATATGCAGGCGGCGGTACAGACAGTGCAAATACATGGTGGCGTCGGCTTCACCTGGGACAATGACACCCATCTGTGGTTCAAGCGGGCGAAAAGCTCGGAGGTGTTTCTGGGCACCCCGGCATATCACCGTGAACGCTTGATGCAGCATTGGCCGGCATAGGGGAGGGAATGACCATGAGCGAAGTGACCGAAGACTCGATCCGGCAGGAATCCCGCGCCTGGCTCGAAGCCAACTGGGACCCGAATCTCAGTCTCGTCGAATGGCGGAACCGGCTGATTGATTCCGGGTGGGGCGTGCCGACCTGGCCCGTTGACTGGTATGGCAAGGCGCTATCCGACCCGCTGGGCCGGGTTGTTGCGGTGGAACTGGAACGCATTGGCGCCGTCGGCGTGGCGAAGACGGGGATACGAAGCCTGGCCGCCGCGACGATCCTGGTGCACGGCACCGACATGCATAAGGAAAAATTTCTGCGTCGGATTCTGACCGGCGAGGATACCTGGTGCCAGCTTTTCAGCGAACCGGGCTGCGGCTCTGACCTTGCCGGGGCGACGACCCGGGCGGACTTCAAGGGCAATAAATGGATCATCAACGGTCAGAAGGTCTGGACGACCAGCGCCCATCACGCGCAATACGGCTTGCTTCTGGCGCGCACGGACTGGGATGTGCCGAAACATCAGGGGCTCAGCTTTTTCATCATTGATATCGAGCAGCCGGGCGTCGAGGTGCAACCGCTGCGGCAGATGAACAGCCATGCCTCGTTCAACCAGGTGTTCCTGACCGACGCGGAAATCGCGCCAGAATATTTGCTGAATGAACTGGGCAATGGCTGGGCGGTCGCGACAACGACCCTGATGCATGAACGGCGTGGCGCGGATTCATTGCGCCGCTATGCGCAGGCATCTGACCGGCCGGAACGTGTCTATGTGGAAGAAGCGGCGGAGATCGGGGTCCAGCTTGAACCCTATAAATGGTACCCACAGCGCGGTGGGCGCGTTGACCTGGTGGTCGAACGGGCCAAGGCGACCGGTGCTTTTGACGACCCGGCGATGCGGCAGGAAATCGCCAAATTGCTGACTCTGTCCAAGGCGGCGGAGTGGACCGACCGCCGAGCCCGCGCGTTGCAGGACAAGGGCGGCCCGCAGGGCCCGGAAGGGTCGCTTGGCAAGCTTGCGGCCAGCAATGTCGCCCGCATGGCGGCACAGGTGCATACCGCGATTGCCGGCAGCGATGCGATGCTGACCGGGGAAGACGGTGCGTTGGACGGCGTGATTGCCGAGGTTCTGGTTTCCGTTCCGGCGATATCCATTGCCGGGGGCACGGATGAGATTCAGAAAAACATCATTTCAGAACGCGTGTTGAAGATGCCGAAAGAAGCGCGGACCGACACCAAGGGGCCGTTCCGCGATGTGCCCCGCAACACGGTCGGCTGACGGCAAAACAACAGAAACGTTTCTATCGGGAGATTACAACAGTGACTGACAGACCGCGCGGCCCGCTGGACGGCATCCGCGTCATCGACCTGACGACCGTGATGCTTGGCCCGTTCGCAACCCAGATTCTGGGTGAGATGGGTGCGGATGTGATCAAGATCGAATCGCCCGGTGGCGATATCGGCCGCATGACGGGGGCATCGAAGAACCCCGGCATGTCCGCCGCCTATATGATGAAGGGGCGTAACAAGCGCAGTGTCGTGCTGGACCTGAAGAAGCCGGAAGCACGTGAACCGCTGAAACGGCTGGTCGAAACGGCGGATGTCTTCGTGCACAATATCCGGCCCAAGGCGGCGCTGCGGCTTGGCATCGACTACGACAGTATTGCCGCATGGAAGCCCGATATCGTCTATGCCGCCGCGACGGGCTATGGCGAGGATGGCCCCTATGTCGACAAGCCGGCTTATGACGACCTGATCCAGGGGGCCTCCGGGCTGGCGTCGCTGTTCGGGTCCGTGACCGGCACGCCACGTTATGGCCCGACCGTGCTGGCGGACAAGACGACGGGCATGTTCCTGACCTATGCCATTACCATGGCGCTGTTTCACCGTGAACGCACGGGCGAGGGGCAGCGTGTGCATGTGCCGATGTATGAATCCTTCTCGGCCTTTGTCATGAACGAACACATGCAGGGCCGCATGTACGAACCGCCGATTGGTCCGGCCGGGTATCAGCGCATGCTGACACCGCATCGCCGGCCCTATCCAACGGCGGACGGGCATATCTGCGTACTGCCCTATAACGACCGGCACTGGGCGAAGTTCTTCGAAGTCGTCGGGCGTGAGGAACTGACCAGCGACGAGCGCTTTTCCAGCCAGGCGGCGCGGTCGGCGAATATCGATGCACTGTACGGAATCGTTGCGGAGGTCATGCCGGCGCGTACGTCAAAAGAATGGCTGGACCTGCTGGAGGCATCGGACATTCCGGTCATGCCGATGAATACGCCGGAAGACCTGTTCGAAGATCCGCACCTGAAAGCCGTCGGCATGTTCCCGGTCGTCGATCACCCGACCGAGGGCAAGCTGCGCCACATCAAGGTTCCGATCAATTTCTCCAAGACGCCGGGCGGCTATTACCGGCACCCCGAACAGCTTGGCCAAAGTACGGCGGAAGTCTTGGCGGATCTCGGCTATACCGAAGAACAGATAGCAGGATTGCAGGAAACCGGCGCGGCGGGGAAGCCACAGGATTAGGGAAATTCAGCGCCTGGTAGTTGTGGTTCGCCGTCAAAACCGGGAATATGCGGGCATGACGCTGCAGCAAACGGGTATTTCGCGTGAGCGATGAAAAACCACAGGAAAACGGGTATCAGTTCGCCGGGCATTCGATGCCCAGCGTGAATGCCCTGCAGTCCATCTATCAGGGGCTGGTGTGGCGCTATCGGGAAGAGTCGCTGCCGGTCTGGAAAGCCGTGTTGCTGCGGACCTTCCGGGTTGGCTTTGCCACGTCGCGCGACCTCGCGGAAGGGCAGCTCACCCTGCGGGCGATGAGCCTGGTTTATACTACGCTGCTGTCCCTGGTGCCGTTGATCGCGATCAGTTTTTCCGTGCTGAAGGGCTTCGGGTTACACAATCAGGTCGAACCCATGTTGCTGAACCTGCTCTCGCCGTTGGGGGAGAGCAGCCTGGAAATAACGCAGCAGATCATGGGATTCGTCGCAAACGTGAAAGTCGCCGTGCTCGGCTTCATCGGTTTCGGATTCCTGTTTTACACCGTGATCTCGCTGATGCAGAAAATCGAGCATTCGATGAACTATATCTGGCGGGTCAGCCACCTGCGGACGTTTTCGCAGCGCGTCCGGGATTATTTTATCATTGTGCTTGTTGGCCCGTTGCTCGTTTTCATCGCACTGGGCATATCGACGGTTGCGGCCAAAAACGAATTTGTTCTTTCCCTGATGGCGATACAGCCGTTCGGCTGGTTGCTGGAAGTTGCAGCGACGACCGTACCGTTCCTGATGATCGTCGGCGCCTTCACCTTCATTTACATGTACATGCCGAACACCGGCGTACGACTGCGCTCCGCTTTCGTCGGCGCATTGGTTGCCGGCGCGCTGTGGCATATGGCCGGATGGGCCTTCGCGTCGTTCGTCGCGTCTTCGTCAAATTACACGGCAATCTATTCGACGTTCGCGACGCTGATTGTTTTTCTGATCTGGCTGTATCTCGGTTGGCTGATCCTCCTGACGGGCGTATCCATTGCGTTTTACGATCAGAACCCAACCGCTGTCGGCGGTGCGCATAAACCGTTGCAAATGTCGAACCGGGTCAAGGAAAAGGTCGGCCTGATGGCCATGGTCCTGATCGGGCGTCAGTATCAGTCCGGGACACAACCACAGTCGTTAAAACAACTTACCCGTCTCTTGGCAGTGCCCGGCGAAGCGGCTGGGCAATCGATTGACGCGCTGGAATCTACCGGTTTGTTGCTGCGCACGGCGGATGAACCGGCGCGCTACATTCCGGCACACCCACTGGAGAATATATCCGTATCTGACATTCTGGATGCTATCCGTAGCACGGGGGAAGCACGGACGCTTTCGCTGGAGGGCTTGCCGGTGAATGGGGTTGTCGAGCGCGTGTCGGCGGCGATTGATACGGCGCGACGGGAAGCGCTGCGGGGCCAATCGCTTCGGGATCTCGTGCTTGACGACGACGTGACCGTTGAAATCCCGCAAAAGCAAACACGTGCATCCAAAGAGAGAGTAGAATAGGTAATATCGCACGTTATTGCTGTAGTATCCTCAGGAGATTAATTTGACCGTAGCCATTCCCGGGCCCGATCCGGACCCGGTGGCCGTTGAGCCATCACTGCCGTCTGGCGCCTGTGATTGTCACGCCCATATTTTCGGACCCAGCGACCGTTTTCCCTATACCGAAGGGCGTGGGTATACGCCGCCCGATGCGACATTGGAAATGTATCTGGCGCTGCATGACCGGCTGGGCTTTGACCGGGGCGTCGTGGTGCAGGGAAATGCCCATGGCTATGACAACCGGGCGATTCTGGATGCGCTGGCGCGGGCGCCGGGGCGGTTGCGCGGCGTTGCGATCACCGATGGGCGGGTCGGCGAAAAGGAATTGCGCGAATGGCACGACCTTGGTGTGCGGGGGTTGCGCTTCCATGTCTTTCATCCCGATCACCGGCCAGACTACGTGCGCGGCGTCGGGCTGGATGTCTTTGAGACATTCCGCAAGACGATGATTGATCTGGGCTGGCACATGCAGGTCTGGTGCGACTGGCGGCAGTTCCCCGAACTGGTCGATATCTTCAAATCCATCGCGGCTGAGATGCCGGTTATCTTTGATCATATGCTGTGTACCGAAGCAGCGCTGGGGCCGGACCATGCCAGCTTCCAGGCCCTGCTGCGGCTGGTCGGCGATGGCGATGCCTGGTGCAAGTTGTCCGGCGCTTGCCGGGTATCGACGCTGTATCCGGACTATCCCGATGCACAGCCGCTGCATGAAGCCCTGGTCCGCGCAAACCCGGATAACCTGGTATGGGGCAGCGACTGGCCGCATCCACAGTTCGAAGCCGATGTGATGCCGAATGACGGGCATCTGGTGAACCTGTTCCAGGACTGGACGCCAGATACGGATATACGGCGCCGGATTCTTGTGGATAACCCGGCGCGGCTTTACGGATTTTGACGCCGTTTCAGGCCCAGCGAACCTCGTCGCTTCGGTCTTCGGCGGTCAGCAGTGTGGTGGTGAATACCGACGTCCAGTCGCAGAGGTCATAGCGCCGGCTCAGCTTGCGGCGCACTTCCGCTTCATCGGGATTGTCGGGAATCTTGGACCGTTCCCACATGGCGAGGTCCGGGCGGCGGGTCATCAGCAGCGTCCGCCGCAATTCATCAGGGTCCTGTCCGTCCGCGCGATCAAGGAAGCGCCACATGCCGATGATCTGTGAATCATAGGCGGATTCGAACCCGGGCCATGCCCCGGCGCAGAGGTTCAGGAATTCCGTCCAATGGGCTTTCGGAGTGTCAAACCATCGAAAAGCAAAGTTGCCCTGCCGGCGTGGCGGGTCGATCCGCTCCGGCCGCAATGTCGGCACCATCACGGCGTTGCTCGCATCCCGGATGCCGGTAATATCCCCCAGAAGGATGCGGTCCGACTCGGGGGCGCCGGTGCTGTCAGGCCAGGCGGTGATGGCGTTCAGCTCGTCCCGCGGTGTTCCGATCTGGCTGCGCCAGACGCCGTAGAGAATGCCCCCCTGGGCTTTCAGGCGTGCCGCACCGGCATCCTGCAGTTCATCCGCAACAGCTTGCCACTGCCGCGGTTCGCACTGGATGCGGTGGTGGACGTATAGGTCTGGCATTCGTTCATCCGATTTCTGCTCGCTTCATCTAGCGCCGAATACGAGATCCGGCAGGATGAGGCTGATTTGCGGTACATACGCGATCAATAGCGTATAGCAGATCAGCATGATAAAGAACGGAATTGACGCCGACCATGCGCGCGTAATCGGAAAATTCGCGACCCCGCATGTTGTCAGCAGAACCGAGGCCACGGGCGGTGTTTGTTCCCCGATAACGACGCAGAAGATAAAGAGCAGGCCGAAATGAACCCGGTCCATGCCCATCTGGTCGACCAGCGGCAGAAAGATCGGCACCAGCATCAGGATCATCGGCGCGCCATGCAGGAAAATACCCGCAATAACCAGAAACACGATGATTACCAGGGTGACCATATAGGCCGGCAGGCCCCAGGACATGATTGTCGCGGCCATGGCCTGCGGAATGCCTTCGGTGATCAGGTAGTGTGAAAATACCGAGCTGATTGACAGCAACAGCAGAACGTTTGCGGCGCGTCTGCCGGCGACGATGAAGCTGCGCGGCAGGTCCCGAAACCGCATGCCACGATAAATCAGCGTCGCGGCAACAATGGCAAGCGCGGTGGTTATCGCCGCGGCCTCCGTCGGGGTGAAGGCGCCGCCGACAATACCGAATACGATGGTTGCCGGGATCAGCAGCGCAACCCAGGTCCGGTTGAAGCGGTGCGCCACGTTGGGCAGGCTGAACGGTTCATGCGTCGGATAATTTCGTTTCCTGGCGATGAAATATGCCACGAACATCAGGCAGATACCGTAGAGAACACCGGGAATATATCCGGCTGCAAACAGCCGGGCGATGGATACTTCCGAGACGACGGAATAGAGGATCATACCGATGCTTGGCGGAATCAGGATACCGATCGAGGCCGAATAGGATGTCACGACAACGGAGAAATCCTTGGCGAAGCCGCGTTTTTCCATTTCCGGGATCAGGATAGAGCCAACCGACGCCGCGTCCGCGACAGCGGAGCCGGAAACATTGGCGAACAGCATCGAGGTGACGATATTCGCATGCGCCAGCCCGCCTGATATCCAGCCGACAAGGGCGCTGGCAAAATCGATCATGCGGCTTGCGACGGCGCCCGACGCCAGGATTTCACCGGTAAGGATGAACAGCGGTACGGCGAGGATAACGAAAGAGGCGAGCCCGTCCGTCATCTGACCATGGAAATTTATCAGGCTATGGTCACCGACGATGTAGGACAGTAGCCCGACCATGCCCAGCGACAGTGCGATGGGCAGCGCGAACATAATCAACAGGATGATGAGTAAGATAAAAAAACCGGCCATGTTCGTTTTCCGATACTTTTGCAGTGCGGGGCAGGTCGCCGTGTGGCCACAGCCGCCCGTTCTGTTTCAAGAGGCTGGGTGATCAGTTTTCAGGATCGATTTCCGTTACATCCGGGTCTTCCATGCAGACCAGCTTCTTCAGGGTCACGACGACCATCAGGAAACCCCAGGTCGGCATGCTGAGATAGAACAGGTATTTCGGCGTATCGGAATAATCGAGTTCAAAGGTCCAGGTGATGTTGACGTAGTCGATCCCGGTCCAGAAAACGACCGCAAAAAACATCAGCATCAAGATGGAGTTGCAGACGAATATCGCCTTGCGGATTGACGTGCTTTTGACGAAAAGCAGCAATACTTCCGCGTAAAACAGCGCGTATCGGTCCATCAGGACAACGCTTCCTGGCACGAATAGCCAGAGCAGCGTGTACTGGCTGATCTCGTCCATCCACCCAAAGGTATGATTGAAGACGAACCGGCCGGTGACGTTGATGGTGATCAGTGAAACTTCGGTTGCCAGTGCCAGCGCCGTGACGATGTCGCATAACCGCAACATCGCTTTATAGGTCGCGTCCAGTGCGGGCGGGAGGCTATAGCCGGATCGGAAAATTCTGTTGCCTGCTTCGCTCATGACGTCAGATGCCCCATGCGGGCGAAAGACGGCTGGGTGTCAGCGTCTTCCGGGGTTGTTGTCAATCCAATGGGAGAGATACGGTCCCCAGCCCGCCGACATATTGCCGGCGGGCTGAAGCCTGGTCCGTATACCGCTATTCGTTCACGTAGCCGCCTTTTGCCACGCGTTCGATCTTGGCGGCCCATTCCGCGCCTGCATCTTCGATGAAGGAATCATACACCGGTTGCGCGATCTTGCGCCATTTCGGCAGGTCTTCCTTTTTGCAGTAGTTGATCTTGTAGTCCGGCTTCTCGGCCAGCATCTTCTGGACGCTTTCCAGTTCCAGCTTTTCGCTGAGCATCCGTGACCAGCCCTCGGTATCGCGGGCCGCCTGCTTGTAGATCTTCCGCGCCCATTCGGGTGTCTTGTCCCAGAACGGCTTGCCCACGGCCAGAATGACCGGGTTGTAGACATAGTTGCAGATCGACAGATACTTGGTCACTTCGTGGAACTTGGTGTCGTAAATCAGCGGCAGCGGGTTGTCCTGGCTGTCGACAACGCCGGCTTTAAGCGCCTGATAGAGTTCCGAGAAGGTTACCGTGGCCGGGTTCGCGCCCAGTGCCTTGAACAGCAGCATCTTGGATTTGCCGCCGGGAATCCGGTGCTTGATGCCTTTCAGATCTTCAGGGACGTTATAGGGGTGCTTGTTCCCGGTGAACTGGCGGAAGCCAAACCCGAAGAAACCAAGCAGTTCCAGATTGTACTTGCGGAAATGCTCGTCCATTTCGGCACGAAGCGGGCCCTGGGTCACACGGGCAACGGCATCGCCATCCGCGAACAGGAAGGGCATATCCCAGAAACGCTGTTCCTTGATCCGGCCCGTATAGGATGAGATATGCAGGAAGGCGTCATGCGTTCCCGCGACCATACCTTCGAGCTGGGTATTTTCCTTGCCAAGCAGCGCACTTGCGAAAAGCTCGACCTTGATGCGTCCGCCAGAATTGATATCCACCAGCTTGGCGAAATACCGGGTGCCGTCGCCCAGGATTGAGGTCGGACCCGCGGTAATGCCGACTTTCATGGTGAGTTCCGGTTCCACGGCCTGCGCGGTGGCCGACAATCCGAAAGCGGGAACGGCTATTGCTGCGGCGACGGCCGCATGCTTCAGCCAGCGTTTTTGTGTACGTAACTGTGTCATCGTCCTTAACTCCCTGATGTTATGAATGGCGCGTCTTGTGACGCACTTCTTGATTTTTTGGTGTCCGCTGGTCCTTGGTCTACGCGTTATGCGGAGGCTGACCTGCTTGTACTAGCGAGATAGTAAAAGTGTTTTTCAGCCGCCGTCAAATTGGCGATGGAAATGTTGGGATACAGATGGCGAAATCTTAACCAAGAAAAGCAATTAAAAGAGGATTTAGTTTAAATGTTACCATTATTGATGATAGGCGCGTATTTGGAATTTATGGTCCGCAATCACGGGTGTTCGGAAAGCCCGCCTCATAGGTGAAAGGCTCTGTTTCCATTAGTTTTTGAATTTTCTAGCGCATGAATTTTCTACTTTTTATATACTTAATATTCACTTTTTTGCCTCACTGTCGTCTCTCCATCCGCCGGCGTTGAATCGGTGGAGAAACAAGGTTGATGTTCAGTAATGGCGAATCGCGCAGTGCCTCGGGAAGACCTGACCGACGAAGAGAATCTCCATCACATGCAAATTCGATTGCATGATCTGGAGGATATCGTCGCGCGTGTCGAGGATCGTGCCGCGGGTTCAATGGCCCTTGCCGAGGAATTGGCCCGGGCCAAGGCAGAACTCATATCGCAGCGCCGCCGCGCCGAGGACAACGCCCGGAAAATAAATTCCATTCTTGATGCCGTTATCGACGGCATCATCTCGGTCAATGCCGATGGTGTTGTCGAGTCCGCGAATGCGTCCGCCTATCGGATGCTCAACAGCAATGCGCGGAAACTGATTGGCGCGCATCTCAGCCAGTTTCTGAGGGGGCTGGACAATCGCGATTGTACGCCGTGCAGCACGACTTCACCGGGCGGCGACATGAACGCCCTGGTTGGCCGGCGTCTGTCATGCACTGCCAAGGCGACCGACGGCGCGTCGTTTCCAGCAGAGCTGGTGATTTCCCGAACAAGTTTTTCCGGTACTGACAGTTTCACCTGCGTCATGCGGGACGTGACCGAGCAACGGAAAGCGGAACAGGAAATTCAGAAGCTGGCGCTATACGATCAACTGACCCGGCTGTCGAATCGCTATGAGTTCGAGGCGCGATTGAAAACGGCGATCACGCTGGCGGATCGGCAGGATGCGTCGGTCGCTTTACTGCTGCTCGACCTCGACAATTTCAAGCATGTTAACGATAATTACGGTCATCCCGTTGGTGACGAATTGCTGCAGTACACGGCCCAGGTGTTGCTGGAATCCGTGCGTGAGAGCGATACGGTTGCGCGGATCGGCGGTGATGAATTCGCCATCATTCTGATCAATGTCGAAGACCCGTTGCGTATCCGTCAGGTTGCGGAGCGCATCGTCAACAAATTGTCGCAACCGGTGCTGCTGGATGGCAGCCTGGTCCATACTGGCACCAGTGTCGGCATCAGCATCTATCCGCGTGACGCAACGGATTCGAAGGAGCTTGTCCGGCTGGGCGACAAGGCACTGTATGAGGCGAAGACGCAGGGACGCGGCACGTTTCAGTATTACGACGAAGTTATGGACGCGCGCGCGCGCGGCGAACGAATTCTGGAAAACGATTTGCGGCTTGCAGTCGTCCGGGAGGAATTCGAGATGTTCTTCCAGCCACAGTTGCGGTCAGTGGATGGCGGCATTCTGGGCGCAGAAGCGCTGATCCGCTGGCGCCACCCCGACGGGGAACTGAAAATGCCCGGTCAGTTTATCGTGCATGCGGAAAAGACCGGAATTATCAACGATATCGGGAAATATGTGCTGCTGGCAGCCTGCCGGGAGGCGCGACGCTGGCGCGATACCGGAATGGCGCCGATGCCTGTTGCCGTGAATGTCTCCCCGTCGCAGGTGAAGGATGACGGGTTTGTTGCCGCCGTCACCGATGCGCTGGAAGAAGCGGGGATTGGCCCCGAATGGCTGGAAATCGAACTGACCGAGAATATTGCGCTGGATACCGGCGCGGGCGTTCTCGAGAAACTGAATCAGTTGGACAGGTTGGGCGTGCGCCTCGCAATCGACGATTTCGGGACAGGCTACGCGTCATTGGCCTATTTGCGTAAACTGCCGGTGCGGAAGCTGAAAATTGATCAAACCCTGATCGCGAACATGCTCCAGCCCGGGCCCGACTATGCAATTACGGAAGCCATTGTGAATCTGGGGCGCAGTCTGAATTTCACATCGATTGCCGAAGGCGTTGAAACCACCGCGCAGGCGGATGCCGTTCGCCGGACCCTGTGTTCGGGCATGCAGGGTTTTCTGTTCAGCCGACCGCTGGCGGCGGATGACTTTCGCGACTGGCTTGCCGGTCAAAAATAGCCCGACGCACGAATTTTGCTAGGCCGCGGTCGGGTCGGGCGAGACCTCGACGACCATCTTGCCGAAATTATCGCCGCGCAGCATACCGATCAGGCTGGCCGGGGCATTTTCTAGCCCGGCTATGCGATGTTCGCGGTATTTGATTTTGCCGTCCCGGATCCATTGGCCGACATCGCGCATAAAATCGCCGTGCTGATCGGCAAAGTCACGAACGATGAACCCGCGCAATGTCAGACGGTATGTCAGGATTGCCCGCATCAGTGACGGCAAATGGTCGACGCCTTCCTCGGGCTCGGTCATGTTGTATTGCGCGATGAGCCCGCAGACCGGCATCCGGGCGAAGAAATTGAAATGCGGAATAACGGCCCGCAAGACGTGTCCGGCGACGTTCTCGAAATAAATGTCGATCCCGTCCGGGCAGGCAGCGGCCAGTTCGGCCTCAAAATCCGGATCGCGATGGTCGAGACAGGCGTCAAAGCCAAGTTCCTCGGTCACGTATCGGCATTTTTCAGACCCGCCGGCGATCCCGATTACACGGCAACCCTTGATCTTGCCGATTTGTCCAACGGCGCTGCCGACCGCGCCGGACGCGGCGGCGACCACCAGGGTTTCTCCCGCTTTCGGCTGGCCGATATTCAGCAGGCCCGTATAGGCGGTCATGCCCGGCATGCCCAATACACCCAGCGCGGTGGATAGCGGTGCGTCTTCGGGGTTGATCCTGCGCACGCCTGTGCCGTCCGACAGCGCATATTCCTGCCAGCCGGTGCGGCCTACAACGTAGCTGCCCGGCGGGTAATCCGGGTGGTTTGATGTTTCGACCCGGCTGACCGTGCCGCCTTCCATCACGCCACCGATGGGCACCGGTTCGGCATAGGACCGCTCCGCGTTCATGCGGCCACGCATATACGGGTCAAGCGACAGATAGATGGTTCGGGCAAGGAACTGGCCCGCCGCAGGTTCCGGGATCGCGGATTCTACGATCTCGAAATCATCCGGCACAGGAACGCCCTGTGGGCGCCGTGCCAAAAGAACCTGCGTATTCTGTGCCGTCATCTGCCGTCTCTCCGCGGTGCTTCAGTCGAAGACCGTTTCCATGTAATGCGCCGGGTCGACATAGGTTTCGATGACGCTTGGCCCCTCCGCCGCGAAGGCGGCTGTCAACTGCGTCTTCAGTTCGGCGATGCTGTCCACGCCGATCGCCGGTGCACCAAAATAATGCTGCGGCGTCGGGCCACTATTGCCGGTTTCCAGCGCGATGCCCGAATTGCTGTATTGCCGTTGGGACTGCTTGATGTGGATCAGGCTCAGCGTGCTGTCATTCAGGACGACGAAGGGAATGGCAAGACCCATCCGCCGTGCCGTGGCCAGTTCGCCGCAGGTCATCTGGAAACAGCCATCGCCGATGATGCAGACGACGGGCATGTCCGGGCGCGCGATCTTCGCTGCGATTGCCGCCGGAAACCCGAAGCCCATCGACGACCAGCCATTGGTGATCAGGAATTCACGCGGTGCGTGGGCCTGCCATTGGCTGGCGATCTGATGGGTATGTGCGCCGACATCAAAGGACAGGATACCCTTGCGCGGCAGCACGTCGCGAACGGCGTCAATGACCTGATACGGTGTCAATCCCTTTGCGGGCGGGCGCAGTGCTTCCTGGAACGCCGCTGTGTGGGCGGCAATTTCCCCTTCCGCCCAGTCATTGCCCGCGCCACCGGCATCGGCCAACCGTTGCAGGGAATCGTCCAGACTGCCGGTGACTTCTGCGGCAACCGTAACGGACGGCGCCACGTCGACAGCTTCGATGTCGATCTGCAGCAAGGGAACATCGGTGATCCAGGCTTCGAATTCCACCTCGACGGTGTCGTAACCCAGCCCGACGATCAGGTCCGCGCTGCGCAGCATCTTGCGTTGCACCTGCCGGCGCGCGCGTTCGATGCAGCCGATCGAAAGCGGGTGATCCTCGTCGATCATGCCTTTGGCCATCGTGGTCGCGGCGAAGGGGATATTGTGTTTTTCAACGAAGCGACGCAGCAGTTCCGGGTCCTGCATCCGCATGGCCGATGAACCGATAACGGCGATCGGTCGCTTGGCGCCGGCCATAAGTTCCAGCGCCCGGGCGATTGCCGTGTCGTCCGCTTTCAGGTCGAACGCGGGTACGACAACCGGCGGCGGGACGTCTTCGGTCGCGGGTGCCAGCATCACGTCTTCCGGCAGGTCCAGATGCACCGGGCCCATCGGTTCGGTGAGCGAAATGCGAATCGCATTCTGCACGGTTTCGACGATATTGCCGGGGCGGACGGCGAGGGTCGCCTTGGTGATCGGCTTGAACAGTGCATGGTGGTCGATCAGCATCTGCAGCCGCCGGCCAAGCTGGTTGGTGTTCAGGTTACAGGTGACCGCGATCATCGGCGAGCGATCAAGCCAGGCATCGCCAACGCCGGTCGCGAGGTTCGTCGCGCCAGGCCCAAGCGTCGCCACGCACAACCCCGGCGTGCCGGTCAGTCTGCCGGTGACATCGGCGGCAAAGCCGGCCGTGCCCTCATGGGCGGTCAGCACGAATTCGATGCCGCCTTTCCCCATGGCTTCGATGAAGGGCAGTACGTTTCCGCTCGGTATACCGAAACCGTGCTCGATACCGGCATCCTTAAGTATTCTTATAATCAGATCTGCGTTATTCATGGTCGTTCCTGTGTCCCGCAATGTTCAGGCCGGTTAGTATTACCTGGAACGCGGGGAAACAAGGGCTGTAACCAATTTTTGGTTGCCGCCGCTGGGGTAATGCATATCGATGAGTGATCTTTTTGTGGTTGGCGGCTCGATGTATGCGGATGCCGCGAAGGTGCATGAATGGCGGCAGTACGAACAAGCTGTTGTTCTAAAAGTCGATTCTGACAGTCTCGCGGTTGAACGCCTGCTTGATTACGTGTCCCCGCCGGAGGTCTGCCCCGAACATCCTTCAGTCGTGTTCAAGGCGGGCACGATGGATGCCGAGCATCTGTACCTCTGTACCCAGACGGAAGTCCTGATATATCGCCGCGACGACCTGTCGGTTGAAAACTATTTAACGTTGCCGCTTTTTAACGATCTGCACCATGTCACGCCGTCCGGATGGGGTACCTTGCTGATCGCGGTGACCGGGCTGGACATGGTGGTCGAAATCAAACCTGACGGCACCGTGCTGAACGAATGGAACGTGCTGGGGCAGGACCCGTGGCAGCGTTTCGCGCGTGACGTGGACTATCGCAAGGTGCAAAGCACCAAACCGCACCATGCCCATCCAAATTTTGTCTTTACGATTGGCGACGCGGTCTGGACAACTCGATGCGACCTGAACGATGCGGTTTGCCTGACGACGCCGGGCCGGCGTATCGACCTGATCGGTAATCGCGAAAACCCCGTGCAATTTGTGCATGACGGTGTGACGGCAAATGGCCGTGTCTATTTCACATCCGTGGATGGCCACATTCTTGTGGTCGACCCGGACAGCCTGCAGGTGACGGATGTCGTCGATATTGGCGCTATCCTGGATTACAACATGCCATTGGGCTGGTGCCGGGGCATCAAGGTCCTTGACGGCAACCGGGTGATCGTCGGTTTCAGCCGGCTGCGCAGCACGAGGCTGAAGGACAAGGTCAGCTGGGCGAAGGCCCAGGTCAAGAAAATCGCCGGCGTTGGCGACTACACTGAAACTCTGCCGCTGCTGCCGACGCGAATCTGCTGTCTCGACCTTGGCGTACGCCGGATGGAGTGGGAACTGGACCTGGAAGGTTCCGGGATGAACGCGGTCTTCTCCATCCTGTAGACGAAGAAGACCGCGCCGGGATTATTTCTCCCGCGTCACCGGATTGCTCAGGGTGCCGATGCCGTTGATTTCGATCTCGCAGACATCGCCGTCCTTCATCTGTGGCGAATGCCCTTCTGTCCCCATCCAGATCATGTCGCCGGGGTACAGGGTCACGTATTTGGTCATCGCCTCTATATAAGTAGGGATATCGAACAGCATCTTGTTGGTTGGAAACCGGATCGTTTCCTCGCCGTTCATTCGCACCGTTGTTTCCAGGCTGTCCAGATCGACATCGGTTTCGATCCAGGGCCCCATCGGCTTGAAAGTATCGGTATTCTTCGCCCGCCACAGCGTCCGGTCGCCGCCCTGCCAGGTGCGTTCGCTGACATCGTTGCCGACCGTGTAGCCGAACACGCAGGACAGCGCGTTTTCCTTTGTCAGGTTCTTGGCTTTCTTGCCGATGATCGCGACGATTTCAGCTTCGTATTCGACCCGCTCCGTCGCATCCTTCGGGATGACGATGGTTTCATTATGGGCGATCAGCGCGTTGTTCGCCCGGTAGCCGATATCCGGTTTCGGCGGAATATTGGGCTCCTTGCCCTTCGCCTTGGCCTGCTCCAGAACGTGTTCCAGATAGTTCAGTCCTGCCGCGTAGAACGTGACCGGTTCGATCGGAACCAGCAGTTTGGCACCGGCCAGCGGCACCGTTTCGCCGGTCTTCTGCGGGTTTTCGTACAGGTTTCCGGACGTAAGGGCGACCTGATCTCCCTCGATGATCCCGTGAACCGGTTCGCCGTTATGTTCAATTCTTACCCAACGCATGGTGTTGTCCTCCCCAGAAAGCCTGCCCGTGGCGGGCTGGCTACATATTGATTCCGCCCAGCGTCGGCATGCCTTTTTGTACCGCGGGGCGGGCACCGATGCTGTCGTACCAGCGTTGCACGTTGGTGAACTCGTTCAGGTCGACCTTGTGGCGTGGGTGCCGGTGCGCCCAGGGATAGCAGGCGATATCGGCAATCGTGTATTCGTCGCCCGCCAGGTATTCGTTGTCTTCCAGGCGGCGATCCATCACCCCGTAAAGGCGCTTCGATTCCTTGACATAGCGTTCGCTGCCATAAGGCACTTCGGTATCGAGCCCAAGGAAATGATGCGCCTGGCCCAGCATCGGGCCAAAGCCACCCATCTGCCACATCAGCCATTCGAATGTGGCGATGCGCTTGCGGGCGTCGGTTGGAATGAATTTTCCTGTCTTCTCACCAAGATAGACCAGGATCGCACCGGTTTCGAAAACGGAGACCGGCTTGCCGTCGGGGCCGTCGGGGTCGACGATGGCGGGGATGCGATTATTTGGTGAAATTTTGAGAAAGTCGGGGTTGAACTGTTCGCCCTTGGAAATGTTCACCGCGTGCTCTGTATAGGGCAGGCCGGTTTCTTCCAGCATGACGGATGCCTTGCGGCCATTGGGCGTTGCCCAGGTGTAGAGTTCGATTGTCATCGCAATTCCTTTCGTTGCCGGCTGTATTACGAGGCGTTGACGCCGGCGTAACCTTGAGTGCCGGAAGGTTCGGGGCGGATCATAAAATTACCCATCCTGTGAGTCCATTCGGCTGGTCTGACGCAGGTGTTTCGAGGCGCTGCGGAAAACAAACCATGGCGATACGTCGTAAAGTCGCAATGTTCCGTCCCTTCTGCCATTTTAGGGGTGTTGGGGCTGATCTTGTTGCAATCATAACGATAATTCAATTCGGTCAGGGGCCTGCGGAATTGGGCCGACCGTTGACACAGAGGCCAAATCGATTATCGTCGTAACCTGAGATTAAGGTTTGGGCCGGACCTCGCCTCGGGGGAGAGGTGGCCCACGGTGCCTTGAAACGGCTGTTATCAGCCGGGATCAAGGTATGCAGGTTTTAAAAATCTAACAGGAACAGGAGAGGCTTAGACATGAAACGTACTATTTCCGCAGTAGCTGCTCTCGCAGCAGGCGTGGCGTTTGCGGGGCTCACAACGAGTTCAGCCTACGCTGCTGATATTCCCTGCAACACGGCGCGTCTCATCGTGCCATGGGGTGCGGGCGGTGAATCCGACATCCTGATGCGTATCACCAACGAGGCCTTTAACCGTCTCGGCGGCAAGCCGCAGATGCAGGTTGTGACCATCAGTGGTCAGGGCGGCATCAAGGGCAGCAAGGCAGCGATGAAGGCGAAGCCCGATGGCTGCACCGTTTTCTCGACCTTCCAGCATCTGATTTCGAGCAACCTTACCGGTCGTATCAAATTCACGTGGGATGCATATCAGCCCGTCGCGAAAATGACCCAGACGATGTCCCTGATCGGCGCCGGCACGAAGGCTCCGTTCAAGAACTACAAGGAAATGCAGACCTGGGCGAAGGCCAACCCGAACAAGCTTCTGGCTGCGGGTACGCTTGGTTCAACCAGCCATTTCACACTGCTGCAGCTTCAGGACGCGCTCGGCATCGAAATGAAGGTTGTTTCCTATGACGGCACCGCCGACCGCATGAAAGCCATGCTGGCGAATACGGTTCATATCGGTCAGGTTTCCGAGTCAACCGGCGCCAAGCACCTGCAGACGGGCAGCCTCCAGATCCTGGGTATCAACTACAAGGTGCGCTCCAAGGTTCTGACCGAAGTCCCGACTGCTATGGAGCAGGGTTTCGACCTCAGCATCACATCCGATCGTGGCTGGGTCCTGCCGAAGGGGACACCGAAGGAAATTAACACCCACTATGCGGACATGCTGGAAAAGGTTTCGAAAGACAAGAAGTTTATCGACGCTATCGAAGCCAAGGGTAGTTTCGTCAGCTTCCTGCGTGGTGAAGAGTACGTTCAGTGGTGGAAAGACACCGAAGCCGAATGGACGGGTATCGCCAAGCGTCTCGGCGTAATGCGGAAGTAAGCAACCGACGATATACGTTCTGACATCGGCCCGCCGTGGATTGTTTCATATCTGCGGCGGGTCACGTTAGACCGTAGAAAACAAATACTCAGACGTAATTGTCGAACAGGGGGAGCTGCCTGAAATGGGTTCGCTGAATAAAGATACGGTGATCGCCGTCGTGCTGATCGCCATAACAAGTGTCTTCTTTTGGGAAACGTTCAACATTCCCGAACTCGGATACGCCAGTATGGGGTCGGAAGTTTGGCCACGAGTCATCATGACTCCGCTGTTAATTCTTTGCGTTGTGTATCTGGTTCAGTCGTTTCGCAAAAAGGCGGCTGCGGACGGTAAATCGGTTAGCCTGGGAACGGTTATCAGCGATTATCGCAACCCCATTATGTGCTTCGTGATTTTCTTCGTGTTCCTGCTGACGGTCGAATATCTCGGGATGCTGATTGCCGGCGTCTTGCTGACATTCATCCTGCTGACCGCAATCGGCAACCGAACACCCAAAGCACTTGCTCTGCACGTAGCCATTTCCGTGGCATCCGTCGGCCTTGTATGGTCGCTATTCACTTTCGTTCTGCGGGTTTACTTGCCCGAGGGCGAATTGTTCAGCGTCTATTGACCGGCCGCGCCTGAGAGGATTTCGACATGATTATCGAAAATATAGGTCTCGCCGCAGCACAGGTGTTCGAGTTTCATAATCTCGGATTGATGCTGATCGGCGTTTTCTTTGGAATTATCGCCGGAGCCATTCCTGGTTTCACGGTCACGATGGCCGTGGTGCTGTCCTTGCCGTTCACTTTTGGCATGGAACCGGTGTCCGGCCTTTCGACAATGCTGGGCATTTATGTCGGCGGTTTGTCGGGTGGTTTGATTTCCGGCATGCTGATGGGGATTCCCGGAACGCCAGCGTCGGTTGCGACCACATTTGACGGATTTCCCGCGGTGCGGAACGGCAAGGCGGGGTACGCCCTTGGACTTGGCGTCTGGTCTTCCTTCTTTGGTGGCCTGTTCGGTGCCCTCGTTCTGGCAACGCTGGCGCCAAGCATCGCGCTGATCGGGCTGGAATTCGAGCCCTGGGCCGTGTTCTCGCTGATAATATTTGCCCTGACAATTACCGCCAGCCTGGCCGGCGATAATATGGTCAAGGGGCTGATTGCCGGTAATTTCGGGTTGTTGTTCGCAGCACTTGGTGCCGAGGAAATCAACGCGATTGACAGGCTGCATTTCGGTATCGAGGAGTTGTCGGCCGGGTTTGCCTATCTGCCGGTGCTGATCGGACTTTTTGCGTTCAGCCAGTTGCTGGGCGATATCGAAGACCCGAAAGTGGCCAAAGCGTCGCTGATGGAAAAGACCGACATCAAGGTCAAAATCGAGCACTGGAATGCGGTTCGCACGATTGCCCGAAGCTGGGTGAACGTATTGCGTTCGTCCTTCATCGGTGTGTTCATCGGGGTCTTGCCGGCGGCGGGTAGTTCGATTTCGAACATCCTGGCGTATGACCAGGCCAAGAAGGCGTCGGACCATCCCGAAACCTTTGGGACGGGTGAACCGCAGGGCATCATCGCACCGGAGGCCGCCAATAATGCGACGGCCGGCGGCGCGCTGACGACGATGATGGCGCTTGGTATCCCGGGATCGCCGCTTTGCGCGATCATGCTGGGCGCGCTGCTGATCCATAATGTCGTGCCGAGCCCGGTCTTCATCTCGGAGCAGCCGGTTCTGGCCTATGCGATCTTCACCGCGTTTTTCGTGGCGCATTTCATGATGATCGGCATGCAGACCTTTGCGCTCAACGCGTTCCTCTACATCACGCGTGTGCCCATGTACACGATGGCAGCTGTCATTCTGGTCTATTGCGCCATCGGAACCTTTGCCCTGAACAACAGCCCGTTTGATATGTGGACGTTGTTTTGGTTCGGGTTGCTTGGTTACCTGATGAAGAAGTTTGGTTTCCCGCTGGCACCGGTCATTCTCGGCGTCGTTCTGGGCGATCTGGCAGAACTGAACCTCAATCGCGCCTGGACGATCAGCGAAGATGTCTCGCTGTTCGTTACCCAGCCGTGGTCGCTGTTCTTCCTGTTGCTTGCGGCCTTCTCCACATTATTCCCGTGGTATCAGAAGTTCCGCGGCAAACGGACCTGGACGCTGGCGTTCATGCCGTTGATGCTGATGTGTCTGTCGGTTCCGTTGTTCATGATGAACACGCCGATCCGTATGGGAATCGGGATTGTCATGATTGGGCTCGGTGCCTGGCTACTGTGGCGGTCGCATCGCACCGGTTGGGCTGTGGATGCCGCGGATACGGTGGAGCACAAGCCAACGATAGAAGCCGCCTGACGCAACAGGCGGAAATCTGAAATGGAAACGGCGGTCCCTGGGGGCCGCCGTTTTTCTTTGTTCTTATGAACCTTGGTCGTGCCGGCGATGCGGGGCCGGGAGGTGATTTCAGTCTTTGTTGCCGCCACCGCCCAGGCAGGCCGGCGACTGTATGATGCTGCCGCCGCGCGCTTCCCATTCCTGCGGGGTCAGGGTCTGCATGGACAGGGCATGCACGCCGCCCTGCAATTCGGCTGCGAGGATGCCGTTGACCTGCTGCTGGCGCCGGACACGTGTGACACCGTCGAAGGTGTCTGTCACGATGACCACCTTGAAATGCGACTCCGATCCCGGGGGCACGTTGTGCATATGACTCTCGTTGATCACTTCCAGATGAACAGGGGCCAGCGAGGTGGCAATCTTTTGTTCAATCGTTTCCTGAATGGTCATGGTCTGAATTTTCCTTCGCGGCCGGATGCTATTTGATGAAGGCGCCCAGATCGCTGCGGATCTGGGCTTCGATTGTCTGGTCGAACCGCCGCATCATTGTATCCACCAGTTCGAACCAGATCTGTTCCCGGTCGGCAAGGCTCGCATCCTCGCTGACGGTTCGGCTCTGTTTCGCTTCAGCACTGGCACGGGCCGAGCGCTGCCGGTTCGGGTCCGATACCGCAATATCGATATCGGCCTTCGCGTCGTAGCGCCATTCCTGATCCGTGGTAAAGGCGCCGGTCACGCCCTTTTTAAGGGGCAGGCGCGTCTCCGTTGCGCTGGCCTCGCGGATGGTCACAACGGCCCGTCCCTGCGTGCCTGCGGCGACCAGCCGGTCGGCAATCCATCGTTCCATTGCTCTCACGGGCGGTGTCGGAAACTCATGCCCGATATGGGGGTTGTTCACGGGTGCCAGATACCGCGGCGAATACACAATTTCAGCCACATCCAGCCGGATTGGCGGCAGGTGCTGAAAGGTGATTTCCGGGAACTGTTTCTGATCGCCTGGTGACGCGCAGCCCGTCAGGACGAGGAGGGCAAGGCCGATAGTCGCAAAGGGGGTACGAAAACGCATGTCATCAGGATCCGGTCTGTTGCCAAAGGCGTAGCAGCAATATGCGGCCCGTGATCAGGCGGTTCAAGATGCCGGGTTGCGTTTCAGTTCATCCGGGTCGAATACCTGTTCAGAGCTGCAGAACTGACAGGTTACGGTAATCCGGCCATCGACGGTCATTTCGTCGAGTTCCTCGGGCGTGAGCATGGCGACGGCGGCGTACATCCGGTCGCTTGTGCACTTGCAGGAAAACTGGAGCGGCTTGTGCGGGAAGACCCGGACGCCGTCTTCATGGAACAGCCGGAACAGCAACGAATAGGCGTCGAGGTCGGGATCGCAAAGCTCGTCGTCGCGGCAACTGCCCAACAGCACCATCGCGGTATGCCAAGCGTCTTCCATCCGGTCCCGTTCTTCGGGGTTCTCGTCTTCCGGCAGTCGCTGTAGCAGCAGCGCGCCGCCGCGCCATTGCCCGTTCGGCAGGCGCTGGCAGGCCAGCTTGACGCCGGCGGTAAACTGGCCCGATTGCTGGAAGTAGTGATGCACGCAGTCGGTCAGGGTCGCGCCCTGAATTTCGACGATTCCCTGATACTTTTCCATATCCGGGCCCTGGTCGACCGTAAAGGCCATCATGCCCGCGCCCAGAAGGCGCGGCACCGAGGGGGTGCCGTCGGGAATATCGCCGCGCATGCTGGCATAACCACGCAGTCCGCCGTCCGTGGTGACATCCGCAACCATCAGGCTGACCGGCCCGTCGCCGCGGGCCTGCAGGCTGAAGACGCCGTCATACTTCAGGCCGCCGGCCAGTCCGGCGACCAGTGCAATGGTTTCGCCCAGCAGGGCGGCCACCGGTTCCGGGTAGTCATGGGCGCGCAACGGCTTGTCGAGCGCCGGACCAAGACGGACAAGCCGGCCGTGCAGGCCGCTCGCCTCGATCGTGAACGGCTGGATCAGATCGTCGTCGGGCATGCTCACGCTGTCGACAAACACCAGGCGAGGATGCCCTTCTGTGCGTGCAGCCGGTTTTCCGCTTCGTCCCAGACAACCGATTGCGGCCCGTCGATCACTGCTGCGGTGACTTCTTCGCCACGATGGGCCGGCAGACAATGCATGAACAGGGCGTTATCGCGTGCCTTCGCCATCATCTGCTCGTCGACCTGATAGGCGCGCAACAGGTTATGGCGGGATTCCGATGCGGTGTCGTTCATGGACACCCAGGTATCTGTGACAACACAATCGGCACCCGTGACGGCTTCTGCTGCGTCGGTCGTCAGCGTAACGCGTCCGCCTTCCGCTTCCGCCCAGGCCAGGGCTTCCGGCGCGGGGGACAGTTCCGGTGGGCAGGCGAGGCGGAGTTCGAAATTGAACCGAACCGCTGCCTGAATCCAGCTTCGCGCAACATTATTGCCGTCGCCACTCCACGTGATCACCGCATCGCGAATATCGCCGCGATGCTCCTCGAAAGTCATCACATCGGCCATCAACTGGCAGGGATGGGTTGCGTCGGTCAGCCCGTTAATCACCGGAACAGTGGCGTTCTCCGCCATTTCCGTCAACTTGTCGGGCGATGTGGTGCGCATCATGATGATGTCGACGAAGCGTGATAATACACGCGCCGTATCGGCAACGGTCTCTCCATGGCCGATCTGCGCATCGGATTGCGTCAGCTGGACGGTTTCCCCGCCAAGCTGGCGCATGCCGACATCGAAACTGACCCGCGTACGGGTCGAGGGCTTCTCGAACACCATGGCGAGAAACTTGCCCTCGAGCGGGCGCTTGTTCGCCGCCGACCCGTCCTTGAAGGCCTTGCCGAGGGCGAACATTTCCCGCAGCGTGGCCTCGTCGAACGGGGCGAGGTCGAGGAAATGACGAGGCTCAGCCACCGCCTGCTTCCAGTGCCTTACCGGTTGCGTCGACGATTTCAAGCGCCTCCGCGAAATGGCTTTCCTCGGCTGTCAGGGGCGGCAGGAACCGGACCACATTGTCGCCGGCCGGAACCGGCAGCAATCCGGCTTCGTGGAACTTGGTGATCACGTCGCCAGCCGGTACCACGCATTTGATACCGAGCATCATCCCGGCGCCACGGACTGTCTCGTAGACCTTGGGATAACGACCCGTGACCTCTTTGAGGTCGTTCCAGAATTTGCGTGCTTTCTTGTCGACACCTTCCATGAAGCCGTCTTCCAGCATGACATCCAGAACGGCGTTTGCCGCTGCGGAGGCAAGCGGATTGCCGCCGAAGGTGCTACCATGCGTGCCGGGGGTCAGACCCTTTGCCGCTTCTGCCGTTGCGACGATGGCGCCGATCGGGAAGCCGCCGCCCAGGCCCTTGGCCAGCGACATCACATCCGGGGTAATGCCGGCCCATTCATGGGCAAACAGCTTGCCGGTCCGGCCCATGCCGCACTGGACTTCGTCCAGCAGCAGCAGGATACCGAATTCGTCCGCGATCTTGCGCAGTTGACGCAGATAATCGAGATCGGCCGGGATAATTCCCGCTTCACCCTGTACCGGTTCAAAGGCAATGCACGCTGTTTCATCGGTGATCGCTGCCCGCAGCGCATCCAGATCGCCGAACGGTACCTGATCGAACCCGTCGACCGGCTTGCCGAAGCCTTCCAGATGTTTCGCGTTTTTCGCCGCTGCAATGGTGGCGAGCGAACGGCCATGGAATGCGCCTTCGACTGTTAGCGTGCGCCAGCGCTTTTCATCACCCTTCTGGAAATGATAGCGACGGCAAAGCTTGATTGCGGCTTCCATCGATTCCAGACCGGAATTGCAGAAGAATACGGCATCGCCGAAGCTGTTCGCCGCCAGCCGTTCCGCCAGTTTCACCTGGCCCGGAATCGTATACAGGTTCGAGCAATGCCACAGTGTCGCGACCTGTTCCTGCAGCGCCTTCACCAGATGGGGATGGCAATGGCCGAGCGAGGTGACCGCGATGCCGGTGCCGAAATCGAGATATCGTCGTCCGTCCATCGCGAAAAGATAGGGACCTTCGCCCCGTTCAAACGCGAGGTCGTAACGACCATAGGTCGACATTACCGCTGTCATCGCAAGTCTCCTCAAAGCCAGATTCAGGCTAACAATTTCAGAAAGGCGCGGAGTATCGGCACTTGTCCACAGGCTGTCAACGATCTGTTTTTGAATTTTCATGCGGGTTCGCCGGTATGACGCGGTCTCTTTCCCGACTGCCCGGGCCGGTATAGGCTTCCACGAGCGGAAAAACCAAGTGGATGGGATCGTTCGATGTCGGAAATGGTCGATAAGCGCCTTGCGCGGCTGGGTATTGAATTGCCGGAGCCGGCGGTGACGAAGGCGGCCAATATCGAAACCGTTCTGATTCATCGCGGCAGCTTGCGGGTTTCGGGACAACTACCGGTCTGGAACGGTGAGATCCGTTTTCAGGGCAAGGCGGGCGCGGAACGGACGCTGGAAGAGGCGACGGCGGCGGCGCGATTGTCGGCGCTGAATGTCCTGGCCCAGGCAAGGTATGCGCTGGATGGTGACCTTGATCGCATCGAGCGGGTGCTGAATTTGCGCGGCTTCGTCGCCGTCGCGGAAGGCTTCACCCAGGTTGCGCAGGCCGTGAACGGCGCGTCGAACCTGATGATCGATGTGTTCGACGATGCCGGCCGCCACACCCGGACCGCGGTCGGTGTTTCCGCGATGCCGCACGATGTGACCGTCGAAATCGAATGCCTTTTTGCATTACGCGAATAGAAGAAAGTCAGGAATCCCATGCTGTACATCATCTACCAGGAAGACAAACCGGACGCGACGGACCTGCGTGCCGAACTGCGACCGGCACATTTTGAATATCTGGATGCCAATGAAGATATTCTCGTACTGGGTGGTGCGATGCTGGGTGATGACGGCGAGACCCGCACCGGCAGTGTGCTGATCATCAATGTCGACAGCCGTGAAGCGGCGGACCGGTTTTCCGAAAACGAGCCTTTCCGCAAGGGGGGATTGTTCGAACGCGTGACGGTTTCCCGGATGCGCCGGGGACAGTGGAACCCCGACGCTGCGCCGAAGACGGCCGAAGGCAACTAGCCGCGCTGCGTCGTATCGGAACAGAGCGGGATAAAGCAGGGCAAAAAAAGAGGCTGCATCCGAAGATGCAGCCTCCTGTATTCGCAGTGGTTTGGCTTTAGAAGCCCATACCGCCCATGCCGCCCATATCCGGCGCACCGCCCGGCATTCCGCCGTCGGCTTCCTTGGATGGCTTGTCAGCGACCATGGCTTCGGTCGTGATCAACAGGCCGGCAACCGATGCCGCGTCCTGAATGGCGACGCGCACGACCTTGGCGGGATCGATGATGCCGCTTTTGACCATGTCGCAGTACTTTTCCGACTGCGCATCGAAGCCCCAGTTGTTGTCGTTGCTTTCCAGCAGCTTGCCAACGATGACCGCACCGTCTTCGCCAGCGTTCTCGGCAATCTGGCGGGCCGGAGCCTGCAGCGCCTTGCGAACGATGTTGATGCCGACACGCTGGTCGTCATTGTCGTAGGTGACCTTGTCGAGCACCTTGATCGAACGAAGCAGTGCAACGCCACCACCGGCAACGACGCCTTCTTCAACCGCGGCGCGGGTTGCGTTCATCGCATCCTCGACGCGGTCCTTGCGTTCCTTGACCTCGACTTCGGTCGCACCACCGACATGGATAACTGCAACGCCGCCGGCGAGCTTGGCCAGACGTTCCTGCAGCTTTTCCTTGTCGTAATCGGAGGTGGTTTCTTCGACCTGCGCGCGAATTTGGTCGCAACGGGCCTTGATATCCTTCTTCGTACCAACGCCGTCGACAATAATCGTGTTGTCCTTGTCGATTTCGACCTTCTTGGCGCGGCCCAGCATGTCCAGGGTCACGTTTTCGAGCTTGATACCCAGGTCTTCCGAAATCACCTGACCACCGGTCAGCACTGCGATATCGGCCAGCATGGCCTTGCGACGATCACCGAAGCCCGGCGCCTTGACGGCGGCAACCTTCAACCCGCCACGCAGACGGTTGACGACGAGCGTCGCCAGCGCTTCGCCTTCGATATCTTCGGCGATGATCAGCAGCGGACGGCCGGACTGAACCACGGCTTCCAGCAGTGGCAGCATCGGCTGCAGGCCGGAAAGCTTCGATTCATGGATCAGGATGTAGGGGTCATCGAGGACGGCCTTCATCTTTTCAGCATTGGTGACGAAATACGGCGACAGATAGCCGCGATCGAACTGCATGCCCTCGACGACTTCGAGTACCGTGTCGAGCGACTTGGCTTCTTCGACCGTGATAACGCCGGTATTGCCGACCTTTGCCATGGCTTCGGCCAGCATCTTGCCGACTTCGGTGTCGCCATTGGCGGAAATCGAACCGACCTGGGCGATTTCGTCATTGGTCGTGATTTTCTTCGAGCGCTTGGCGAGGTCCGCGACAACCGCGGTAACAGCGGCATCGACACCACGGCGCAGATCCATCGGGTTCATGCCGGCTGCGACGGCGCGGACGCCTTCACGGACGATCGATGTGGCGAGGATCGTCGCTGTGGTCGTGCCGTCACCAGCCAGGTCGTTGGTCTTGGAGGCAACTTCACGCACCATCTGTGCGCCCATATTTTCGAACTTGTCGGACAGTTCGATTTCCTTTGCGACCGAAACACCGTCCTTGGTGATCCGCGGCGCGCCGAAGGACTTGTCGAGAATGACGTTGCGGCCTTTGGGGCCCAAGGTCACCTTGACGGCGTTATTCAGAGTCTCGATGCCGCGCAACATCCTGTCGCGGGCGTCGGTTGAAAATTTTACTTCTTTGGCTGACATTTAATGAATTCCTTTATGGCCGCGGGTATCAGGCGGCTTTTTTCGAAGCTTTCGATTTTTCCAGAATCCCCATCACATCGGATTCTTTCATGATCATGAGGTCCTCACCGTCGATCTTGACCTCGGTGCCGGACCATTTGCCGAACAGAACCAGATCGCCGGATTTGACGTCGAGCGGAACAAGGTCGCCGTTTTCATTACGGGCGCCCGGGCCGGCCGCGACGATTTCGCCCTGCATCGGCTTTTCCCGCGCCGTGTCGGGGATGATGATACCGCCGGCGGATTTTTCTTCTTCGCCGATCCGGCGCACGACAACGCGGTCGTGCAATGGCCTGAATTTCATTGCCAATTCTCCAATATCCTGAAAGTTCATTGCTTTTTATGATGCTTGGCACTCTGAGTGTAAGAGTGCCAAGCATCACGTAAGCCCTGGGGGGCGATACTTCAAGCGAATTGCGCGTTGTGGATCGCGATGGCTGCACGGTACGGCGACAGGGGAAATCGTTGCCATCTTGCGCAATCGTGTCGTATCGCGAATGATTGCCCGTGGAATAACGCGTCTTTGGGAGGTTTGGCGATGCCTTATGTCACGAATAGCGGGCTGACGGTTCGGCCTTTATCAAATGCGTTGGGCGCTGAAATCAGTGGAATCGACATTACCGGCGATATTTCGCAGGAGCAGGTGGACGCGATCCGGTCAATCTGGAACCAGTATCACATCATTCTGTTTCGCGGTGTTAAATGGACTCCCGAAGAACAGATTGCCTTCTCCAGACGGTTCGGGCCACTGGACCCGCATGACGCGACGCCGTTTTCCCGTGACGAGAAACACAAGGAACTGCTGGTCGTCACCAATCGCGAACGGAACGGCAAGCCGTCGGAATCGCGCAATACCGGACGGAACTGGCATTCGGACTATGCCTATACGGGGCAACCTTCGGCCGCTTCGATGCTGTACAGCGTCGAGATGCCGGAAGCCGGGGGCGACACGATGTTCTGCAATATGGCGGCAGCTTATGATGACCTGTCCGACAAGATGAAGGATATCGTTGGCGACCTGCACTCGGTATATGATTTCAGCCTCGTCGCGGGGCTTGCCCAGCGCACGCCGGAATATGTGCAGGAACAATTGCGCCTCAACCCGCCGGTCGCGCACCCCACCGTTCGCGTTCATCCGGACAGTGGCACCAAGGCGCTGTATGTCAGCGAGCGCGCATCGCATTTTGACGGGATGACGCGGGCCGAAAGCCTGCCGTTGATCGAATATCTGTGCGCCCATGCGACACGGCCGGAAAATGTCTACCGGCATTCCTGGTTGCCGGGCGACATGGTGTGCTGGGACAACCGGACCACGATGCATGTCGCGCTGGCGGATTTTGATCCGAAGGAACCGCGCCATATGCTGCGTACAACACTTCAGGGCGAAAAATCCGGTTACCTGGTACCCGGCGTGCTGGGTGCCGCCTGACACAGTCTGCTTGCGGAATAATGCCTGTTGCCCGCAGACCGGTTGTTCTATTTTCAGGCTGAACTAGAAACAAGAATACCGTCGGTACAATACCGGCAGGGAGGGAATTTCATGCAGAACCGTAAACTCGGAAACTCATCGCTATCGGTCTCGCCGATCTGTTTTGGCGGCAATGTCTTCGGTTGGACCGCGGATGAAGCAATGTCCTTCCGGCTGCTCGATCGCTGGGTCGAGGCCGGTTTCAACTTTATCGATACGGCGGATGTCTATTCGCGCTGGGTCGATGGTAATAATGGCGGTGAGTCCGAGGTTATTATCGGCAACTGGCTGGCCAGCCGGGGCGGGCGCGACAAGATCGTGCTGGCAACCAAGCTCGGCATGGATATGGGCGATGGCAAGGTCGGCCTGTCGGCAAAATACATCACCCAGGCGGTGGAAGATTCCCTGCGCCGGTTGAAAACCGACTACATCGATCTCTATCAGTCACACAAGGACGATCCCGATACACCAGTCGAAGAAACGTTGGGCGCGTATCAGAAACTGATCGAGCAGGGCAAGGTTCGGGAAATCGGCGCGTCGAATTTCACGGCAGCGCGTCTGCAGGAATCGCTGGATGCCAGCACGCGGGACGGGTTGCCGCGTTACCAGAGCCTGCAACCGCTTTACAGCCTTGTGGAGCGCGATACGCTGGAAGGCGAACTGGAAGCGGTCTGCCTGAAGGAAAATGTCGGTGTCATCGGGTTCTATTCACTGGCCAGTGGATTCCTGACCGGCAAATATCGCTCCAAGGCCGATATGGAAGGCCAGACCCGCGCGCCACGCGTCGAAAAATATGTGAACGAAGGTGGCTTCCGTGTTCTTGAAGCGCTGGACGCTGCAGCGGCGAAGCATAATGCGAAGCCGGGACAGGTGGCGCTTGCCTGGCTTATTGCGCGGCCCAGCGTCACATCCCCGATTGCCAGTGCGACCAATATGGACCAGCTCGAAGAGCTCATGGCGGCCGCCGAGGTCACGCTTGACCAGGGCGATATTGAGGCCATCGATGCGGCCAGCAAGCCGTAGCGTTACCTTTTGCCTGCGGGGGCAAGATTTTCGAGCTGTTCGCTGAACGGTTCGGGGGCCAGCCCCTGCACGGCAACCCAGTCCGGGTTGAAATAGCTGTCCAGATAGCGTTCGCCGGAATCGCAAATCAAAGTGACGACGCTGCCCTGCCCTGCCCTGCCGCTGCGGCGCGCGCATCTCCGCCAGAATGGCGAGCGCGCCGTATACGTTTGTGCCGGTTGATCCGCCGCATTTGCGGCCCAGAACAATTTCCAGCCAGCGCAGCGTGGCGATGCTGGCGGCATCCGGCACGCGCATCATGCGGTCGATGACATCCGGCTGGAATGACGGTTCGACCCGTGGCCTGCCTATGCCTTCGATCCGCGATCCGGTGGCGCTGCGCAAGCTGCCGTCGCGGGTCTTGTAGAAATCGAAGAAAACGGAATTTTCCGGATCCACGACGCAGAGTTTTGTTTCTGTTACCAGTTCCGGATTGTACCGGATGTAGCGGCCGATGGTGGCGGAGGTGCCGCCGGTTCCCGCACTCATCACCACCCAGTCGGGCACCGGATGCGATTCCCGCGCCATCTGTGAAAACAGGCTTTCGGCAATATTGTTGTTGGCCCGCCAGTCGGTGGCCCGTTCGGCAAAGGTGAACTGGTCCATGTAGTGGCCGTTCAGCCGCGTGGCGAGGGCTTCCGCTTCGTCATAAATTGCCTGCGGTTTCACGCGCCGGCATTCCCCGCCATAGAACTCGATCTGGTCAACCTTGCTCTGTGCGGTGGATTCCGGAATCACGGCGATGAACGGAAGCCCCAGCAATTGCGCGAAATAGGCTTCGGAAATCGTGGTGCTGCCGGATGAGCATTCGACGACCGGCGTGTCGCGTCCGATCCTGCCGTTACACAAACCGTACAGGAACAGTGAGCGCGCCAGCCGGTGCTTCAGGCTGCCGGACGGGTGCGTCGATTCATCTTTCAAATAGAGTGTCTGTCCGTCAAAGCCCGGCAGGTCGAGCCGTATCAGGTGTGTATCGGCCGAACGGTTGAAATCCGCGGCGATCCGGTTGACGGCTTCGGCTGCCCATTCCCGATCCGCCGATGAATGTCCTGCGGCCAGAATGTCGTCGGTGATCATGTTACGGGCGCATCGGTGTTCATAAAGGCCCGGAACATCTTCTCGACCGGTTCCCGGTTCAGGTCGCGGGTGATCAGCACGATCCGGCTGCGGTGGTCGTCATCGGGCCATTCATCGAGCGTTGCCGGTGGGTGAAAGATATGCTGCACCCCGTGCACGACGACGGGCTTGTCGGTTTCGGTAACGTTCAGAATGCCCTTCACGCGCAGCAGTGACTCGCCATGCGTGGAAATCAGGGCCTCGATCCAGTAGGTGAAGGAATCCCACGAAACCGGTTCGTCCATGGTCAGGCAGAAGGCGCGGATATGGTCGTCATGCCGGTTGACATCGTGGTGATGGTGATCGTGGCCATGCGCTTCATGGTCATGCGTCTGCGCGTCCGCATAGGCTTCCTCGTGCAGCCAGCGCGCAACATCCGGGTTCTTGGTCGCCGGATTGTAAAGCCCGGCGCCGAACAGTAATGCCGGATCAACCGCGCCCTGGACGATGGCGTGCGTCGGTGCCGCGGGATTGATTGCCGCCAGCCGATCCGTCAGCGCCGTGATCTGTTCCGGCGTCGTCATATCGGTCTTGGTAACCAGCAACCGGTCGGCGACCGCGGCCTGTTTCACGACCTCGAATTGCCGATCAAGCTGGTCCAGCCCGTGAATACCGTCGATGGTGGTGATAACCCCGTCCAACCGATAGCGCGCGGCCAGCAGCGGGTCGGTCATCAGGGTGTGCAGGATCGGTGCAGGGTCGGCCAGTCCGGTGGTTTCGATAACCAGCCGCTTGAAGGACGGCACTTCGCCCTTGACCCGGCGTCGGAACAGATTGCGCAGCGTGTCGATCAGGTCGCCGCGAATGGTGCAGCACAGGCAACCGCTGCTCAGCACCGTGATGTCGTCGCTGGAGGACTCGACCAGCATGTGATCCAGCCCGACCTCGCCGAATTCGTTGATGACGACGGCGGTATCGGCCATGCCGGGGTCTCGCAGCAGATGCGCCAGCACCGTTGTCTTGCCACTGCCCAGGAATCCGGTCAGCACCGATACCGGCAGGCGTTCGCCCGTGTCATGCATTTGTACGTCCGCCATGGGGTCAGGCCGCGCCGGTGTTGCGGCATTCGGGGCACAGGCCGGTGATTTCGACCATCTGTCGCTGGGCGACGAATCCCATTTTTTCGGCGCTACGCCGCAGCGCGGCATCGATGTTCGGATCGTCCAGCTCGACGGCGGCACTGCATTGCCGGCAGATGAGGAACTGGCCGGTATGGCTTTCCGTCGGATGGGTGCAGCCGACGAACGCATTCATGGATTCGATCCGGTGGATCAGGCCGATCTCGCTCAGGAAGTCGAGCGCCCGGTAGACGGTCGGCGGGGCGGCGCGCGGATATTCCGATTTCAGCGCATCCAGAATCGCATAGGCGCCGATGGGTTCATGGGTTTCCCAGATAAGCGACAGAACGCGTCGGCGGATCTTGGTAAAGCGGATACCGCGTTCCGCACATAGCTGCACCGCCGTGTCGATAGCAGTATCGATGCAGTGCTGATGGTCGTGCAGACCGTCGCTAAAGGTACGCGGCAATGGCATACCGTAGTATAACACAAGCCTGCGATAACGTCGCAAGTACTGGCGGATCCGGGGTTTTCGGGTAATTGGCGAAAATACGCCAATAGTATAGGGCAAGAGTGTTACCGCCTCAACGATGACGTGTCCGGATTGTTGGATTCTGGTCGGGTGACCGTATGGGATCGCATGTTACAACAAGGAGATGGAGGCTGTGATTAGCGGGCAAAAACTGCGGTTGGCCGGGTTTTGGCTGATAGCGCTTGTTGTTTTCAGCGCGCCGCCGGTTTTACAGGTTGCGGCACAGGAACTGCCACCTGGTACCGGCGAAATGCGCCAACCGACCCGGGACGACAATGGCCGGATCGTCCCCCTCGATGGTTTGAAGAAGGTCGACACCCAGGGGGACGCGCCTGAAGGGGCTGTCCAGGTAAATGCACAAAGCTGCGATGCCGACAGCGACAGGCCCGGTGCGGTTCGTATCGAGAACAGGCATAAAACCACGCGCCCGGCAGGCCCGGTGACCTTCGGCGTCTTTTTTAAACAGGGCATGGTCCCGGACGCTGTTACGGCTGTCGATTTGCCAAGCCAGGTCGATGTGAAGCGGCGCTGGCCGGATGGTTCCCTCAAACATGTGATCCTGACGATTGGGGTGCCCGAACTGGCGCCGGGGGCGCAGATACCGGTTTCGTTTAAACCGGCGCGGGGCGGCAAGGGTGATGCCACGGTAATCCGGCGCGGCAAAATGATAGAGGCGCTTGCCTCTGTTGAAGTCCGCCTGGACATTCATTCGGGGCCACAACTGGTTTCGCGTCTGCAACATGCGAAGCCCCAGCGAAACGGGAATGTGTGGCTTCAGGGGAATCAGGTCGTCGAGTATCTGATGATAGATGTTCCGGTGGACGCCGATGGCCGGGCGGATCCGGATCTGGAAGTCCGCTACCATGTTCGCCATTATCCGGCGGCGGGAACCACCAGAGTGGCCGTAATCGTCGAGAACACGAAATGGACAGCGCCCGGCAATATTCCCTACGACGTCGAAATCAGAATAGACGGGAAGCCGGCATTCCAGCATGACGAAGTCGGCGCCTGGCCGAAATATCCCTATATCGGGCATGCCAAGGGCGCGCGGTGGATAAAACGCTTCTGGCTTGGTCGTGACCCGGGTGATGCGCATGTTCGCCACGACGTGCCCTGTCTCGTCGAAACAGGCCTTCCTCCACGCTATGACATGTCCATAAGCGTTGAGCCGAAGACTACGGAGCAACAGGTAAGCCGATGGCTGAAATTACCCCGGAACATCCTTCAGAACGGCGTTATCACACCGTATTTTCCCACCAAGGGCGGTCGGTCGGATATTGGCCCTCTGCCGTCGTGGGCTGCAATTTACCTGCTCTCCCAGGACCCCGGCGCCTGGGCTGTGACCAGGGTTGGGGGCGATCTGTCCGGCAGCGTGAATATCCACCTTCGCGATCCAAAGACCGGTGCTCCGGTGAGCATCGACAACTACCCCGGGTTTTCGCTGAATACCAGGGGAACAAGCATGAAGATCCCGATCCGGGACAAGCGCGGCACAAGCTGGGTAGGGGACATCAAAAGCCATTTCACACCGGATCGCGCGCACCAGGGCAGCTTTGCCTATCTGCCGTATTTGCTGACGGGAGATTTTTACTATCTTGAGGAAATGGCTTTTTGGGCCAACTACAATTTTCTGCAATTGAACGCCGGTTACCGAGCGGGGGCGAGGGGACTTATCAAAGGGCAGGTTCGC
>CALSRA010000047.1 GCA_943788635.1 uncultured Alphaproteobacteria bacterium | reverse complement strand
ATGCGGTGAATGTGCGCCGCCGGACAGGACGGGGCTGAGCGTGGGTTCGACCGCGATGATCTTGATATTGGCGTTGCGGGATTTCAGGACTTCGCCGACGCCGGTCAGCGTGCCGCCGGTGCCCACGCCCATGACGACCGCATCGACCTTGCCGTCCGTATCGTTCCAGATTTCCTCCGCCGTGGTGACGCGGTGGATGGCCGGGTTGGCCGGGTTCACGAACTGGCCCGCCTGTACCGCGCCGGGAATTTCGGCACAGAGTTCCTGGGCCTTCTTCATTGCACCCTTGATGCCTTCGGCCTTCGGGGTCAGCACCAGTTCCGCACCCAGGCGGATGAACATCTTGCGGCGCTCGACCGAGAAACTGTCCGGCATGGTCAGGATGCAGCGATAGCCCTTGGCGGCGCAGACAAAGGCCAGCGCAATACCGGTATTGCCGGAGGTCGGCTCGACAATCGTGGTCACGCCTGGCTTGATTCGGCCATCGGCTTCGCCCGCCGCGATCATGCCAAGGCCGATCCGGTCCTTGACGCTGGCGAGCGGGTTGAAGAATTCCAGCTTGGCCAGGATTGTTGCCTTGGCGCCGGCTTCGGTCGTGACCCGGTTCAACCGGACCAGCGGGGTGTTGCCGATAGTCTGGGTAATGTCGTCATAGATCCGGCCGCGACCGGGTTTGTCGAGCTTCAGGTCAACGCCTTCGAGTGGGTTGCTCATTAAATTCTCTCCCTTCGCATGTGTGATTTGTCCCCATTCTAGCGCTGCATTGTGTGGAATGCGCAAACATTGTTAACGCGGTCCGTGCTTGTGGCATCAAATGGATCTTGCAATCATCACAAAATAGTAATATAATCCTTTTTGATATTTTTGCACGGGCAAGCAAAGGGCGTTCGCGGAACCCCGCTTCCTGACCTAAAATGTAGACAAATGTAGACATTTTTCGGCAATAACAGCCCGGTATTATTTGATATCAACGGGTTAATCCGATTGAATCGGCCTTTTCCTGTATCAAACCATGCAAAAAACGGTTCGATTATCCCGAAATATCGTCCGGTTTGGGCCGTTTCCGTGCCGGATTTGTCGCGGATCAAAGGGGGAGGTCCCGGTTGATCTGAACCCGGCGGCGCGGTAGCGTTTGGTTAATCGTGGTCGGATGAATCTTGAGGCGTGTGGAACAATGGATACAACGGATACGGTGACGCCGCGCATGCTGCGCGAGATCGATAACAGCCCGATTGCCTGGACCAATGATGCCCTGGCCCCGGATGCGGGCGTCGTGAAGGTTTCGGATGCCTGCCGCGCCGAATTGCTGGCCACGGCGGCACTGCTGGATGCCAACCCGCTGCCGCTGCTGTCCCTGCGACCTGATGATTTCGAGATGCCCGCCTGCCGTGAAATGATGGCCAGGGTGCGGGATACGCTTCGGACGGGGATCGGCTTTGTCATTATTGACCGCCTGCCCATCGACGCAATGGACCGGGAGACGGCGACCAAACTGTACTGGCTGCTGGGCAATATGGTCGACCAGGCCGTGGCCCAGAAATGGGACGGGCTGATGGCCTATGGCGTGCAGGATACGGGCAAGAAGAATACGCCCGGCAATGGGGTTCGCTCTTCGGTGACGAATTCGGGGCAGGACTATCACACCGACAATGCCTTCAATACGCCGCCCGATTACGTCGCGCTATTCTGCCTGCAGACGTCCATGAAGGGCGGGATCAGCGGGATCGTCAGTTTCCAGACCGCGCATAACAAACTGCTGGAACGCAGCCCGGAACTGCTCGAACGGCTTTACAAACCCTTCTGTATGGACCGGCAGGCGGAGTACGCGCCGGACGATCCTAACGGATACAGCCGCGTACCGGTGTTCACCTATGATGGTGAGCGATTGTTCACCCGGTTTTCCGACTGGCTGATCAAGGCCGGGCAGGTGGTTGCGGGCGAGGAACTGGATGATCTTGGCCGCAAGGCGCTGGACGCGCTGATCGGGGTGATCAACGAGCCCGGCATGGGCCGTGAGTTCGAGTTCTCGCCTGGCCAGATCCAGATCCTCGACAATCGCCGCATCGGTCATCGCCGGACGGCGTTCGAGGACTGGCCGGAACCGGAACGGCGCCGCCACCTTGTGCGGCTGTGGTTCCGCCAGGCGGGGCGACCCTTCTATCACGGCTGATCCATAATAATGTGCGGGCGCTACAGCCTGACCACGCCGCTTGAAGGCGTGCAGCAGCTATTCGGTATCGATGCGCTGCCGAACCTGGCGGCACGCTACAACATCGCGCCGACCCAGCCGGTTGTCGTTATTCGGGAAGGCGCGTCGGACGGGCGCGAACTGACCCATATGCGCTGGGGGCTGGTGCCGTCCTGGGCCAAGGAAGTTGGTTCCGGGCCGCTGCTGATCAACGCGCGAGCCGATACGATTGCCGAGAAACCGTCCTTTCGCAACGCGTTCCGGCGGCGTCGCTGCCTGATCCCGGCGGATGGGTTCTATGAATGGCAGGCGCAGCCTTCGGGGCCGAAGCAGCCGATGCGGATTGCGCTGCCGGGGGATGCGCTGTTTGCCTTTGCCGGTATCTGGGAAGGCTGGCAATCGGCGGAGGGCAGCGAGCTGGAATCCTGCGCCATCGTGACAACGGATGCCAGCCCAGCGATCCAGTCGATCCACGGGCGCATGCCGGTGATTGTGAAACCGGAGGATTATGCCGGGTGGCTCGGCGGGGAGGGACAGGACATCGGGGCGGCGGCGGGACTGATGCGCCCCTATGACGGTGAACTGGTTGCCTATCCGATATCACGGGAGGTCAACAGTGTGCGCAATGACGGGCCGGAACTCTGGCGCGAAACGGAACCAGAGGCACCGCCGGTGCCGGCGAAGGGCGCGCAGCTCGACCTGCTGTAATGATATTTCCTAGTGCGACAGGATCTGGCTGAGGAACAGCTTGGTCCGTTCGGATTTGGGATTATGGAAGAATTCCTCGGGCTCGTTCTGCTCGACAATTTCGCCTTCATCCATGAAGATGATGCGGTTGGCGACCTTGCGGGCAAAGCCCATTTCATGGGTCACACAGAGCATCGTCATGCCGGTTTCCGCCAGTTCGACCATTACATCCAGCACTTCGGAAATCATTTCCGGGTCGAGCGCCGAGGTCGGTTCGTCGAACAGCATGATCTTCGGGTTCATGCACAGGGAGCGAGCGATGGCGACGCGTTGTTGCTGGCCACCGGAAAGCTGACCTGGAAACTTCAGGGCCTGTTCGGGGATCTTCACGCGTTCCAGATAGCTCATCGCCGCTTCTTCGGCTTCGGCTTTGGGGACCTTGCGCACCCAGATGGGGGCGAGCGTCAGGTTCTCCAGCACGGTCAGATGCGGGAACAGGTTGAAATGCTGGAACACCATGCCGACTTCGCGGCGGATCGCGTCGATGCCTTTCAGATCGCCGGTCAACTCGTTGCCGTTGACGAAGATGCCGCCCTGCTGGTGCTCCTCCAGCCGGTTGATGCAGCGGATCAGGGTCGACTTGCCGGAACCTGACGGGCCGCAAATGACGATGCGCTCGCCGTTATACACCGTGAGGTCGATATTCTTCAGCACATGGAAATTGCCATACCATTTGTGCATGCCGAGTATCTGGATCGCGACATCGTCGCCGACGGGCGGGGAGGTGGTGGCTGCGGCTTCGGTTGTGGCCATTTCCATATCTCCTTCTAGTTTCTGTGCCCGGTATCGAGCTTGCGCTCAAGCCGGATGCTGTAACGTGACATGCTGAAGCAGAAGATCCAGTAGACGGCGGCGGCGAAGACATAGCCTTCGGTCGAGGTGCCGAGCCAGTTCTTGTGCGTCGTTGCCGACTGGATGATGCTGAGGAAATCGAGCAGGCCGATAACGAGGACCAGCGTCGTGTCCTTGAACAGCGCGATAAAGGTATTGACGATGCCCGGGATCACGATCTTCAGCGCCTGCGGCAGGATGATCAGGCCCATCGTTTTCCAGTAGCTCAGGCCCATTGCCTGGGCCGCTTCGTACTGGCCCTTGGGGATGGCCTGCAAGCCGCCACGGACGACTTCCGCCATGTAAGCGGCGGCGAAAAGCGCCATGACAATCAGCGTGCGCAGGATTTTGTCGAAATTGGTTCCCGGCGGCAGGAACAGCGGCAGCATAACGGAACCCATGAACAGGACCGTGATCAGCGGAACGCCGCGCCACAATTCGATGAAGCCGATACAGATCATTCGAATGATCGGCATTTCGGATCGCCGGCCCAGCGCAAACAGGATGCCGAGCGGCAGCGACACGACAATCGTCACTGTCGCGAGGACCAGGGTCAGCATCAACCCGCCCCATTGGGCAGTATCCACAATCTCCAGACCGAACCCGCCATGGAACAGCAGGAAGGCAACGAAGGGGTAGATCGCGAAGACGAAGATCGCCAGATACTTCTTGCCTGGTATTCCATCGATCATGAGCGGAATGGCAGTCGCAAACAGCAGCAGAAACCCGATATCCACCCGCCAGCGCTCTGTTGTCGGAAAAAATCCATACATGAACTGATCGAACCGGACCCGGACCATGGCCCAGCAGGCGCCCCCGCTGGTGCAGTCCTGGTAGGTTGAGCCGGAAAGGTCGGCGGAGAAGATCGCCCATTCAAGGAATGGCGGAACAATCCGGTACAGCAGGTATAGCGAGCTTATCGTTAGAAAGGTGTTGAACCATGATGAGAACAGGTTCTGCCGCATCCAGCGGATGATCCCCGTGTGACGGACAGGGGGCGGCAGATCAGGATGAGACTCCGTTCGTACGAAGGAATTGTCAGTCATGGTCTAGCGCTCCACCAACGCAATTTTGTTATTGTACCAATTCATGAACAGCGAAATCAGAAGGCTGACCGTCAGGTAGAAGGCCATGGTGATGGCAATGATCTCGATCGCCTGTCCCGCCTGGTTCAGTGATGTTCCGGCGAAGATAGCGACGATTTCAGCGCCGCCGATGGCAACGGCCAATGAAGAATTCTTGGTCAGGTTCAGGTACTGGCTTGTCAGGGGCGGAACGATAACCCTTAACGCCTGTGGGATGACGACCAGCCGCATTGTCAAACCGGGGCGCAACCCAAGTGCATAGGCAGCTTCCGATTGGCCGTGGCTGACGGCAAGAATGCCGGAACGCACGATCTCGGCGATGAATGCACTGGTATAGAGGCTCAGCCCAAGCACCAGCGCTGCGAATTCGGGCAAGATGATCATGCCGCCGCGCAGACCGAAACGGTTCTTTTGCGGATGCTCGAATTCCAGCGGAAAACCGGCAATTGCCGCTGCGATGAACGGGATGATGATAAGCAATGCGAGCGATGTCCAGAAGACCGGGAATATCTGTCCGGTTTCGTCCTGTCGCTTGCGGGCCCAGTTTTTTATGACGATGATTGCGGCAATGGCGATGACAAGTCCAAGGCCAATCATCCAGAAGCCGTCTTGCGGCACGGGCAGGGGGCCAAACATCCCTTCGATATTCAAAAAAAACAGGTCGAACAGGGAGATGCTATCCCGCTTGCTCGGCAGTGTCCCCAATACAGCGAAATACCAGAACAGCAATTGCAGCAGCAGCGGAATATTGCGCAGTATTTCGATATACCAGTAGCACAGCTTGGAAACGATCCAGTTCGGCGACAGTCTCAGTACCCCGAAAATAAAGCCGATGATTGTCGCCAGAACGATGCCGGTAATCGCAACCAGCAGCGTATTCAGAATACCGACAATCAGGACGGTACCATGCGTTGCCGTGGACGCGTCGTATGTCAGGAAGGGCGACATGCCGACGTCGAAGCCCGCAGGGGCGGACAGGAAAGACAGGCCCGAGGCAATGCCGCGTTGCTCAAGGTTGTCGGCTGTATTGTTGACGAAGTAGGCGGCCAACCCGACGAAGATCAGAACGACGATCCCCTGATAGATGATTGATCGCTTGTTCGGGTCGTTCCAGAAACTGGGACGCGGCGCGGTGCCTTGGGTGTCACTCCCTAGCGCCATCATATGCTCCTTTCCGGTGTGAGCCGGCGGCGAGGGAAGGTGAAAAAGGGGGGAATTCCACCATCACTGGCCACCAAACGTAATCAGCCGGCACGAGGCCGGCTGATCTGTTTGCTTCCTACCGGAAGGGCGGGGCGTACATCAGGCCGCCCTGCGTCCACAGCGCGTTGATACCGCGCTCTAGTTTGAGTGGCGTATTGACGCCAACATGGCGCTCATACACTTCGCTGTAGTTCCCGACCTGCTTGACGATGTTGTAGGCCCAGTCGGCGGATACACCCAACTGTTTGCCCATTTCACCTTCAATACCGAGCAGACGCAGAACCTCAGGATTTTTAGAGGACTTCATGCTGTCGACATTTGCCGATGTGATGCCGAGCTCTTCAGCAACGATCAGCGTATACAGCGTCCAGCGGGCGACATCGCCCCATTCGGACTGACCATGACGGACAACCGGACCAAGCGGCTCTTTCGAAACAACTTCCGGCAGGACGAGGTGATCTTCCGGCGCTTTCAGCAACGAACGTTGTGCCGCGAGGCCCGAACGATCCGTGGTGTAAACATCGCATCGGCCCGCGTCATATGCCGCACGAATTTCATCAGCCTTTTCGAAAACGACCGAGTTGAATTCCATCTTGTGGGTGCGGAAGTAGTCGGCGAGGTTCAGTTCGGTCGTCGTGCCGGTCTGGATGCAGACTGATGCACCGTCCAGTTCCCTGGCACTCTTTACGCCCAGGTCCTTGCGGACCATGAAACCCTGACCGTCGTAGTAGTTCGAGCCAATGAATTCCAGGCCGAGATTGACATCGCGGGTGAATGTCCAGGTCGTGTTGCGCGACAACACATCAATTTCGCCCGATTGCAATGCTGTAAAGCGTTCCTTGGAGGTCAGCGGGGTGTACTTGACCTTGTCAGCGTCGCCGAACACTGCCGCAGACATGGCACGGCAGAAATCGACATCGAAGCCTTCCCATTTACCCTTGTCGTTTGGTGCGGAAAAACCTGTCAGCCCGGTATTAACGCCGCACTGAATAAATCCTTTTGCCTTTACGTCTTCAAGCAGCCCTGCCTGGGCACTTCCCACAAAAGCGATTGTGGCTGCTGCGGTTGCGAACAAAATTGATTTCATGATCATCTCCCTGTTCTACGTTTCACGTGCAAAGATGTTCCCCCCTTTGCTTGGATAGGGTAGTTAAGCAGTGTTTGAGAAAAAAGCCAATGGCCCAATTGGCTTTTTTGCTGCACCGCAAAATATGTGATGATCGGGCCCCTTGGCCGGGTCAGGTGATGCTGGTTGGCCAGGTTCGCATCAGGTGTTCGCCGACCCCGCTGGTCATGCGCATTGTGTGAATATCCAGCATGTTGATGATGTGCTGCCGGGTCTCTTGCGGCGCGACGACATTCTGCGCTTCGTACATTGCTGCCAATTCCCAGGGAGCAGCGTCCCGGCCAAGCTGATCGACCCGTTTTTCAAATTCTGGCGGGGTCGTCTTCCTTGGTAATCCCGAAGACGACGTTCACGGCTGTCTGCGGATCCATGAATCCGACATCGGCCGTCGGCCAAAGCGCGTACTCGTCGGAATTCTTGTTGCCGCCCATATTGATATAAGCCTGCCCGTAGCTTTTGCGCAGGACGATTGTGATCTTGGGGACCGTGCACAAGGACTGGGCATTCATCCAGTTGATGATCTTGCCGGGTGCGCCCTTCCGTTCGCCATCCACGCCGATCAGGAAGCCGGGCACGTCGACCAGCATGACAATCGGAATGTTGAAGGAATCGCAAAACACCAGAAAACTTGCAGCCTTGGCGCAACCGTCCGGGTCTGCGGCGCCCCCCTTGTAAAGTGGATTGTTGCCAAGGAAACCGACGGTTCTGCCATCAACCCGTCCCAGGGCGGTCAGGACGGAGCGACCGTAACGGGCTTTCATTTCAAACACGCTGTCGCGGTCGGCAATTACCTCCACGACATGGCGCATGTTGTAGACCTTCTGCCGCTCTTCCGGGACGATATCGGTAATGCGGGCAATGGCGTCGTTCGATCCCTGCGGAACCGCGGCGACAGGTGGCGCTTCCATATTGTGGCTTGGCAGGTAGGACAGAAACTGTTTGCTGAGGTCGATGGCTTCCTGATCGGTATCGACGGCGGCGTCGACCAGACCGCTGGTTGATGTATGCATTTTCCAGCCGCCAAGTTCCTCGTTCGTCACCGGCTGGTTGATGGCCAGGGATGTGACCCGGCTGCTGGCAACCGCCATCGTTGCGCCTTTGCGCATGACAACAAAGTCCGACATGCAGGCATACCAGGTAGAGGAACCATAACAGTCGCCGAGCTGCGCAGTGACCCAGGGGGTATCCCGCATGCGACGATATTCATGCGGGTCCTGGGCCATGATGGCGCGGCCCTGTGCGCCCATGCGGTCAGGCATGCGTGAACCTGACGATTCACCCAGCCACACAAGCGGCATACCCCGTTTTGTCGCGACGGTTTTGATGTGTTTCATTTTCTTCAGATTGTTCAGCGCGCTGGAGGCGCCCAGCACCGAGAAATCGTTTGAAACGCAGCCGGCCCAGCGGCCGTCAATCTTGCCGAAGCCTGCGATCTTGCCGTCGGCAGGTGTTCGGTCGCGGACTTCAGGCCGCGCGCTCTGCGCCAACAAGCCGGATTCAACGAAAGTGCCCTTGTCGAAGAGATGATCCAGCCGCTCCCGTGCGTTCAAAAGTCCATCATTCTTCATCTTGTCGAGAACGGCGGGTTTCCCCATTTTCAGGGCTTTGGCCCGGCGCTCTTCAAGGTCCTGGGCAATTTCTTCGTATGACATTATTGGTTCCTTTTCTCGACGAACGATGATGACGCATTGATACTGGTAGAAAGCGCAACGGTAAAACAGTGGGGGACCAAATGGAAATAGCGACAGCGGTGATCGTCGGCTCTGGCACGATGGGGCGCGGAATTGCGAACACTTTTGCCCGGGGCGGGCATGATGTAACCGTCGTCAGCCGCGACCCGTCCAGAGTGCCGGCTTTTGAGTCGGCCAATGTACGGGTCGTCGATGCCCTGCCGGATACCGAACCGGATTTCGTTATTGAATCAGTCCCGGAAGAAATAGACCTCAAACATACGCTGTTCGCGGACCTGGAGTCTCGCTACAGCGGGCGCACAATTATCGCAACGAATACCTCCTCGTTATCAATGGAGGAAATGGCGGCGCGGATGACACATCCGGATCGGTTCATTGGCGTCCACTACATGCAGCCGGCTGATGCCCTGCCGCTTGTTGAAGTTATCCGTGTTCCGCAAACCCGTGACTACGTTGTGGAATCCGTGCGATCCGCTTTGAAGCGGAATGGACAGGGGGCTCTGGTTCTGAACCGCCCGGTTGCCGGCTTTTTGATCAACCGTATCCAGCACGCCATGATGCATGAAGCTCTGGCAATGATTGAAGATGGGCTTTGCACGGTTGAGGATGTCGATGCGGTGATAACGCGCATGCTGGGCCCCCGAATGAGCATCACCGGCCTCATCCTGCAAAAGGATATCAGCGGGCTGCAAACGACGGCCGCGACGCATCGAAGCGTTATCCCGGCGCTGTACCACACGAATACACCTGTGGCGTTGCTGCAGGACAAGGTCGCTGCCGGCAATCTTGGTATGTCCACAGGCGAAGGTTTCTACGATTGGCGTGGCAAGGATACGGATGCTTATAAACGCGCCGTTGCGGAAAAGCTGGCGCGCTTTCTGGCATTTCTGGAGGATGAAGAACCCTTGCCCTAGCTGGCGATGACCGTTTTCCCCGCCGCCTGTAACGCGGCAATTTCCGATTCGGTATATCCCAGTTCAGTCAGAATTTCGTGGCTGTGTTCACCAATTTTCGGCGGTTGTATCCGCAGTTTGAAATCGTGATCGCCGATCTCGACCGGCAGCCGGGGAATTTTTGTCCCTGGCGCCCCGGGCAGATCGAGATGGAGCATTCGTCCATTTGCGTTTAGCTGGGGATCGTCAGTCAGGTCTTCAGGTTTGGCGACGGGCGCGAACGGGATCTTGATCTCTTCGCAAATCTGGGACATTTCGGCTCGGGTGTGCTGCCTCGCGATTTCCGCGACAATGGGCAATGTTCTGGGGCGTTCGCGAACCCGGCCTTCGTTGGTGTTCAGGGTCGGGTCCTCCAGCAGGTCCTGTCGATCGAAACGCTCACAGAACCAGCGCCAGTGATTGTCACTGGTGATGCCGATGAAAATCATTTCGTCATCTGCCGTATCAAAGGTCTCGTATATGCCCCAGGCACCGACCCGGCCCGGCATGGGGGGCGACGGGGCATGTGTCACCGCGCTGCCGATCATATGCTGCATCATCAGGAAGGCAGTGGATTCGAAAAGCGCGCTTTTTACGAACTGCCCTTCGCCGGTCGTTTCGCGTTCCCGCAATGCGGCCTGGATGCCGACGACAGCGAAGGTACCGCCCATTATATCAATGACGGAGGAACCTGCACGAAGAGGTCTGCCCGGCGGACCGGTCATATAGGCGAGCCCCGCCATGTATTGGACGACTTCATCGAGTGCCGGACGGTTCTCATATGGTCCGCTTAGAAACCCCTTCAGGGAGCAATAGACGATCCGGGGGTTGATTTCCCGACACTGTTCGTAGCCGACGCCCAGTTTTTCGACTGTGCCCGGCGCATAGTTTTCGATGACCACATCGGCGGAGGCGATCAGTTTTAGCGCAACCTCGCGGCCTTCATCGCTTTTCAGATCTATTGCGAAGCCGCGCTTGTTCCGGTTGAAGGCACCGAAAAATCCCGCCGCAAAGCCGAGTAACTTTCGCGTCTTGTCGCCAGCCGGTGCAGGTTCCACCTTGATGACGTCCGCGCCGAGATCCGCCAGAATAAGCCCGGCGCAAGGGCCCATGATGGTCTGGCAGAACTCCACGACCCTGATACCGTCAAGGGGAAGGGGGCGTGCGGCGGCGTCAGTCATATGCGGGGCTCCAGCTTACAGGTAGGGGATTTGGATAATTTGATGTTCGGTAAAATACCGTGTCTCGACGGATACCGGTAGGCCCCCCGGCAGACGTTTGTCGAGTCCCGGGCTTGACCTTCCCACCGCTTGAAGGTCCAGGTTGCGACATATTGTTCACGGGGAAACAAACATGTCACTTCGCTATATTCTGTTCGCGGTGCTTCTGACGGCGGTAACCGCGATCATCCTATGGAAATTCGGCGAAATTGACGCGCCGTCATTTGCGGATGCAGACGACCCCGGCCTCGTCGAACGTGGTGGTCAGGTCTATGCGGAGCATTGTGCCTCCTGTCATGGAGCGGACCTGAAAGGCCAGCCCGATTGGGAAAAACGTCGGCCCGATGGTCGGTTGCCGGCGCCGCCGCATGATGAAAGCGGCCATACCTGGCATCATCCGGATGAACAGAATTTCAAGGTGACGAAATTGGGGGTCGCGGCGTTCGCGCCAGCGGGATATCAATCCGATATGATGGGGTTCAAGGATATTCTGACGGATGCCGAAATTTGGGCATCACTGGCCTATATCAAATCGCGCTGGCCGGAAGCGATCCGTCGCCGCCATGCCGCAATGAGCGGACGCAGCCAATAGATGCTTTCAGTTGGATGCCGGTCGGCGCATGGGGGAAAGGTAGTCTTCCAACCGACCGAAATGCGACCCGATGGATTGCGCCAGTCCGGGCGTATCCTTGGGGACTTTGGCCACAATCTGATCGATGAAATCATAGGCGCTGTCGACGAAACGACCTGATTCCGTTTCCATATAGCGCCATGTTTCCTGGTCGAGTTCGTCTTCGGCCTTTTTCAGTAATCGGTATGGCCGCGAAAAAAGGCTCCGATGTGCTTTGTTGGTTTCCGTGAGCATAAAGTGGGCAAGGGCAGCGCCTCGTAGCGGCTGAGCTGTTGAATCCCTTTGCATGTAATCGCCCCCTGTAACTTTCATGGCGCAAATCTCCGCCGAACTGGCGGGGATATAAATTTTCGCAGGATCGGAAACGAGGTTCAGCAAAAAATCGTAATCAATAGAGCTGTCGTAGCGGCGGCAGTGATCCTGCGGTTTGAAGGCTAGCGTAAGCGGAAAGAACGTCCGGCAGAGAAAGCCGTCATCCGCAACCGGCCACAGGATAGAGGCAGGGTATGCGCTGAAATTCTGCGAGGTTGCAATGCAACTGCCCGTTATATGCTGAAATGACTCAGGCAGCGCGCCGCATATTGTCGTGTCGTCGATGCCGTCCCTGAGTGTCCGGCCCGAAATGAGTTGAGTGATTTCAGTAAGTTGTGATTCTCTCGTTTGTGTTGAAGCAAATGAGGAGACACAACATGTGGACTGAGATCACCCGCCCGCAGTTTGATCGTTCGAGCCTTCGTTACGCAAGCGACTTGACGGATAAGGAGTGGCGTTTGATTTCGCCATTATTGTCCCCGCCGCGTCGATTAGGCCGCCCGCGAACCACGGATTTTCGAGAAGTGGTGAATGGGATTTTTTATGTGGCGCGCACCGGTTGCCAATGGCGCATGGTGCCCCGGGAATTTCCGCCACGCAGTACGATCCAGCGATATTTTTACGCTTGGCGCTCGGATGGAACCTTGCACGTCATCAATCGCCAACTGGTGATGTCGATGCGGGAAACCTCTGGGCGCACGACCAGCCCGACCGCCGGGGTGATCGACAGCCAGACGGTGAAAACCACGGAAAGCGGCGGTGTTCGGGGCTATGACGCGGGAAAGAAGGTCAAAGGGCGCAAGCGTCATATCGTGACCGACACAGGCGGCTTTCTGGTCGCCGTCATGGTTCACGCCGCCGATATCCAGGATCGCGACGGCGCGCCCGCGCTGTTGGCGTCGATACGCCACGCCTTTCCCCGGTTGCGCCATGTTTTCGCCGATGGTGGTTACGCGGGACCGAAGTTGCGCGACGCGCTGGCCAAACTTGGGAAGTGGACCGTGCAGATCGTCAAGCGCTCCGACGCCGCCAAGGGGTTCGTATTGTTGCCCCGCCGCTGGGTGGTTGAGCGCACCTTCGCTTGGCTCGGTCGTAACCGCCGTCTCGCCAAAGATTTCGAGGAAACCATCGAAAGCGCGGAGGCATGGCTCCTGATCGCCAGCATTCAACTGCTCGCCCGACGATTGGAAAGAGCATGAAAACATGGATATCATTTCGAGTCAGACTCTGAGTTGCGTGCCCGAAAATGTCACGTGGTCTTCCGATAAACGCAGCACGGGCGGGGCGACCGCCTCCGCGCCGTTATCCAACAGGGTCTGGGCCCGGGTAAAGCTTCCGTCGCTGGCGGCAAGGTCCGAGGGGATGATGAACAGGCTATGTCCTTGCCCGTGGTCCAGCACCGTATCAAGGGTGTGGAAGGTGACCAGTCGTTCCAGTTCGTGTTTTACGGCAGGGCCTTTCAGGAGGGAGATCCCATCGGCGACAGTACGACCGTCCACAGTTGTGTCTTCGAAGGCAACGATGGTCAGGTCCGCATATTCTTCCAGCGGGGCCATTCGTATCTTGAGATAGGCAACAGAGGAGCGGTCGGTATGGAAGATCAGTTGCAACTGGTGGGTCTTTGCCAGGGTTGGAAGATTCCCGGGGCTAAGCAGGCTCGCCATCGTCAGCGAAGCGAACTTATCGATGAAGCGTTCGCCCCATACGGCGAACAACATGTAAGTCAGCGCGGTTCCGGGCAATCGCCTCGCCTTTCCATCCGTGTGCAATCGAGACAGGATAGCCATGGGGCGCTCGGGGGCAACCGATTACCGCCACGGTTGCTGCGGGTTCCAAACCATGACCGATGGTACTTGAGAATGGCAAGCGGCCGGTTGACGATCGGGCCCAAGCACACGCTTGCACAGTAGAGCGCGACGCCGTATCACGGGGGCAGTGGACACGATTTACCGGGGACAGCAATGGCGAAGCGAAAACGTGGCGGCAAGCCGGCGGGCAACGAGTTTGCCGATGAGCTTGTTGACAGGATGGCGCGGTATACGGACGCCGAATCCCTGAACGACCATATTATCACGCCATTCGCGGCGGCGCTGGAAACGGTCTGTAGCGACCGCGGCTATGTGCTGAACATTTATGGCGATACCAGTAATCTGGTCGTCAGCAATGAAGAAGATGCCGAAGCAATTTTTCAGCTTGTCGAAAATTATTTCGAGGCGAAAGAGGCTGCGGATACGGATTCCGAGAAGGCGTGAATTCCATTCAGGTAAACTCACGATCCGGGCTTCCAATTGGAATTTGATCTATCTCTGGCTTTGTCTGTTGTCGCGCTCTTTGTTGCGGGGCTGGCCAGGGGATTCATCGGCTTTGGCGCAGGGCTGGTCATCATTCCCGTGCTGGCGGTGTTATACGGTCCGGTAGAGGCTGTCCTGACCATGACGCTGGTTGATATTCCGGCAACCCTGTATCTCATGCCCACTGCGGTACGCCATGCAAACTGGCGATCTGTCGCGCCGCTCGGGATTGCTTCGCTTTTCACATTGCCCTTGGGCGCATGGTTCCTGACCTATGTTGAGCCGGAGGATATGCGCCGGATAATCGCGGTGCTGGTTATCTCCGCTGGAATAATGATTGCCAGTGGCTGGCGCTACAGCAAAACACCCTCGAAGCTTTTGACGGTTACTGTCGGATTGTTCAGCGGGTTTCTCAGTGGCGCATCGAATATCGGCGGCCCGCCGGTCGTGGTCTTCCTGATGGCGGGCCGCAATTCGGCTATCGAAGTCCGGGCCGGAATTATGGCGTATTTTTCTTTTTCGGTCCTGTTTCGCATCGTGATTTATCTCGCTTTCGGGATGGTGACTTTGGCAATCTTCTGGCTCGCTGTCGCTCTTGTCCTGCCGTATATGGCGGGAATCTGGATCGGTGCGCGAGCGTTCAGTGGTGTCTCTGAAAAACTTTTTCGGTATACGGTCTTGGGCGTGGTCCTGACGATGGGCGGCGTGGCACTATTCCGCTGACAGCCTTTTGCCACTGCGTTCGCTGTGCGATAGAGTCGTGCAAGCTCAATTCAGGGAGGGGAAGTCATGGCGGATACACTGCCGCCGGCGTCGATCGGCATGCGGGTCGAGGAAGTCGATACGCCGGCATTGCTGATTGATCTGGATGCTTTTGAACGGAACCTGAAACGGATGGCTGATGCGATCCAGGATAGTTCTGCCGTGTTGCGGCCGCATGCCAAAACCCACAAATGTCCGACTGTCGGGTTGAAGCAGATGGAAGTCGGTGCGGTGGGCGTCTGTTGCCAGAAGGTCGGCGAAGCCGAGGCAATGGTTCTGGGTGGAATTAGTGACATTCTGGTCAGCAACGAGATTGTCGGTGCGCCCAAATTGACGAAACTTGCTTCTCTGGCGCGGCGGGCGAAAATTGCAGTCTGCGCGGATGATGCGGGCAATGTCTCGGATCTTGATGCTGCGGCCGCAGTTGCGGGCGTGACGCTGGATGTCCTGGTTGAAATAGACGTCGGAGCGGGGCGTTGTGGCGTGGCGCCGGGGGCGCCTGCGCTGGCCTTGGCAGAGGTGATCGACAAAGCACCAAACCTCAGGTTCGGCGGATTGCAGGCCTACCAGGGGTCGGCACAACATATCCGTGCCTATGAAGGCCGAAAGAGTGCCATTGATTCCGCGATAGCGATGACGCAGGAAACGGTTTCCTTGCTGGCAAGTCACGGTCTGGAATGCGGCATTGTTGGCGGAGCAGGAACCGGGACCTTTCCGTTCGAAGCCGCGAGCGGGGTCTATAACGAGCTTCAGGCGGGGTCCTATATCTTCATGGACGCGGATTACGGATATAATCTGAATGCCAGTGGCAATCCCATTGACGACTTTGAGAATAGCCTTTTTGTTTATGCCACGGTCATGAGCCGGACCACAGGTGACAGGGCCATTCTTGACGCGGGTCTGAAGGCATTGAGCGTTGATTCCGGATTGCCATTACCATGGGAAATCCCCGGCGTGGAATTCGTCGGTGCGTCGGACGAGCACGGCAAGTTGCTGGTTTCGGAATCAGTACAGGGCGGCAACAACGATTTGAAAGTCGGTGACAAGGTCCGCCTGATTCCGGGGCATGTCGATCCGACAGTCAATATGTACGACTGGTATGTGTGTATCCGCGACGGCCGGGTCGAAGATTTATGGCCGATCACGGCACGTGGAAAGCTGCAGTAGCAACACTGCAAAGACAAAAGGAACAGTAGAAGATGTCGGATCAGGTCATGACGGGGACGGGGCGCAAACCAAAGCTGATTGCGCCGCCCAAGTCCTGCGAAACGCATTCGCATATATATGGTCCGATTTCGAAATATCCGCATCACCCCGGCAGGGTGAACCATGTCGAAGCATCCCTGTCAGCCTATGAAACGATGCTGGCGAGATTGGGATTCGAGCGTGGCATCATCGTACAGCCATCGACCTATGGGCGAGACAATCGCGCCACGTTGGAAGCGATTGATACGATGGGGCAGGAGCGGGCACGGGGTGTCGCCGTCACGGCGGCGGATGTCGAAATGGCGGAGCTGCAGCGTCTGCACGAAGGTGGTATCCGCGGGATGCGGTTCTTTTTTCTGGTCGACGATTTCACCATTGACGATTTGGCGCCAATGGCTGCCAAGGTCGCGCCGCTCGGCTGGCATGTCCAGGTCCAGGACAATGGGAGCTGGATCGTCGATGCCATGCCTTACATGAAGGATCTGCCTGTTGATGTCGTCATTGATCACATCGGTCGAACACCTGCGGCAAACGGCATCAATGATCCTGATTTTCAGGCATTGCTTAAATTCATGGAAACCGGGAAATGCTGGGTGAAAATTTCCGCGCCCTATCTGCAATCGACGGACGGGCCGCCGCTTTACCGGGATGCCGGCGAACGCGTTCGAGCGCTTGTTGAGACAAGGCCGGACAGACTTGTTTGGGCCGCCAACTGGCCGCATCCGAACTCGCCGCTGGACAACAAGCCGGAAGAAGCCGATTGCCTTGATCCGCTGCTCGATTGGGTGCCGGACAAGAAAATCCGCGATGATATCCTCGCGACGAATCCAGGTATCCTGTATGGCTTCGATATCTGATACACGCACCTGAAGCCGCTTCTCCTGTTATGGAGAAGCGGCCAGGTTTGCAGCCTGCGCCTTTGCGGCTCGTCTTCCCGGCTTCGTATCGCTGGTTTTTCGGGCACGCAAGTTCCGGAACCGGGTGCTTTGGCACTTCTTGGTATCGGTGTGTTCGGTTTTGCCGTCGCACGTCGCCGTCGTTTGGCTGCTGCGTAATCGCGCAAGTAGAAATTTCGGTACTTAATGGCGGCACCGGTCGGTGCCGCCATTTTTATGGTGACTATTTGGGAGGGATGTTGGACCCTGCAATGGTTCGAAGCCTTTGGTATACGACGTCCACCACTTCGATTGAGTCCTCTACTATTCTTCGCTGCCGTTCCGCGACGGAGCGGTCATAGGGCATACGGACAGGATCTCCGCCTTCCACGGGGCGGGTGCTTCGTATTGCTTCAGCATATTCGGCCACATTCGCCTTGTAGTCCTGCAGGGACATCAGCAGATCCGGGCGCATCATGACGAACAGGCAGCCGTAACCGAACATGTCTTTTGGCATCGGCGGGACGGCGCATAGCGTTCCCAGCAATTGAACGACGATTGCGAGGCCTGAGCCTTTATGACCGCCCCATGCAGCAATGGCGCCCTGTAGTGCCTTGGCAGGATCGGTTGTGGGGGTGCCGTCGGTATCGAACGCGCTGCCTTCTGGCAGATCGTCGCCAAGGCGGCCGGCCAGCACGACCTCGCCATGCATCATCATCGATGTACCGATGTCCCAGATTACCGGCGCATCCGCAGAGGGGAAGCCGAATGCAATGGGGTTTGTACCAAACCGGCCTTCGCTGCCGCCATGTGGTGCAACATTGGGGGAGGCGTTGGACGCAATCATGGATACAAGATCTGCATTGGCGGCCATTTCCGCATAATACGATAGCATCCCTGTGTGCCAGGTATCGCGCGCACCAACGACGGCCATGCCCTGAGATGATGCCTTTTCGATCGCGATCTCGGCGGCGCGGCGCCCGACCAGATAGCCAATATTGTTGTGCCCGTCGACGAGTGCGGATAACGGTGTTTCGTGGGCAATCTCAATGTTGCCGCGGTCGAAACCGGACTTCGTCATGCGCTCGTACACACTCAGCGCGCGGGGAAGGCCGCCGTAACTCAGGCCCCGCAATTCACAGTCGATAAGGTGATCGGCGATTATGGCGGCTTCATCCACGTTATGCCCGGCGGCAACCATGGTCTGTTCCGCCAGGAACCGGCCTTCGGAAACTGTGACTTTCATTCTGCATCGCCTCCCATGCGCGTTAAGGGAGTTTAGGCAGATGCGCCGCTGTGACACCAGATGGTTACGGGAATTCGGCAGGTGGTGATCCGGAGCACGACTGGAATCGTAATACACACAGTATGTCAAATTCTGAACCCATTTTGGCTGTTGAGGCCACCATGCAGCCTCTATCGTCGCCTTCTGAAGTTCCGCCTGCTGCGAAGTGGTTGGGGGCTTTCGGTGTCATCCCCTTTGTCTTCCTTGCTCTCGCAAGTTCGTTTCTGGAGGCTGCGCGACAAGAGCCCGCGCAATTGGCACTGGCCGCATATGGCGCCGTCATCGTTTCCTTTCTCGGGGGAATTCATTGGGGACTGGCAATGGCGGGTGTCGGTTCGGGCCAAAACAGCGGGGCGACTTTCGCCCGGTTGGGCGCCAGCGTGATTCCGTCACTGGTTGGTTGGGGCGCGCTGCTCGCTTCAGGATCGCTTGGGCTCCTCATTCTGGCTGCGGCATTCTTTGCTATGCTTCTATTCGATTGGCATGCGAGCCGAATAGCGCAAGTACCGGATTGGTATTTGAGGCTACGCTGGCCGCTAACCGCTGTGGTTGTTGCCTCGCTCACGCTTGCCGCGCTGGCATGAAGCTCGTCCATTTGGCTGCAAGTGCCAGGGTTTACGCGGAACAGCGCCCACAATCCAGGCGTTAGGGAATATATGAGGGGAGCAAACCCGTCCTCGGGTCAGGACACAGGCTTTAGCCTCCAATCGTTCGACCCGGACGGTGTCGCGGTGGTGTTTGGTTCGTCCGGGGGTATCGGTTCGGCGTTGCTTTCCCGACTGACGGGAGCGGCGCACTTCAACGCCGTGATTGGCTTTAGCCGACAGAGTCCCATTCCAATCGACCTGACCGATGAGGCCAGTTTGGCGCGAGCGGCTGAGGCTGCCGCGGCCCTGGGCAATATCCGCCTTGTGATCGATGCGACCGGGTATCTTCACGACAATGACCAGGGGCCAGAGAAAACCTGGCGTGACCTCGATGCGCATAAGCTGGCCAATGCCTTTGCAATCAACACCATTGGGCCGGCACTTATCATGAAGCATGTGCTGCCGAAATTGCCGCGTGCTGGAAAATGCGTGTTCTCGACCCTGTCCGCGCGCGTGGGTTCGATAGATGACAATCGTTTGGGCGGTTGGTACGCCTATCGCGCATCCAAAGCCGCACTGAATCAGATGGTGCGGACCGCTTCCATCGAATTGGCGCGACGCGCACCCGACGCATTCTGCGTTGCATTGCATCCAGGAACTGTCGATACACCGCTGTCTTCGCCGTTTGCCAAGTCCGGACTTAACCTGAATACCCCTGACCAGGCGGCGGCGCATTTACTGAACGTTCTGGATGATCTGGATAAGGGCGATAGTGGTGGATTTTTTGATTGGCGCGGTGCGCCGGTGCCGTGGTGACCCGTGCTGGCCAGCAATAATTACTGATCGGGCATCTTACTTTGATTTCTCAGGTGCCATAGCGGCCGCCGCCGCCAGTCCGCGCGCGACCGTGTCGAATACCAATCTGATCCGCCTGTTGGTCTTGAGTTCGCGATGTGTGACCAACCAGACCGGAAATTGCAGCGAGGGGAGGCTCGGCAGTACTTTTTCGATGCCTGGCTCGGCATCGCACAGAACCTCGGGAAGCAATGATATGCCGTAGCCGGCTTTCACTAGCGCCCACTCCACCACATTACTATCGCTGGATATCACAAAGTTCTCAGCCCGGACGGGAATGCCCTGGTTGTGAAGCGGCGCAAGCAGGTGATCCGGGTCAGCGTTGCCGACAAAGGCGAGATCGGCCATATCGCGCGGCGTGGTCGGACGGCCAGCTCGCTCCAGATAAGCGCTTGCGCCATAAAGGGTTCCTCGGAAATCGGCGACATGGCGTGCAATCAGGTCCGGTTGGTCTGGCCGGACATGCCGGATCGCGATATCTGCTTCACGCTGCATCAGATTCCGGATGTCGCCTGTGGCGAGGATGCGCACCCTTATGCCCGGCGCAGTCTGCCTCAGCGGCGCGAGTATCGCGGGCAGTATCGCCGCAGACATAAGATCGGTCGCCGTGATCGTGACCTCGCCCATCACTTCTTGCGACTGTCCGTCGGCAACCATCGAGATCAGTGCCGCTGCCTCGCCCATGGCCCGAACATGATCCAGAAGTTCGCGGCCCGCCTGGGTGATGGTCAGGCCTCTAACGCTGCGCTCGAGAAGCGTGACCCCAAGCGAGCCTTCCAGCGCTGAAACCTGACGGCCTATTGTTGGCTGGGTGGATTTCAACGCCCGCGCCGCGCCACTGAACGACCCTTCCTCGGCAGTTGCAAGGAATGCTCGCACCTGATTCCAGTCAAAGGATATTGCCTGCCAGTTCATGCATAAACGTATAGCAGATGGACGAAATTGGGCAATAAACTGTTTGTATGCGTTTGGGTATACCGCCTCTTACTAGGAGAGACGCAATATAAGCGAAGGGGCCCCTATGAAAATTGTCAGCAGGCGCGAATGGACATTGCTTGCGTTCATTCTGGTCTATTCCTTTGTGCCGACCTTTGGCGGATTGCTTCGCATTATTGAATTGGTTGGTGGACCGGCAGTCATCCCTGAAAATCCGCGTGCCCTGGCCGATTCCCTGCCTATCGTGTTGCATATTCTGGGCAGTTTTCTGTTCTGCATCGTTGGTGCGCTGCAATTCATGCCGAGCGTGAGACAGCATTACCCGGCGACGCATCGCGCGGCTGGCCGCATGATTGTGGTAGCAGGGTGTGTAAGCGCGTTGACAGGTCTTTGGATGACCCATTTTTTCGCGTTTCCGAATGAGCTGCAGGGGCTTTTACTATACTGGGCGCGGATTACGTTGAGTCTATGGATGGTCGGCCTGATCGTATGGGCCGTCATCGCAATAAAGTCGCAAAATGTCGTGGCACACAGCGCTGCTATGCTTCGTGCCTACGCAATCGGCCAGGGCGCGTCCACGCAAACAGTTCTTGGGATCGGGTGGATGCTTGCCTTCGGGAGCGAACCATTGGGCTCCTTGCGAGACGGTATGATGGTTTCTGCCTGGGGATTGAACCTGTTGATCGCGGAGCTCTTGATTAGAAAGATGGTTGCGCCTCGAACTCTACCAGCCTGAGGAATGCGTCTTAGACATGAGGCGTCTAAAGAATGGAGTATCTCCAATCCAGCAACGTCGATGCGCCAAGCGGTAAAAACGCCTCCCTACGAGAAGGGGGGCGCAGTCCCGATCGCGATAATGTCGATTTCCTCGCTGCTGACCCGCAGAAACTGCGCTTTGGCGGATGTATATGTATGTCTTTTGGAAGGAAAAATGGTGGGCGCGACAGGGATTGAACCTGTGACCCCTGCCGTGTGAAGGCAGTTGTTAGTGATGACTGTAGCGGACAAGAGTCGACATATCATTCAAAAACAATTGGTTAATCGGACCCGTTACGCCAGGAATACTCCTTGTTTCTCTTTAGATTGGTTGCTAATAAGTTGCTAGAGCCATTTTCAAGCAACCAAGTGAGAAGCTGTGGCAAAAAAAACTCGTTCCATCACGCTAGAGGCGGTTAAGGCCCTCAAGGCTGGCGATATCGTCTGGGACGCTAAGGTTGCCGGTTTCGCCGTTCGGCGTCAGCAATCTGACGCGCGGACCTATTTGGTTAAAACAAGGATTAAAAATAAGCAGCGGTGGTTCACGATAGGGCGCCATGGGGCTCCGTGGACACCCGACACGGCGCGCAAAGAAGCGCTCCGCATCCTAGGGGGGGTCGTAGGCGGACAGGATCCAGCCTCGATCCGGGACCAAAACAAAAAAATGCTGACGGTATCGGAGCTTTGCGATCTGTATCTCCGTGAGGCGGAAAGCGGCAAGATCCTGACAAGGTTCGGGGAGCCTAAGAAGGCATCGACCATTTCGACCGATCGTGGTCGGATCGAGCGGCATATCAATCCGCTCCTGGGCGATAGGCAAGTAAAGGACGTGATGCCCGAGGATGTGAAGCGCTTCCTGCATGACGTGGCAAAGGGCAAAACCGCGGTAGACGTGAAAACTGGCCCTCGCGGTCGCGCGATTGTCGCAGGTGGTCGTGGGACAGCCACCCGCACCGTCGGCCTGCTTGGGGGGATATTTAGTTACGCTGTGGACAGAGGTATCCGACCTGACAATCCTACGCGCGGTGTTAAACGATTCCCCGACAAGCGCGAAGAGAGGTTCCTCACACCTGCAGATTTCCGGAAACTCGGCGATGCTATGCTGGCGGCTGAGTCTGAAGGTGAGAGCCCTTATGGTTTGGCGGCCATCCGACTGTTAATGCTCACTGGTTGTCGAAAATCTGAGATACTCACTTTAAAGTGGGCGCACGTGGATTTTGAAAGCGGGTGCCTCAGGATGCCTGATAGTAAGACCGGACGGAAAGTCGTTGTCCTCGGCACGCCGGCTCTGGACATATTAAGTGGCCTGCCGCGTCTTAAATTTAACCCGTATGTCTTGCCCGGAAAGAAACAGGGGCGGCATCTTGTCGGCCTGCCGCGGGTTTGGCAGCGCATAAAGAAAAGGGCTGAGCTTAACTGGCCTACACTCCATATTCTTCGGCATAGCTTTGCAAGCTACGGGGCTGGCTCTGGCCTCGGTCTACCAGTCATTGGAAAGCTACTCGGTCACCAGAGTGCGGCCACGACGGCCCGCTACGCGAAGGTCGACCTTGATCCGGCCAAAGCTGCGGCCGAGCGAATTACTGAAGGTATCACGGCCGCCTTGGGCAACGGCGGTATTGGCACCGCGGCTTTGCCCTTTCGTGAGCGGGGGGAGGGCTAATGCCGAAGTTACCGCATCCTGATCGAGCACTATCCTCCAGCGACGAAGGCGAGAGCATATTTATCGATCTGCCTGTTGAGGCTACTCCGGAAATCGAAGAACACATTCGGCACGCTGATCACTAGGCGGCTGACTGGCGCCTGTGTGAACTGGATTTTGAGCAGGAATCCATGCGATCGGAACACCGAAAATATTTATCCGCTCTGCACAAGGTGGGCCATGACTACAGCAACCAAGTCTTAGGCGAGTTCCCCCCAGGAGTTGCCCGCTGGTTGGCGCAGGAAGCTGAGAATGTATGTAATGGTCTGCCAAGTCAGGTTTTGAAGAGCCCAGATGAATGCGTACAGACAGCAAACGTCTTTCACGAAAACCAGTTCGATCACTTGCGGCAAGAATGGGAAGGGCAAGACAAAACCCCCGCACTTGTCATGCAAACACTGTCAAAGGCAAAAGATCTTGGCGTTCTGCCTCCCGATTGGGTGCTGCGCCTACTTATTGATACTGGGTCGAAGGTTTATGAGAGCGACGGTGATGTAGGTTTTGATGAAGCCCTGGGCCTTACGCCCAAGAAGATTAAAGAGGCTCGCACGGCGCAGGCGAATGTATGGGTCGCGAATTTGGTTGCCGAAGCTTTAGATGCAGGCCTGTCATCACCTGAGGCGAGAGAATTAGCGATATTCGAGGCAGAGCTTGTTTACGGCTGGCGCCAATATGCCCCCGCCACAGTGCAGAAGTATTATGAGAAACTCGCTGACGAGCGAGATGGGTTTGGGCGTTCTTTTATGTATTCTCTCGGGCGCTACGGGTTCGGCAGCGACAATGTTTATCACTCTATTCGCCTGCCCCTTTGGCGAAGGAAAGTTCTCAAGGCCCGGCTTGAGGCATATAGGGATGCAGTTGAATTATACCCTGATACGTGTGATTCCAAACTCGATAGAGCACGAAGGCTTCCGCATGTCGTTGAAAAAACAGTAGCCGCGTTGCGCAGACACGTGCCTCTCAAGGACCAGTTTGGGAGTTTTGTATAACCCAGTCCTAAGAGCCTGATTCAAAGGTTTCTCAATGAGTTGAGAGGTTTGCGATTCTGCGGGTGAGCATTCGGATGCTCGCGACGGTTGCCCAGGCGGTGGCACTTTCGATGGATCGTTCCCAGTCCCTGGCGAGACGTCTGCAGCGCCCCAACCATGCGAAGGTGCGTTCGACGACCCAGCGCCGGGGCAACAGAACGAAACCTTTTGCGGTATCCGATCGCCTGATGATTTCCAGGGTCCAGCTTCCATGGTCTTTGATTGCGGCTTTGAGTTTGTCGCCGGCATATCCGCCATCGGCGAAGACATGGCGCAGCCACGGGAACCGGAAGCGGATGGCTTTGAGAACATCGACGGCGCCGTCGCGGTCCTGAATGTCCGCGGCGTGGACCAGGATGAACAGCAGAAAGCCACTGGTGTCGGTGATGATATGCCGTTTGCGGCCCCTCACTTTCTTGCCCGCGTCATAGCCCGAAACCCCGCCGCTCTCCGTGGTTTTGACCGATTGGCTATCGATGACTCCGGCGCTGGGCGAAGCTTCCCGACCAGCCTGTTGGCGCGCCACCATCACCAGCAGGTGGTTGATTGTCGTCAGCAGGCCGCTGTCCCGCCAGGCGTAGAAATAGCCGCGCACCGTCGAGATCGGAGGAAAGCATTTGGGCAGCATCCGCCACGCACAGCCGCTCGATGCAATATACAGGATCGCGTCCATCACGGCGCGCAAGCAGGTCGTGCGAGGCCGGCCACCGCCACGCGCTGCTGGAAACATCGGCTCAATCAGAGCCCATTCCCCATCCCGCAAATCGCTTGGATAGCGGGGCCCATTGCGCATATGTTGCCGCCGGGCGGCATCAGTCCAGGCCATGTGGTTCTCCTATCGTCTCGACAACGACGGTGAATCACAAACCTCTGATATCGCTCAATACCTTTCCGCTCGGGCTCTAAGGAGTAAAATAATGAAGAGAATTTTAGCTTACGCAACTATTATGATAATTTTATCGTCTGCCGCAGTGGCAGATCAAGTCACCCTCAGCTTTCCAGATGTGTCTGAGCTTCCTATCCATAGCGTTGAGCAAGCCAAGGCAAAGGCAAATATAATCGCTTTAATTGGTGGAAATGGTCTAAAAAACAGTCAAGGAAACAGCAAAAATTTTCTTGTTACTCAAAGAGGTGATTTTATTGCAGCAGGCTTGAACTTTTATCTGTTCCCAAATCGGTCCGAGGATGAGAAGGCTAGCTACAAATTACGAGGAAGCGAGGAGCGAGCGGCAAGAATTCTTAATCTTACTAAGGAAATCAACAAACGCAATAAACTCCCAATTTATCTAGTTGGTTTTAGTCGAGGTTCAGTCGACGCAGCGAAATTTTCAAAATTGTTTCCGGATCACATAAAAGGTATCGTTTTGGCTTCTGGGGTTTACACAAACTCCTCAAAGAAGGCAGAGTTTTATTCAATGGAGAGGATTTTAGGTTCAACTGTAAACGTTGGTGTTTTAGTTGCACATCATGAAAAAGATTTTTGCAATGTGACGCCGTTTTCTTACGCAAAAGATTTTTTTGAAGAGCTTGAAGCTCCTCGAAAGGCATTTTTATCTTATAAGGATGGGGGTGCTTCAGGCAGAAAATGTGGACCACTCAACCACCATGGCTTCGAAGATATTCAGGACCGAGTAGCAAACGATATCGCTCAATGGATTGCTGTGGATTCGGCGAAGTAAGATGTCGTCGCAACGAACTATCACGTGCCACTTTTGTTTTGAGAAACTTAAGGTAGATATTGAAATAGGTGAGATATTCACGGGTCGCAACATAGAAGTTTATGACTGCGTCGTATGTTGTAACCCTCTCAAATTAGCCTATGAAGTATATGACGGTGAAATCAGATCTCTAAGTGTCCGGCCCGAAATGAGTTGAGTGATTTCAGTAAGTTGTGATTCTCTCGTTTGTGTTGAAGCAAATGAGGAGACACAACATGTGGACTGAGATCACCCGCCCGCAGTTTGATCGTTCGAGCCTTCGTTACGCAAGCGACTTGACGGATAAGGAGTGGCGTTTGATTTCGCCATTATTGTCCCCGCCGCGTCGATTAGGCCGCCCGCGAACCACGGATTTTCGAGAAGTGGTGAATGGGATTTTTTATGTGGCGCGCACCGGTTGCCAATGGCGCATGGTGCCCCGGGAATTTCCGCCACGCAGTACGATCCAGCGATATTTTTACGCTTGGCGCTCGGATGGAACCTTGCACGTCATCAATCGCCAACTGGTGATGTCGATGCGGGAAACCTCTGGGCGCACGACCAGCCCGACCGCCGGGGTGATCGACAGCCAGACGGTGAAAACCACGGAAAGCGGCGGTGTTCGGGGCTATGACGCGGGAAAGAAGGTCAAAGGGCGCAAGCGTCATATCGTGACCGACACAGGCGGCTTTCTGGTCGCCGTCATGGTTCACGCCGCCGATATCCAGGATCGAGACGGCGCGCCCGCGCTGTTGGCGTCGATACGCCACGCCTTTCCCCGGTTGCGCCATGTTTTCGCCGATGGTGGTTACGCGGGACCGAAGTTGCGCGACGCGCTGGCCAAACTTGGGAAGTGGACCGTGCAGATCGTCAAGCGCTCCGACGCCGCCAAGGGGTTCGTATTGTTGCCCCGCCGCTGGGTGGTTGAGCGCACCTTCGCTTGGCTCGGTCGTAACCGCCGTCTCGCCAAAGATTTCGAGGAAACCATCGAAAGCGCGGAGGCATGGCTCCTGATCGCCAGCATTCAACTGCTCGCCCGACGATTGGCAAGAGCATGAAAACATGGATATCAATTCGAGTCAGACTCTAAGAGCCCGAGCGGAAAGGTATTGAGCGATATCAGAGGTTTGTGATTGACCGTCGTTGTCGAGACGATAGGAGAACCACATGGCCTGGACTGATGCCGCCCGGCGGCAACATATGCGCAATGGGCCCCGCCTGTCTGACATCAACGCCTATGGGCGACACTGAGGTGATTGCGTAACGGAGGATTTTTGGCTCATCGTAGAGACTGTCAACGCCGGAGTAAAAATACACCATTGGCCGGAGTAAAAGTACACCACTTTGTATGATGTAATACTCGGTGTTGCGGGTTGTCCCGTTAGTCCATAGGAGGGACCCGTGCTCGCGTTTCTCGTCCCTAGCCTCCGGCGGCACCGACAGTGCCTTGCGACGACGTCAAGAAGACTTCCGACTAGTCAGAAACGCTAGGAGGCGCGCTACAGGGCCTGTTTATGCATGGCAGCGGCAATGCAGCTTATATTCAACCCGCTTTGTCTGCGACACGTTATCCGGCAAAATCCCACAGGCGCTGCGAATACCGCTCGCGCGCGGTGATAGGGTGCGATGGAACGGGGGCTTAACGGCCATAGACTTCTTTTCGTAGCCAGGCGATTTCCGTTTCGGGATCGTCGGTCGTCGTCCACCAGACCCTGCCGTTTTGCAATTCTGCGGGCCGCCAGCGGTAGCCGCGCTGCTTCAGCGTGTCCTTCAGGTCGTAAGGTGCATCGACAGCCCTTACCAGATAGTCCGTTTTCCGTGCCGCTTCGCGGACCTCTGCCATGACGCGCTGGCCGGATTTCGGAAGCGTCTGCGCCAGCAGGGCAAGACAAGCTTCGCAGTCCGCCAATGCGCGGTGCCCATCATAGAACCAGCCGAACTGCATGCCGAGGTAGTCCAGCTTGCCAGCGGAGAAACCTTCCCGAAGCCAGTCGATGGCGTCCAGCGTGCAGGCCCACGGCTTGGCGGCGAAACAGGACCAGTGCTTTTCGACCATGACGCGGTCGAAGCTGGCATTGTGCGCGATAATCAGGCCCGCATCCGCTACAATGGCGGTGACAGCGTCAGCGTCGATGAATTTTCCAGCGACCATGTCGTCGGTAATCCCCGTGATCAGCGCGGCTTCCTCGGATATAGGCACCGCCGGTTGGCGAAGGCCTTCGAAGGCATGCGCCTTGTGCACGGTGAGGATGCGGCCGCTCTCCATATCGTAATCGAACGAAAGTAACGCGAGCTGGATGACGTCGTCGGTTTCGGTCGACAGCCCGGTTGTTTCCACATCGACAACAACTGCACGGCGGACCGTGCCGCCTTGCGGGTCGTTGAACCTGTCGGGAATGTGCAGCCGCCGCAACAGCCGCCACTCGCCGGGATCGGCAGCTACCTGTGGGCGGATTACGGCTGCCCCTTCGATCGAGAAGTGGCTGTACTGGTTCATCGGCGGAAAATTACCCCGATGGTTACCCTACAGCAGGGCGCGCGCCCGCCAAGACCTGATGATCGCGCGGCGCTCACGTTATTGATAACTCGCTCCGAAAATTCCGTCGTCGATATGGCATCAGACTAAGCCTTCGCAGCTGCCACCGCCTCTATCTCGATCAACCACTCCGGCCGGACGAGGGCGGCAACAACGAGTGTCGCCGAGGCTGGCCGGGCACCCCCTAAATACTTGGCCCGAGCCTCTCCTGCGGCCGGCAGGTCCTCCGGCCGGACCAGATACGT
>CALSRA010000046.1 GCA_943788635.1 uncultured Alphaproteobacteria bacterium | reverse complement strand
ATCCATATTGGCAAGAAACACGCGGTCGACCATTATTTCCAAGGGGATCGCGGCAGGCCGGGCGGATCAGACGTATCGCGGGCTGGTCAAGATCATGGCCGGTGCGGAAGGGGCGCGGAACTATTACGCAGTGCGACAGCCTGCTGATCGGCGATCAGTGCGGTGCGCATACGGTGCCCTATATCGAAACCGGCAATCAGACGGCGCATGTCGAACATGAAGCGACGACGGCGAAAAATCAGCGAAGACCAGCTTTTCTATTGCCTGCAGCGCGGGCTGACGACGGAAGAGGCGGTATCGGTGATCGTCAACGGGTTCTGCAAGGAAGTCATGCGGACACTGCCGATGGAATTCGCCGTTGAGGCGCAGAAGCTGATCGGAATCAGCCTTGAAGGAAGCGTCGGCTAGGCGCGAGGAGAACAAAAATGCCATTGATCGAAATTCGCGATCTGCACGCCACTGTAGGCGGCAAGCCGATCCTGAAAGGGCTCAGCCTTTCAATCGAGCCGGGAGAAGTGCACGCGATCATGGGGCCGAACGGCTCCGGGAAAAGCACGCTGTCCTACGTCCTGTCCGGACGCGACGGATACGAAGTGACGTCCGGTGAGGTAATCTATGACGGGCAGGACCTGTTGGCGCTTGAAGCCGACGAACGCGCCCGCGCTGGTGTTTTCCTGGCGTTCCAGTATCCGGTGGAAATCCCCGGTGTTGCGGGAACCACCTTTTTGCGCGCGGCAATAAACGCGGCACGCAAGCATCGCGGTGAATCGCCGCTCGACGCAATGCAGTTCCTGAAGTTTGTGCGCGAAAAGGCGAGTGCGCTGAACATCACCGATGACATGCTGCGCCGGCCGCTGAATGTCGGCTTTTTCCGGCGGTGAGAAAAAGCGCAATGAAGTGCTGCAGATGGCGGTGCTGGAACCGAAACTGGCAATTCTGGACGAAACGGATTCGGGTCTTGATATCGACGCGCTGAAGCTGGTTGCCGAAGGCGTCAACAGCTTGCGCGGCCCGGAACGCAGCATGCTGGTGATCACGCATTATCAGCGCCTGCTGGATTATATCGTGCCGGATCACGTGCATATCCTTGCGAACGGCAAGATCATCCTTCCGGCGACAAGTCGCTGGCATTGGAGCTTGAGAAAAAGGGTTACGCCGAATTGTTGGTGAAGAGGCCGCGTGACGATGGCACGCACCGAGACTCCCTTCGCTGATTCCTTTGACGCGGCGCTCATGCCGGGCGCGCCCTGGGTTGATTCCCTGCGCCGTGCGGGCTTTGACCATTACAAGTCGCTGGGTCTGCCGACGCCGCGCAGCGAACAGTGGAAATACACGAACCTGCGCGCGTTGAACCGCATCGGTTTCGCGCCGGCAACGGATTCGGCGCTCGCCGATATTCCCGAAGGTATCGTCCCATTGGAGGATGCCTATGTCGCCGTGGTGCTGAATGGTCGCTTCGATGCCGCCTTGTCGATACTGGGCGGGCTGCCGAAAGGTGCCGAGGTTGGAAGCCTCGCGGATAAGGTTGCGCAAGCACCGGCGGACCTGAAAGATCTCTTCGGCAGTCTTGCCGATGTCGAAAAATTGCCCCTCGCTGCGTTGAATACGGCGTCCATGACCGATGGCCTGTATGTTCGCCTTGCCGACGGCGTGGTGCTGGACAAGCCGCTGCACCTGGTTTCGATTGGTAGCGCCGGGGAGACGCCGGTCCGGTTTAATCCGCGCCATCTGGTCGTCATGGGCAAGGGCAGCATCGCAACGCTGGTCGAAAGCCATGTCGGCAGGGGTGATTATTTCGGCAATACGGTTGCTGAAATTGCGGTCGGCGACGACGCGGTGCTGAATCACTACAAGCTTCAGAACGAAAGCACGGATGCCTTCCATGTCGCATTCACCCAGGTGAAACTGGCGGATCGGGCGGTGTATGACAGCTTTGTGCTGCAGGTCGGTGGCAAGCTGGCGCGCAACGAAATCCGCGCGGAACTGGGCGAGCACGTCGAATGCCGGGTGAACGGTGCCTATCTGGCCCGGGGTGAGCAGCATATCGACAACACGACCTTTATCGACCATGCGGCGCCGAACAGTGCATCCCACGAAGTCTACAAGGGCGTGCTGGACGATTCCGCACGCGGCGTGTTCCAGGGCAAGATTCTGGTTCGCAAGGACGCGCAGAAGACAGATGGAAGGCAGCTCAACAAGACGCTGCTGCTGGCGCCGGGCGCGGAAATGGATTCCAAGCCGGAGCTTGAAATCTACGCCGATGACGTCAAGTGCACGCATGGTGCGACGATCGGCGATCTGTCGGAAGAAGCGATGTTTTACCTGAAGGCCCGTGGCATCGATGCGCGCCAGGCGCAGGCGATGCTGGTTGCGGCCTTTGTTGGTGAAGCGGTAACGGAAATTCAGGCGGCAGGACCGCGCGAGGGGTTCCAGGCAGTCGTTGACGCGTGGCTTGAGGCGAGGGAAGAGACGTAAGCGATGAGCAATCCAGCACAGGCGGCAAGCATCGAAGCCGCGCTACCATACGATGTAGAAGCCTATCGCAAGGATTTTCCGATCCTGTCGGAAACCGTGCATGGCCGCCCGCTTGTCTATCTGGACAACGGGGCGTCGGCGCAGAAACCGCGCCAGGTAATCGACGCGATCACGCATGTGTATGAGCATGAATATGCGAATGTACATCGCGGTGTGCATTACATGTCCGAGCGGGCGACCGACGCATATGAAGGCGCGCGGCGCAAGGTACAGGGCTTTTTGAACGCGAAGCATGAGCGCGAGATTATCTTCACTCGCAACGCGACTGAAGCGTTGAACATGGTCGTCCGGACGCATGGACAGAAATTCCTGCAGCCCGGCGATGAAATCTTGATTTCGATCATGGAGCATCATTCGAACATCGTGCCGTGGCAGATGCTGGCGGCGGAGAAGGGGTTGAAGCTCAAGGCCGTGCCGATCACCGAAGACGGTGAGCTGAATATGACGGCGTTCCGGGAAATGCTGACGCCGGAAACGAAGATGGTCGCGATCACGCATATCTCGAATGCGCTGGGCACCATCAACGATGCGGCGGAGATCACCCGCCTGGCGCATGATGCGGGTGCGGCGGTGCTGCTCGACGGGTCGCAGGCAGCGGTGCATATGCCGGTCGACGTTCAGGCGCTGGACTGTGATTTCTATGTCTTCACGGGACACAAGCTGTACGGCCCATCCGGTGTGGGTGTGTTGTACGGCAAGGAAGCCCGGCTGGAGGCGATGCCGCCATTCCTGGGCGGTGGCGATATGATCGAGACCGTGACGCTGGAAGGCAGTACCTGGGCGGCGCTGCCAAACAAGTTCGAGGCCGGCACGCCGATGATCGCGCAGGCGATTGGGCTGGGTGCGGCCGTTGATTATGTTACCAATATCGGGATGGATCGGATTTCGGCGCATGAAGAAGACCTGCGGCGTTATGCAACGCAGCGTCTTTCTTCTATTCCGGGCTTGAAGATCTATGGAACGGCGCCGCGAAAGGCCGCGGTTATTTCATTTACGGTCGAAGGCGTTCACTCGCATGATATTGCGACGATCATTGATCGTGCCGGTGTTGCCTGTCGTGCAGGACATCACTGTGCGCAGCCGCTGATGGAAATGCTGGGCGTGCCGGCGACGACGCGCGCGTCCTTCGGTCTTTACAACACACTTGCCGATGCTGATGCATTGGTCGAGGCACTGGAATCCGCCCGGGAGTTTTTCGGCCTATGATGGACGAACTTCGCGAACTGTATCAGGAAGTGATCCTGGATCACGGCAAGAATCCCCGCAATTTTCGCGATGTGGAGGATGCGACGGGCCATGCGCATGGCAAGAACCCGCTTTGTGGCGATCAGCTTGTTGTCTACCTGAAGGTCGGGCAGGGCAATGTCATTCAGGATGTTTCGTTCGTGGGCAAGGGCTGTGCGATCTCGGTCGCGTCGGCGTCGATGATGACCGAACTGGTCATGGGCAAGACGGTGGAACAGGCGCATGCGCTGTTCGAACGGTTCCACCAGATGTGCACCGGCGAAGGCGAAGCCATTGATGATGCTGATGTCGATCCGGATGACCTGGAGAAACTGACCGTCCTGTCGGGCGTCCGGGCATTTCCGGTTCGGGTCAAATGCGCGACGCTGGCGTGGCATACGCTGAACGCCGCGATCGAAGGCAAGGAAGAATCGAGTAGCGAGTAAGGTGGCAGAGGGGCAGGAAATGAACATGGAATATTCGCCATTCAGCCAGTTCGCGACAACGGCGCCATTGCCCGAAGACGGCATGGCCCGCGCGGGCGAGGCATTGAAGGACGGTGAGGCAAAGGCCGATGAAGCGGCCGTGGTCGCAGCGATGAAGAGCGTGCACGATCCGGAAATTCCGGTTGATATCTATGAACTCGGTCTCATCTACAAGTGTGAACAGGCGGATGATGGCTCTGTTGCCATCGACATGACGCTGACCGCCCCGGCCTGTCCGGTCGCGGGTATACTGCCGGTGCAGCTGGCCGAAGCCGTTGCCGCAGTGCCGGGGGTGGGCGAGGTGACGGTCGAAATCGTCTGGGAACCGCCATGGAGCCCGGATTTGATGTCGGAAGCGGCGAAAGTCGAACTGGATATGTTTTGAGGGTGCGCAAGGCAACCGGAGTAGAACGATGAACAGACCACAGGCAATGACCCTGACCGATGCGGCGGTCGAACGGGTAAAGGCACTGCTGTCCAAGGCGGACAAGCCGGTGATCGGCGTGCGCGTGGGCGTCAAGGCGCAAGGCTGCTCGGGCATGAGCTATTTTGTCGAATATGCCGAAAAGGAACTGCCCTTTGAGGAAGTCGTCGAGGAACAGGGGGTGAAAGTCCTGATCGACCCGGCGGCGACGATGTTCCTGATCGGCTCGAAGATGGATTATCGCGAGGACAAGCTGCAATCCGGCTTCGTCTTTGAAAATCCGAATGCCAAGGGCCATTGCGGCTGTGGCGAATCCTTCCACGTCTAATGGCGACTCCGCGTTCGCGCGGGGATAATACGATGAATTCAATGGGTATCGATAAGCCGGTTTCGGAAACGCGTATCGTTGTCGCGATGTCCGGCGGCGTGGATTCCTCGGTAACCGCGGCACTGGTCGCGGAGGCGGGGTATGAAACGATTGGCGTCACCCTGCAGCTTTACGATCATGGTGCGGCTGTCAGCCGCAAAGGGGCGTGCTGCGCGGGGCAGGATATCCATGATGCCCGCAATGTCGCCGACCAGATTGGCATCCCCCATTACGTACTGGATTATGAAAGCCGCTTCCGCGAGGCCGTAATCGACGAATTTGCTGATTCGTACCTGCGCGGGGAAACACCGATCCCCTGCGTGCGCTGTAACCAGACCGTCAAGTTTCAGGACCTGCTGACGACCGCGCGGGATCTTGGCGCCGATGCGCTGGCGACCGGCCATTATGTGCGCCGCGCCGATGGAACCGTCGGTGCGGAACTGCTGCGTGGCGTCGATCCCGACCGCGACCAGAGCTATTTCCTGTTTGCAACGACCCGCAACCAGCTTGATTATCTGCGCTTTCCGCTGGGTGGCATGGACAAGGCGGAAACCCGTGCCCATGCCGAACGCTTCGGCCTGCCGGTCGCGGACAAGCCGGACAGCCAGGATATCTGCTTTGTGCCGGATGGCAATTATGCGCGCATCGTTGAACGGTTACGGCCCGAAGCGCATGCACCGGGCGACATCGTCGATCTTGAAGGGCGCGTGCTGGGGCAGCATGAAGGCATCATCAATTTTACCATCGGCCAGCGCCGCGGGCTGGGTCTTGGGGGCCGTCCGGAAGGCGAGGACGCGCTCTATGTGGTCCGGCTCGACCCGGAAGCCCGCCGTGTGGTTGTCGGCCCCCGCCGGGTACTCGGCGTTGACCGTTTGTCATTGGGCGCGGCCAACTGGATCGGCGCCGGCGAAATGCCGTCTGACGGAATGACCTGTTCGGTGAAGCTGCGATCGACCATGGCACCGACGCCTGCGCAGATCCAGATTACGCCGGAGGGCGGCGTGACCGTTCAGCTTCAAGAACCCCAATATGGTATCTCGCCTGGTCAGGCCTGCGTCTTTTATGACGGGGATCAGGTGCTGGGTGGCGGCTGGATCCAGCGCGATGCCGCCGAAATCGCGGCCTAGCTTCGAAAATACGTTTTCAGCACATCGTCGATGATGCGTTCCAGGTCCTGTACGGTGCTGCAGGTGGTCGCGACATGGCAGAAGGTGCGATAGCGCTGCATTTCGCTGTCGCCGGTGCCCCAGAAAGGCTCTGGTTCCGGATTCAGCCAGATGACTGATTTCGAGCGGTCATGCATGCGGCGCATCAGGTCGATGCGCGGGTCGGTGTTGTTGGTACGGCCGTCGCCAAGGATCATGACCTTAGTGTTCCGGTCCAGGGAATCCATGAACTCGTCGTCGAAATCGGCGAATGCCTGGCCGTAATCGGTCGGGCGGAATCCAATCTTCTCCAGCACTTCCGGGATTGCGACTTCAACTGTCTTATGTTCCAGGATATCGCTGATTTCCATCAGCCGGCCGGAGAAGGCGAAGGATCGCAGCGACGCAATGACCTCGTTCAGTGAATACAGGAACAGCAACAGGAATCGTGCGGCAGCGGCGACCGATTGCGAAACGTCGCAGATCACGACAATTTTCGGCTTCTCGATCTTCGTGTCTTTCCAGACCGTTTCGAAGGGGATGCCGTCATAGGCCATGTTGCGCCTGAGCGTGCGGCGGACGTCCAGCACCCCGCGCTTGGTATGCTTGCGGCGGCGGTTGTAGCGGGTCGCCAGCTTGCGGGCCATGCGGCGGACAATCCGGTGCATGCGCTGGAAATCACGCAGCTCCACGGCGGACAGGCTGGTCTTGACCAGAAATTCTTCGCGTAACTGTTCGCCGGCAAACTGGGCGTAAAGTTCAAACTGGCGCGCCGTATATTGCTGCGCCTGTTCGAACAGGTATTCCCGCGCGGATTCAAGGCGCTGCGCGGCGGCGGTGCCGGCGGATGTTTCGGAACGGTTCAGCGCCGCGATCAACCGCTCCATCTGCCGCAATCCCATCTGGTCCAGCATGCGCCGGTTGAACAGGTTGCGTTGTGTCGCATAGCGGATATTGGCGGCGCCGCTGGCGCCGGCGGCCCGTTCCATCGCCTGGGCCAGGTCGCTTTCACTGCCTTCCATCAACAGCTGCGCCAGGGGGCTGTCGGCGATCAGCTCCGGGTCGACCGGGTCTTCGGGCTGTCGGGATTCTTCGTCGCGCCGGTCGCGGAATTCCTCCCGGGTGAAGAACTTGTCGAAACATTCGTCGAATTTCCCGACTTCCTCTTCCGATTTGGCCAATGCGACGCAGAGCGAGTCACGCAACAATGTCCGGTTGGCAAAGCCCACGGCATCGACAGTCCGGTGCGCATCAATGGTTTCCGCCGGGGAAATGGGAATTTCCATTGATCGCAGCGCGCGCAGGAAGTTTGTCAGCGTTTGCTGCATTCCTAGTATCGCTTCGCCTTGTTGGTCAGTTCCGGAATGCTTTTGTCGATGGCGGCGAAGTCCTGTTCGTGTTTCAGCAGGACGTTCAAGGTGTTACGGACCATGTCGACGTCCAGCGTGTCCGCATTCAGCAGCATTAGCACCCGGGCCCAGTCGATAGTTTCCGAAATCGACGGCAGCTTCTTCAGGTCCTGTTCCCGCAGCATCTGAACAAAGGAGACGAGTTGCCGTGTCAGTCGTTCGTCAATACCGGGCACGCGGGACGTGACGATTCGGCGTTCGAGCTTTTCGTCCGGCAGGGGGATGAACAGGTGCAGGCAGCGACGCTTCAGTGCATCACCCATTTCCCGCATGTTGTTGGAGGTGAGGAAGACCAGCGGCGTCACCGTGGCTGAAATGGTGCCGATTTCCGGAATCGAGACCTGATAGGCGGACAGGACCTCCAGCAGGAAGGCTTCGAATTCTTCATCCGATTTGTCAATTTCGTCGATCAGCAGCACCGCACCATGCTTTTGCCGTAGCGCCTTCAGCAGCGGGCGGGGTTCGAGGAACTGTTCAGAGAAGAACAGATCGCTGAACCCATGCAGTTTCTCCATGGCGGCATCCAGCCCGTCGGTACCGGCCAGGGTGTCGCCCATCTTGTCCTTGAGTATCTGGGTATACAGAAGCTGCTTGCCGTATTTCCATTCATACAGTGCCTTGGATTCGTCCAATCCCTCGTAACACTGCATGCGGATCAGCGGCAGGCCGAGCCAGTTTGCCGTGGACAGGGCCAGTTCGGTCTTGCCGACACCGGCGGAGCCTTCGACCAGGATCGGTTTGATCAGGTTCTGCGCGATGAAAACGGAAGTTGCGATGCGGTGTGAGGCAATGTAGCCGACGCTGTCCAATCCCTCGGTGATGGCTTCAACGGACGTGATTTTCTGTGCGGCGGGATCGGTGCTGGCGGTCATGTGGGACGTATTTCCTTTAATGTTTTTCGAATGCCGATGAAGCTAACAGGGCGCGGGCGCGGCGTTGAGACTGTACGATATGCGCGGATCGGGCAATACCAAGCGACTTTTCGATGTCGTGGCATTCAGCGGCGAGGCCGGTTGATAGCGATATGCCCGATTGATCGATCAGGGCGCGTATCCGCTCCTGAATGGTGCGGGCCCAGTCTTTCGCCGCCGCGGCGATGCTGTTGAGCGTTTCCGGGTCGATGTTCTGGTCCAGGCCCTCTGCTGCCTGGCCTGAAAGCGCGGATAAGCCGTCGGGCATGGTTGCCAGCGTGCCCAGTTCCGTCAGGCTCGTTTCGTCGAAGGCGTGCCCCTTGTTTTCGGCGGCCAGTCGCGCAATCTGGTGTCGGGTCGCCCCGGCGATGCTGGCAATGGCGAGGGCGTCTTCGACGCGTCGCATGGGGAGGGATATTTCCTCAAAGGCGCTGCCTTCGCGGCCCAGCAGGTTGCTATGCGGCACGTGGACATCCTTGAAGCGCAAACCCGCAATGCGGGGCAGGGTGCAGGAAGTCGATTTTCACGCCTTCCGTCAGGGTCAGCCCGGGGGTGTTACGGGGGACAATCAGAATGGAATAGCGCTTGCGCGATTCGTGCGTTGCGGTGATTGCCATAACAAGAAACACGTCCGCGATCGGGCCCATTGGTGACATAGGCTTTTTCGCCATTGAGGATAAAGCCGTCACCCGCCCCGTTCGGCCCGTGGTTTGCAGGTGCTTGGGATGAGCTCCGGCACCGGGTTCTGAAATCGCGAGACTTGGTGTCAACCGACCGGCGGCGAGGTCTGGCAGGTATTCGCGGCGCTGGGCTTCGTTGCCTTGGCCAAGGATCAACAGGCGGGAAATGAGCTGGCGGCCGAGCCAGGAGGTTTGTGACGCCCTTGATGCCGCCTTCTGCTGATAGGGTCTCTGCCGCGGATGCCAGAATGCGAAACCCCCCACCGGTGCCACCATATTCCACTGGCAAGCCAATCTGCGCCAGGCCGGCCGCGCCAATGGCCTGCCACAGGGCAGCCGGCATGATGTCGTGATCCCGCAAATCATCATGGCCATTGAGTTCACGTTGCGCGAATGCGGCTATCAGGGGCGTGGAATCGGGGGCGAGGGGCGTTGAAATATCGGACTCCTTGGGTGTCATGCGGTGCAGCATAAGGGGCCTTGTCTGTTGTTTCGAGGCCCGGAGAATGTCTTTGTTACGGGCAATCCCCCGATGGCGATAGGTTTTGCGCATGGTTTCAGCGGGTTACCGAAAATAAAACTGACCGTGATGATGCAAGGCCAGTTGACAGCAGCCCCATGAGTGCGTATTTGAACCCGCACTTTGGCGGAGTAGCTCAGCTGGTTAGAGCAGCGGAATCATAATCCGCGTGTCGGGGGTTCGAGTCCCTCCTCCGCTACCAACCGAAAGGTTCAGAAGGACGCTAGGTCCAGGCCTTTCGGGGCCACTGCCGTCGGGAGGCAGCAGCGGTTTTGTCCAGTATGTTTGCGGGCCGAGCAAAGTTGTCATCAAGTACGACCGTTCCCCCTGAATATTGGAGTCACCTCACCCGGACATGTCCTGGGGTTATCTAACTTTTCTATTAGGAGGAACGTTATGCAAGGCACTGTGAAATGGTTTAATCATCAGAAGGGTTATGGTTTCATCGCGCCGGATGGCGGCGGCAATGACGCCTTTGTCCATATTTCGGCCGTGGAACGGCGCCGGTCTCAGCAGCCTCGATGAAGGCGCGAAGGTCGAGTACGAACTCGCCGAAGGCCGTAACGGCAAGGTCCGCAGCGGAAGACCTTCGTCTGATCGACTGATCGCAGAACAGTTCATGCGCGGTGTTTCGCCGACGCGTGGAAATCAGGCCGGGCCGGCAAGGTCCGGCCTTTTTTTTATCACTACATTTCAGCCGAGGTGTGTTCGCCCTTCTGTGCGGTGTAAATCGACCCGTAACCGACCTTGTCCCAGTTCGGTGGTACGGGGCAGGGCCGCGGGTCCATATGCGGCATGTCCGCGGGCTTTCCACAGACGATGTCCCCGGTTCGGCTGGTGGGGCGAAGGGGCCGGCATCCAGGTAAAGGCATCGGCCGAGGAATAGACATACAGCAGCATTGGTCGGGGTTTAGAGGAACTGTTCTGCTGCGAACCGTGAATGGTCCGGCAATTGATTGCGACAACGGTGGCCTGCGGGCCCGGCGGACGCGACGCCGCTGTCCAGGTCGACTTTCGCGGTATCCTCGTCGGAAAGCGAACCGGTCCATGCGCCGTCGGGCCCGGTGTGTCGGAAAATTTCGCCTTCATGGCTGCCCGGAATACAGACAAGAGGGCCCATTTCCGGTGTGACGTCGTCCAGATAGACCCCTAGCGTCACCGGGCTGTAGTTTGTGTGTGGCCAGGCGGGAATATCCTGATGCCATTTCACGACCTCACCCTTGCCCGGCCATTTGTAGTTCAGCTTGGCACTGTGAAATTTGACGTCGGGTCCGACCAGGTCGGCGGCGATTTCGGTGAATACGGATTCGCAGGCAAACCGCCAGAAATCCGGATGGCGGTCAATCGCGGCCCTCAGCCGCCGCATGCGCGGTTGTGCGGCGCTGTGACCCGGACCCAGGTCGAAGGCTTCGTTCGACTGGGTGACGTTGCGGCTCTCGTCGAGAAACATCGCAGACAGTTCCTGAAGGCGTTTCAGCCAGGGATCCTTGACGATGCTGTCCAAGACCACGAAGCCATCGGTGAAATAGGCCTCGCGCTGGGATTCGCTCAATGCCCGAAGGGAGTGTTTTCGGATATCAACAGGTGTCATGGAGTCTCTTCCGTAAGATTAGCCCTTGATCGAGAAACCGCCATCGACCGGAATGGCTGTGCCGGTCACAAAATTGGACGCCTGACTGCCGAGAAAGACCGCTATGCCGGAAAAATCATCGATATTGCCCCAGGTCGCGGCAGGGGTCCGGGCGAGCACGTTGTCATGCAGCCCGTCGACAACCTGCCGGGCGGTTTTGGTCATGTCGGTATCGATCCAGCCTGGAAGGATGGAATTGGCCTGGATATTATCCTTGGCCCAGGCGCAGGCGAGGGCGCGCGTCAATTGCACGATGCCGCCCCTTGCTGGATGCGTAGGGGGCGGCAAATTCCGCGCCGAAAATCGACATCATCGAACCAATGTTGATGATTTTGCCACCACCGACCTTTTTCATTTCAGGATAGGCAGCCTGGCAACAGGCGAAGGCGCTGTTGAGATTGGTATCAATCACCTTCTTGAATTCCGCCAGATCATACTCTTCGGGCTGCTTGCGGATATTGATCCCGGCATTGTTGACCAGAATATCGAGCCTGCCGAATTTTTCGACTGCCGATGCGACCATGGCATGACAGGATTCCTCATTGTCGACGTCGACCTGAACAAACTCCGCTGTGCCGCCGCTTTCGCGCAATTCGGCAACAGCCTTGGCACCCTTTTCGGCATTTCGCGCGGCGACAATGACCGATGCGCCGGCACCGGCCAGTCCCCGGCACATGCCTAGCCCGATACCCGCCATTTCCGCCGGTGACAATTGCAACGCGTCCCTCAAGATTGAAAAGATTCATGATTCCCCCCCTGGAATTTTTATTTCGCTTGCACTTTTATACATGAATTCCCGCGCAAGCTATTCTTTCAGTTCGGAGATCAGCCAGGGCGGTCGCCTTTCAGCATGACCCTTTGATGAATCCGTTTCTGGCCGACAGGGAAGTCCATGTTTACGGAATGGATGACCCCACGGTTGTCCCAGAACAGGATGTCGCCGACACGCCATTCATGTTCATAGCGATAGTCTGGCTGGGTAATTTTTTCATCGACCCAATCCAGCAATGCATCGCTTTCCGATCGCTCCATGCCGACGACCCGGTCCGTGCGATTGAAGTTATAGTAGATCGCCTTTTTCCCTGATTCCGGCTGAGTGATAACCAGTGGATGGGTCACTTCGTGTGTTTCCCGCTTTTTCTGCCTTGGTCAGCGCTGTCGGGCGGGCAGGCGCGCGGCGGGTATCGTAATCATGCACCGCTTTCAGGCCTTCCAGTCGCTTCTTTTCGTCGTCTGTCAGCTCTGAATAGGCGCGTGTCACGTTGCAGAACCGCGTATGTCCGCCGGAATCAGGAATCTTGATCGACTGTAATAGTGTGAACCGGCAGGGTTCCTCCATGAAGGAATCATCCGTATGCCAGCCGCTCAGGCGGATCATCTGGATATCGTCCGGTTTGTCTTCGGGCTTCTCGTAAGTAGTCTCGTGGACCGCGACTTCCGGCGCTTCTTCATCGCGTCTGCGACGGACAAGCTGCAATTGCGGTTCACCGAACTGTTTGGAGAATGCGGCAAACTGGGGCGGTGTCAGGGGGGCACTGCGCAGGCACAGGAGGTGGTAATCCATATAGGCCTGTTTGACGGCGGCGAGGTCTTCGTCACTCAGTGGTTTTGTCAGATCCAGACCGGAAATTTCCGCGCCGAGTGCGCTGCTCAACGGTTTGATTTGGAGCGTCATGATACTCTCCCAGAAATGAAACGAGTCAGAATGCTTTTGGATGCGAAAAAAGCATCGCATGTTGAAATCGACAGCGTCAAATCGGTGCTCAACCAGTGGCATCATGGGCGGTCGCGACGCGCCAATTATCGAATTTCCTTGACACTTTTCATCGAAGCGCCCATTTCACCCTTATCAGGGACCTCACGATTGCGCTAGGCGTGCCCGTCTTTCCAGACGGTTGCGCGCTTCTTCGTGGGACTGGTCCAAAAAATCACTGCTTCCATTCGCGCGTGGAATCAGGGCTGAAAGCCATCAGGTTACGGCGTTTCAAATAGATGCCCGCCTCCAGGTGCAATAAGGAAGTTCAATCAATTGACAATTAACAGTTTCGTCGAACTCGGCTTGGCCGAGCCGCTTCTCCGTGCTCTCAAGAGCGAAAATTACCTCGAACCGACGCCGATCCAGGCCCAGGCCATTCCCTTGCTGCTGGAAGGCGGCGATATTCTGGGCATCGCTCAGACGGGAACCGGGGAAAACGGCTGCGTTCGCACTCCCCATTCTTCATCGCCTGGCTGCGGCCGGCAAAAAGGCCCAGTCGCGCCGTCCCTCTGTTCTGGTCATGGCGCCGACGCGCGAGCTTGCGATTCAGATTGGCGAAGGCTTCAAGACCTATGGCAAGAACCTGAATATCCGTCATACCGTCATCTTTGGCGGTGTCGGTCAGAACCCCCAGGTGCAGGCGCTTTCACGCGGCCTGGATGTCCTGGTGGCAACCCCGGGACGTCTGCTCGATCTGATGGGACAGGGGCACCTCAAGCTTGATCAGACCCATACACTGGTTCTCGATGAGGCAGACCGGATGCTCGATATGGGCTTCATCCGCGATGTCCGACGGATCGTCAACGCCATGCCCGCAAAGCGCCAGTCGCTGCTGTTTTCGGCGACGATGCCGCGCGATGTCTCCAAGCTGGCTGAAGAAATTCTGAACCGGCCGACGCGAATCGAAGTAACGCCGGCGGCGACGCCGGTCGAACTGATCACCCAGTCGGTCTATCATGTTCCGGCCGGAAACAAGCCGGCGCTTCTGGTGAAGCTGCTGGAAGACCCGGAGTTTGCCAGGGTTATTGTCTTTACCCGCACAAAGCATCGCGCCAACCGTGTTGCGGAAAAAATTGGTAAATCCGGCGTTCCGGCTGAGGCCATCCATGGCAACAAGTCGCAGAATGCCCGCCAAAGGGCATTGGAGGATTTCCGCAAGGGCAAGGTCAGGGTTCTGGTCGCGACTGATATCGCGGCGCGGGGTATCGATATCGACGATGTGACGCATGTCGTTAATTTCGAGTTGCCGAACGAGCCGGATAGTTACGTCCATCGAATCGGACGGACGGCACGCGCGGGGGCCAGCGGTATCGCACTGTCCTTCTGTGATTCAGAGGAACGTTCATATCTTCGCGCAATCGAGCGTCTGACCAATCAGCGTCTGGCGGTCGTGGAGGATCATCCTTTTCACAAGGATATCGGTGTTGCCGAGGAACCCCGCAAGCCAAGGCCACCGCAGCAGCAAAAGCGCCGGCGTCCTCGGCGCGGTCCTGCGAAACAGGCCGCGTGACGCGGCGGAAACTTCGCGATACATTAACCACTCACCGAATTCGTACGACCAACAGCCGCTCGAGTTCCGCTATGCTAACCAATGTTTGAGTCCCAAGGAGTAAGGATATGCCAGAAGGCACAGTAAAATGGTTTAACCCGCAAAAAGGCTTCGGCTTTATCGAACCAACCGACGGTGGGAACGATGCGTTCGTTCACATTTCCGCTGTTGAACAGGCCGGTATGTCGACGCTTCGTGAAGGCCAGAAAGTGGAATATGAACTTGTTCCGGGCCGCAACGGTAAATCGTCAGCTGAAAATCTGGTTGCGCTTGACTGACATAGAAAGGGCGCGGCGGTAACGCCGCAATCGCCTTTCTGCGAATGAACCTCGGGCGAAACCATCGTCCGGGGTTCTTGTTTTTTAGTCGGGTCAGGGTCGATGCGTCGCATAGGCGCTTTGCATCCGGCTGTTATTGTGAAGCAGAGCAAATCAGGGTTGAGCGGTTGGCTAAAGGTCTTGCCGGACAGTCATGATTTGCCCTGCTGCATGCGAAAGGAACAAAAATGCCGCGCAAGCCAAATTACAAATTTGAACGCATGGAACGTGATCGCGAAAAAGCAGCAAAGAAAGCCGCGCGTCTGGAAGCCAAGCGCGCCAAAACCGAAGCCCGTAAAGAGGGCGATGATACGCCTGAAGCTGAAGTCCTGGATACGGAAGCGCCGGTCGACTGCTGACCGGGACTACCGTCAGCCGCTGTCGGCGAGGCGTATGCCGCTGAAGGCCCAGCGCTGGTGCGGATAGAAGAAATTTCGATAGGTATGCCTGATATGGCTTGGCGGCGTTGCAAAACTGCCGCCCCTCAGGACCATCTGGTTGACCATGAATTTCCCGTTATATTCGCCGATAGCGCCCGGCGGTGTCTTGAAATTCGGATAGGGCGTGTAGGGGCTGGCCGTCCACTCCCATAAATCACCAATCATCTGGGCCGGTGCATCGGCGTCACGTGCCGGGGTTGGCCCAAAATTTTTGGATGACAGCAGGTTTGCCGTGGTTTCGCATTCTGATGTCAGGTTGAAGGGATCGGCGGCAGCTTCCCATTCGGCTTCAAGCGGCAACCTCTTCCCGGCCCATACGGCATAGGCGGACGCTTCATAGAAGCTCACATGGCTGACCGGCGCGTCCAGATCGATTTCCCGCTCACCGGCAAGCGTAAACATGTGCCAGGCGCCGTCGCGATTCGACCAGTATAGCGGTGCCTCCCAGCCCTCGCGCGTGACCGTGGCCCAGCCGTCCATATGCGAGAATTCCGGCTTGCTGTATCCGCCATCGGTAAGGAAATCGATGTATTCCCGGTTGGTGGTCAGGCGTGTGGCGATGCGGAAGTCCTGCAGCAGGACTTCATGGCGCGGTCCTTCATTGTCGAAAGCAAAACCGTGTTCGTCATGGCCGATGGAAACGATTCCGCCGGCAACTTCCGCCCAGTCCTGCGCGGGGGCATTTGACTTCACGTCGGCGTAGCGATCGCTATAGGCGGGCGCGAGCGGGTTGCATGACAACATATGCTTGATATCCATCAGGACCAGTTCCTGATGCTGTTGTTCGTGGTTCAGGCCGAGTTCGATTCGTGCTTCCGCTGTGCGGAAGTCTTCGTCTTCCGCCGCCTCGATGAAGTTTGACATGGCCTCGTCGACATGGGCGCGATACGCCATGACCCTGGACAGGGTCGGCCGGGTCAACATGCCGCGGTGCGGCCGGGCATGCCGCGGGCCGACAGCTTCATAATACGAATTGAACAGGAAGCCGAATTTTTCGTCGAACAGCGTGTAATCCGGCGCGTAGGGGACCAGCACGAACGTTTCGAAGAACCAGCTTACATGCGCCAGATGCCATTTTGTCGGGCTGGCGTCCGGCATGGACTGGACCTGCTGGTCCTCTGGAGAAAGAGGGGCCGCGATATTTTCCGTTGTCTGCCTGATAAGCCGAAACCGCTGCAGGAGCGCCGAACGGGTGTCATCCGGGTGCTGCTGTGTGCCGTGCATGGGAAAGGTCTCGTAATGATGCCGACAAGCCGCGGGCCAGCTTGCGTTACGCAACGCTAGCCGATGGCATTGCGCTATGCAACGCAAAGACGAAGGAAATATGTGACGGAAAGGCGCTCACTTCGGGTTACGGTGCATGCTATGTCCTAAGCGGAATTTCCAAGGGAGAGAAACATGGCAAGATATCTGAAAACAGGTCGGGCAGCCGAAGATGTGGCTGAAGATGATGCGAAGGTCCGCCAGACCGTTGAGGACATCCTGGCCGACGTTGCCGGACGCGGAGATGTTGCGGTTCGTGAATTGTCGCAGCGGTTTGACGATTGGGCGCCGGAAACCTTCCGGCTTACGGAACAGCAAATCGAAACGGCGATGGGCAAGGTCGCGAAGCGGGACCTGGAGGATATAAAAATTCGCCCAGGCGCAGGTTCGCAATTTTGCGCAACATCAGCGCGACAGCATGCAGGATATCGAGGTCGAAACGCTGCCGGGGGTCGTGCTGGGCCACAAGCATATCCCTGTGAGCAGCGTCGGCTGCTATGTGCCTGGCGGCAAATACCCGATGGTTGCTTCTGCCCATATGAGTGTCGTGACGGCGAAAGTCGCGGGCGTAAAACGCATCATTGCCACCGCGCCACCGCATCAGGGTGGGCCGCACCCGGCTATTGTTGCCGCGATGCATATGGGCGGCGCCGATGAAATTTACGTATTGGGCGGTATTCAGGCGGTCGCTGCGATGGCGCTGGGAACCCAAACCATCGATTCGGTCGACATGCTGGTCGGGCCGGGGCAACATGTTTGTCGCCGAAGCCAAACGGCAGCTCTACGGAAGGGTCGGCATCGATTTGTTTGCCGGTCCGACGGAGACGCTGATTATTGCCGATGACAGCGTGGACGGGGAGCTTTGTGCGACGGATCTACTGGGGCAGGCGGAGCACGGACCGACATCCCCGGCCGTGCTGCTGACCAATTCCGACGCACTGGCGAAAGACACGCTGGCCGAAATAGATCGTCTGCTTGAAATCCTGCCAACGGCCGAAATCGCACGGGCTTCCTGGGACGCTTATGGTGCCGTCATCGTTTGTGATTCGTATGAAGAAATGGTGCAGGAAGCGGACAGGCTGGCGTATGAGCATGTCCAGATTCTGACCAGCGACCCGGATTACTTCCTGAACAACATGACCAATTTTGGCGCGCTGTTCCTGGGGCCGCGGACGAACGTTTCGTATGGCGACAAGGTGATCGGGACCAACCACACCCTGCCGACCAAGCGCGCGGCGCGGTATACCGGTGGGCTATGGGTCGGCAAGTTCCTGAAGACCTGCACCTATCAGAAGGTTCTGACGGATGAGGCGAGCGCCATGGTCGGTGCCTATTGCTCGCGGCTATGCATGCTGGAAGGCTTCGCTGGCCATGCCGAGCAGGCCAACATCCGCGTGCGGCGTTATGGCGGCCGCAATGTCGACTACGCAACGGCGGTGGAGTAGCAGCGCATGGAACTGGCGAAAACGCCCTCCTTCCGGCTTGATGGCCGGCGGGCGCTGATTACCGGTGCCGGGCGCGGGATCGGCCTCGCGGCGGCAACGGCGCTGGCCGAAGCCGGCGCCGCGGTCACCCTGATTTCCCGCACAGGATCGGAAATCGAGGCCGCGGCGGATGCTATCGTTGCGACGGGCGGCGTTGCCGATACGCTTGTGCTCGATATCACCGATACGGAGGCGACAGAAGCCGCCATCGCAGCATCGGGGCCTTTCGATATCCTGATCAACAACGCGGGAACCAACCGCCCCAAGACCATGGCGGATACCTCGGCGGATGATTACGACGCGATCATGGACCTGAATGTCCGTGCCGCCTATTTCGTGTCGCGGGCGGTGACGAACGGGCTGATTGCGGTCGGGAAGCCCGGTTCGGTGATCCATGTGTCATCCCAGATGGGGCATGTCGGCGGCCCGAAGCGCACAGTCTATTGCACGTCGAAATTTGCCATCGAAGGGCTGACCAAGGCGATGGCGCTGGAATTCGCGCCAAATAACATCCGGGTCAATTCCATCGGTCCGACCTTCATCGAAACGCCACTTGCCCGGGTCTCGCTTCAGGACCCTGAAATGAACGCCTATATCATGTCGAAGATCAAGCTGGGCCGGATTGGCCAGGTGGAGGACCTGATGGGCGCAATCGTCTTCCTCAGTTCCGATGCGGCGGCGATGATTACCGGCGCGGCGTTACTGATCGACGGTGGCTGGACGATCGGGTAACAGCGCAGTCTAACGTGTCGCCGTGCCGCGGAGGCAGGTCCGGTGCAGGACGCGTGGGTATTTCGTCGTATCGAAATTGCCGTCGGCATGGTGCAGCAGGCAGCGGTTGTCCCACATCAGGACGTCGCCTTCGCGCCAGTTGTGGCGGAATATGAAACGTTCCTGGGTGGCGTGTTCTTCAAGCGCCTCGATCCGTGCCCGCCCGTCTTCCATAGGCATGCCTTCCAGATGCGAAGCATGCATACCCATGAACAAGGCTTTCCGGCCGGTTTCCGGATGCGTCCGGACCAGTGGGTGGGCATTGTCCGGCGCATCGCGCTTTTCCTGTTCCGACATGACCCGGCCGATATTTTCGCGCGACAGTTCCCAGCTATGCACGACCTTGACGTCGGCCAGCTCGGCTTTCGTCGATTCCGGCAAGGCTTCATAACCGGCGTACATATTGGCAAAAACCGTGTCACCACCGGCGGGTGGTAACGTGACCGCGTGCAGGATGGTTGCCATCGACGGTTCCGGACGAAACGATTTGTCGGTGTGCCATTTCTCCGACCTGACCCGTCCCAGCAGCTTGCCGTCATCGTCCATGTTGGTCACGACATGCACCAACGGGATATCGTTGGTGCCCAGATTGCGCAGCGTATGACGTTCCAGCGGTCCGAATTGTTCGGTGAATGTGACCTGCTGCTGCTTGGTCAGTTTCTGATCGCGGAAAACAATCACCTGATACTTCAGGAAGGCATCGTGAACCTGGTCGCGGGTGCGATCGTCCAGTGGCTGGCTAAGGTCAAGCCCGATAATTTCGGCGCCCATGAGGTCCGAAAGCGGCAGGACTTGAAAGACCTCCCGTGAGATTTCATCCGTAACCGTTTGAATCTTTGTCACCTTTGACCTCACCATTGAATGTCGGCAGGGCACAATCGTAGCGAGTTGGCCAAGTGATGGGAAGTGCCTGTCGTACCGGGCTTGGCTATACCAAGTAGTGTTTCCTCTGATACCTTCGCACCCAACAATTGCACCATCGGACCGGCGGGCCTGCTGCCGGGGAGGAAAGAAATATGAAGAACAGCGAGAACCGCATTCTGACGACACATGCGGGCAGCCTGCCACGGCCGCCGGCATTGACGACCCTGTTCGCACGGCGGGCGCGGGGCGAGGCGATCGACCCGGTGGAACTGGATCGTCTGATCGATGAAGCGACCCGCTGGGTTATCCCGCAGCAGGTCGCCTCGGGGGGTCGATATTCTCAACAATGGCGAGCAGCCGCGCGAGGCGTTTTTCCTGTATGTCCGTCATCGGATGAGTGGTTTCAAGGGGCTCGGCACGCGCCGGCCGCCAGCCGATGTCACGAAATACCCGGCCTTCGTGGAACAGCGCAAATCCTTGATGGCGGCTAAGGAAGCGATCAATAATTTCGAGGTGCCGACGGTTACGGAGGAGGTTCGCTATCTGGATCCGGCTTTCGTTGCCCGGGAATGCGATGATTTTCGGCGGATACTCGATGCGGAATCGCCACAATATTCCGAAGCCTTTGTGACGGCGCCGTCGCCCGGCATTATCGCGGCGGCAATTCCGAATGAATATTATGACGGCTTCGACCCCTATCTCGACGCCATCGCGACGGCGCTGAAGGTCGAATACGATTCCATCACCCAGCACGGATTCCTGTTGCAGCTCGATTGTCCGGATCTGGCGCTGGAACATCACGTGACCTATGCGGACCGGCCCATGAGCGAATTCCTCGGTTTCGTTGAAAAGGTCGTGGACGCAATCAATCGCAGTCTCGTCGATGTTCCTCGCGACCAGGTGCGGTTGCATGTCTGCTGGGGCAATTATGAAGGCCCGCATGACATGGACGTGCCGCTGAAGGAAATCCTGCCGATCATCCTGCAGGCAGATGTCGGCGCAATCGTGTTGCCCTTTGCGAACCCGCGCCATGCGCATGAATACAAAGTTCTGGCGGATACCAGGCTGGCGGATGACCAGAACCTGATCGCGGGGGTGATCGATACGACCTCGAACTACATCGAACACCCGGAAACCATCGCCGACCGGATCGAGCGGATCGCCCAGGCAGTCGGTGACCCATCGCGGGTTATTGCCGGCACGGATTGCGGTTTCGATACATCTGCCGGGATGGGCAAGGTGGCGGAAGACGTCGTCTGGGCCAAGCTTCGCGCCCTGGCGGACGGTGCGAAGCTGGCCAGTGAGCGGCTCTTTTAGGTAACCCTAGGCCCAGGGGTCGATTGCGTATTTATCGATCACGTCGGGCAGGTAATCGTACCCAAGGCCGGGTTTCTGGGGCAGCAGGACCCGGCCGTTTTCGACCACGGGTTGCGTGTCGATCAGCCGGCGGAAATTCACGATCGTATCGTCATTGAACACCTCGATGAAGGTCGCGTTTGGTGTACTGGCGACAATATGCACGTGCATTTCATGATAGGCGTGCGGGGCGACCGAGACGCCGTAGCTTGCCGCCGTGGCGGCAATGCGGCGGAATTCGGTGATGCCGCCGCAGCAGATCGCATCGGGCTGCAGGATCGTTGCCGCACCCTTTTCCAGAATTTCCTTGAACCGCCAGCGGCCGGCTTCGATTTCGCCGGTGGCGACGGGGACATTGGTGCGCTGGACCAGCCGCGCGTGATTGTCCAGGTCGTCCGGCGAGAACGGTTCCTCGAAGAAATACGGATCGTAGGGTTCGTAGATACGGGCAAATCGCATCGCCGTTTCGATGTCGTTCCACGCATTGGAAATATCCAGCATTAGCAGCACGTCGCCGCCGACATGTTCACGAATGGCGGCAAGGCGGGCTTCTTCTTCCTTCAATCCCAATAGCCCGACCTTGATCTTCACGGCTTCGAAACCAAGGTCAACGAAGCCCTGTACTTCCGCGGCCAGGTCCTCGGGTGTCTTGCCATCGAGGTAGTAACCGCCGCTGGCATAGCCGCGTACGGATTCCTTCTGGAAGCCACCCAGCATCCTGTACAGCGGCATGTTGGCTGCGCGGGCGTTGTGATCCCACAGGGCAATGTCCAGTGCGCTGAGCGCCCGCATTACGGACCCGGCGCGGCCCTGCAGCAGCGCTTCCTGGTACATTTCCGCCCAAAGGCCTTCAACCCGGAACGGATCTTCGCCCATCAGGACAGGTGCCAGCAGATTGCGGACCGCCTCGGTGACGATGCCGCCGCCGGTGCTGCCGCCATAGGTGAAACCAATACCCTTGTGGCCGTCATCGGCCTCGATCTCGACCAGGGTCAGATCACGCGCCAATACCTTTCGGGTAGCAAAGGTCGTCGGGTTGTCCAGTGGGATACGCACCGTGCAGGCACGGACGGATGTAATCTTGGTCATGGTGTTGTCTCCGATTTTCGGTCGGCGGAATGTAACGCGCACCATGTCAATGCGGCGATGGAACCGTCAATAGCGATTGTCGAATAAGGCGAGCGGGTTCTCTTTTCAGCGACTATTGCGGGCAGCTGACCCGCGCAATAATCGGCTTGGCTTCCTTGAAAATCGCGTCCCGGCTTTTTGCGTCAGGGGCCGGTGCCCGATTGATCGTGACGTCATGCCGGTCAAGGAATCGGAAAACTACGGGGTTGGAGATTGCGAAGCCGCGGTCGAGGATCAGTTTGCCGCGCGCCTGAAAGGTCTTCACTGTGTTGAGCTGCGCATAGACGACGCCGGCGACATACCCGCTTTCGTCAAAGACCGGGCCGCCGCTATTGCCCGGACGCACCGCGGCATCCATCTGAAAACGGGTGCGTTTGCGATTATGGGACTGATAGGTTCCAGGCGTCAGATGCGGCCGGATTGGCGGCAGTTTTGTTGTCCCATATCCGATGACCGTCAATTCGTTGCCTGGCTTCATTGTGTCAGGGCTGCGGAACACGGCGATTGCCGGCGCCTTCACCGTCGTGGCCAGCAATGCCAGGTCATTTGCCGGATCGGTCCCCAGTACCGAGGCGACGCCTTCCTGACCATCCGTCGTGTTGACCCAGATTACCTTCTGGCATTTTTCGATGACATGCTGATTGGTGACGACCTTGCCGTCTTTGCTGACGAAAAACCCGGTTCCATGACCCCGGCGACCTTTTTCGCGTTCCGATTTGGGCTTTTGGGCCCGCAGTATTCTGGCCCGGCGTAATTCGGCCTTTTTCTTCCTGGCCTCTTCTTCACTGAGAACCAGGCCATCGCATTTATCCGGGGATTTCGGCTGGATGATCCCCCGGGCCTCGTCGTAGCACTGGACGACGGCGGCGGACACCGGATCCGGGGATACTGTCAGCAGAAACGCTGTCACAATGACAAGCAGGCAGGTGCGGTCCCTGGATTTCGTCACTTGCAGCGTCCTTCAATCAATACCGTTGACCTTGAAGCGGTACTATCGACCGATCTCTATCGTGTTTATACTTAATACAAGATAAATTTTTTTCGTAGCCCGTTTGGGTGAAAGCCCTTGGAACGATCCGGGTTAGAACATATCTCGAATAACAAGGGTCGTTATTCGGTTGAATTGAACGAAAGAACGATTAGGGACTGGTGATGCTGGACCGCGCCTGGAGTTACGGAAAAGATATCGCAACGCGAGGGAACATCTGTGTTTCGCCCTGGGCGGGGTTTGTTGCGGCTGCAGTCATCATTGTGGGTATTCTTGATGTTATTTCGACCAATGCGGGCCTGATTGCCGGTGCGGTAGAGGCAAATCCCCTTATGGCGCTGACACAGGATGTTTTCGGCTGGTGGTGGTTTGCGCCGAAAATGGCCCTGCAGCTGATTACCGTGGCGATTGTGCTGATGCACCCCAAGCGTGCGGTTTTTGCCTGCGTTGGTGCCGTGGTTGCATTCAATGCGTATGTCGTCCTCAATAATTTTTCGCTCGCCGGGGCTATCTAGCGTCGGTTGTAGTTGTGTCCGGTACAGTGACATATTCACTGTCCGTGATGCCTTGACGGGGCCGATGGTTCGACGCATTGATTTCCAGCACGGAAATGACGCTGCCGCCCGGTAGCCGAAGTCGCAATCAGGAGAGGTCCGCCGGTAGTGCCCAGCAATAATTCAGATCAGAATGATACCCAACGCATGCTGCAGGACAGTGCGCGGGCTTTCGTTTCCCGCAGCGGCGGTGTCGACGGCGCGCGCGAGCGCCGATCCCTGCCGGCAGCGTTTGACCGGGAAACCTGGCAGACGATGGCCGAAAACGGGTGGTTTGGCCTTCTGCTTCCCGAAGAACAGGGGGGGCTTGGCCTTGGTTTCGCTGAGGCGGCGGTGGTTATTGAGGAGCTGGGACGCGTTGTTGCACCCGAGCCCTTTGTTTCGGCAATTGTACTGGCGGGCGCGGTGTTGCGGGATGGTGACAACCCGGATCTGTGCAATGAAAAGATCGAAAACCTGATATCCGGTTCGGTAATTCCGGCGCTGGCCTGGCAGGAAGCCGCGAATGTGTATGACCCTGCTGCGATAACGACCCGGGCTGTTCCGGCAGACGGCGGGTTCCTGATTTCCGGTACAAAGAAATTCATACCGGCGGCGGCCGGGGCGGATGCGTTTATTGTTTCAGCGATGGGGCCGGACGGACTGGCCCTTTACTGGGTTGCCGCTGATGCAAAGGGCCTTGGTCTTTCGTCTGACCGGGCCGTGGATGAAACGGATATCGGGACGTTGACGCTGGACGGGGTTTCTGTTGCAAAGGATCAGGTGCTTGTTGCCAAGGACACGGCGGCGATCATGGCTCGGGCCATTGATGAGGCACGGGTCTGCGCGGCTGCCGAACTGGTCGGCGTTATGAAGGAGGCCTTCGATATCACGCTGGCCTATGTAAAACAGCGTGAACAATTCGGCCGACCAGTCGGCAAATTCCAGGCGCTCCAGCATCGTCTGGTCGATCTCTGGATTCAGCAGGAATTGTCGCGGGATGTCCTGGGGCAGGCGGTACAGTGTTTCGATTCATCCGATGATGTTGCAAACCGCGCATCTGAAGCGAGCGCAGCGAAGGCGCGGTGCAGCGAGGCCGGACTGCTGATCGGTCGGCAATCGATCCAGTTGCATGGTGGTATCGGCTATACCGATGCTTATCATATCGGCATGTATTTGAAACGGGCGCTGGTCCTGTCTGCCTGGCTGGGCAATGCGGATATGCACCGTAAACGGTTTGCGGATGTCGCTCCTGAAGTTGCGGCCTGATAAAGGAACATTCGGATGAGCGAGACACGTGACATGAACGCCCTTGGCGATGACGAATTCCGCGCCGAGATCCGGGAATGGGTCGAAGCGAACTATCCCGAAGAATTACGCTTTTTTCCACGCCGGATCCTGATGGATGAATGTCGGGACTGGTACCATAAGCTTTCGGAGAAAGGTTGGCTCTGCCCGGTCTGGCCGAAGGAATATGGCGGCATGGGTCTCGACCCCGGCAAGTTCATTATCTACACCGAGGAATTCGAACGCCACGGCGTTGCCCGTATGCCGGATCAGGGCATCGTCATGGTGGGGCCGCTGTTGATCAAATACGGCACCGAGAAGCAGAAAGAGCATTTCCTGGCGAATATTCACGCTGGAAATCACATCTGGTGCCAGGGCTACTCAGAGCCGAATGCGGGTTCGGACCTTGCGAGTCTGCGAACATCCGCGGTTCTGGAAGGCGACGAATATGTCGTGAACGGACAGAAAATTTGGACCTCGCTGGCACATGACGCCAGCTGGATTTATATGCTGGTTCGGACCGACAAGGACGCGGCGAAGCCTCAGGAAGGCATCAGTTTCCTGCTCTGTGACCTGAAAACGCCGGGCATTACGATCCGGACAATTCCCAATATCCGTGGTGAGGAGGAGTTCTGCGAAGTCTTCCTCGATAATGTCCGGGTGCCAAAGGAAAACCTGGTCGGGGAGCCGAACCGGGGTTGGACGATGGCGAAGGCTCTGCTTGGGTTCGAGCGTATCTTCGTCGGCAATCCGCGCATGTGCAGCTATGCCCTCAATCGTCTGAGGTTGCTGGCGGAGTCGCTCGATGCGTTCACTGATGCGGCGTTTACTGCACGGTACAACAAACATCGCCTTGATGTTCATGACCTGGCGGCTTCGTTTGAACGCTATGCCGGGATCCTGAAGTCAGGCGGTGAAATCGGGTCCGATGTTTCGTTCCTTAAAATTTGGGCAACCGAAACCTACCAGCGGATCACCGAGGAAATGGTCGAGTTGGCCGGGGACCTAGGCAGTTATCGAGACGATCTTTTGCTCGGTAACAACAAGGTCGACGTTATGAACCAGTTTCTTGGCTCAAGACCATCGACGATTTATGGTGGCTCGAACGAAATTCAGCGTAACATTCTGGCCAAGCAGGTGCTGGGCCTCTAAGCGGTCAGCACAGCTCCGGTTAACCGACGCGGCGGCGATATGTATTGCTTGATAGGATATACGCGTCTCAGGCTTGGATGGCCCGAGTAGGCGGGGTTGTGCTGTTATTGCTGCTTGCCGCTGTGCAGCTTTCCGAGCTGAAGCCATTCATCGCGTTGCAGAATGCCTATATCGACTTCCAGCAAAGCATCATCCCGTCTCCTCTGCCGGCTGCCCCGATAACGATTGTCGATATTGATGAACGCAGTATCGCGGCGCTGGGACAATGGCCGTGGCCCCGCGACCGCATCGCCGAACTGATAACGGCGCTGGCACTGGATGAGGCTGCTGTCGTTGGCGTCAACATCGTCTTTTCGGAGCCTGACCGCCTTTCACCGGAAAACGCCTTGAAAGACATGCCGGTGTCTCAGGCGCTGCTCGACGAGTTGGCGGAACTGTCACAGAACGACGATGCCGTTGCCGAAAGTATGCGCCTGGTTCCGACCGTACTCGCGACGGGCATCATTCCCGAGGAGGTCGCGCCACGGAATTTGGAGCAATCGACGCCAACACCAATCAAGCTCAGCCTTGATTGGCGGTCTGCGGCGCGTCTGAATCGTTATCCGGCATTACTCAAAAGCCTTCCCAAGCTGGAGGCTGCCAGTGCGGGGTCGGGTGTCGCGAGTATTGAGTTGGGACAGGACGGCATTATCAGGCGCCTTCCGACCGTCATGCTTGTCGGCGCGGAAATCGTCCCGAGTTTCGGTGTCGAGATCATGCGTAATTATCGCAAGGCATCGGCTATCGGCATTGAAATGAAGGGCTTCGGGATCGATGGCCTGCAAGTCGGAACGCAGGAAATTCCGACCGACCCGGCCGGCAATATCTGGCTTCGACATATTTCGCAGGACAAATTCATGCGCCTGTCTGCGGTCGATGTTCTGTTGGGCAATCATGCGCATGATGAAATTCATGACCGAATTATCGTATTGGGAGCGACCGGCGCCGGGCTGGAGCGGACATTCATATCGACCGGCGGCGTGCTGACGTCGGCACTGGATCTGCACGCCCTGTTTGTCGAAAATCTCGTGTCAGACATTTTCCTGATTCGGTCACAGGTTCAATTCTTCTTCGAATTGCTTGCGACACTCGCGGGCTGTCTTGGCATCATGTTGCTGCATGGCCGACTTCGAACTTATCCGGGCCAGCTTGCCGTCCTTATTTATGTCGCATGCCTGATCAGTATCAGCATCTATATGATGGCGTTTCATCGCATTCTGTTCGACCCCAGCTTTGCGGTAGTGGCCATTGTCGCTTGCTATCTCGGCTTCATTGGATCGGAAATCGTCAAGACCCAGCACGAACGAAGGCAAACAGCGGCGGAACGGGAGACGGCACTGATGCTTGCTGAGGCCGCGAGCCGGTCCAAAACCAATTTCCTGGCCAGTATGAGCCATGAACTGCGGACCCCGCTAAACGCCATTCTGGGGTTTTCCGAAATGATCAAGGACGGCGCGCTGGGGCCCGTCACGCCATCGAAATACGTCGACTACGCGAGCGATATTCACGGCTCTGCGGGCGACTTGTTGGGAATGGTGACCGAAATACTGGAAATGGCGACGCTTGAGGCTGGCGAGACGAAGCTCACGATCACGGATTTCGATTTGAAAGACGCGATTGTTGAGAGCATTATGGCTATTGGAAGTGCCCGCAATCAGGCCGATACGGCGATTTTGTTTGATGACCGTATTGCGATGCCGCACCTGCGAGCCGACCGCAATATGGTGAAACGCATTTTGCTGAACCTGTTACAGAATGCCGTGAAGTTTTCGCCCGCCGGTGGGAGTGTCCGTATTGCCGGTAAATATATCGCGAAGGGTGAGTATGCCATATCCGTCATCGATACCGGCAGTGGTATGAATCGACAGCAGGTCGCGGAAGCTTTCGAGATATTTCACAATGTCGATCAGAGCAAGTCTGACAGTGCCAGAGGTATCGGTTTGGGATTGCCCATCGCGACGGCGCAGATGGCGCTACATGATGGACGGGTCGGCGTGACGAGCGGAGAGAACAAGGGAACCACGGTAACTTTGTATTTTCCGGCACGGCGGGTTTTACGAAGCAGCAAGAACTAGGGTGTATTCTATCCATTGATGAATGGGATTAAGGGGAATTCGATGCGGTTGAGAATATGTTGGCTCGCGTTAGCCGTGCTTTTCGCGCCGGCTGCGATGGCTGAAGAAGACGGTGTTGCCCTGGTCAAGGTGCTGGAAGGCTCGGCATTTACCATCCAGTCCGGTGACCGCCAGGCCCTCGAAGTCGGGCAGCCCATTTTTCGTTCCGATGTGGTTGAAACGGCGAGCGGGTCTGTGGGACTGACCTTCAAGGACGGCACGCGGATATCGATCGGGCCGAATTCCCGTATTGAACTCAAAGAGTTTGAGTTTTCACCCAAAGACAACAAGCTCGCGTTCCTGGTGCATATCATCAAGGGAACGATGCAGTATATCTCTGGCGTCATTGCCAAGCTCTCTCCCGAATCTGTCCGGATTGAAACACCGGTAGCAACCGTGGTGGTGCGCGGAACCCGGTTCCTGGCGAAAGTGGAGGGGGAATGACATGACCATGGTTTTCAGAACTGTGCAGACCATCATTTCGTCGGTGGCGTGTTATGGACGCATCGTCCTGTTGCCGTTGCTTTTCTTGTCTGCCTGTGCGGGACAGGGAAATGTGTTCGTTCTGCTGCCGGACGAAAATGGCAAAGTTGGTTCCATTGAGGTCGTAAACGATGCCGGGCGTCAGAAAATTGATCAGGCCAACCAGTCGATCAAGGTAGCCGGTGTGACACAGGCGCCTGAAGCACCGCAGACGCTGGATGAGGCGCAGATCAACAAGGTCTGGAGCGGGGCCATCCAGACGACGCCGCGGGGCCCCAGGACGTTCATTCTTAATTTCCGGTCGGGAACGGACCAGCTTACCGAAGAATCAATTCGTCAGTTGCCCGGGATATTCGAGGAAATCAAAACCTATACGGTGGCGGAAATGTCGATTGTTGGTCATACGGACCGGGTTGGCAGGGCTGAGGCAAATGCCGCATTGGCGCTGAAACGGGCGGAATCCACGCGCGAACGGCTTGTGGAGGCGGGGCTGGAACTCAAACGGGTCGAAGTTTCCTCGCATGGGGAGAACAATCCGGTGATTCCCACTGCCGATAATGTTGCGGAGCCGAAGAACCGTCGGGTCGAGGTGACAATCCGCTAGGCGAAGCGTGTCCCGGTGTTGCGGGGATTTGCGTAATCGTCGCGCGGCGCTAATATCGTCGTAATCTTCACTCAAAATAGCAGGATCAAAGGGAGCACCTCATGGTAGCGGCTGTGCAATCAATAAAACGCGCGGATCATATTTCCGACGCGGAATGGGACGTTCGGGTCAATCTGGCGGCGGCGTATCGGCTGATCGACCTGAATGGATGGTCCGATGGCATTGGCACACATGTTTCGGCACGGGTGCCGGGACCGGAAAACCATTTCCTGTTGAATCCCTATGGCATGTTGTTCGATGAAATCACCGCATCGTCTCTGATCAAGGTCGACCTGGATGGCAACGCCATCGACGATTCGGAATATCAGGTGAACCCGGCCGGCTTTACCATCCACAGTGCCGTTCACATGTCGAATCATGACCTCGAATGCGTCATGCACACGCATACGACGGCCGGTACCAGCGTTGCGACGCAAAAGGATGGTCTTCTGCCGATCAACCAGCATGCGCTCGCGGTCACCTATACGACCGGTTACCACGACTATGAAGGACCGGCGACCGATCATGACGAACGCGCCCGGATCGTCGAGGATCTTGGTGACAACAGAATTCTTATCCTGCGCAACCATGGCCTGCTGACCGTTGGCCGGACCATCGGTGAAGCGTTCGTCTGGATGTTCCGGGCCGAACGCGCCTGCCGCATGCAGCTCGCTTTCCAGCAGACGGGTGCCGAGCTGTATCCGATCAGCGAGGAAGTGCAGAAGATATCCATCGAACGCGGTCGGCAGTTCAACAGTGGTAACGGGCATCGCCCGACGGGCAAGCTGGAATGGCCGGCATGGCTGCGCAAGCTCGACCGGATCGATTCGTCCTACCGGGACTGATTACCAGTTTCAGGTGTCAGTGTAAGGATGTTGTCCGCGGTGCGGGCGACATCCTCCCGGCTCCCGGCGATGGTGATATATTCACCATCCCGCCAGCGCCGCAGCAGGTCGTCGTAATGATCCGACAGGAAGTTGCCTGACTGGCCGGTCGCGATCATGAACCGGCTGTTTCCCAAATTCGAAAGATCATACACGGCGCGGTAGCCCGAACCGTCGAGTTGGCTAAAGGGTGCCGGCGTTTCCCCGGCCGAGTAGCCGCCGCGGTTAACTGTGTGCAGACCGCCATCCGATGGAATGTCGCGATCCGCCAGGCCTTTCAGGATTGGAATATTGGTCAATATCCGATGGGTGAATGTTGCCCGGTGCAGCGCGCCCCAGCGCCAGCTCGCCATATCATCGCCCAGGTATTCGGTAAGGTCGTTGAGCGCCTGATCAAGTGACAGGCTGAGCTGGTCGCCACAGGTCTCGGTGGCACCTGTCGTTGTAACGTTGTCGCACCAGTGCTGCTGCCCCGTAAGGACAAGCTCGATAAGGCGCGGATTGGGGCTGTTGATCAGCCGCTGGTAGCGTTCCACGAGGGGCCCGCTGATCTCGTCCGCGATGATGGTTTGCCCGAGCCGCCGCAGCCAGGCGGCATAAATTGCTGGCGCTGGCCGGTCCCGCCGCATGTTGAAATCCCAACTCGCCAGGATCGAAAGCGCCTGTTGATGCCTGTCGCTTTGCGGCGTGCCAGTTAGCATCAGCGGCAGAAGAAGCCGCGCCGCCGTCGAGAGCGTATCCTGCTGCAGGGCCATACTGGCGGCGAGGTCATGGCGGCTTTCCCCGTCCAGGGTTTCGCGAATGCGCTCGGCGCGGAATGGCTGGTTCCAGTCGCGTGTGAGCAACCATTCATACCGGTCGCCAACCGTCCGGTTGTTTGCATTTACAATGCTACCCGAAGGCGGGTTGTACAGCATGGGCTGTTCAATGGCGGGCACATAGCCGATCCAGTCCTGTGATCCGTCCGGACTGGAAGCCGGGACACGACCGTCACCGGATTTACGGATGGGGATCAGCCCTGCCGAATAGAAGCCTATATCGCCATTCGTTGCGGCGAAGAACAGGTTGGTGCTGGGCGACTTGAACCCGAGTGCCGCATCGCGGAACTGCTCCCAGTCCCGCGCCTTGTTGATCCCCATCAGCGCGGTAGCGGTCCCGTCATTAACGTCCAGTGCCGTGGTCGAGAGGGCGATAACCTGACCATCCGCCGTATCCGCCGAAAGATCGGAAATAACGGGCCCGTGCCGTGTCGTGCGGACGGTCATCACAACGTCGTCGGCGTCCTTCACCCGGATGGTTTCGCTTCGGGTCACGAAGGGGGAGGATCCGATAGGGGCCAGATAGTGGCCGGGCTTTTCCGGATCGAGGGTTTCCACGAAATGATCCTCGACATCGGCGTCGGCGCTGGTCATGCCCCAGGCGATTGCGCCGTTATGCCCCAGGAGCATGAAGGGGACACCCGGTACCGTTGCGCCGGTCAGGCTCAACCCCGGTGCCTCCATCCGTGCCAGGTACCACATGATCGGCGCACCGAAACGCAGGTGCGGATCGTTGGCCAGTATAGGTTTGCCGGTAATGGTTCGCGTACCGTGAAGGACCCACCCATTGGATCCGCTGTCGGCAGGAAGATCCAAGCCTTTGGCGCCGGGCAGGGTATCGAAAAGAGCCGCCGCCTTCCTGACGGCATCCGGGATCGTCACGGGGCCGTGGCTGGCCGGCTGCGGCCACAATTCGTCCAGAAGTGTCGCGGGCAGCCCCTTGTCCACCAGCGCGCGCGCCACCTGGACACGGATCAGTTCGGTTCGGTTGTTGCGACCGAGGCGCATCGCCATTAACCGGCTCCAGAGGATCGAATCTGCGGGCTTCCAGGGCTCTGGGTCAATTTGCAGCAGAACGAATTCTGGCGGCAGGGCGCCGGATCTATTCGCCAGCCAGGCGTTGACGCCCTTGGCATAGGCGCTGAGGATCACCTTGCCTTCGGCTGGCATGCGTACCGAAATGGCGGCGGCAACCCGGGGAATGCCCAGGGTTCGGATATAACGGTCGGCGCCGACGGCCTTCTCGCCCAGTATCTCCGCCAGCCGTCCCGCACCGACCCGGCGCATGAACTCCATCTGCCATAACCGGTCCTGCGCATGGGCATAACCGAGCGCGAAATAGGCATCGGCAGTCGTCTTGGCGAAAATATGCGGGATGGCGTTGGAATCACGGATTATCTCCACCCGGTCGCCAAGGCCGACCACGGATTTTTCTCCCTGCAGGTCCGGCAGCGAACTGCGCAACCAAAGGAAACCGCCACCCGCCGCCAGAACCACCAGACCCACGAGCAGGCCGGCTAGTAGGCGTATGCGCCCGCAACGGCATCATGGGGTGCGCCGGGACGTCAAGCGGCGAGGTCGCCTTCGTCTTTCAGCATCCGGACGGCGGCACGGACGGCCTCGGCTGTCGCGTCGATGTCGGCATCACTGTGCACGGCAGAAGTCAGTCCGCCGGGTTTGCCGGACATATCCACGCCATTGAGGATGATCCCGAGCCGCAGTTTCGTGATCGTTTCTTTCTTCTGATTACCCTTCAGTGTCGCATGGCTGTGGGCGAAAGGGTCGAATGCGGTTGGCGTGATCGGCAGTCGGTCCGGGTTGGTGAAGATGTAGAATCCGGAATGTTCGCCATAACAGGCCCAGGGCACATCCTCCGCCTCGAAGGCTTCGTTGACCTTTCGCCGCAGCCTGTCCGCTTTCGCGGTGGCGGTGTCGCAAATGCCACCCGCGGCGATCAGCTCCAGTGCCGCGATGCCTGCCGCAGCGGACATGGGGTTGGCATTGTAGGTACCCTGATGGCCGATTTTTTCGAAGCCCTTGGCTTCGGCAACCTCGAAGTCGAGCAGCTCCATTATGTCTTCTCTGCCGGCAACAGCCCCGCCCGGCAACCCGCCAGCGAGAATTTTCGCCATACTGCACAGATCCGGCATGATCCCGTAATGGGCTTGTGCCCCGCCAGGGCCAACACGGAAACCGGTTACCACTTCGTCGAAGATCATAACGACGCCGTGTTCGGTGGCGATGGCGCGCAGTTCAGTAATGAATTCCGGCGTGACCGGGACCTGCCCGAAACTGGCGCCCGTCGGTTCAATGATGACCGCCCCGATGTCGTCATGGCTTTCGAATATCCGTCGGACGGCTTCAATGTCATCCGGTGGTGCCAGCAAAACATTCTCCGCGATCCCGTCCAGAACGCCGGGCGTTGGGGTGCCGTCGAAATGGTTCGCCACGCCAAAGGCGACATGATCGTGCCAGCCATGGAAATGGCCGTGAAACCGGACCAGTTTGGGCTTGCCGGTGAATGCCCGGGCAAGCCGCAGCGCCATCAGGTTGGCTTCGGTCCCTGACGAGGTGAACCGGACCCGTTCGGCGCATGGTACGAGCTGCTTTACCAGCTCACCCCAGCGGATTTCCAATTCGTGGCATGCGCCGAAATGGGTGCCGAGATCCAGTTGCGCATGAACGGCTTCGAGAACCTTCGGGTGACTGTGGCCAAGAATAAGCGCCCCATGCCCACCGTAATAATCGATGTAGTCGTTGCCATCGATATCGTGCTTATGCGATCCCGCTGCACGATCAACGTAGAAGGCATAGGGATCCAGCTTGCGTGAATCGTGGACCAGCCCGCTGGGAAAAACCTGTTTTGCCTGTGTTGCGCGTGCCGCGGATTTCGGCGTGTATTCGCGATAGGCGGCGACGATTTTGGAATTCGTCGGAGCGGATGTGTCAGGCATGGTCGTCCCCGATGCTATTTGCAGTGTGACCAACCATAGGCTACCGGCTCGCCTTTAATCAATCGCATGTGAGGCTGTTCCGAAATTAGATGGCACAGGGTGAGTGCCGTTTGACGGTCAGGCGATTAACCGGAAAACTTCGGCTTTGCCAGTGCGGCCGTCGATATCGAAGGTTCCAACCGGCTGCACGGGAAAGTCTGCATCCAATGCGTCGCGCACGGGCTTGCTGATCAGCGTGATGAATTCAGCCGTGGGGTCGACTTCCTTACCGAGCGCTTCGAGCCGCTGGCAAAGGTTCACCGTGTCGCCTACGATTGTGTAATTGATGCGCCCGGGTGCGCCGATATTGCCGACCACGACATCGCCGGTGTGAATACCGATCCGCAGGCGTACACTGTCCTGACCCCTGGCGCGGCGTTCCTCGTTCTCGAGGGCCAGTGCATTGGCGATTGCGATTGCGGTAGGGCAGGCCCGTTGCTCAATCTGTTCCTGATCATCCGGCGCGCCCCAGAATGCCATCAATGAGTCGCCGATAAACTTGTCGATGGTTCCACCTTCGTTTTCGACACAATTGCCAATCGTCGAAAAATGATTGTTCAGGAACTCGGCGACTTCCGTTGCGGACAGGTTTTCCGATGCGGCGGTGTAGCCGACAATATCCGTGAACATGATGGCCACGCGGCGCTGGGTTGATTCGACGCGGTCGCCACCGGCATGCATCAGGCGCGCGACAATGGTGCGGGGCACATAGGTTTCGAATGATCGCAGGCCGGCGAGCATCGTGTTAAACGCTGTCGCTTCGTCGTCGAGTTCTCTGATCCTGCTCGGTGGCAGGATTTCGATTTCATTCAGGTCGAGATTCCCGATTTTGAGGGCATTCAGGGAAACTCTGTGAATCGGTTTCGCGATCTGTCGCCCGACCAGGATCGCGGCAAGGACAGCAACCAATGCTATGGCGAGCCCCGCCAGCGCAGCGAAGTTGAGGCGCAGCAGTTCGGTGTTGTGGTCGCCGGCCTCCGACCAGACCCCAATCGCCCAGGGGATTTCACCATAGTCGTATACCCATTTGTAGAGCGCGACATAATCGATATCGCCAAGCGTGACACCGACGACATTGACGTCTTCTGCGGCGGCCTGTTCGAAACCGGAAATAGGAACCCCGTTCCACAATTCACTGAGCACGATATCGCCTGTTTCAAAAATGCTGATGGCGGGTTTCTTATCAGACTGAAGCGAACTGTCGCTGGTCAGGTTTGGATGGGCCAGAACGTTGTTGGGGCCGTACAGGATGAACGCCGTGTATAATTGCTTGCTTCCATTATTGCCTGTTGGCTGGCTGAGCAATGCACCCGTTTCGTCCGCCACGCGTGACAGTTCTGTCGTCGATACGCCGGCGCCGATAAACCCGATGATGTTGCCGTCCCGACGTAACGCGCGCTGCACCGTGAGGAAGGTTTCGCCGTTCCGATGAACCAGCCTGCCCCAGATAATGCCCTTTGTCGTCATCAGGTTTTGGTGTGCTTCCGTATCGATCGGCTGTGCCACGATAATTCTTTCAATGACCTCGGTCTTATGGTCGGGGTTACGCCGAATGCCAAAGGCGCGGCGGTTTGGATCGACAACGACGATACGATCTACCTGCGGTAACGGTGCGAGGGCGCCGGTCAGAAGCGTGCCCAGCTGTTTCCTGTCCGTAATATCGTAGGCGCCGTCCTCAATTTGCCGCGCGATAAATTCAAGCTGTTCGCGGACGGGGTTGAGATGGCTGGCGACATCGCGTTCGACGCTCTTCAGAATGAATTGTGCTTTATCGTTCAACAGGTCGAGCGTGTTTTTCACATTGGCGCGAACCTGCAAGGCCAGCACCGCCAGAACGGCGAGTAGAACCAACGTGCCAATGCTGAAAGCCAGGACGACGGAGAGGCGGAAGCGTATCCGTGCCGCGCCACCGCGAAATTTCGTATTTTCAAGAAACTGGGAACGGTTTACCGTCACCATGTTTTTTCGGATGTATGTATTTTGTGATCCACGTGCTGCATTGGATTCCGGTAACTGTTCCAGGAAACACAATAAATGCGTGTTTCAACCGTGAACTGGATCGTATCGATTCCCTTCAGTCGCCACAATATGAACGAATGTAATCTGGGGACGCTATGTCTAATAAAACACAAGAAAACGATGCCAGCGTTGCCGCGTTTTTAGACAAGGTAGAACCGCGAAGACGGCAGGACGATTGCCGTGTCGTCAACGAGATGATGCGCCGCGTGACAGGATTGGAGCCGAAGATGTGGGGAGATAGCATCGTTGGATTCGACCGATATCACTACAAATATGAGAGTGGCCGGGAGGGTGATTGGTTCGTCACGGGTTATGCGCCTCGTAAGCAGGCCCTGACCGTTTATATCATGCCGGGATTCGGGCAATATGAAGACCTGCTCGCTAGGCTGGGTAAGGTCCGGACCAGCGTGTCGTGCCTGTACATTAACCGGCTGGAGAATATCGATCTTGCGGTTCTCGAAGTGCTGGTTCACCAAGCCTATCAACGGATGAAAAAGGTTTATGGCGCATAAATGCAGGCTGGCTTTCCTGTCACTCGGGAAGCGGGTATAAAACGGCTAAATTATTCAGTGCCATAGGTGCCAAAAGAACAGAATTGAGGTTCGATCATGAATAGTGTGTCAACGTCCCAACCGGTTCATTTCCACGGTCTGGCGCCCCGGTTTCTCGACGGAGTCCTTGAGATTCCGGTCTATCACATGCGTGGCGGCACCTCGACCGGCATTCTGCTGTGCGAGGAACACTTGCCGACGGACCTTGCGCTGCGGGAAGAATTGATCCGCCATATCATGGGCGTGCCGCTGGAAGGAGAGGTCGCCGCGAATTCACAGATTACGGGGCTTGGCCGTGGCATTCCGCAAAGCTGCAAAGTCTTTATTGTTGCGCGGTCCGACCGGGACGATGCCGATATCGACAGCACGCTGGCGCAACTGGCGCCGGGCAAGGCGGCGATCGACTGGAGCGTCAATTGCGGCAATATGTCGGCGGCATTGCCGGTTTTTGCCGACCGGGTCGGGCTGGTGTCACTACAGCAAGGTACCAGCAAGGTGCGTATCTACAATACCAATACCGGGGTCGTGACGCATGCCCTGCTTGATACGCCGGAATCCGGGAAGCCGATGGCATCGGACACGGTCATCCCGGGGGTGATGGGCCACTGGCCGGGTGTACAGCTTGCGCTGCTGGATCCGGTCGGGGCCAAGACCGGAAAGCTGTTCCCGACCGGGAATCTGACCGATACGTTCGATGGCATCGAGGTTTCCATTGTCGACCTCGCGGTGCCGATGGTGATCATTCGCGCGACCGATATGGGTAAAACCGCATCCGAAGCGCCGACCGACCTGGATGCCGATGCCGATTTCCGGGCGCGAATACAGAGCATCTGGGTTCAGGCCGGGATCAAGATGGGGCTGGCGCGCAAGGATGGTACGCCGATGACGGAAGCGGAACTGGCGGCGAGCGAGACCATTCCCAAGGTCTGTATCATTGCCGAACCGAGTGCGGAAGAATCCGCCGCCGGGGCGAATGTCCGGGTTCGTTACTTCACCCCGCAGGCGGCGCACAAGTCACTTGCCGTAACGGGGGGCGCGTGTCTGGCGGCCTGTTGTCTTGTATCCGGTACGGTTGCCGATGGAATCGCGCAGGGGCTGGAGCCGCTGGGGCCGGAACCGAAGGACCATATCGTCCGCATGGCCAATCCGGCGGGGCTGCTGAAATCCACGATCAACGGTTCCATGAAGGATGGTGTGGATAACATTCCCAGCGCCGCCTATGAACGCAGCACGCAGATACTGCTGCGCGGTCACACGCCGATTTACAATGCATCGCCCGAATTGCTGGCAGCGTATAACGACAAGGCTGACGCCGCGTAGAATGGTCGGGGTTTAAGCCCCGACCTTTTTCACGAAATCCCAGTCGATCCCGATTCCGAATCCCGGCTTGTCGTTCAGATGAACCATGCCGTCGCGGACATCCGCGTGTTCGGTATACAGCCCGTGCTGGATCGGGTGCCGGTCGGTGCCGCCATGCGATTCCGCACCGAACGCCGCATCGCCGAAGGCGGATGCCAGATGACCATGGATCTGGGGGGCGGTATGCGGCGCGATCTTGACGCCCTGTTGTTCCGCGTGATGCGCGATGCGCAGCGATTCAGTGAAGCCCGCGTGACGCGTCGAGTCGAATTGCACAAAGCCCAATGACCCGGAATCGATAAAGTCACGGATCGTGAACCGGGTCCATTCGCGCTCGCCATGCGCCAGTGGGATCGGCGATGCGTTGGCCAGCCGGACATAATCAGCGGGCTGTAGATGCCAGTGCAGCGGCTCCTCCAGCCAGAAAATGTCATAGGGCGCGACGGCATGGGCGAACTTGATGCAGTCCTCGACCCCATAGGGGGCGTTCATATCCAGCATCAACAATACGTCGGGGCCGATGGCATCGCGAACCGCCTTGATGCGGGTCAGTTCGTCCTTCGGGGAAAACGCGCCGGTTTTGACCTTTACCGCGCGGTAGCCCATCTCGACATATTTCGCGAATTCCTCGGCGCAGGATTCCAGCGGCGCCCCTTCGATGTAATAGCCGCCGGTGGAATAGGTGAAGACGCTTTGGCGGCTGCCGCCCAGCAGCTTGTAGACCGGCATGTTGGCCGCTTTGCCCTTGATGTCCCACAACGCGATATCGATTCCGCCGATGGCCGCCATCGCCTGTGGACGCTGGCCGCGGGGCAGGGGGGCGGGAAGCCCGTCCCAACCGCCCAGCCCACCGGGGCGGGGACTGGTGCTCGAAAACAGTTTCTCCCAGATATCGACATGTCCCAGCGGATCCATGCCGGCAATGCATTCGCCATACGTGGAAGCCAGATCGCAGATCGTTTTCTGCGGGCCACCCTGCACTTCGCCGTATCCGGTGAGGCCTTCGTCGGTCTTGACCTCGAACAGCGTCAGCGTTGCCGCGCCGCTGATTTCATGGGCGGTCCAACTCGGTTCCTTTAGCGTCATCCGGAGCGGGTAGGTGTTGACCTCGGTAATTTTCATTCGTTTTTCTCCCGCTGGATGCGTCCGAAAGCCTGATTGGCGTGTGTTTTTCGGCCCAAGGCCGGGGACAAGAATAGTGCTTCGCCGGAAGCAATGCCAATGCCCCGGCCGGATTGATACGTATCATGGTGGCCTGGTTGCAGGGTGCTAGTGTGTGTCTCCAATTTTGGGGTGTAGCTTGACGGAAATCATGGATGGCGGATGACGATCAACCCGTGACCGGCGGGGGCGGCGCAACGGTGACGATTGCGACCCTGTATCCGCGATCCCTGAAGCATTTCTCTGAATCGCTGCAAGCCCTGATTCAGGGCCGGCTCTGGCTGCAGGTGCTGATCGGTATGTTCCTCGGCCTGGGGACAGGCGTATTGCTGGGCCCGGCGGCCGGGTTTGTGATGCCGGCGCAGGCGCAGATCATCGGGTCCTGGGTCAGTATTCCGGGTCAACTGTTCCTGGCGTTGATCCAGATGATTGTAATACCGCTGGTCTTTGCCTCGATCATCCGGGGGCTTGCGGCGACGGAGAATGTCGAACAGCTCAAAAGCCTTGGTATCCGTGTCGTGTTCTATTTCGTGGGAACGACGACGATTGCCGTAACAATCGGTATCGGCCTCGCCCTGATTGTTGAACCGGGCAGCTATATTGACGCCGCATCGATCCGAACGGTGGCGGTGGACTTGCCGGAGACCGCGGTTTCCGGCCTGCCGGGCATCAACGAATTGCCGCAGAAAATACTGGCGCTGCTGCCGACGAACCCGATCGGTTCCATGGTCGAGAACGATATGCTGAGTGTCGTTATCTTTGGCATGATCGTCGGTGTCGCGCTGGTCATGATCGCACCGGCGCAGGCGCGGCCCTTGCTTGATCTTCTTGGTTCCGTGCAGCAGGTCTGCATGACAGTCGTCCGCTGGGCAATGTGGCTGGCGCCCTTCGCGGTCTTCGGTCTGACCGCGCAATTGATTGCCAAAACCGGCGTGGAAGCCCTTGTTGGTCTTGCGGTCTATATCGGGACGGTCATCGCGGGACTGTTAATGATGTTTTGCGTCTACATGCTGATTCTTTCGGTTATCGCCCGCAAGAAGCCCCTGGATTTCCTTGTCGGCAGCCGGGAGGTTTTCCTGCTGGCTTTCTCGACATCCAGTTCTGCGGCCGTCATGCCGCTGACAATCCGGACAGCGGAAGAAAAGAACGGCGTTCGGCCTTCCGTGGCGCAATTCATTATTCCGCTGGGGGCGACCATCAATATGGACGGCACCGCGCTTTACCAGGGCATCGCCGCGATGTTTCTGGCCCAGGTATTCGGTGTCGATGTTTCCCTTGGCGGCATGCTGCTGGTTGTTGTCACGGCCGTCGGGGCATCGATCGGGACACCGGCGACGCCGGGGGTCGGCATCGTAATCCTTGCAACCGTGTTGGTAACCGTCGGCGTACCGCCGGGCGGGATCGCGCTTATCCTGGGGGTCGACCGGATTCTGGACATGTGCCGGACGACGATCAACGTGACCGGCGATCTGGTAGCGGCGCAGGTGATGGATCGTTGGGTCGGCGGGACCCATCCGGCCCGGCTGGAGCTGGCCAAGGATATCCGGCATGAGGAAATTCGTGCGGAAACCGGGCAGGACACGTTGATTATGCCGCATTGATGGTTAAGCACGGGGTTGCGATGAATCCTTGAGTGACGGGGGCCAGTTCCTATATGAATGGCGCGCTATTGGCCTTCCTAAACAGTTGAAATTCATGAGCCTGTTAACCGATTCCGTCGCCCAGCGGCGGACATTTGCCATCATTTCGCATCCTGATGCGGGCAAGACGACGCTGACCGAAAAGCTGCTGCTGTTTGGTGGCGCCATTCAGTTGGCTGGCGCCGTCAAGGCGCGTGGCGCGCAGCGGCGGGCGCATTCCGACTGGATGAAGGTCGAGCGTGAACGCGGTATTTCGGTCGCCTCGTCGGTCATGACCTATGAATACGATGGTCTGACATTCAATCTGCTGGATACGCCGGGCCATGAGGATTTCAGTGAGGATACCTACCGCACACTGACCGCAGTCGATTCCGCGGTCATGGTACTGGATGCCGCGAAGGGTATCGAAGCGCAGACACGCAAGCTGTTCGAGGTATGCCGCCTGCGCGATATGCCGATTATCACGTTTATCAACAAGCTGGATCGCGAGTCGCGCGACCCCTTCGAGTTACTGGACGAAATCGAACAGACGCTGCAGATCGAGGTGACCCCGGCGAGCTGGCCGATTGGTATGGGCCGTGAGTTCCTGGGCTGTTACGATCTGATCCATGATCGTCTGCTGATGTTCGATCGCAATTCAACCGATTCCATGGATGAAGGCCGTGCCTGTAACGGACTGGACGACCCCAAGCTGGACGAATTGCTGCCGGCCCCGGCCCTGAAGCGGCTGCGCGAGGAAGTCGATATGGCGCGCGGGCTGTGCCCGGAATTCGATAGCGAAGCCTTTCGCGAAGGCAATCTGACGCCGGTCTATTTCGGTAGTGCGATCAATAATTTCGGCGTGCGGGAATTGCTGAACGGTCTGGCGAAGACGGCGCCATCCCCGCGGGAGCAGGCGAGTGCGACCCGCACCGTTGTTCCCGACGAGGAAAAGGTCAGCGGCTTCGTGTTCAAGATCCAGGCGAATATGGACCCCAAGCACCGTGATCGTATTGCCTTTGTGCGGCTGTGTTCGGGGCATTTCAAACGGGGCATGAAGCTGCATCATGTGCGCAGCGGCAAGTCGGTGAATATGCATAATCCCGTGCTCTTTCTGGCGCAGGACCGAGGCTTTGCCGAGGAAGCCTGGCCCGGCGATATCATTGGTCTGCCCAACCACGGTAACCTGCGCATCGGCGATGCCCTGACCGAAGGCGAAGCCTTGCAGTTCACCGGTATCCCGAGCTTTGCGCCGGAACTGCTGCGCCGCGTGCGGCCGGAAGACCCGTTGCGGGCGAAGCACCTGGAACGCGCCCTGACGCAACTGGCGGAAGAAGGTGTCGGACAGGCGTTCAAGACCCGGCTTGGTTCCGACTGGATTGTCGGTGTCGTCGGTTCGCTGCAATTCGACGTGTTGGCCGACCGTATCCGTACGGAATACGACGTGCCGGTGCGATTCGAAGCGACGGAGCTTTACACCGCGCGCTGGGTAACTGCCGAGGATCCCCGCAAACTGAAGTCATTTGCCGATTCCAACCGTTCCAGCCTCGCCGACGACCATGACGGCGCGCTGGTTTTCCTGGCGCGTAATGCCTGGGGCGCTGAAAAAGGCCGAGGAAGACTGGCCGGATATCCGTTTCCTGAAAACGCGCGAGCAGACCCTGGGGACGTGACCCCTGCGGGTCAGTCTGCCGGGGGTTTCGGTTTTCCCGGGATCAGGAAACCAGACAAAGGCGACGACCTGCAGCAGCAGAAACGTACCGAATGCCGCGGTATAGGCCATGTCCTGATAGCCGCCATCGGGTTTCAGTTCCCAGAGGTCGATGATCGCGCCCATCGCGTACTGAGCGAAAAAGACACCGCCGAACGCCAGTACGTTCAGCGCCGTAATCGCCCGGCCCGCGTAGGTTATCGGGAAATGCCGGGTCAACTGGGTATAGGCGAGTACGGTGAAGTTCATCGTCAGGCCGAAGATGATCCACGGCCATAATCCGGTCGGATCCACCAGGAGCGCGATGGCGGCCTGCGATCCCATGAAGATCAGGGTAGCGGCGCCCATGATCTGGTTGAGCGAGAACCCGCGCCGTTCCAGCACGTCGCTGACGACCCCACAGGCGACGAAACCGACGGTCATGGTGGCGTTTAGCAGGAACAGGTGTTCGGCGATCGCAACGCGGGAATAACCCGCAATGTCCCGCAGCCAGGGGCCCGCCCAGAGCGACTGGATCGCCATGTTTGCGGCCAGGGCGCATACGGCGAAGGGGGCGAGGCGCCAGAACAGCCGGTCGGTATAGATATGCCCGATCCCGGCAAGCTGTTCCCGCAGGGTCGGCGGCCGGGGCGTGTCGGCAAATTTTTTCTCCGGCACGATCAGGAAAATGATGGCGGAGACACAGACCGTGGCGGCGGACAGCCCAACGAAGACGCCGCGCCAAGTCGGTATAATGCAGGGCGACTTCCAGTGGCACCGTTGACGAAACCGCGCCAAGGCCGCCCATCGCCATGAAACAGCCGTTCACCAGTGGCCAGCGTTTTTCCGGAAACCAGATGGTGATCGCCTTGAAGGACGACATCAGCCCCCCCGCGACACCAAGGCCGATCATGCTGCGGGCGAAAATCAGGGTGATCTTGCTGTCGCCGATGGAAAACAGGAACGCGCCGAGCGCCGCCGAAAGCAGGAATGCGGCCTGCACACGGCGCGGGCCGAAGCGGTCCAGCAGCATGCCCAGTGGGATCTGGAATGCGGCAAAGGCGAAGAAATAGGCCGATGTCAGCAGGCCGAGATCGCCCGCGCTGAGCCCGGCTTCGGAGACGAGTTGCGGCGCGATAATCGCGTTGATCGACCGGAACAGGTAGGACAGGAAGTACCCGCCGGCGAAGGGCAGAAAGACCGTGGCGACAAGCCGCACGATTCCCGGCGGCGGAGCCGTTGCGGTGGTAATGTTAGATGTCATGAGTTTTCTGGGCTCCTTCCCCCGCCTGCTATTCTAGTGGGTGAGAGCAGGCGCGGGAAGGATCGCTGTTCGATCTAGGGGCGCATTGCGATTTCACGGATCATTTTGTTCAGGATTGCATGGGCAAAGCGCTGTCTGCCGTCGGCTGTCATGGCGAATGCGCCAGGGCCACCGATTACATCAAGCTGGTAATGCTGTAACAGCGACTCGCCCGACATGCCGGGAAATCGCCCGCCATCGGCGGCGACGACGAGGGCATTTATGGTGATACCCTCGCCGATGGCCTGGGCACGGACCAGGCGCCAGCGGCTGACCGTTCATCTGCGGGCCATCGCCGGAAATATCGATAATCTTACGGGGGCTCGTATGGCCGCTGTTGCGGATAAGAGTGGCGGAATAGGCGATGGCATTACTGATGGAGTTATAGCCATAGGCGATGCGCGGCGCGGCGAGCAGCTTGTCCGCGAAAGCCTGTGCTGAAGCCTTGTCGCGTATCACGGTCCAGTCGACGATGGTGTGCTGTGATTCCGGGGCCCCCCATTCGACAAACGCGACGGCGATGGCTTGCCGGTACCCGGATGTTATGGCGTTAAGCACACGTTCATCGGTTATCGCGGCGGCATAGCCTTCCCGTTGCAATTGAAACTCCCCGTCATCGATGGAGCCAGACCCATCTGCCGTCAGAACGAGCTGCAGGTCGACTTCTTCAGCGTTTATGGCATGTAGCGGGATCAGGAAGGCGAGGGCGATTACGCCAAGAGATACTATGCGAAGCAGCATGATGGCTCTCCCTTTTTGCGGGTGAGGGTCAGGCGGTTTCGATCACCAGATTGAACGTGATCGACGAAATCAATTCCCCCGGCAACGACATGGTTGATGCCGGGTTTCAGCGGGACACTGTCGTTCTGTTCGAAGGATGCAACCCGCACGCCGTTGACCAGCGTGCCCAGCACGCTGCCAAGGTCGCGCAGATACAGGGCGCCATCCCTTGATTCAATGACGAAATGTTCCGGTGCCATTTCATAGGGTTTGGTCGTGCGCAGCAGCAGTTCGGCGTCGGTCCGGCTGCCGGCATCCCCGGCGACGGCGCGGCGCCCAACCCGGAAGGGCAGGGTCTCGATCAGGATACCGTCCCGTCCGATCTGCGATTCCACCGCCGGGCTTCCCGGCATCAGGCGGATCTCGGTGACGGCTGAAGCGGCGACGGTTTCCGCATGGACCTGACCCTCGAAGACCTTCTGGGTGACATCGCTCAGCCGTTCACAGGAGCATGCGCAGGATGGTCAGCGCCAGCGAATTATCGCCGCCGAATGCCTTGTCGACGTCTTCGCGGGTAATGACGACCAGTGTGGCATCGCTCACCGCGCGGGTCGTGGTGGAGCGGGGCCTGTTCCGGATAATGCCGACTTCGCCGAAAAATCTGCCCGGCGCGCAAAATGGCCAGAGGAACGGCGGTTTCCCCTGCTGCCCGGACCACCTCGATCTCCCCATCCGCGATGACATAGGCGCAATCGCTGGCATCGCCTTCGCGGTAGACGGTCGCACCGGCGGGGATACGGGATTTCCTTCATGGCGCCGGCCGACCCGTCATCGTTCCAGACCACACCGGCTTCCCGGAAGGCCGCGACCTCGTCCGCGCTGTAGCCGAGACTACCGAGAATTTCCGCTGTATGCTCGCCAAGCTGCGGCGGGCGCATCCGGATGGAACCCGGCGTTTCCGACAATTAGACCGGCGTATTCCACCATGGGGGCCGGCGTCGGCAGCCCCGGATAGTCGGTCGGCTTCAGGAAGCCCACTTCCTGAATATGCTCGTTTTCCAGCGACTGCTGCAGCGTCAGAACCGGTGCGGCGGGCAGTCTGGCGCCTTCCAGTTCGGACAGCGCTTCTTCCGTCGTGCGGGTCGAACACCATTCCTGCATGCGGGCGCTGATGACCTTGCCCTGTTCGGCGCGCAACTCGTCATTGGCATACCGGGGGTCGGTCAGCCAGTGATCTTCACCCATCAGGGTTGCCCAGCGTTTGTGCATGTGTTCGCCCAGGGTCAGCACGATGATCGAACCGTCTTTGGTCTTGTAGCTGTCCGACGGCGCGCTCACTTGGCCCAGATTACCGCTGCCTTCACGGTTCGGCTTGGTGATGGCCTGTTCGATCATCGCCGAATTGCCGTTGGCCAGCGCGGTATG
>CALSRA010000045.1 GCA_943788635.1 uncultured Alphaproteobacteria bacterium | reverse complement strand
GACGATCCAGTCTGCGGACTTGTGGCGCGAGAGTGGACGGTACGAGGATTACGGCAAGGAGATGCTGCGCATAACGGATCGGCACGACCGCGAGATGCTCTACGGGCCAACCAATGAAGAGCAGATTACCGAAATCGCCGCTGCGCATATCAAGAGCTATCGGCAACTTCCCAAAAACCTTTATCACATTCAGTGGAAGTTCCGGGATGAGGTTCGTCCGCGCTTCGGGGTGATGCGGGGCAGGGAATTTCTGATGAAGGATGCCTATTCCTTCGATCTGGATGCCGAGAGCGGGCGTATTGCCTACAACAAGATGTTTGTCGCGTATCTTCGGACCTTTGCCCGGATGGGGTTGAAGGCCATTCCGATGCGTGCGGATACCGGGCCAATCGGTGGTGACATGAGCCATGAGTTCATCATTCTGGCCGATACCGGTGAAAGTGAAGTGTTCTGCCACCGTGACTTCCTGGAGCGCGATGTGCTGGCGCTTGATGTTGATTACGGAACGGATCTGCAGCCGATCGTCGATGAATGGACGGGGTTGTACGCCGCAACGGACGAAATGCATGACAAGGACCGATTTGAAAGTGAAGTGCCGGCTGCAAGTCAGGTTTCCGCGCGTGGCATAGAGGTCGGCCATATCTTCTTCTTCGGCGATAAATATTCAAAGCCGTTGGGTGCCGTGGTCTCCACACCGGAGGGCGGTGAGACTGCGGTGCAGATGGGATCTTATGGCATTGGCGTTTCGCGCCTTGTCGGCGGGATCATCGAAGCCAGTCACGATGACCGGGGCATTATCTGGCCGGAGGCGATCGCTCCCTTTAAAGTCGGGCTCGTCAATCTACGCAGTGGTGACGACGCCTGTGATGCGGCTTGTGACGAAATATACAGCCTGTTGAACGCCGCCGGTGTTGAGGTGCTGTATGATGACCGGCCCGAGCGCGCCGGCAGCAAATTTGCCGATATGGACCTTATCGGATTGCCATGGCAGCTGGTCGTTGGACCACGCGGGGTGAAGAACGGCATCGTCGAGTTCAAGAACCGTCGGACCGGCGAAACAGAAGAATTGTCTGTGGCGTCTGCCCTCGAACGACTGGCCGGGTAACGATGTTCACTGCGTTCGAACGACTCGTTGCCCTGCGGTACCTTCGGTCGCGCCGGCAGGAGGGGTTCATTTCGGTAATCGCCTGGTTTTCGTTTGCCGGCATTATGCTGGGTGTTGCGACGCTGATCATTGTCATGGCGGTCATGAACGGATTTCGGCAGGAATTACTGTCGCGTATTCTCGGCGTTAATGGCCATATGAATGTCACAAACAATGCACGGACCGTCGAGGATTTTGACCCGCTGGTCAAAAAGATCGTTGCAGTCCCCGGTGTTATCAGCGCGGTGCCGATCGTTGAAGGTCAGGTGATGGCGACGGCCCATGGGGTAGCCTCCGGTGCCTTGGTGCGCGGCCTCCGCAGCGCGGATTTTCTGCAGCGTAAAATTCTGGCCGATGGAATTATCGCGGGCTCGATTGACGATTTTGCGGCGGAAAAGGGCGTTATTATCGGGACTCGAATGGCGGACCGGATGGGACTGCGTCCGGGTGACCGGATCACGTTGATTTCGCCGCAAGGCAATCCCAGCGCCTTTGGTACAGTGCCGCGGATGAAAGCGTATTCGATTGCTGCGGTGTTCAAGGTCGGCATGTCGGAATACGACGATTCCTTCATTTATATGCCGCTTGGTCTGGCACAAATATTTTTCCGCAAGAAAGGGGCTGTTTCCGGTGTCGAAGTCATGCTTGACGACCCGGATACGGTTTTCGATATCGCGGTGTCGCTCAGGGAGGCAATCGGCCATAATTACCGGCTGTATGACTGGCAACGTGCAAACGCGAGTTTCTTCACCGCATTGCAGGTGGAACGCAATGTCATGTTCCTGATCCTGACTCTGATCATTGTCGTTGCAGCCTTTAACGTCATTTCCAGTCAGATCATGCTGGTCAACGACAAGAGCAAAGGCATTGCGATTCTGCGGACGATGGGCGCCAGCCGGGGGATGATTCTGCGTATCTTCTTTATGACGGGAGCCAGCGTGGGGCTTCTTGGAACACTTGCGGGAAGCGCGCTGGGTATCTCGTTCGCTTTAAATATCGAATCCATTCGCCAGTGGATACAGACGTTGACCGGCGCAAACCTGTTCAATGCGGAAATCTATTTTCTGTCGCGCCTGCCGGCGGACCTGGACACGACGGAGGTGGTGACTGTGGTGGTGATGGCGCTGGTGTTGTCGTTTATTGCGTCGATTGTCCCGGCGCGACGCGCGGCGCGGCTCGATCCGGTCGAGGTGCTGCGCTATGAGTAGCGGGCCGGTTCTTGAGCTGGAGCATGTTGTCCGGACCTATAAACGCGCCAATGAAAGCCTTGAGGTCGTTCGGGACGCGACGTTGACAGTCATGCCCGGCGAACTGGTCGGGCTTGTTGGTCCGTCTGGTGCCGGAAAATCGACGCTACTGCATGTCGCCGGCTTGCTGGAAATGCCTGATGGCGGAGATGTCAGTATAAGTGGGCGCCCGTGCGGAAAACTGTCTGACAGTGTGCGGACGACAATACGCCGAAACGAAATCGGATTCGTTTATCAGTTTCATCATCTTCTGCCTGAATTTTCGGCCGAAGAAAATGTCATTCTGCCCCAGATGATTACGGGCAAGTCACGCCGCGCGGCCAAAGGGCGTGCGCAGGAACTCATTGCCGCGGTTGGGCTTTCTGACCGGGCGGAACATCGGCCGGCGCGATTGTCGGGCGGGGAACAGCAACGTGTTGCGATTGCCCGGGCGCTCGCGAATGAGCCTCGCATATTGCTTGCCGACGAGCCGACGGGAAACCTCGATACGCATACGGCGGAAGACGTCCTGGACCTGTTTCTTTCCTTCGTCCGGGAGAACGGCCTGGCAGCGCTGATCGCGACACATAACCGGGACCTGGCGGCGCGGCTCGACCGGGTTGTCACACTTGAAGCGGGTATCCTCGTTCCCGCCTGAGGGGACCCCGGTCTTATCCACATCTGGCGGTGGAAAAGTGTGCGGCTACCATATCTTTGTGCATCCATCGGGATGACACTCGATGCGACTCATGATTAAAGTTGCGTTATGGCACATTCTGATTTCGTTCATCTGAGAGTTCACGACGCGTTTTCGCTTTCCGAAGGCGCGATCAAAATCCCCGACCTCATTGATCTTTGCAAACGCAACGACATGCCCGCTGTCTGTGTTGCCGATACCGGAAACCTTTTCGGGGCGCTGGAGTTTTCACTGGCCGCACGCGGTTCGGGAATACAGCCGATCATCGGGTGTCAGATAGCCGTACAGCGCGATGTCGATGTCCCGCTTGGCGGGGCCGGGCCGGGCGTCGATTGGGTGGTTCTGCTGGCGCAATCTCAGGAAGGCTATCTCAACCTTCTGGCACTGGTGAGTAAGTCATTTCTCGATTCCGCGGCCGAAGATGCCGCGCAGATCGCATTCGCAGATCTGGAAAAGCACAATGCCGGGCTGATCGCGTTGACGGGCGGCACGAATGGCCCGGTCGGCCGGTTGCTGCTTGATGGACAGGATGACGATGCAGAAGCCATGCTGCAGCATTTGGCGAAGACATTTGACGGGCGTCTATATGTCGAACTGATGCGTCATGGTCTGCCGGAAGAAGAGCAGATTGAATCTTTGCTTATCGACCTGGCGTACAAGCATGATTTGCCGCTTGTCGCGACAAACGAAGTGTTTTTTGCGACGCGTGATATGCATGAAGCGCATGATGCGTTGTTGTGTATCGCGGCGGGCGCAACAGTGTCCCGCGCAGATCGCCGACGTGCGACGCCGGAACATTATTTCAAGTCAGCGGCGGAAATGCGGGCGCTTTTCGCTGATATTCCAGAAGCAATCGACAATACGCTGGTCGTGGCGCAGCGCTGCGCCTTCATGCCGGATACGCATGACCCGATTTTGCCGACCTTTCCCAAGCTTGAAGGCAGAAGCGAAGTTGAAGCCCTGCATGCGATGTCGGCGGAAGGGTTGGAAAAACGCCTGGAGTTCCAGCTCTTCACCGATGGCATGGACGAAGCGGAAAAGAACGAAGTCGCAAAGCCCTATCGCGAACGATTGGTCTACGAACTCGACGTGATCAGCCAAATGGGATTCCCAGGGTATTTCCTGATCGTTGCCGACTTTATTCAGTGGGCTAAAAATCAAGGCATTCCGGTTGGGCCGGGACGTGGTTCCGGAGCAGGCTCCGTCGTGGCGTGGGCGCTGACGATTACCGATCTTGACCCCCTTCGTTTTGGCCTTCTGTTTGAGCGCTTTCTGAATCCCGAGCGCGTGTCGATGCCTGATTTCGACATCGATTTCTGCAAGGACCGCCGCGATGACGTGATCCGCTATGTTCAGGAAGAATATGGCGTCGACCGGGTCGCGCAGATCATTACATTCGGTAAGCTTGAAGCACGGGCCGTGCTGCGCGATGTCGGGCGTGTTCTGGAAATGCCCTACGGTCAGGTTGATCGGATCTGCAAGCTGGTACCGAATAATCCGGCGAATCCAGTCAGTCTTGCGCAGGCATTGAAAGATGAACCCTTACTGGCGCAGATGCGTAAGGACGAACCTGAAGTCGGCAGGCTCATCAATACGGCCCTTAAACTGGAAGGGCTCTATCGGCACGCATCCACGCATGCGGCGGGGGTCGTAATCGGCGACAGGCCGTTGCAGGAACTGGTGCCGCTGTATCGTGACTCACGGTCAACGATGCCCGTTACCCAATTCAACATGAAATTTGTTGAAAAGGCGGGCCTGGTTAAATTCGATTTTCTGGGGCTGAAGACTCTGACCGTACTGGTTGGCGCCGTCCGGCGATTGCATGACCGAAATGTCGATATACAACTGGATCGTATCCCGCTCGACGATGCCAAATCATTCGAGATGATGTGTAACGCCGATACGACCGGGGTGTTCCAGTTGGAAAGCTCCGGCATGCGCGACGTGCTCAAAAAACTGCGTCCGGATAGGTTTGAGGACATCATCGCTGTTGTGGCGCTTTATCGCCCGGGGCCGATGGATAATATCCCCAGCTTCATCAAACGTAAGCACGGCCAGGAAACGCCGGATTACCTGCACCCGTCGCTGGAGGGAATCCTTAAAGAAACCTACGGCATCATGATCTACCAGGAGCAGGTCATGCAGATCGCCCAGGTTCTCTCGGGCTACAGCCTGGGTGGCGCTGACCTTTTGCGCCGGGCGATGGGCAAGAAAATCCAGGCGGAAATGGATGCGCAACGTCAGACATTTGTCGAAGGGGCGGTGGAGAACAGTGTCGATGGTGATGTCGCCGGTGGTATTTTCGACCAGGTTGCCAAATTTGCCGGATACGGTTTCAACAAATCGCATGCGGCTGCCTATGCGCTCGTCGCCTATCAGACGGCCTATCTGAAAGCCAACTATCCTGTAGAGTTTTTCGCATCGTCCATGACGGAGGATATGGGGAACACTGACAAACTTAGTCTGTTCCGGACCGAGCTTGATCGGCTCGGAGTCGACTTACTGCCGCCGGATGTCAACAAATCCTGCAGTGACTTCACTGTAGAAATACAGGAAGGCGGCAAAAGTGCCGTCCGCTATGCGCTGGCCGCGCTGAAGAATGTCGGGTCGGCGGCCATGGATGCGGTTGTCGCGGAGCGGGAAGAGAACGGGCCGTATGAATCGATTTTCGATTTTGCCACGCGGCTGGGGACCCAGGTCTTCAATAAGCGCCAGATTGAAAATCTGGTCCGGGCCGGTGCATTCGATAGCCTGAACCCGAATCGGCACCAGTTGTATGATGCCGTTGAAATGTTGATCCGCCATGCGAATGCGGCACAGAATGACCGGGAAAGCAATCAGGTCAGCCTGTTTGGCGAAGAGCAGCAGGCTATCACACCGCCATTGCCGGTGGTCGAGGACTGGCCTGTACAGGAACGGCTGCAACAGGAATTCGAATCGATTGGTTTTTACCTTTCGGCACATCCGCTGCAGTCGTTCAGCGCGACATGCGAAAAGCTGGGTGTCGTGGAATGGGCGAAAATATCATCCGGACGGATGAGCGAAGGGCGGATCAAACTGGCGGGTATCGTATCGACACGCCGTTTTACGACGTCTTCACGCGGCTCGAAGATGGCATTTGTCCAAATGTCCGACGCGACGGGGTCCTACGAAATTACGGTGTTCTCGGAAGTTCTTGCGACGGGGCGGGAGTTGCTTGAATCGGGCGTACCCTTGTTGGCGACTGTCGATGTTCAGCGCTGGAATGACGGGGTGCGCCTGACGGCGCAGGCGATCCAGCCGCTTGATGAGGCTGCGGCCCGCGCGGCGGCGGGGCTTTGTGTCTTTATGCGCGATGAAACGCCGCTGAACAGCCTGGCGAATGTCTTCCGTGAACATGGTGAAAAAGGGCCGGGCCGGGTTCGATTGATGCTGGAAATGGACAGTCGGGAAATAGAGATGGATTTGCCCGGTAGTTATGCGATTTCCGTGGCCATGCGCTCTGCCGTGAAGTCGATTCCCGGTGTCCTGGACGTGCGAGACCTTTAGTCCCGCTGTTTGTCGCCTTCCGAAGGGCAAGGCTTCCTTGCAATGCCCTGAAATAGCCTATATACCGCACGCCACATCACACGTGGGTTTGCGCGCGCTACCGATGAGGGTAGTGGCCGCTCCGGTGCCGGGAAACTGGCTTTCGCCCGCGGAGGAATAACCGGTAAAGGGACCAAAATAATGGTTATGCCATCGTTTACTATGCGTCAGCTTCTTGAAGCTGGCATTCATTTCGGCCACACGACACGTCGCTGGAACCCCAAGATGCAGCCATACATCTTCGGTGTTCGTAATGGAATCCATATCATCGACCTTGAGCAGACGGTGCCGCTGTTGCAGCGCGCCATGGACGCGATACGGGAAGTTGCCGCAGGTGGTGGCCGTGTCTTGTTCGTTGGCACGAAACGGCAGGCAACGGAAATCGTCGCTGAATCAGCAAGCAAATGCGGACAGTATTTCGTAAATCACCGCTGGCTCGGTGGCATGCTGACAAATTGGAAAACAATTTCCCTTTCAATCAAGCGGTTGCGTGAAATTGAAGAGCAACTCGCTGTTGAAGATATTGGTCTGACGAAGCGGGAATTGCTGACCCTGACCAGGGAACGCGACAAGCTGGAACGTGCGTTGGGCGGTATCAAGGAAATGGGCAGCTTGCCTGATATCCTGTTTATCGTCGATACGAACAAGGAATCGATCGCTGTTGCCGAGGCGCGCAAGCTCGGTATTCCGGTTGTGGCCATCCTGGATAGTAATTCGGACCCTGCGGGCATTGATTTTCCCATTCCGGGCAATGACGACGCCATGCGCGCAATTGGTCTGTATTGCGATCTGATTGCCGGTTCAGTGTTGGACGGCCTGGAAGCTGAAATGATGTCGACCGGTGTCGATGTCGGTGAATCGGTTGAGGGTCCCCAGGAAATCGTACCCGAGGTGGTTGCGGAACCTGTCGCTGCTGAAGCAGCGCCTGCGGAAGCTGCACCTGTTGAGGCGGCGGCGCCCGCGGAAGCGGCTGACGCCAGCAAAACTGAAAGCGCCTAAATCAGGCAACAGTATCTGTGCTTGAAGGCATGATTATTTCATGCCTTCAAGTAATTAATTGGTTATCTGCATTAAGAGGTTGAACATGGCTAATATCACTGCCGCTCTTGTAAAGGATCTGCGGGACAAGACAGGCGCCGGCATGATGGACTGCAAAAAGGCGCTGACGGAAACCGGTGGCGACGTGGAAGAAGCTGTCGATTGGTTGCGGAAGGCAGGCTTGTCTGCAGCAGCGAAGAAGTCCGGGCGCGTTGCGGCCGAAGGCCTCGTGGCGGTTGCTGTTGAAGGAACTGTCGGTGCGATGGTCGAAGTGAACGCCGAAACGGATTTCGTTGCGCGAAATGCCGATTTCCAGAAATTCGTGCGCGATGTGACGCAGTTGGGACTGACTGCCGATGGCGATTTGGATGCACTGGCGGCGAAGCCATATGGTGATACCGGCCGTACGGTTGCCGAAGAACTGACGCAATTGATTGCGACGATCGGCGAAAACATGGCGCTCCGGCGCTGTGCAGCGCTGTCCGTGAGCCAGGGGGTTGTTGTTCCTTATGTGCATAGCGCCTTGGCCGAAGGTATCGGCAAGATTGGCGTCATCGTTGCGCTGGAATCTGCCGGGGATGCGACAGCGCTTCAGGCGCTGGGCAAACAGATTGCGATGCATATTGCTGCGGCTCAGCCGGAATGCGTCAGCGTTGCCGATATCGATCCGGCCAACCTTGAACGTGAGCGAAATCTGTTGACCGAACAAGCACGTGACAGCGGGCGACCCGAAGAAATCATTGCCAAGATGGTCGAGGGGCGGCTTCGCAAGTACTACGAAGAAGTCACGTTGCTGGAGCAGGTGTTTGTCATCGACAACGAGACCAAGATTTCCAAGGTGCTTGAGAATGCCGCGAAGGATGTCGGGGCGCCCGTTACGGTCAAGGCGTTTACCCGTTACGTTCTTGGCGAAGGCATCGACAAAAAGGAAGAAAACCTGGCAGATGAAGTCGCAGCGACGCTTGCCGGTTAATTTCCAGTAGGAGGGGCCGGCGCGCCGGGTGTTTGCAAATGTCGGATGAGGGTAAACCTGTCTATAAGCGGGTCCTGCTGAAACTTTCGGGCGAGGCCCTGATGGGCAGCCGCGAGTACGGGCTCGACCCTTCGGTTGTGAACCAGATCGCCACGGATGTGAAGGCTGTCCACGAACTCGGTACCGAGATTTGCATGGTGATCGGTGCGGGCAATATCTTCCGGGGCGTCTCTGGCGCATCGGAAGGTATGGATCGCGCCAGCGCTGACTATATGGGGATGCTGGCGACGGTCATGAATTCCCTGGCCATGCAGAGCGCGCTGGAACGAATGGGCGTCCAGACCCGGGTACAATCCGCGATTCCCATGCAGACGGTATCCGAACCTTATATCCGCCGGCGTGCCGTGCGCCATATGGAGAAAGGTCGCGTCGTGATCTTTGCGGGTGGGACCGGGAACCCGTTTTTTACGACGGATACTGCGGCGGCATTGCGGGCATCGGAAATGGAGTGTGAGGTTCTTTTCAAGGCGACAAAGGTCGACGGCGTATACTCAGCTGATCCGGAAAAGTTCCCTGATGCCAAGCGCTACGATAACCTGACATATATGGACGTCCTGTCCCAGGATTTGCGGGTCATGGATGCCGCAGCTATTTCGCTCGCCCGTGAAAACGAGATACCGATTGTTGTTTTTTCCATTCATAATGCTGGCGCGTTCGTCGATGTTATGATGGGCGGAGGACGATATACTAAGATCTCGAATTGAAGACTTGGGGCATGACGGGGGGCTGAACAATGGCGGAAATCGATCTTGACGATATCGAGCGCCGTATGGGGGGTGCGCTGGAAGCTTTGGGTCGCGAGTTTGCGGGGCTTCGGACCGGTCGCGCTTCTACTGGCTTGCTGGAACCTATTACGGTGGATGCCTATGGTTCGCAAATGCCCATGAATCAGGTGGGTACAATCAGTGTGCCGGAACCACGGATGTTATCTGTGCAGGTTTGGGATCGTGGTTTGATCAAGGCCGTGGAAAAGGCCATTCTTGAATCCAGTCTGGGCCTAAACCCGCAAACAGAAGGGGCAACGGTTCGTATCCCTATTCCGGACCTCAGCGAAGAACGGCGCGGTGAACTGTCGAAGGTTGCAGGAAAATACGCTGAGCAGGCGCGTGTCGCAGTTCGCAATATTCGCCGTGATGGCATGGACCGTCTGAAGAAAATGGAGAAAGACGGTGACCTTTCTCAAGATGATCAACATCTTTACGGTGACGAAATCCAATCCCTGACCGACGCGCATATCAAGAAAATTGATGAATCGCTTCAGGTCAAGGAGCGGGAAATTATGCAGGTTTAGCACCGTGGTTTCCTTATCTGTGGATTCCGATACCCCCGCGCCGCCGCAGCACGTCGCAATAATCATGGACGGCAATGGTCGGTGGGCCAAGGCGCATGGAATGCCGCGGGCCATTGGTCACAAGAATGGTGCCGAAGCCGTCAGGCGGACGGTCGAAGCAGCGGTTGATGCCGGTGTTCCCTACCTGACGCTTTTCGGGTTTTCTGCGGAAAACTGGAACCGGCCCCCCAAAGAAATTGGCGATCTTATGGGCCTGTTGCGGATCTATCTGAAATCCGAAATCGCGGAACTGCATCGAAAAGGGGTGCGATTGATCGTTATCGGCGACCGGGAGCGTTTTGAGCCTGATCTCGTTAAACTGATCGAAGGCGCGGAAACGACGACCGCGGAGAATAATCGACTGACACTGGTTTTAGCGCTGAGCTACGGCGGGCGACAGGAGATCGTGACGGCCGCCAGGGCCTTGGCGCAGGACGTTGCATCCGGACGTATTTCGGCGGATGAAATCGATGAAGACCTTTTTGCCGGCCGACTGTTTACGAGCGGTATTCCCGATCCGGATCTGCTTATCCGAACAAGTGGGGAGGAGCGCATCAGTAATTTTCTGTTGTGGCAAATGGCATATACCGAACTGGTTTTTCTCGACACACTCTGGCCCGATTTCTCGGCAGAGGATTTCTCTGCGGCGATAACAGAGTTCAACAGTCGCGAGCGACGCTATGGCGCAGCCGTCGGCCCGGCCTGAATTCTCCAACCTGACCCTTCGTATTCTGTCCGCTGCAGTTCTACTGCCGCTGGTGGTTGTCGTCGTCTGGTTTGGAAGTTGGTATTTTCTGACCTTTGTTGTCCTGATCGGGGCTGCTATGGGCTTGGAATATTCGAAGCTTTGCGGCGCTGGGGCGATTGCGCGCGGAATTATCACCGGGGCGCTCGCGACGCTGCCGGTCATGTTGTTTTTGGCAGGGCCCTTTGCCGGTCTGGCTTGGGGCGCTGTTTGTGCCATCTTGTTAATGTTTTACATCTTGATCAGGCGGTCGTCGGACGGTGTGCTACTGCTTATCGGGACAGCTTATCTTTCCCTTGGAATCCTGGCGATTTCCTGGCTCCGACTGGTGCCGGAAGATGGTGCGCTTACGGTCTTTTGGATATTCGCGGTTGTCGTCGGGACAGATGTTGGCGCGTATTTCGCCGGGCGCGGTATCGGGGGCCCTAAACTTGCGCCCCGCATTAGTCCATCCAAGACCTGGGCCGGATTGGGCGGCGGCATGATATGCGCTGCGGCGGCCGGTTGGAGCGTCGTAGCGTTCGGGGCAGAGAACGGGTCGGTAAACATCGCTTTGGCCAGTGGCGGCTTTGCCGTGATTGCTCAGATTGGTGATTTGCTCGAATCAGCGCTAAAACGACACTGCGGCGTGAAAGATTCCGGGACTCTGATCCCGGGACATGGTGGCGTTCTTGACCGGCTAGACGGGTATCTCTCCGTGGCGCCGGTTGTCGTACTGTTGGCAATCGTTTCAGGGGAAAGCCCGTTGGTATGGTAGTGTCGGAAAAGACGGCGGCGCGCCGCTCAGTCACGATCCTGGGGTCAACCGGTTCGGTGGGCTGCAGTACGATTGACCTCATCGAGCGCAATCCCGATCGCTATGTTGTCGAGGCCCTGACGGCGCGTCGGAATGTGGATCTGCTGGTCAAACAGGCCCTCGCCCTTCGGCCTCGCTATGTTGCGATTTCAGATGAGACACATTACACCGCGTTGAAGGCGGCATTGTCCGGCACCGATATCGAGGTCGGAGCAGGGGACGCCGCTATAGTTGCTGCTGCGGAACGACCGGCTGAATTTGTCATGGCGGCTATTGTCGGCGCGGCCGGATTGTCGCCGGCTTTGGCCGCGATACGACGCGGTGCCAAAATTGGGTTGGCCAATAAGGAATGCCTCGTTTGCGCAGGCTCGTTGATGGTAGCCGAAGTCAGTCGACATGGCGCTGTCTTGCTGCCCGTTGATTCCGAGCACAATGCTATTTTTCAGGTGTTTGACTTTGAGCATCGCGATGCAATTGAAAAACTGATTTTGACCGCATCGGGGGGGCCGTTTCGTAAAATGGAGCTGGCCGAGATGCGGGGCGTGACTCCGGCACAGGCGGTAAAGCACCCGAATTGGGATATGGGCGCTAAAATTTCTGTCGATTCTGCGACGATGATGAACAAGGGATTGGAAGTCATTGAGGCGCATTACCTTTTTGACATGCCGGAAGATCGGATAGACGTCCTGGTCCATCCGGAATCGGTTATCCATAGCCTCGTGGCCTATCAGGATGGCTCGGTCCTCGCGCAGCTTGGGCCTCCAGATATGCGTACACCGATTGCATATGCCTTGGCGTGGCCGCAACGTATGAATGTTCCACAAGAAAAGCTGGATCTCGCTGCGTTGTCGCAACTGACCTTTGAACCTCCGGATCCGATACGTTTTCCGGCCCTGCGGCTTGCACGCGAGGCCTTGAAGAGTGGCGGAAGCGCACCAACTGTACTGAGCGCGGCAAATGAAATCGCTGTGCAGGGCTTTCTGGACGGTCAGATCGGCTTTCTGGATATTGCCGCAGTTGTTGAGGAAGTTCTGACAAAATTCGATCATATTACCTTTGGTTCCCTGGACGATGTACGGGAATGCGACGGGGAATCCCGCAGGATCGCAGAATTTTCGATGAAAGATTGGAAAAGGCATTTCGTGGCGGTAACAGGCGTATAAATGGAATATTTCAGTATTATTTGGGAATACTTCCTGCCCTTTGTTGTGGTTCTGACCGTTCTGGTGTTTGTCCATGAAATGGGCCACTACTGGGTGGCGCGTCGATGCGGCGTCCGGATTGAAGTTTTTTCGATCGGATTCGGGCCGGAACTGATCGGCTGGACTGACAAATCCGATACACGCTGGAAAATCAGCGCTATTCCGCTTGGTGGCTACGTCAAAATGTTTGGCGAAAGTGACCTTATGGACGATGAAGGGGCGCCCCGGGCCTTGTCCCTTCAGGAACGTGGCGTTTCTTTCAAGCACAAGAGCGTCGGCCAAAGGTCGGCTATTGTCTTCGCCGGCCCGGCAGCGAATTTTATTTTCGCTTTTCTGGTGTTTACGTTCTTTTTTATTGCCTATGGGCAGCCCTTTACACCGGCTGAAATAAGCTCTGTTGAACCCAAAAGCGCGGCGGAACAGGCGGGGCTGAAGCCAGGTGACCTCATTGTGCGGGTTGATGGCAGAGATATTGAGCGGTTCGAGGATATCCGGCGTATTGTTCAGATCAACCCCGGTAAAACGATGGAAATCGTTGTTGTTCGCGATGGCAGGGAAGAACGTCTCGTGGCGACACCGGAATCCAGGGAAGTCGATGACCAAGCCGGAGGGAAAATAACCATCGGGCTTCTGGGCGTCCGGCGGGAGGGGCTTGCCATACGGGAGCATAATCCCGCTTCTGCAGCCTGGACCGCGGCCGGTGAAACCTGGAATATGTCCATTGCGACCCTGAGTTTCGTTGGCGAAATGATCATCCGCGACCGTTCGACCGATGGCCTGGGCGGCCCAATCAAGATCGCTCAAATGTCGGGTACGGTTTGGAAGAGTGGTATCGGACCCCTTGTTATCCTGATGGCGCAGCTATCCATCAGCTTAGGATTGATTAATCTGTTTCCAGTACCGTTGCTGGACGGCGGACATCTGCTGTATTTTGGCGTAGAAGCTGTGCGTGGTCGGCCGCTCGGCGAAAAAGTACAGGAATTTGGTTTCCGGATTGGTCTGGTGCTTGTATTTTCATTGATGATGTTTGTAATTATCAATGATATAGTTAACTTACCTGTATGGAAGATTTAGCTTTTCCGTAGTATTATTTGGGTTTGTTATCGGGAGTCGCGTATTGAAGTTAAGTAATGGTATGTCCTTTTGGGGGGCGCTTTTATTCGGCGCCCTTTTACTTGGGGCGCCAGCATATGCGCAATCTACGCAAGGCCCGACGATTATCCCTCCGTCGCCGCGAAGCGGTGCCGCCCCGGTGCCCGCGCAACGTGATGCTGATCGGCTTCGTCCGGGCCAGGCATTGGTCGACGAAATTGTTGTCGAAGGGACCCAGCGTATCGAGCCTGAGACTGTTCGCTCCTATATGGCGATCAAGGAAGGTGACCCCCTGGATGGTGACCGGGTCAACCAATCTCTGAAAGGGCTCTATGCGACCGGTTTGTTCGCCGACGTAACCCTGCGACAGGAAGGTGGCGTTCTTTACGTTCGGGTGGTCGAAAACCCGATCATCAATCGGATTGCCTTTGAAGGCGACGATCGGATCGAAAAGGACCTGCTACAGAACGAAATTCAACTGCGCCCCCGGATTGTCTACACCCGCACCAGGGTGCAAAATGACGTCAAACGTATTCTGGACCTGTATCGGCGAACCGGCCGTTTTGCGGCTACTGTTGAGCCGAAGGTTATTCAGTTACCGCAAAACCGTGTTGATCTGGTGTTCGAAATTGACGAGGGCCCGGTTACAGGCATTCGACGGATCAGCTTTATCGGGAATCGGGCCTTTTCCGATGGCGGTTTGAGCGAAGTTGTTCAGACAACAGAAACGCGCTGGTATCGGTTCTTGTCATCGGATGACACCTACGACCCGGATCGCCTGACTTTCGATCGCGAATTGTTGCGCCGCCATTATCTCAAGAATGGATACGCTGACTTTCGGGTTGTGTCGGCCGTAGCCGAATTGACGCCGGACCGGAATGATTTCTTCGTAACCTTCACGATTGAAGAGGGCGAGCGTTACGCTTTCAACGAAATCAAGGTCGAGTCAAAGATTGGCGATATCAAATCTGAAAGTGTTATCGGCCTGATCGAGATTGAAAAAGGGGATTGGTACAACGCCGAAGCGGTGGATGACACTGTGGTTCAGCTCGGTGATGCCGTGGGGGAATTCGGGTTCGCGTTTGTGGATGTGCGGCCGAATGTTGCGCGGGACCGGGAAAAGCGAACCATCGATATTGTGTTCGAAATCCAGGAAGGTGCACGCTACTACATTGAACGGATCGATATTGTTGGAAATGTTCGTACGCTGGACAAAGTTGTTCGACGGGAATTCACCCTTGTTGAGGGCGACGCATTTAATTCTGCGAAGATAAGACGTTCGCGGACACGTATCCAAAATCTTGGTTATTTCTCGCAGGTTGAAGTCAACAACGTTCCTGGTGCCGAATCTGACAAGACCGTCATCAAAGTGAACGTGACTGAGCAATCCACGGGCGAACTTAGTGTTGGCGCCGGGTTTTCGTCACAAAACGGCCCGCTTGTCGATTTGAAAATACGTGAGCGAAATCTGCTGGGCAGGGGCCAGGATTTGCGCGCTTCGGCTACGCTGGCAACGAAACAGCAAAATTTTGATATCAGTTTCACGGAGCCGTATTTTCTGGACAAGGATCTGTCGTTTGGGGTCGATGCCTTCCACAGTAAGTCAAACAGTATCCGAGAATTTGAGGCAATATCGACAGGGGCCGGTCTTCGGTTCGGATACGCACTGGCTGAAAATTGGCGTCATCTGGTGCGATATACGCTGCGGCAGGATGAAGTCGAGGATGTCGATAGTGGAACATCGGTATTTATTCAACGGGAAGTCGGGACCGACATCGCATCGACGGTCGGGCATGAACTGACCTATGACAGGCGAAATTCAAGCACCCAGCCGACGGATGGCTATGTCTTCCGTTTGTCAAATGACGTGGCTGGTCTCGGTGGGGATATCTCATATTTGAAATCCAAGTTTGCTGCGGCGTATTACCATTCGTTCGCTGAGGAATGGGTTGCCAATATTCGTGGTGAGGCAGGTTATGTGTTCGGTCTTGGTGACGATGACGTTCGGATCAGTGACCGGTTCTTCCTTGGTGGAGATAAGTTACGCGGTTTCGCTAATGGTGGCGTCGGCCCCCGGGACGTGAGTACCGATGATCCATTGGGTGGAAAGCAAATTGTTTCTGGTACGGTGGAACTCACCTTCCCGTTAGGCCTTCCCAAGGAGTTCGGCGTGACAGGTGCACTCTTTTCCGACGTGGGTACGTTGACCGAGCTTGATTTTGACGATCCGAGAATTGCGGATACCGGAAGTATACGGGCATCTGCTGGCGTCGGGTTGGGATGGCGATCACCGTTCGGACCGATCAGGATTGATTTTGCCATTCCGCTTGTTGAGGAAGATTTCGACGATACTGAAATCGTCAGATTTAATTTCGGTACGAGATTCTGATACCGTTCGCGCTGGCTAGAATTTTCTGACAAAGGTTGGTTGCCATGTCTGCTTTACAAGCCTTGCGGTCGATTACCGGGGCCTTGGCGGTCCTGTTTATGTTGTCGTCTCCGGTCGCGGCACAGCAGACTGCGCCAAAACCCTCGCAAAAATTGCCAGCGCCGGTAATAGCGGTCGTCGACTTTAAAAAAGCCGTGCGTGAATCCAGTGCCGGTCAAAGCATTATTCGCCAGATCAATCTTCGACATTCTGGATTCCAAAAGGAGATTCAGTCGATTACGACCCAGATGGAGCAATCACGCCAAGAACTCGCACGGCAGCAAAGTATTCTGGCACCGGAGGTATTTGCACAAAAACGCCAGGAATTTCAGATCAAGGCGCAGGAATACCAGCGCACTGTTCAGGATGCACAGAAAAAACTGGATTACATGCTTCGACAGGCTATGCGTAAAGTCGAAGTCGAGTTAGCGAATATAATTGCTGAGGTAGCTGCAGATTTCGGTGCGAATCTGGTCATTGATGCCGGCCCTGGCCGGGGGGACGTTTTGTTTACGGATGCGGGCCTGGTCATTACAGAAGAAGCAATACAGCGCCTGAACAAAGGGCTACCTGACGTGGAAGTCGTTGAGCCTGTTGCCGGGGTTGCAAATGGTGGCGCCACCCCGCGTGGCCGGGGTCAGGGCGCGAAATAGCCTACAATGGCAGATCCACGATTTTTTGAACTTGCAGGGCCGTTTCGCGTCTCATTTCTTGCAGAGATGATTGGTGCGGAGATAGCGGGCTCCTGTCCTCCCGATTTTGAAATTCACGATGTTGGCCCGCTTCACGAAGCGGGCAACGGCGTTATCAGCTTCCTTGATAATCGCAAGTATCTGGAAGCGTTTGAGAGCAGTCGTGCTTCCGCCTGTATCGTTGATCCCCGTTATGCAGACAGGGCACCGGACGGCATGGCCCTGCTATTGTCTCCCCAGCCATACAAGGCATTTGCACTTGTTTCAGCGGCGTTTTATCCGCCTGCGAAAGTGGAAGCGAGTATCGATGCGCGTGCATCAATTGATCCGGCGGCGGATTTGGGCGCGGGATGTAGTATTGAGGCTGGTGCCGTTATCAAACGGGACGCACGGATCGGGAAGCGATGTCGGATTGGAGCGAACGCTGTTATTGGGGAGGCGGTTTCGATTGGAGACGATACCGATATTGGTGAAAATGCATCCCTGACGCATTGCGATGTGGGGGCAAGGGTTCTTCTGCACCCCGGTGTCAGAATTGGGCAAAGAGGATTTGGGTTTGCCATTGATCCCAAGGGGCACGTTCGGGTGCCGCAGTTGGGGCGAGTCATTATTGGCGATGATGTGGAAATCGGTGCGAATTCAACCGTCGATCGGGGGGCCGGCCCTGATACCGTCATTGGAGACGGTACGATGATTGATAATTTGGTGCAGATCGGGCACAACGTCCGAATCGGAAAAGGCTGTGTTATCATCGCGCAGACTGGAATCGCGGGTAGTACGGTATTGGATGACTATGTCGTCGTTGCCGCGCAGGTTGGTATTGCTGGGCATCTGCACATTGGGCAGGCTGCACAGATCGGCGCCAAGTCTGGCGTAATGCGCGATATTGAGCCCGGAGCTAGAGTTGCCGGAGCCCCGGCTGTTCCGGCGAAGCAGTTTTTCCGTCAAGTCGCCGCATTGGAAAAGTTGATCAAGAAGAAAAGCGAGTAGGGGAATGGAAGGACAGGCAGTGCAGGTCGAGGACATTGATGTAAACGGAATCATGCGGCGAATTCCGCATCGATATCCGTTTCTGATGATTGACCGAATGACCGATATCGTCTTGAACGAAAGTGCCACGGGCATAAAGTGCGTATCAATCGCAGAACCATATTTTCAGGGCCATTTCCCGGAACGCCCCGTAATGCCCGGCGTTCTTATCGTTGAAGCAATGGCACAGACTGCCGCCGTATTGGTTGTCTCTACACTTGGTCCGGAAGCAGAAGGAAAACTTGTTTACTTCATGTCCATCGACAAGGCCCGTTTCCGGCGTCCCGTGGGGCCGGGAGATGTGGTCCATGTCCATGTTGTAAAGGAGCGTAATCGGGGAAATGTCTGGCGGTTCACCGGCTCGGCAAAAGTCGAGGGCAAGGTTGTCGCCGATGCTGTTTTCTCCGCTATGATTATGGATGAATAGATGACTGATATTCATCCTACTGCACTCGTAGATCCGAAGGCTGTTCTGGGCGACGATTTGGTTATCGGCCCATTTTGCGTTATCGGCGCGGAGGTCGTTCTTGGGGACCGTGTTCAACTGCATTCGCATGTGGTTGTTGAGGGTAAGACCGAAATCGGATCCGAGACTGAAATTTTTCCTTTCGCGTCAATCGGCCATGTTCCACAGGACCTGAAGTATAAGGGAGAGCCGTCGACGCTCGTAATTGGTTGCCGTAACCGCATACGGGAATACGTGACGATGAATCCCGGTACCGAAGACGGGGGCATGACGACGCGGGTTGGCGATGATTGCCTGTTTATGGTGAGCTCACACGTCGCGCATGACTGTATCGTCGGAAATCATGTTATTCTGGCCAATAATGCGACTTTAGGCGGGCATGTGACGGTAGATGACTTCGCTATTCTTGGCGGATTATCGGCCGTTCATCAATTTGTTCGGGTTGGCCGTCACGCCATCATCGGCGGTATGTCGGGTGTTGAAAATGATGTCATTCCCTATGGCTCGGTTGTTGGTGATCGTGCCCGGTTGAGTGGGTTGAACGTTGTCGGCCTGAAGCGTCGCAATTTTGCCAATAGCGAAATACATAATCTGCGCACCGCTTATCGCATGCTTTTTGCGGAAGAAGGTACAATGGTCGAACGGGTGGATGACGTGCGAGAGATGTTCGGCGACAATTCTGTCATCATGGAAATAGTCGAATTCATGCGTGCGAACTCGCAGCGTGGATTGACACAGCCCCGGTAATCGCGTGGCGGGCAAGCTCGGGATTCTGGCAGGTGGCGGCGTTCTACCCCGATTACTGGTCAATGCTTGCCGCAATAATGACCGCGATGTTTTTATTCTGGCATTCGAAGGACACACCCCACCGGAAACACCTGATGGCGTCGAGCATGCCTGGGTGCGATTGGGAGCGGTCGGTACCGCACTGGCTACTTTGAAGAACGCGGGTGTGCAGGAAATCGTGCTGGCGGGGCCTATTCGTCGCCCATCTATCGTTGAACTTCGTCCGGATGGTGTCGGCCTAAAGCTTCTGGCGAAGGCAGGAGCCCGCGCGTTTGGTGACGACGGGCTATTGCGGGCGATCATTGGCCAATTGGAAGATGAAGGGTTCACAATCGTTGGTATAGACGATGTGCTCGAGGGCATTAAGGCGTCTACCGGGCCACTTGGGAAATATGAACCGGATACCATTGCGCTCGAAGACGTCGCGCGTGGCGTTGAGGTTCTTCGGCATTTGGGCGCTGCTGATGTTGGGCAGGCTGTTGTCGTTCAGCAAGGGATTGTGCTGGGCGTCGAGGCGGCAGAAGGAACCGATGGTTTGATTGCACGCTGCGGTGCTCTGGCACGAGAAGGGCCGGGGGGTGTTCTGATCAAGCTTCGTAAGCCGGGGCAGGAGGACCGCGCGGACCTTCCTACAATCGGGACCGAGACAGTTCGCCAGGCTCACCACGCCGGAATCAGGGGAATTGCGGTGGAAGCCGGCGCGACACTTGTTATTTCAGCAGAAGCGGCTATTCGGGAAGCTGATGAAGCAGGCATGTTCATTATCGGCATTTCCGTAGTGTAATGAGCCGAAGTCTTAAAATTTTTCTGTTGGCGGGCGAACCGTCGGGCGATGTCCTGGGGGCTCGTTTGATGGTGGCGTTGCGCGAACTGACGGATGGTGACGTTGAGTTCTTTGGGGTCGGTGGCCCGGCTATGGAAGGTGAAGGCTTGAAGAGCCTTTTCCCCATGGGGGAATTGTCTGTAATGGGGGTCGTAGAGATTCTGCCGCATGTCCGTAAACTCTTTGCTCGCATGCGCGAAACAGCTGACGAAATTGACGCCCTGACGCCTGACGCGGTCGTGACGATCGACGCCCCTGCTTTCGCGCATGGTGTCGCGAAACGAATTCGGAATCGCGGCATCCCGAAAATTCATTATGTCGCGCCCCAGCTTTGGGCATGGCGGCCCTGGCGTATACATAAGTTTCGCCGGCATTTTCACCATTTACTGGCATTGCTGCCGTTTGAGCCGGAATGGTTTGCCAAACGCAATGTGTCGTGCCGTTTCGTCGGCCATCCTGTAATAGAGGCAGACAGAACCGGCGAATCCGGTGCCGCCTTCCGCAACAGTCATGATATCGCGCCTGATGCACCGGCAATTTGTGTGATGCTGGGGAGCCGCAGGGGTGAGGTTGCGCGGCTCGCGGAACCGTTTCGGGAGACACTCGAAATACTACGTCGGGACAAGCCTGACCTGGTTGCGATCTTGCCGACGGTGCCAAATGTTTCTGACCTCGTTCGGGAGCAAACGGCGAACTGGCCTGTGCCGGTGACGATCGTGGAAGACCGGGGACGGAAATTTGCCGCAATGGCTGCCTGTAATGCGGGTTTGGCCGCCTCCGGAACGGCGACGCTGGAACTGGCCCTTTCGGGCGTTCCTTTCGTTGTCGCTTATCGCGTTGCCGCGCTGACCTATTTTATTGCGCGTCCGCTGATGCAGGTTCGGTTTGTTAATCTGATTAACCTGATACTTGACCGGGAAGTGATCCCGGAGCTTCTGCAATATGATTGCCGACCTGATTTGTTGGCTGCTGCCGTGGAACCATTGTTCGGTGAAGAGGGGCGACGTCAGATCGATGCGGCTGCACCTGCGATGACCCAACTGGGCAGGGAAGGTTCGCCACCCAGCAGACGGGCAGCGGAAGCGGTCCTGGACATTATTAAAAATGCCCGGGACCGGCATACACCGCTTTAACCGCCGTTCCTTATTTTCCTTTGAAATTCGCTTTCCGCTTTTCCTTGAAGGCGGCGATGGCCTCAACATGGTCATCGGTACCGCGCGCGATACTCATATGTGACGATATCAGGTCCAGATGCGTGCGAAGATCAACATTGAGGCTTTGATACATTGCTCGTTTGATCAATTGGATCGATACCGGCGCATTGGCGGCAATTCGCCCGGCCAATTCGTAGGTTTTATCCATCAGTTCGTCATCGGGATAGACATGGTTGACCAATCCAAGCCGTAACGCTTCCTCTGCAAGGACGAAGTCACCGGTGAGCAAGAGTTCAATAGCCTTGGCCGGTCCGACGAGGCGGGGCAGGAAGTAAGAACCGCCGGCACCCGGTACGATTCCCAGCTTCACATAGCTTTCTGCAAAGCGCGCACTGGCGCCCGCGATCCGCATGTCACACATCTGTGCAAGGTCCATACCCGCGCCAACGGCGACGCCGTTGACCGCGGCAATTATCGGCTTGTCCAGTTCGATCAGCGTCTTCGGGATGCGTTGGATGTGATGCCAAAGCCGGTTCTTTGCGTTCAGTGGCTTGTTTTCGTCTTCGCCATCGGCACCCATACCGCCGACGTCGCCACCCGCACAAAACGCGCGACCGGCACCGGTCAGCACGACAACGCTGATGGCGTCGCTGTCACGGCATTCCAGCAGTGCTTTGTAGTAGCCGTCGATCATATCGTTGGTGAAGGCGTTCAGCTTTTCCGGCCGGTTAAGCGTGATGGTGGCGATCTTGTCGTTTATTTCGAAAAGTAATTCCTGGCTCATGGTTCGTCCGTTCGGTTTTCTGAGAATAGGCTCGCGCAATAACGGCTTGAAATATCTGCGGGGTCAAGGGGGAGGCGGTCAGGGGGCTGTATCTTCCGGCAGATGACATCACCGGCAAGTCCGGCGTAACATTGCGAATAGGCAGTGGCGGAGAGTCCGGCGATGAAGCAAATCAGGATACCAGCAGCGTTCATGCGCGGTGGGACGAGCAACGCGCTGGTCTTTCATGAAAAGGATCTGCCGCGAGACCGGGGCCTTTGGGATGCGGTTTTCCTGGCGGCGATTGGCAGCCCGGACCCGAATGGCAGGCAGCTGAATGGTATGGGCGGCGGAATATCGTCGCTCAGCAAGGTGTGCGTTGTCGGAGCGCCAAGCCGCGACGATGCCGATATCGATTATACTTTTGCACAGGTTTCCGTGCGGGATGCCGAAGTTTCGTATGGTTCCAATTGTGGCAATATGTCCTCGGCGATGGGCCCGTTTGCGGTCGATGAAGGACTGGTGCGCGCGCCGGGGGAAGAGGCCCTGGTGCGCATCCACAATACCAATACAAACAAGATCATTCATTCGCGTTTCGCGTTGGATGACGGCGAAGCTGCGGTCGAAGGGACACAGGAATTGCCGGGTGTCGCTGGATCGGGTTCCCCGGTTCGGCTGGAGTTTCTAGACCCCGGAGGGGCCGGTACGGGCCGTCTGTTGCCGACGGGCAATGTCGTGGATACGCTTTATCCGGAAGGCTTCGAGGCTATCGAGGCATCTTTGATTGATTCGGCCAACCCGGCGGTATTTGTCGCGGCGGCAGACCTGGGACTTTCCGGCAATGAATTACCCGCAGACCTGGATGCCCGGCCTGACCTTATGGCGTATTTGCAGGCGATCCGTCATGCGGGAGGAATTGCGATGGGGCTACCCCCATCGCCGAACAAGCCGACGATTGGTTTCGTTTCATCCGCCCAGGACGCAGAACTATTGACCGGTGCATTCGTTTCGATGGATGCCGGTGACCTGACAGGGCGAATTGTGTCGATGGGGAATGTTCATCGTGCACTGCCGTTGACGGGAGCCATTTGCATGGCGACTGCGGCTCGTATTGAAGGAAGTGTTGTGAACCGGTTCCTGCGTCCGGGGGCCGGTGATATTCGCACTATTCAGCCATCCGGTGTTATCGTCTGTGCGGCGGAAGTTGGGCCTGGCGACGGAAATTGGCATGTCGAAAAAGCGTCGGTCGTCCGGACGCAACGGCGCCTGTTCGACGGAAACGTATATGTACCGGCCTCCGCTGTAAAAAGCGTGGAGGCTGTATGAGACAGCAACGTGTTGGGAGAAGAATATGAGCGATCGTAAGGCATCAGCCCGGGGTGTCACGATGGAGGTCTCGAAATGGGTTTCGGGATTGCAGGCATCCGATATACCTGAAAGTACACGATGTTTTCTGCGGCACGCGCTGCTCGACACGCTTGGCTGCGGCCTGCATGGTCGTTCCCAGCCTTGGACTGAAATAGCCGAAGGCTGGGTGCGTGAAGGCGGTGGTAGTGGACTCTCAACGGTATGGGGGGACAGAGGGCCCTCACTGCGGGCTTCGGACGCGGCAATGATCACGGGGATCGCGACACACGCGTTTGAGCTGGATGATTTTCATCAAACCAAACAGCATCCGGGGGCCGTGGTGATTCCGGCGGCATTGGCTGTGGGCGAGAAAGTCGATGCATCCGGTGAAGCCCTGCTGACTTCGATCGCGGCTGGCTATGAAGTCATGAATCCGTTCCGCCGCCGCGATTGGGGCTGGCGAAGCGAAGGCGCGCGGATGGCATATCACCGGCATCGCGGGGGACATTTGGCGCGGCGGCGGCATCTGCGGTTTTGTTGGGATTGAAACGCCGAACAGACAGCCTGGGCTCTCGGTCTGGCCGGGACACAAAGCAGCGGCTTGTTTGCCTTTACGGCTGACGGTGCGATGAGCAAGCGGCTGCATGCGGGGCAGGCCGCACGTTCGGGGTGTGGCTGCAGCGGAATTGGCGGCGGCTGGATTTACCGGACCGACACAGATTTACGAAGCAGTTGATGGCGGGTTTTTTGTGGACCTTCACAGATGCGGGTAATCATCTCCCGCTCGTGGGAAGCGCTCGGCAAGGTATGGCGGCAGGAAAGTACATCATTCAAGCCGCATGCTGCGTGTGGCAGCACGCATTCTTATATTGATGCGGGTATCGAGTTACACGACCGCTATCCCGATCTTTCCGGGCGAAGGGTCCGCGTTGGCCAGTGCCGTCTGGTCGATGAACAATGCGGTTTTGATTACGTGCCGGGTACGGTGCTGAACGCGCAGATGAGCATGCGTTTTTGCGTCGCCGCATCGCTGCGGTATGGCCAGGCGCTACCCGGAGAATTTTCGACAGACAGGCTGTCGGAATCGGGAACCGTTGAACTGGCCCAGCGTATTGAACTCGTCCACGATGCGGAAATGGATGATATCTATCCGGCACATTATCCCGGTTGGGTTGAAGTGGAGCGCGCCCCGGGCAGCGGTGAATTCGAACGGGTCAGTCGTGATGATCCCTCCGGCTCGATCGCCAATCCGAACAAGGAGGGCGCGATGATCGAGAAATTCCACCGCCTCATGACTGGTATCCTCTCCGAGGAACAGGCCGTTCGCCTGGAAACGATGGCGATGTCACTGGAAGAAAACACGGCGCGGAATTTCACGGGGGCAATGGTCTATCCGGCGCGCGCGGCGGCGGAATAGGGAGCATTTGAGTATGGCGCGTTACAAGGCTCTGATCCCGGGCGGCACCGGCATCGTCGGTGGCCGGCTCGCGGACCACCTTGCCGGTTTGGAAGATTGGGAAGTCGTTGCCCTGACTCGCAAGGCGCCCGAACTGCCGCGGCAGGGCGTGCATTACGTTCATGCTGACCTGATGGACCGGCCATCATGTGACAAGGCGCTGGCCGATGTCAGCGGCGTGACGCACCTGTTTTACTGCGGTCGCTACAATCATGATTCCAAGGGCCTGGAACCCATTGATGAAAATGCCGCAATGCTGCGCAACGTGGTTGAGGCGACTGAAGCGGGCGGGAACCCGTTGGAGCATGTACATCTGGTCGAAGGGACCAAGTGGTATGGGTCGAATCTGGGTCCTTTCAAAACGCCATCAAAGGAGGACGACCCTCGCGTTCTGGTCAATAATTTCTACTACGTTCAGGAAGACTATCTGATCGACCGTGTGAAGTCGGCCAGTTGGAGCTATACCGCCAGCCGGCCTCACGGCATTCTCGACTATGCGACGGGTATGCCGCGTAACATGGTGATGGTCATCGGTGTCTATGCCGCGATTTCGAAGGAGTTGGGGCTGCCGCTATGCTTTCCGGGCACGCCGGAAAACTATAACGCGCTGTTCCAGTGTACGGATGCGACCTTGCTGGCCAAAGCTGTGACATGGATGGCGACCGATCCTGCCTGCGCGAATGAGCCTTTTAATATGCTCAATGGAGACTTCTTCCGCTGGTCCAATCTATGGCCGGTTTTTGCAAAATATTTTGATATGGAATTGGGACCGGTTCGCACGACAAATCTGGTTCTGGCGATGGCGGACAAGGCGCCGGTATGGGAACAGATCGTCGCACGCGAGGGGCTTCGAAAGACACCTTACGAGGATGTCGCGTTGTGGGCCTATGGGGATTTCCTGTTCACACCGCATTGGGATTTCATGTCTTCGATGAACAAGACTAGGAAATACGGTTTTCGGGAAACGATCGATACCGAAGAAAACTTTCTCGATCTGTTCAGGCGGTTTCAGGAAGCCCGTGCCTTGCCTTAGGTTTAGCGCTAACAAGAGGGAATGTTATGAGTATTGAAGTACGTCCGTTAACCCCGCAGATCGGGGCGGAGGTCTTTGGCGTCGATATCACCAAGCCCATGGGCAATGCCGATTTCGATGCCGTGCAGCAGGCGTTTCTCGATCATCTGATCATTGTTTTCCGCGACCAGCCGCTGAACGACGATCAGTTGATGACGCTGGGGCGGCAATTCGGGCCGCTACTGGTGCATCCCTTTTTACAGAATGACGGCCCCAACCCCGAAGTCATCCACATCAAGCGGGAACCAGCAGATCAGGCCATCGTTGGCGCTGAATGGCATTCCGACACGACCAGTATAGAGGCACCCCCGCTCGCCGGGGTCCTGCACTGTATCGAGACGCCACGGGCGGGCGGGGACACCCTGTTCGCCAGTCAGTATCGCGCCTATGAAGCATTGTCCGATGGGATGAAGGAAATGCTGGACGGGATGGTTGCGGTGCACAACGATACCCGCGTTGCCGGGCCACAATCGGGCGTCAACGGCAGCCGTGCCAACCGCGTGCGCGAAGATGCTGACTGGACGCCTGGTTCCGCCGAACATCCCGTCATTCGTACGCATCCGGAAACAGGCAAGAAGGCATTATTCGTCAATATCTCCTATACCCGTTATTTCAAGGGGATGACGGAGGAGGAGAGCGCGCCATTGCTGAACTATCTGTTCCGGCATGCGGTCCGCCCTGAATTCACCTGCCGTGTCGGCTGGCGGCCGGGCAGTACCGTGATCTGGGACAATCGGTGTGTGAAGCATTTGGCGATTAATGACTGTGGCCCGCACCGGCGTGAAATGCATCGTGTTCAGGTTGCCGGCGACCGACCGCACTGAAAGATCAAGGGAAACAGCAGAGCATATGAGTGACCAACTGACCGTTCTTCTGGCGGGGGATATGGGGCATCCTTGGAAACAGTGGCTGCAAGAACATTTGACAACGGACTGGGATATCCAGACCTGGGCACGGGATGAACCATTCGAACAATTTGCGGAACTGATTGTCACGGCCGACGCCATTGCCGCGGGACCGGTAAAGGGCGACTGGCCAGCGGTGCCAAAGCTGCGCCTCTATAACATTCCCTTTACCGGCTTCGAATGGCTCGATCCATCGACGCTGCCCACGTCATGTGCGGTCTGTAATTCGCGGGCGCATGAAATCGCGATGGCCGAATACATCATGGGAACGATGATTGAACGGCAAATCGGGTTCAGCGCCGATGACCGTCAGTTCCGCCGTGACAACTGGAACGGGCTCATGCCCGGTGTCGGCCCGGTTCATGGTGAACTTTACGGCAAGACGCTTGGTATCATCGGATACGGATTGATCGGCCGGGAAGTGGCGAAACGCGCGGACGCCTTCGGGATGCGGGTTGTTGGTATTTCGCGTTCGGCCCCGGTTGAAACCGCGCCGCTGGCCTGGTTTGGCGATATGTCCGATATGGACAGGTTGCTGCAGGAAAGCGATGTCGTGCTGATGGCATTGCCGTTATCCGATGCGACCACAGGGCTGTTTGATGCTGCCTGCTTTGAGAAGATGAAGCCTGAAGCGATTTTCATGAATGTCGGTCGCGGACCGATTGTCGTGGAGGAAGCGCTTTTCGATGCGCTGAAGGCGCAGCGCATTCGGGGCGCGGTCATCGATGTCTGGTACCAGTATCCGACAAGGACGGAACCGGACCCGGCGCCGTCACGGTTTCCCTTCCATGAACTCGATAATGTTTTGATGACGCCGCATAACAGTGCCAGAACCGAGGAAACCCGGATCCGGCGCTGGGACGGTATCGCGGCCAATCTTGATGCGCTGGCGCGTGGCGAGCCGCTGCAGAACGTGTGCTTCTATGGTGCTGGTGGCGAGGATACTTAGGGCAGGTTCAAAAACGCGGGCAAAGCGAGCGCGGCGAAGGTTTCGCCCAATGGCACATCACCCTCGCTGTACCAGCCTGCTTCATGCAGAATATTGATCGTGCCAATTACATGGTCATGATGTCGGACCGGCAGGTTCAGGATTGATTCGCATCCAAGCGAAATGATCAGTTCGTGGTCGGCGAAAACCTCACGAATATCGTCCGCGTGATAACCGATATAGGGCCTGCCTTCGACGAACAGCCGCTGCATCCAGAACCCCGGCGTCGGGTGCTTGCGGCCGCCAACCGGATAGGCATCCGGATTGCTGGAATAGAAACGCTCCGTATCCCCTGAATCACGATGGTATCGCATGGCGGTCAGCAACGTATGCCCGAGCGTTGCATCCAGCGCTTCGCGCAGTATCTCGAAGAACCGGGCGGTGTCGGCTGTATCTGACGTGGCGACTGCATGCAGGTTGGGCAGCGGATCGGTCTGTGAACGATTGCTCATACACCCAGCATGCCTCCCAGGACGGCGTTCCGGCAAGACCCGTGGCATTCTGCTGTAATTCGTGCATAATTACACTCTGATTACGCCATCTCGGGGGAAATATCCCGATGCGGTTTCAGGCGTAGGGATGTGGCAGAGACACACAGGAGAGCCTTTCATGGACAAGCCAACCGGATCCTTTGTCGCCATGATCACCCCGTTCAATCAGGACGGTACGGTCGATTTCGGCGGCTTCCGCACTTTGCTGGATATGCAGCAGCGGCATGGCACTGGCGCTGTGCTGATCATGGGCTCGACCGGAGAGGTCTCGATGCTTAGCGCCGAGGAGCGCAAGCGGATCGTTGAGGAAACGCTCAAATACCGAACCGGCGGCATGTCGTTCTGGTATGGCTGCACCGGCAACAATACCGACACGACCATTGACTATGTCCGCCATGCGGCGGCTGCCGGGGCGGATGGTGCGATCATCGCCGCCCCCGCCTATATCTGTGCGCCGGAAGCTGATATCGAGCGCTTCTTCATGGACGTCGCCGATGCCAGCCCGATGCCCATAGGCATTTACAACAACCCGCCTCGGGTTTCGACCGATCTGTCGGCCGATGCGATCCTGCGGCTGGCGCAGCACCCGAACATCGTCGTCAACAAGGAATCCACAGCCCGGGTCGGGCAGGCGGGCAAGCTTGCCGCCGGGCGGCCGGACATGTCGCTGATGTGCTGCGACTCGCCAAATCTCGGCCTTGTCGTGCCGACGATGACACTCGGCGGGCATGGCACCGCCAATATGTCGGGCAATATCATCCCGGCGGAAATGGCCGTGATTTCCAAGCCCTGGACCGAAGCGGGCGATGCGCAGAACTTCCAGGATATGTATCTGCGCATGCTGCCGATGCTGCATTTCTGCTACTCGGCCATCAACCCGGTGCCAGTCAAATCGCTGATGCGTGCCGTCGGATTGCCGGCCGGCGCCTTGCGGCGGCCGTTGACCGGCTTACAGGGCGCGGCGCTGCAGGCCGGGCTCGATATCATCCGGGACCTCGAACTCGACAAACAGTACGGTTTTGCCCTGAACAAGGTTGCCGCTGCCGCCGAGTAACCTGATCGGCTATTCCGCGAGCATATCCTGCAGGATGGCGATGAATTCGTCGGGCGTTTCGTACATGACCCAATGGCCGGCGTCTTCGATGATACGGAAATCCAGTCCCGGGCGGATCTGGTTGAACAGCGCCTTGCGCATTTCCAGTCCGGTCCCGGTCGCGTCGTCCAGCCGTCCGTAGATCGCCTTGATTTCGGCTGTGACCTTCGGCAATGCGCGGGCCAGCGTATCGGTCTGGGCAATCGGCGGGCTTTTTGTGCGGCCACGCCGGGTCGATTCCATTTGCAGATATAACGCCAGGTCATCGATCAGAGCGTCATTGGCAAACATGATGACCGACAGATTGTGCCGATGGGCCTCGCGACGTTGATCATCAGTCATATGCCGGGTCATCTTGGCCAGCGGACGGCGTTCACCGGTCCGTTCGATACCCAGTCCGCCGGGTGCAATGGCGATATAGCGTTTGACCCGGTCGCCCTGTAATTCGGCGACATGCCCACCAATCAGCCCGCCGAACGAAAACCCGGCAATGTCGTACCGGCCGGGGGCGGGCAGGATTCGATCCAGCCCCTCGGCGATGGGGCGCGCAATCGAATAGGCGTCATAGGGCTGGGGCAGGGTGGCGGAATCTCCCAGGCCCGGCATGTCTGGTACATAAAGTTTCCGGCTCTTCGCCAGCACCGGTATGGACTTGATCCAGTGCCGCCAGGAACCGTAACCGCCATGCAGTAGGACCAGCGGCTCCCCGTCGCCCCAGACGCGCCAGACGAGATCGCCATCGGCGCAAGGGGTCGTCAGAACCTGCGCCGATTCCTCGAACCGTCGTTCGATTTCGGCAGGGGCGAGCCCTGCATCGAGAATGCCTTCCATAGAAATGTTTCCTTCGGAAATCAGCGCTTCGGCAGCGCGTCCGGATTGACAACACAGTCCAGATCAATCGGCTTGTTATCGAGAATCTTGTATACATTCTCCACCGACATCACGCCCGAGACTTCACCGGATTCATCGGTCACGCCGGCGACATGCGGGCTGACGATGATGTTCTCCAGCTTGAAGAAGGGGTGGTCCTTGGCCGGGGGTTCGGTCAGGAACACGTCGATCCCGGCGGCTGCGATCTTGCCGCTGGTCAGCCCGTCCAGCAAGGCATCCTCATTGACGATACCGCCACGGGCGCAGTTCACGATGACCGACCCGGTTTTCATTTTTGCGATCTGGTCCTTGTCGATCATGTTCAGGCTTTCCTTCGTGCGCGGGCAGTGAACCGACAGCACATCGACCTCGCCGAGGAAATCATCGATGCTTTCGCAGCGGGTAACGCCGGTGAAATCGGCGTTATGGCCAAGATACGGGTCATAGACCGAGATCTTGCATTTCAGCGATTTCAGCATGGTCGCCAGGGCGCGGCCATTGCCGCCATAACCAATCAGCCCGACATGCTTGCCCGCCAGTTCGGTGCCGGAATAGACGGCCTTTGCCCAGCCGCCGTTGCGCGTGTCCTGGTCAAGGCGGATCAGATCCTTGTAGGCGCCGATGATCATGGCCAGCGCATGTTCGGCGACCGACTGGGAGTTTGAATAGCGCGTATTGCACACGACGATGCCCTTGGCGGTCGCGTGGTCCACATCGACATTGTCGACGCCGATCCCGCCCTTGGACAGGACCCGCAGTTTCGGCGACGCATCGATAACCTGTTTGGTGACCTGTCCGACCCGGACGATAATGCCGTCGACCTCGTTATCGGCGGCGAGCTTCGCCAGTTCTTCCTCGGTTGAATATGCCGGCGCGATGACCGTCTTTGCGCCCATTTCGTTCAGCAACGCCATGCCCTTGGGGTCGAAGTCGGGGGCGGTAATCATGATCGTATAGCTCATCGGTATCTGTGTCCTTGGTCGGAGAAAATCGCCGCCGTATCAGGCTGCGGCAGTTTCCATTGTTATCGTGAACCCGAAGGGGCGAATTGGAGAACGTTGGGACCCGAAGGGTCGGGTCGGCACGGGACTATAGCCTGTGCGCACTGGGGCAATCAATTCTGCTGGCATGGTACCGTTTGCGAAAAACATGTCGGAATATTGGCATTCATTGGCATTTGTTTGCATCGGGCCGTCTCGCCGCGCCGTTGAAACCCCCGCCTCACACCAACCCTCTCCACCCCCGGGGGTGGAGAGGGGGCGTAGACGTTCCAGGTCAAGTTCCATTTGAACCTTTGCATGTTGCGGATGCGTTGTTTTTTAGAGCAACGTGATAATGCCCCGGGATGGTGGCCGCCATCCCGGGGCGGGCGACGCGAACCGTCCCAACCCTTGGCGAAGAAGCGCCGTAGGAGAGCGTGGTTGCGTCGTCCTTTTCGGTCCCGGTCCTGAACAGATGATAGGGAGTAGGTCCCGTATGCAAGGTAAGGAACTGTCCGAACACGTCCCGAGTGAGGAAACTTACATCGGTATCGATGTCTGCAAAAGCCATCTCGATGTCCATATCCATCCCTGTGATGAAACATGGCGTGTCAGCAATGACCGCTGTGGCATCGCCGCCTTCCTGCGCCGTCTCGCGGCCCTGCCGGTCGCGGTCAGGCTGGTTGTCGTCGAGGCGACGGGGAAATGGCATCGAGCGGTGCATCGCCGTCTGCACGAAGCAGGCTACGATGTGGCTGTCGTCAACCCGTACCGCTCCCGCAAGCTGGCTGACGCCATGGGGCATCTCGCCAAGACCGATGCCATCGATGCGCGGACGCTGGCGCTGTTCGGCCAGGCCCTGCGTCCCCGCATCACCCCGCCGCCGCCCAAAACGGTCGCGGCACTGCGCGAGCTGGTGGCCGCGAGACGGGCCACCGTGGCGGAGGCCAGCGCCCTCGGCAATCGCCTGATGACGGCCGAACACGGGTTGGTGGCCCGGCAGCTGCGCGCCCGGATGGCCATGCTCAAGCGCCATATCCAGGCAATGGCGATCAGCATAAGCAACGCCATCGAAGCCGACCCGGCGATGGCCAGCCTGTTCAATATCCTCACCTCCATTCCCGGTGTCGGATCCGTTGCCGCCACGACCATGATCGCCGAACTGACGGAACTCGGTGCCTGCTCGCGAACCCAGATCGCCGCCCTGCTCGGCGTCGCACCCATGAACTGGGACAGCGGCGCCATGCGGGGACGCCGCATCATCAAGGGCGGACGTGCGCCCCTTCGCGCCGTCCTCTACATGGCTGCGATTGCCGCTGTGCGTTGCAATCCCGAGATTAAGGCCTTCTATGAAAGGCTGAAGAACAGGGGCAAGAAGCCGAAACTCGCCCTGACTGCTGTCATGCGAAAACTCGTCATCCTCGCCAATACACTCGTCAGGGAAAACCGACCCTGGGCACCCGATGCCCCTTGACTCGAGACACAGATGCTCTCC
>CALSRA010000044.1 GCA_943788635.1 uncultured Alphaproteobacteria bacterium | reverse complement strand
AACCCGTATAGGTGACCGGCCCCGCTGGATTGCCGCCAGCACGCATCCCGGCGAAGAAAATCTGGCCGCCGAAACCCATCTGCGTCTGCGTGACGACCATCCGGGCCTTTTGACCATAATCGTTCCCCGCCATCCCGCACGCGGGGCCGCCATCGCCACGGAGCTGAGCCAGCGGGGCCTCACCGTCGCCCGCCGGGCGGCCGGCGACACGATTGATCCGACAACCGAAATTTACATCGCCGACACGCTTGGCGAACTGGGCCTGTTCTATCGTCTGGCGGATATCGCCTTTGTCGGCGGGTCCACTGATTCCTATGGCGGGCATAACCCACTGGAAGCCGCCCAGCTTGACTGCGCGATCCTCCATGGACCCGACATGGCGAATTTTACATCGGTTGCCGAACAGCTCGGCAACGCAGACGCGTCGCGCGTAGTTCACGATTCTGATACCCTCACAGCCGCGGTTGCGGCACTTCTGAACGATCCGCAAACCCGCGCCAGCATGACAGCGGCGGCTACCGCCGTCGCCGATGCAAATGCCGAGGTCGTGGACCGGGTCATGGAACACCTGCAATCCTGCATCGACTCGCTTCCCGCCGAGGAACCGGATGCGCGCCCCTGAATTCTGGACACAGCTGGCCGGCATCGGCAGGTACCTGGCGCCGCTGGGCCAGGTCTTCGCCGGCCTTGCACGGCTTCGCCGCGCTGTTTCTTCCCCCTGGCAAGCGCCTGTCCCGGTCATCTGCGTCGGCAATCTCGTTGCCGGCGGCGCCGGAAAAACACCAGTCGCCCTGGAACTGAGCCTGCTGTTGCGTGAGCAAAAGCGCGCGATTCATTTCCTCAGCCGTGGGTATGGCGGCAGTTTACGGGGGCCGGTGCGCGTCGAACCCGCCCGGCATTCAGCCCGGGATGTGGGCGACGAACCGCTTCTACTGGCGGAACTTGCGCCGTGCTGGGTGGCGCGTGATCGCGTTGCTGGTGCCAGGGCGGCTATCGAAGACGGCGCTGAAGTCATCGTGATGGATGATGGCTTTCAGAATAATGCACTCGCCAAGACATTAAGCCTCATCGTCGTCGATGGCGGGTATGGCTTCGGCAATGGCCGCGTCATGCCGGCCGGGCCGTTACGGGAACCGGTTGCAGAAGGTATCGCACGGGCGGATGCCATCATCCTTATGGAACCCGATACCTGCGATGTTGGTGCAATGTTTCAGAACGCACCTATCCCAGTTATCCGCGCACGCCTGGCGCCCTTGCCGTCGGCGCAACGGTTGATAGGTCGCAAGGTTATCGCCTTTGCCGGCATCGGGCGGCCAGAAAAGTTTTTTACGACTCTGGAAGAACTGGGCTGCAACATCGTCAGCCGGCACGGCTTCGCCGACCATCACCAGTTCACGCCGGACGAGATCATGCAACTGGCTGAAACCGCCAACGCTACCAATGCTGTTCTGGTGACGACGGCAAAGGATTACGCGAGGCTCGACCCGGATTCGCGCCTGATGGCCGAACCGGTCGCTGTCGCATTGGAATGGCGCAATCCGCTCGAAATCGAAACGCTGTTGGCGAAGGTTTTGCCAGACTAGTTCACGGTTTCCGGTGACAGCAGGAACGCGGGGTCGATCCGTTCCTGGAACCAGTTGATCCGCCAATCCAGATGCGGCCCGGTCGCGCGGCCCGTCGCGCCGATCGCGCCGATACGCTGTCCCTGCGCTACGGAATCGCCCGTCTTCACGTCAACTTTGCTCATATGCAGAAAGGCGGAAGACAACCCGTGCCCATGATCAAGAATCAGCGTGCCACCGGTGTAGTACATATCGTCCTGCGCCAGCACAACGATGCCCGCTGCAGGGGCAACAACCGGCGCGCCGACAGGCCCGGCGAAATCGATCCCATAATGTGGCTGCCGGGGCTTCCCATTCAAAATGCGCTGGCTGCCATATACGCCAGTTACCGGGCCATCCGCAGGCCTGATCCATTTACCCTGAAAAAAGACCTGTTCGGAATCGCGCTTCCGGGTTTCCGCAACCAACGCACTGTCTGCCTTTATCCGGGCCAGCACGTCAGATGGCGGTGTAACCATTTTCGACGGCAAGCCGTTGATACGCTGGACCCGGTATTTGCGTGGCGCGACAGACAGGGTTCTCTCGGACACAGTCCCATCCGGCAGGCGCTCACGCAGAACGGCTTTCGCCGGTGCGTCCCGCCCGAATCCGAAAACAAAATCACCATCCTTCGAAACCCGAAGCGGCTTCTCATTCAGCGATACCGATGCCCCCGGTGCCGTCTTGCCCCGAATCAGACCGCCCTGGGTCATTCGGCCCTGTAATTCCGCGGCTTCAACAGCCGACATCGTCAACACAAGCAGAACAAGCGCCAGTATCTTCACAACAGGTCCCCCTGCCGCTTGTCTGACGGTTTCGTACTCGCCGCCTTGGGGCGCGGCTTGCCCCCCGTGCCCACAATCACCGCATCAACCGATTCCTTGCCAGCAAATTGCAGAGATACAGCATCGCCCGTTTTGGTCTTCTTCGGGGATGTTATCGGGTGACCATTTGAATCCCGGACGACGACGAAGCCCCGGTCCAGAACCCGCTCGAACGAATAGCTTTCCAACAGACCGGACAATTGACTGAGGCGTCCCGATGCCTCGTCGAGGCGTCGCTTCATGCCGTCCACCAGACGCGGCGACAGACTGTCGAGCGCGCGCGCCCCTTCGCCGATGGACCGGGATACCGGTACCGGGGACAGCCGCGCCGAAACACCTGAGAAACGGTCTTCCTGCCGCCCGACCAGCCGTGTCATCGCTGCCCGCATTGCCCGGGCCTCGCCCTCGACGCGGTTGCCTGCGGCATCCACGATCTGTGCCGGACTCTTCAGCCCGGCCGCAAGCAGCGCCACATCCTGCTGCCGCTGCGTCACGAGACGGCTGCCGGCATTGCCGAACCGTTCCGTCACCACATCCAGTCGCTGCATCTGCACACCGAGCAGCCCGCCGACATCCGGTAAACCGCGCGCCAGACCCGCAACCTGGTCGCGCCGCCGGTCGATCAGCCGGGTCATGCCACCGATCATCCGCCGACCGGCATCCATCACCGTCTGCAGCAATTCGGCCCGAACCGGCACAGCCATTTCCGCCGCCCCCGTCGGTGTTGGCGCCCTGCGGTCCGATGCAAAGTCGATCAGGGTCGTGTCAGTTTCATGCCCTACTGCTGAAATCAGCGGGATATCCGATGCGGCAACGGCCCTAACGACGATTTCCTCATTGAACGCCCACAGGTCTTCCAGGCTGCCGCCACCGCGCGCAACGATCAGGACATCCGGGCGGGGAATGTCGCCCCCCGCCGAAAGCCGATTGAAGCCTTCGATGGCGGCCACTACCTGCCCCGCAGCCGATTCACCCTGTACGACCACCGGCGCCAGAAGGACGTGACGGGGGAACCGGTCCGCCAACCGATGCAGAATATCGCGAATCACCGCGCCTGTTGGCGAGGTAACGACGCCTATCACCTCCGGTAGATAGGGAATCGGCTTTTTCCGTACTTCGTCGAACAAGCCTTCCTCGGCCAGCTTGCGCCGCCGGTCTTCCAGCATTTTCAGCAGCGCGCCTTCGCCCGCCAGCTCCATTGATTCGATAACGATCTGGTATTTCGACCGGCCGGGATAGGTCGTGAGCTTGCCTGTGGCGATTACTTCCATACCGTCTTCAGGCTTTATTCCCAGCCGTCCCGCAACACCGCGCCAGCATACCGCGTCCAGCACCGCGTTCTCATCCTTCAGGGTCAGGTACAAATGGCCGGATGCTGCGCGTTTGAAGCCGGAAACCTCCCCCCGCACCCGGACATAGGAATATGTTTCCTCAACCGTCCGTTTGAGCGCGTGCGACAGCTCCGAAACGGAAAATTCGGGTAAATTCGGGGTAGCGTCAGCGGAAAATTCAGCCATTTCTCAGACAGCGTGATATGTAGGGCCTTCGATTATACATGTGTAGACGAGGGTGAGCATGAAAGTTCTGGTGGTCGGTTCGGGTGGACGTGAACATAGCCTGTGCTGGGCGATAGCGGCATCCCCGCTATGCAGCCATCTGTATTGCGCGCCGGGAAATGCCGGTATCGCGCTGGACGCGGAATGCGTGCCGATTGCCGCCGACGACCTGGATGGGCTGATTGCATTCGTTCAGGACAACGGCATTGAATTTGTCGTCGTCGGGCCGGAAGGGCCGTTGGTACTCGGCCTTGTCGACCGGCTGGATGCAATTGGCGTCAAATCCTTTGGACCAAGCGCCGCTGCCGCCGCGCTGGAAGGATCGAAGGGGTTCACCAAGGATTTCTGTGCGCGATACAATATCCCCACGGCCGCATACAAACGCTTTGCCGACGCGGATGCCGCCCGCGCCTATGTCCGCGCGCAAGGCGCGCCCATTGTCGTAAAGGCCGACGGTCTCGCCGCCGGCAAGGGCGTCACGGTCGCCGCCACGGTTGACGAAGCGCTTTCCGCCATCGACGACGCCATGATCGATAATCGTTTTGGCGATGCCGGGGCGGAAGTCGTGGTCGAAGCCTTCATGCAGGGCGAGGAAGCCAGTTTTTTTGCCCTGTGCGACGGGGAAAGCGCCATCCCGCTGATTTCCGCACAGGATCACAAGGCTGTCTTCGATGGTGACCTCGGCCCGAATACGGGCGGTATGGGGGCCTATGCGCCCGCACCGGTAATGACCGAAGCGCTGGCAAAAACAGTGATGGACACAATCATCAATCCCACAGTCGCCGGGATGAAAGCCGATGGGAGCCCCTATAAGGGGGTCCTCTATGCCGGACTGATCATGACCGACGAAGGCCCCCAACTGATTGAATACAATGTCCGTTTCGGTGATCCCGAATGCCAGGTGCTGATGGCGCTGCTGTTGTCTGACATCCTGACGGCGATGATTGCAGCATATGACGGTGTTTTGGGCAGTTTCGACCTGCGCTGGCGTCCGGATTCGGCACTGACCGTTGTGATGGCAGCCAACGGCTATCCCGGGAGCTACGCAAAGGGTGATGAAATCCGGGGTGTGGACGAAATGGGCGACGACGACCTTGTCGTATTTCACGCCGGGACGGTCCGGGATAATGGCGGGCGCCTGCTGGCCAATGGTGGCCGTGTCCTCAACATCACCGGCATGGGCCCAACGGTCAGCGCGGCGCAGGAAAAAGCCTATGAAGCAGTCCGGAAAATCGACTGGCCCGGCGGGTTCTGCCGCAGCGACATTGGCTGGCGCGCCGTCGCGCGGGAAAGCGAAGGCTGATCCGCAGGCGGGTTTTACAGGTCCAGTTGCAGCCGCTGTTCAACGACCTCCTGGCCCCAGGTCGCGCCAGCTTCTTCCGCCACGATCCGGAACCCGGCCCGGGCGTAAAGCGTGCCGGCCGGCTCCAGGTCGCGAAACGTCGTCAGATAAATTGACGTTAGCCCGGCAAGCCGCGCGAAAGCGATGACATCGCCCAACAACTGTTTGCCCAGCCCCTGCCCCGCCAGCGCTTCGTCCAGAATAAACCACCGCAGGTGTGCCTGCCCGTCCTGTGCGTCGGGATCGCTGCTATCAAGCGTAATCGACCCCAGCACCCGACCATTGCCGCTGACAGAGAGCACCCGGTCACGGGACGTGTCATAGCGTTGCAGGAAATCCCCCATTTCGCGCGCCACCTTGGCTTCAAAATAGGTCGGAAAGCCCCAGTCCCGCGCATAATAGCGCCCGTGCAATGCCGCGACGTCGCCCAGCAATCCGGGCAGCGGCCCAGCGGTAATAGTGTACCCTTTTTCCATAATTCTACTCATACATACTGGTATTATCCGATGCAACCGTTTCAAATCCCTTCATCAAAAAGGGAATTTTGCCATGACCACTATCGAATATTTCTACACCGCGCATAGCGCCTTCGCGTATCTCGGTTCCGCCCGGTTTATGGAGATTGCAAAGGCGGCCGGCCGGCGCGTTATCCACAAGCCGATTAACCTGCACCCCATCGTCGAAGCCGGCGGCGCCGGATCGACCCGCACCCGCAGTGCAGCGCACCGGGCCTATTATTTCGGTCGCGAGATCGAACGCTGGGCCGAATTCCGCAACGCACCGGTCGTGGGGGGCATGCCAACCCACCACCACAATGACATGGCGCTGGCGAACGGCATGATCATCGCCGGTATTCAGCAAGGCCTGAACGTCGACCTGCTGGCGCATGCTATGCTGGAAGCCCATTGGCGCGACGATGCCGACCTTGCTGACCGCGACACCCTGACCAAACTGTCCCGCGCCGTGGACATCGCCCCGGAACCACTGCTGGAAGCGGCACTGACAGCCGAAATTCAGGCGCAGTACGCCGCGAATACAGACGAAGCTGTCGCCCGCTCTGTTTTCGGCTCCCCGACATATTTCGTCGACGGCGACATGTTCTATGGACAGGATCGGCTGGAACTCGTGGAGCGCGCCCTTCAGACGCCATTTGCCGGGAAATGGCCGCGATAACGCCCGGTCAGCGCCGTTCGCCGAAAAACGCCCTGAGTAGCGCCGAGGCCTGCGTTTCCGCCATTCCCCCCACGATTTCCGGTGCGTGATGGCAGGTCGGTTGCTGGAAAAACCGTCCACCATGTTCCACACCACCCCCTTTGGGGTCATAGGCCCCGAAATAGAGCCGCCGGATGCGGGAAAAGGAGATTGCCGCCGCACACATGGCGCATGGTTCCAGCGTCACGTAAAGGTCGGCCTGTGGCAAACGGGCGGCACCAGCTTTCGCCGCAGCGTCGCGGATCACCAGAATTTCCGCATGCGCAGTCGGATCGTGCCGTTCTTCGGTCCGGTTTCCGGCCTGCGCCAGCACCGCGCCGGTAACGCCATTAACCAGCACCGCGCCGACGGGAACCTCTCCGCGTGCCGCTGCCGCTTCGGCTTCCGCCAAAGCTATCGCCATGAAGGAATTCCCTTTCATGGCCCGCAAACTGCCGCGCCGCTGCTTTCGGGTCAATATCGCAGCGTTGCGCCGTCCAGCTAATGCCTGTATCAGACGGCGCATGAATACGCCAAATCCCGACGCCCCGCCCAAGGGCGACCGAATCGCCAAGATCATTGCCCGTGCCGGCTTGTGTTCTCGCCGCGATGCCGAACGCTGGATTGCCGACGGTCGGGTCGCCGTCGCCGGCAAGATCATCGACTCTCCTGCGCTGAACATCACGGACCACGGCACGATTCGTGTCGACGGACAGCCATTGCCCGGTGCGGAGCCTCCACGGCTTTGGCGCTACCACAAGCCTCAGGGTGTGGTCACGACCGCACGAGACCCGGAAGGCCGCCCGACGATCGCGGACAAGATGCCGTCCGGCATGCCGCGCATCATGCCCATCGGCCGGCTCGACATTGGTTCCGAAGGACTACTTTTGCTGACCAATGACGGTGAGTTGAAGCGCCATCTGGAACTGCCGGCAACGGGCTGGACCCGTCGCTATCGCGCCCGTGTTTACGGCCGGGTCGAACAACAGAAACTGGATACTCTCGCCAGGGGTATTACGGTCGCCGGTGTGAAGTATGGCCCCATAGAAGCGACCCTGGAACGCCAGGAAGGGGCAAATGCCTGGATTGCCATCGGGCTGCGGGAGGGCAAGAACCGCGAAGTTCGCAAGGTCATGGAGCATCTCGGCTATACGGTGAACCGGCTTATCCGGGTGTCCTTCGGCCCCTTCCAGCTCGGCGGGATGGAACGTGGCGAAGTCGAGGAAATGCCGACCCATATCCTGCGCGACCAGCTCGGCAAAGCGACGGCGGAGAAACTCGGCCTTGCGACTCGTCGGCGGTAGGCTGCGCGGCAAACTGCTGACGGTTCCGGAAGGCCTTGCCATTCGGCCCACAGCAGACCGGGCACGGGAAAACCTTTTCAATATCCTTGAACATGGGCGCGCCGCCAAACTGGTCGGGCTACGGCTGAACGGCGCCCATGTTCTGGACGCGTTTTGCCGGTACGGGCGCATTGGGGCTCGAAACCTTCAGCCGCGGCGCCGCGCGAGTCACCTTCATGGACAATACCCGGATGGCGCGGCGCGTGCTCGAACTGAACATCGCGGCCTGTAAAGCCGGCGACTCCGTGGACATACGCGATTGCGATGTCACCAACCCACCCCTGGCGCCGGCCCCTGCCGATCTCGTCTTTCTGGACCCGCCCTATGGCGCTGATCTTCTGGTCCCCGCGCTGGAAGCACTGGAAAAGCGAGGCTGGCACAAGGACAGCACGCTCATCGTCGCGGAATGTGGCGCAAACGAAGCCCTGACCCTGCCGGATTTCCTGGTTGAACGCGACCGCCGCCGCTACGGCGCGGCGCAGTTCATTTTATTGAGCCACCGGATGCCGACGGATTAGCGGCACAACCATAATCGCCACCGGTATCAGCCCCAGCCCAGCAATAAAATACGGCCAATCCGCGCCAGCGTTGGCGAAGACAAACCCGGCCCACGCCGGGCCCGCGATCCGTGCGGCGCTGGCACTCGACTGGGCCAACCCCATGACCCCGCCTTTGACATCCTGCGGCGCAACCTGGGTCATCAGGCTCTGGATTGCCGGGCCGATGATGCTGAATCCGACGACCACCAGAAAAAGCGGAATCAGTACCAGCAGTGGCGTCACGGCGAAGGGCAGCGTGCCCATGCCAAGCCCCAGCAGGATTATACCGACGAAGACGCCGCGCGCTTCACCCAGCCGTTTTACGATGGGGCCAATCATTCCCCCCTGCACGACCGCCACCACAACGCCGATAAAGACGAAATAGGCTGCCACCTCCCGGGGGCCGAAACCGAACTTTTCCAGCGTCCAGAGGGCAAACGTCCCTTCAAGCCCGGTGAAGGTCAGATAAACCAGGAAATAGACCAGGAACATCCGCGCCAGGGAAGCGTCGCGGAAGGCAGCGAAATTAAACCGGGACACCTTTGTTTCTGCGAGGCGCGCCGGTTCCTTGATGAAAATCAGGGTCAGGACAAAACCCAACGTCGTGAACCCTGCGCCGAATAGCGCCGGAAGGGCCAGACTTTCACCCCCGCCCAGAATACCGAAGGTTATCGCCGGCCCGATGACGAACCCGACCCCGAAGGCCGCGCCCAGAAAGCCAAGACCTTTCGCACGGTTTTCCGACGTGGTCACATCCGCAATATAGGCCTGCGATACGGTCAACCATCCGGCGGTCGCCCCGGCAAAACAACGGCTGGCGAAAATTTCCCACAGGGAATCAGCCTGGGCCAGCCAGATATAGGAGACGCAGGTACAGGCAACGCTGAACAGCATGACCGGCTTGCGGCCGATTTTATCGGAAATCCGACCCCAGATCGGCGCCGTCAGAAGGCTGGCTGCGGAAAAGACGGAGAAAATAAGTGTCGCGATTTCCGGCCCCGCATCGAAGGCGGTGACATAGAAAGGCAGTACCGGCAGCACAACGCCGAGCGCGATCAGATTGACACAAGTCGTCAGGATAAGCGGCACCATGCGGCGCAAACTCCTATTTAGGACCGGCGCTTCATAGCAGGAAGCGCCGGCCAGATCACTGCCTTGATTATTGCCCTGATATTATCGTCTGCCGAACAACCGTTCGATATCGGCAAGCTTCAATTCAACAAACGTCGGCCGCCCGTGATTGCATTGGCCAGAATGCGGTGTAACTTCCATTTCGCGCAATATGGCATTCATTTCATCGCCGTTCAGTCGCCGGCCGGCACGAACCGACCCATGACAGGCCATCGTGCCACAGACATCCTCCAAACGTTCCTTCAAACTGAAGGTATCGCCAAATTCGGCGAGTTCATCAGCCAGATCGGAAATAAGGGCTTTTGTATCGACCTGCCCAAGCAATGCCGGGACTTCGCGCACCAGTATCGAGCCGCTGCCGAAACCTTCAATCACGAGCCCCAGCTCCGCCAGTTCCGCCGTGCGCTGAACCAGTCGCGCCGCGGCCGTTTCATCCAGATCGACAACCTCCGGGATCAGCAGCGCCTGCCGCGACACGCCGGTTTCGCCAAGCGCCTTCTTCATCCGTTCGTAGACCAAACGTTCATGCGCAGCATGCTGGTCGACGATGACGATGCCGTCATCGGTCTGCGCCACAATATAGGTGGCGTGCAATTGCGCCCGCGCAGCCCCCAGCGGAAACGACGCATCCGTTTCCAGCGAGGTATCGGCCGCCGACGCGACCGACGGGCGGGTCAACGTATCGCCGCCGAACGGCGCCTGAAACACGGCAGCCTGTTCCGACAACCCGCGCGATGGCGTCGCCGGCCGATAACCATAACTCCCGCCGCCCCCGCCACCATAAGGCAGCATCCCGGATCCTGAACGCACCGCACCCAGCGCCGCATCGGAAACCGTTGTGGATGCCCGGTGCCCCGCTTCCGCAAGCGCGTGTTTCAGCGAGCCGACAATCAGCCCGCGCACCAGCCCGGCATCGCGGAACCGGACCTCCGCCTTGGCCGGATGGACATTGACATCGACCGAGTGCGGATCGATTTCCACAAACAACGCCACCATCGGGTGGCGGTTGCTGGCCAGGAAATCCATATAGGCCCCGCGCACGGCCCCGTGCAGCAATTTATCCCGAACCGGCCGACCATTGACGAACAGGTATTGCTGCTGCGCATTGGCACGGTTCAATGTCGGCAACCCGGCATAACCGGTCAGACGAATACCTTCGCGTTCCGCGTCAATCGGCAGCGCGTTATCGGCGAATTCGCGCCCCATGATCGATCCCAGCCGGGCCAGCCGCGCGTCGAGCAAGTCACCGGTTGAGGAATCACAACGCAGTTTTTCGCGACCATCATCCTGCAGCGTAAACGACACATCCGGTCGCGCCATTGCCAGTCGCTTCATCACGTCCAGAATCTGGCCGGTTTCCGACCGGTCCCCTTTCAGGAACTTCAGCCGTGCCGGCGTCGCATAGAACAAATCGCGGATATCAACCCGTGTGCCGCGCGGATGCGCTGCAGGCGTGACATCGGAAACCTTGCCGCCCTCGACCAAAATCGACCAGGCGGAATCAGAACCATCGGATCGGCTAACAATTGACAACCGGCTGACCGAACCAAGCGACGGCAACGCCTCGCCGCGAAACCCCATCGTATGAATATCGAACAGGTCGTCATCAGACAGTTTCGAGGTCGCGTGCCGCTCAATGGCGACCGTCAGTTCCTCCGGCGTCATTCCAAAACCATCATCGCTGACCGAAATCAGTGACTTGCCGCCGTCCCGGATACTGACGTCGATCCGCCGTGATCCGGCGTCGATACTGTTCTCGACCAGTTCCTTCACGGCCGAGGCGGGCCGCTCCACAACCTCACCCGCCGCGATGCGGTTGATGAGCGATTCCGGCAGGCGACGGATTGTCACGACGGGACCATAGCTTCCAGATAGCGCCGGGCGCGATGTTTTCCATCCTCGACCTCAGGCTGATCGAAGGGATTCACATCCAGCAGATGCCCGGCGATGATTGTTTCCAGCATGAAATGCATCATCAGCCCACCCATGGTACGGGCGTCAACCGACTCCACTTCAATGATCCGAACCGGACGGCCTTTCGCCGCAAGCGAATCCGCCGTGCCCTGTTCACAGGCGTTCAACAGATTGCCGAGGCTGCGCCCGATCAGATAGTCGAGTGACGGGTCTTCCGCCAGCGACCCATCCAGCGCGTCGCCGCCCTCCGGCCCCTTGATAAGGGTGAACATCTTGTCGTTCGGTCCGCCGAGATAGAGCTGCAACTGACTGTGTTGGTCGACGGTGCCAGCGGCATTAATAGGCACTGTTCCCTTACCATCCTTCCCCAGACTTTCCGCCCAGAGTTGCCGAAACCAGAAGGAGAAACAGTTTAGCCGGTCGACATAGGGCATCACCACGGTCGCGGCAATATTACGTTCCGTCGCCAGCGCCACGGACACTGCGGCCCCAACCGCAGGCGCACTGTCACGGGGCTGTTCGGCGGCGAGCGTGGCATCAAGCACTTCCGCTGCACCTTCGCGCACGGCAATCGCGTCAAGTCCCATGATCATCGCCGGCAGCATGCCAACCACCGAAAGCACTGCGTAGCGTCCGCCAACGCCGGGGTCGTGTTCAAGCGCCGGTAATCCGTGCCGCGCCGCCAAACGGCGCAAGGCACTGTCCGCGTCTTCAGCAATCACTGTGACATGATCCGCAAAGGTACGCCCGGATTTGCGAAGCCAGTCGAGACAGAGCAACGTCTGCGACAGGGTTTCCTCCGTCCCGCCGGATTTGGAAATCGACAGGACCCCCGTTCGGGCTGGATCAAGCGCCGCGAACATCGTTGCGAAGCTATGCGGATCGACATTGTCCATGAAGTGCAGTCTTGGCGCACCATCAGGCGGTCCCCATCCCGCATCGACCAAAGCATAAAGACTTTTGCCACCCAGACTGGACCCGCCAGTCCCCAGAATGACAACATCGTCGAAATCATCCCGATAGCGTGCAGCGACCGGCACCAGCACAGCCAGATCGTCACGCGCCGCCGGAAGGGCCAGCAAGGGAAGCCCGCCCTCCTGTTTCCAGGCGCGAAGCTGATCAAGCGCACCGGCGGATTTGGCCAACGCGGCCTCAAGCATCGAATCCGTCAGCCCTACCGAACCAATGGAACCGGCCAGACAATTATCGACATTTTGCGTGTAGGACATGGTCGTCATTGTCGCCCACGATTCGCCGTGTTGCAATGCGACAACGCAGCCTCAGTCCGGAAAACCGGCGCGCGCCCTGACCGCATGGGCCGGCTGTCCGGCTTCCCGCATGGCCCGGATCGTTTCAGCCCGGTCGCGTTTGGCGAAACGCCGGCCGGAATCATCCGTTAACAGCCGGTGATGATGGTATTCGGGTTCCGAAAGCCCAAGAAGAGCCTGCAATATCCGATGGATATGGGTTGCATGCAGCAGATCCATGCCGCGCGTCACCAGTGTCACCCCCTGCAGCGCATCATCCCATATCACCGCCAGATGATAGCTGGTCGCGATATCTTTGCGCGCCAGCACCACATCGCCGCAGCTTTCCGGCTCGACCGCCGTTTTCCCCAGCACTCGGTCGGTAAAGGTCAGCGGCCCGGTGCGTGCCGCCGCCCGCGCCATATCGAGCCGCAGCGCGAAAGCCTCACCGGATGCCACCCGCTCGGCCGCTTCCGCAGCGGACCGATGGCGGCAGGTGCCAAGATAGAGCGGGCCATCAGGTCCATGCGGAGCGGCAATGGATCGCGCCGCTTCCTCGCGAAGGTCCTTTCTGGTGCAGAAACAGGGATAAACCAGCCCTTCAGCTTCAAGGCGACCCAGCGCGTGCCGGTAATCAGCCATATGGTCAGACTGACGACGAACCGGTTCATCCCAGCGAAGCCCCAACCAGGCCAGGTCTTCGTAAATACCGGTCTCGTACTCCGACCGGCTGCGGCCCTTGTCGATATCTTCGATACGCAACAGGAACCGCCCGCCTGCGTCACGCGCCGCCTTCGCCGCGAACAGCGCGCTGTAGGCGTGGCCAAGATGCAGTCGGCCGGACGGGCTGGGCGCGAAGCGCGTTACGGTTTCCATTTTTTCAGGTCAATCGATGACATGGGACTGGCGGTATCGCAACCGGGATGGTTTAGTCAATCTTCATGGCCAGACCAAAGAAAATGACGAAGAAGGTAATCGCCACCGCACTGGATGCGCTGGCGAAACGGGACACGGATATCGCCCGCGTGATCGGTGAGGTCGGCTATCCCGAGCCGCGCAACCGTGATCCGGGCTTCGAGACATTCGTCAACATCATCATCGGGCAGCAGGTATCCGTCCATGCTGCCGCCGCGATCCGGGGCAGGTTGCTGGCGGCAGCCGACCCGCTGACACCGGAATCGATGCTCGCGCTCGACGACGACGCGCTGAAAGCCGTCGGACTGAGCCGCCGCAAAATGGAATATTCACGGTTGCTGGCCCAGGACGTGCTGGAAGGTCGTTTCGATCCGGACGGACTGCATAAACTGGACGATGACGCCATTATGGAAGCCATCGTCGCCCGCAAGGGGCTGGGCCGCTGGAGCGCGGAAGTCTACATGTTGTTCGCGCTGGGCCGGACGGATGTCTGGCCGGCAGACGACCTTGCGGTCATCGTCGCGGTGCAACGGCTGAAGGGGCTGGACGACCGCCCCAACCGGAAACTCATGGATGAACTCGCAGAAGACTGGCGGCCGCATCGCGGCATGGTCGCGCTGCTGATGTGGCATCACTACAATAACGCAGCCCTCTGAGCCACACCGGAAAGGATAGATTTGGCATGACCGATTTGATGGAACTCGACGGCCCGCGACAGGGCCCGGCCTCGGGCGGCACAGCGAAACAGCTCGTCATTCTGCTGCACGGGCTGGGCGCCGATGGCAACGACCTGATCGGGTTGGCGCCGCATTGGGCCGATATCCTGCCGGATGCCGCTTTCGTTTCACCCAATGCCCCGTACCCCTGTGACATGGCACCGATGGGTTACCAGTGGTTCAGCGTGCAGGACCGTTCGCCGGAAGCGATGCTGGCCGGGGTGCGCATGGCAGCGCCCGCACTGGATGCGTTCATCGACCGGGAACTGGCGCAATCCGGCCTTCCCGCCAGCCAGGTCGCCCTGGTCGGTTTCAGCCAGGGGACAATGATGAGCCTGTATGTCGCGCCGCGCCGCGCGGCGGAACTTGCCGGCGTGGTCGGCTTTTCCGGCCGCCTTGTCGCGCCCGAACGACTGGCGGAAGAAGCGGTCTCGCACCCGCCCGTCCTGCTGATCCACGGCGAAGCGGATGACGTCGTGCCCTTCGAATCCCTAGCGCTGGCCGAGCAGGGGCTTGCCGGTGCTGGCTTCACTGTAACATCACAGGCACGGCCCAGGCTGGGACACGGAATCGACCTGGAAGGGTTGCAGCATGGCGGCGCTTTCCTGAAAGCCGCCTTCGCCGGCTGACCCATGCCGCTGCAGAACCGCGTCACCCCGGCAAGCGACATCGTTGCGGTTCCCGAACGTGGCATGTTCATGGGCAATCGTGGCATCCTGCATGACGAACACCGGCAGCTTGGCAAACGGCGCTGGGCGCATAAAGCCTGGCTGATATGCCGGACCAAATTCAAAAACAGGCAACGGGTCGTGATGAAGCCCCGCCGGTATACGGAGCTGTTCTTCTTCGATGAAGCGACAGCCATCGCGGCCGGACACCGACCCTGTTATGAATGCCGGCGCGAGGCTTTTCTCGCCTGGCAGGCAGCGTGGCAGGCAGCGCAATCTCTGCCATTACCGCCCCGCGCACCGGCGATGGATAACCTTCTGCACGACGAGCGAATCAATCCCCGAACGCGACACCAGCAACACTGGCAGGCCCGGTTTGGCGACCTGCCGGACGGCGCCTTTATTCTCGATGCAGGCGCTGCGCATCTTATCCATGACGGCAAAACACGACACTGGACGTGGCAGGGATATGGCGCACCAACGCCCCGCCCGAAAGACATGATCACGACTGTCCTGACACCACCATTTTCGGTAGCAACGTTACAGTTCGGTTACCGCCCCACGATTAATTTTTCCGGCAACACCTTGAAAGCGGATGGCGATTCAGATAATTAATTAATGGGTTGAGTGTGAGTTGAAGCATGACTGTCGCAACGAATGCATTTCCAGCACTGGTTTTGAACGCTGACTTTCAGCCGCTCAGCTACTTTCCCCTGTCGTTGTGGTCCTGGCATGAATCGATCAAGGCCGTCGTCTCGAACCGGGTCAACGTCGTCTCCGAATACGAACAGGAAATACACTCCCCCTCGTTCTCACTGCGGCTGCCAAGCGTTATTTCCCTGAAGGAATACATCGTCGCCCAGCGGCAGCCGGCCTTCACCCGGTTCAACGTGTTTTTGCGCGATCGGTTCGCCTGCCAGTATTGCGGCTCCGCCCTGCCGTCACACGAACTCACCTTCGACCATGTCATCCCACGATCACGGGGCGGACGGACAACATGGGAAAATGTTGTTGCCGCCTGTTCGCCCTGCAACCTGCGCAAGGGCGGCCGGATGCCATATCACGCCGGGATGATACCGGTCCGGATTCCGGCCCGCCCAAGTTCGCATGCATTGCAGAGCAACGGCCGCCACTTTCCGCCAAACTTCCTGCATGAAAGCTGGCGTGACTTTCTGTACTGGGACACCGAACTCGACCCTGTCTGATACAGTCGTTTTCGGACAGGCACGGGCCGCGAAAATCAGTACCGTTCAGACAGCCAGATCGCAAGACGGGACGCGGATTTCACGGCCGTCGACAGCACCGGGTAAGCGGGCGCCTCTTCTGCGCCATGCGCCAGCGCGGTTTCCCGGTGTTCGGCTTCCTCCGCACGATATTCGGTAATCACTGCGCGCAGTTCGTCTTCGTCTTCGCCCAGTTCATCAAGCTGCCCGCCGTAATGCTCGTCGATAACTTCCTCGACTGCCGCGGTACAGGCCATGGCCGCCTTCTCGCCAAGCAGGGCCGTCGTCGCCCCCAGCGCAAACCCCGCAACATGCCATAGCGGGCTGAGCGCCGTCGGCCGCACGCGGCGTTCCGCGACAAGCCGGTTGAATGTGGCCAAATGCCGGGCTTCCTGGTCTGCCATGTGGTCGATAAGTTCCGCGGCCTTGCCGTCGCGCAATACCGCGCGCTGGCCGGCATAGATCCGCACCGCGCCGAACTCGCCAGCCTGGTCGACACGGATGATACGGTCGATCCGTGCATCGGGGCGCGGGTCGCCCGGCAGATATGCGGGACCGTTATCGCTCATTGCGGTTTCATCTCCCTGCGCAACAACACCACGACACCGGCGCCCGTCGCCAGTGCGATCAGTGCATTATAACCGGCCATGGAAATGCCGAACAGCGCCCAGGGGATGTCGTCGCACCGCACCACGGGGGCCGCGAAAATCTGCGCGCGCAATGCTTCCAGAGTCGCCGGGGTATCGCTGCCGGTACACGCCGACGGCCCCGCCCACCAGTGCTGTTCGACCCCGAAATGATAGATGGCGACCCCCGCCCCGGCCCAGACCGCCAGCGTGCCCAGCCCCAGAGCCATGCCGCGCACCTGCGGACTCCGCGCCAGAACCAGCGCCAGGATGGCAAGGCCGCCCGCTATCCACCATGGCCAGCGCTGGTACAGGCACAGGGTGCAGGGCTGCAATCCACCAATATACTGAAAGGCATAGGCGCCACCCAGCGTACCGATCGCCATAATCAGCAACAGCAGCGCCGGAAGATGGCGGTTGTCCATGGTCATGCCAGATACCTGATCACGACGAACCCTAAAATCAACAGCACCACGAAGGCGAGTGTCAACGGCCCGAGCCAGCGCTCGATAAAGGCCCGGATCGGCGGGCCGAACTTCCACAAAAGGGCCGCGACCAAAAGGAAGCGCCCCATCCGGCTGATGAAGGACACGACGGTAAATGTCACAAGATCAAGGTCAACCGAACCACTGGCAATCGTGATCACCTTATAGGGGACCGGACTGAAGCCGCCGGCAAAGACAATCCAGCCGCCCCACTCCTGATACCAGGCCTGGAACCGCTCGAATTTCGCCGCATAGCCATAGAAATCCAGGATCACCTGACCGACGGATTCGAACAGGAAGAAACCGATACCGTATCCGGCCAATCCCCCCAGAACTGACGCCACTGTCGCGACGGCAACCACTCGCCAGGCCCGCTCCCGCGCGGCAAGCACCATGGGAATTATCAGCACATCGGGCGGAATCGGGAAAAACGAACTTTCGGCGAAGGCGACAAGGAACAGCCAGAACATCGCATGCGGGCGCGCCGCAAGATCCATTGTCCAGTCATAGGTACGGCGCAGCATTATGCCTCCATCCACGCATCAAGGGCACCGCCAATCCGGTCTACGACACCCGGCCATGCCCCGGGCGCGTCCTGCCGGAACAGGCGCATGCCCGGATACCACGGACTGTCATCACGGGCGAGCATCCAGCGCCAGTCCGGCGAACATTTCAGCATCAGCCAGACCGGACACCCCAGCGCCCCGGCGAGATGGGCGGTCGATGTATCCACGGTAATAACCAGATCGAGCGACGCCAGCGCCGATGCCGTATCCGCAAACCCGTTCAGATAGGGCGACCAGTCGGTCAGCCCCGCCGACGCTACCTGTTCGGAGCCAGGGCCGAACTGAAGGCTGACCCATTCAATATCATCGCGCGCGATTATCGGCGACAGCGCCGCCACGGCGAGGGACCGCTTTGCGTTATCGGGATGTTTCGGGTTGCCGGTCCAACACAAACCAACCCTGCGGCGCCCTTCCCCCGGTGGCGGCGATACCGCACCATCCGGCACCAACAGGTAGGGCACCGATGCGGGCACCGATTGCAGCGCCGTCCCCAGCAGATGCGGCAGGCTCATCAGGGGCGCATGACAATCAACCGGCGGCAGGTCATCGCCGGAAGATACAACGCAAGGATTGCCCGGCAATGTGCGGAACAACCCGGTCAGTTTCGCATGGCAACCGATTGTGATTTCCGCGCCAAGATTCTGCAGGACCGGGGCGTAGCGAATGAACTGGATCGCATCACCAAACCCCTGCTCCGCCAGCAACAGTATTTTCCGGCCGGCAGGATCAGTGCCGTCCCATAGCGGCGAGTCATGAACGGGCGGCGCGTGATCCGCCGTCCGCCGGCGCCATTCATATTCGGCGAACCCGGCCGCAAAATTACCCGACAGCAACAGCGTCATCGCCCGGTTCCAGTGGCATTCGGCATTGTCAGGCGCCAGCGCAATGGCCTGGTCATGCGCCGCGAGCGCCGCGTCCAACTGGCATTCCGCCTGCCGCAGGTTGCCCAGGTTACTCCAGCCATCCACAAATCCCGGATGATCCACCGTTACGGCCTCCAGGGTCTGGGCCGAATCTTCTAGCCGCCCCGCATCCATTAAAACGACACCCAGGTTGCTGCACGTCGCCGGATCATCCGCATTGAGCGCGACCGCATTTTCCAGCGCCGTCACCGCATCCTCGAACCGTCCCACCGCCTTCAGCGCCAGCCCAAGATTGCTCCACGCTTCATCAATCAGCGGATCGCGGGCCAGCGCCGCGCGATAGGATTCAACCGCGCCCGCCAGATCCCCACCGCGCTGCTGACAGGTGCCCATAGCGACCCGTGCCGCGTTATTGTCGGGGTTTATCGCCAGAACAGTCCCGTATGCAGCAATCGCCGGGTCCAGTTGCGACAGGTCACGATATGCTTCCGCGAGAACGGCATGCGCCCGCTCCGACTCACCCAATCGCGCCAACCGGCCGGACAGCACCGCAATGGCTTGCCCCGATTGGCCGGACGCATGTTTCGCAACCGCCAGCTCTACCGCGATATCGTCGTTATCCGGCGCGAGAGCCGCGGCCCGGTCCAGGACATCCACCGCGTCACTCGGCGATCCGGCATCGACCAATGCGCCGCCCAACAGTGCCCAGGCAACCGGTTCATCCGGGTGCGCCGATGCGATACGCCGGAACAGCACCGCCGCACCGGCCGCATCCCCCGTCCGCATGGCGCTGGGTTGCCTGTTGCAGCAGGGCGCTAGTGTCTTCCGGCTGCGCCGAATCGTCGTTCATTGCCGCTTCGACCGAATGGTGACTGGCGGCATCATCTTACAGGGACGTGTTTTTCGATTAACATACATATACATTCATTAGCATGCAGCGGACCGGCGCGGGGATGGCAAAGCGCCGCTCCCAATCGCCAATTTAGGAATATAAGAATAATACATCCGATTTCAACAGGGGGATCGTCTTCATGACAACATCGGCAGCATTACGGCACGCGGTGGCGGCCTACAACCTTTCCGCAACATCGGAGAACAGAATCCACGACGATGCGGTTGCGAAGAAATTTGGCTTCGCCGGCGGGCTGGTACCGGGCGTTGAAGTTTACGCCTATATGAGTCACCTCGCGGTTCAGCATTACGGTCTCGACTGGCTGCAGCGAGGCAGTGCCGAATGCCGTTTGCTGAAACCGGTTTATGACGGCAGGGAAGCCGTTGCCACGGGCACGCCCAGCGGCGATGGCGGACTGGACCTGCAGGTGACGATGGGCGATATCCTGTGCGCGACCGGATCCGCGCGGCTTGAGGCGCCGGAACCCGCGCCACCCATTGACGAGATCGCCGCCGGACCGCTGCCATCCGAACGCCCGGAAGCCGCTCCGGAATCATTGCAGCCGGGCATGGTGCTCGGCACGTTCGAAGCGCAATACAATGACGAGGAGAACCTTGCCTATTTGCGCGACGCCCGGGAGACATTGCCGATTTACGCCGACGAAAAGATCACCCATCCCGGACTGATCCTGCGGCTCGCCAATCGCGCGCTCGGGTCGAACGTGAAGATGGGACCATGGATGCATGTCGGCAGCCATATCCACAATTATACCACCGCAGCGTTCGGCGACCGGCTTTCCGCCCGGGCGCAAGTGGTGAAGGAATACGAGCACAAGGGCCACCGATTTGTCGAACTGGCCGTCTGCGCCATCGCCAATGAGACGAAATGCATTGCCCGCATCCAGCACACGGCGATCTATCGCCCGCGACAGGTTGCCGGATAGTTTCATGCATTGGCGCGGGTTCCGGTTGACCCCGGGCCGGGCAACAGTAATATGCGCGCTGCGCCATGGCGCGCCCCTGTGGCGGAACTGGTAGACGCGACAGATTCAAAATCTGTTTCTCGTAAGGGAGTGGGGGTTCGATTCCCTCCAGGGGCACCATTTAATTCAAAGACTTACTAATTTTGTGAGGGGCACCTCGGCAATGGCGCAGCATTGCCCGCAAGCAATAGGTAAGCACGCGGATAGATTTCGCACTTTCCAAGGCACTGCAGTAGGCCATCCTCTTGGACAGATACCGCCTATTCATCCTTCAATATTTAAGATTCTAAAGATAAAGACCCGTCCAAGCCGTCCAGAAATCAATTCGATCAATAGGTTGCAGAGGTCATTGTTGCCGTCGCAACCCAAAGTATTGGCCTCCCACACAGCGAGCGTTTTGCGTGTCCGAGGGAATTGCCGATTCTACCCCGCCGCAAAAGCCAATATGACATTGGCCTGGACAGAACAACGACCCCCAACCGAATCAGGCCATATCCATTCAAAAACCTGTCCCGGAAATTCGAATCCGAAATGGCACATATGACGGGGGCTTTTAACGGCCCATTATCCGTAACGCGCTCAACACACCGATTGATCCGGCATATGCGGTTAGCCCTTGTTCAGGCCACCCGGTTCATCGGGGGTGCGACCTCAGTCTCCAACCGACGGTCCAGCAAACCCTCTTCGCACGCCTTTATCTGTTGTGCGAGATACTTCGAGAAGATACGGACGTGCGGCAATCCCCCGCCGGTAAACCAAAGACCGGGTTGCGGTGTACGGCACCACATATTGCGGAGCTCACAGTCTCGTCGAAACCCCAAACCTGGCCGATACGGTCAGCGATCGTGTCGCCCATAAAGTGGCGCACCACGTCCTGCTGATTCTTGTAGCCTGTCGCGGCGACGATAACGTCGGCTTCCGCAACACTGCCGTCCTTCATCAGAAGACCGTTGGCAACGACCCTGTCAATGTCCTGGTGCTGCAACAACTTGATCTTACCGTCCACGATCAGGTCCGAGGCGCCAACGTTGAAATAGTAACCGCCCCCGCGACGCAGATATTTCATTTGATAGCCGGTATCGTCGGTTCGCCGTTGTCGAGCCGGAAACCACGCGCCGCGAGCCCCTCGAGCAACGCTGCATCCGCCTTCTGGCACGCCGCGGCGGTCAGCTGGTATCCCTTCACCAGCACCGATATGGTGATGCCCGTCGCAATGAGATCACATTCTTCCACGGGCGCGCCCTGCTGATAAAGTTCATATATGCGCTGGGCTTCCTTCAGGCTCACAATCAAGGTCGTGCTGCGTTGAACAATCGACGTATCCACGCCGCTCTGGCAAAGGTCATGCGCAACGTCGTGTCCGCTGTTGCCAGTCCCCAGAACGATCCCCTTGCCACCTTTCCACGCCGCGCCGGACTTATAGGCGCTGGAGTGCATCAGCTCGCCCTTGAAATTTTCCTTGCCCGGCAAATCGGGCATGACCGGTATGGCACTGACGCCCGTGGCGAAGACGACATGGCGCGGACGCAAGATACGTTCGCTGCCGTCCGGCCGGCGCACCTGTAGCGTCCAACAATCCGCCGCCTCGTCATAGCTGCCCCCCGTGAACTCGGTAGAAGTCCAGACGTTGAGTTCCATGGTATCGGCGTAGAACTCCAGCCAGTTCGCGATCTTGTCCCGCGGAATGAAAACGGGATAGTTCGACGGAAACGGCATGTAAGGCATGTGGTCCACGAACACCTCATTGTGCAGAACGAGATTGTGGTACCGCTTGCGCCAGGCGTCCCCGACCCGCTCCTGCTTGTCGATGACCAGGGTATCGACACCGAGGACAACCAGACTGGCAGCAATGCCCAAGGCCACACTGGCTTCCACCGATCACGACGACGGCCGGTTCCCGGTCCGCATACGCCAATTTCCGTGTACGGACATCCATCCAGTTTTCCGACCCAAAACCACCCGACCATTCATCACCGCGCGGGCGGCGCGCACCGATTTGTTCCTCATGGCCCTTGATTTCATCCAGGGACGTCAGCAAAACCCAGGCGCCGAAACGGTCCGGGTTGCCCTGTATCGGCACAAGGCGCAACACGCCGTTGCCTGTGCCTGTTTTGGTCTCGAAGCAGAAGATTGCCTCGATCGTGTCCACCCCTGCCCTTTTGACCCATCGAGGCGGCGTGCGGTCGTCTGAAAGAATGAAATCATGTGGCTGCGCGGATGGCATAAGGTCGCCCATCGCCACATTTATATTGTCGCGGCCACTGAAGGTGCGGAGGTGCCAGGTGAAGGCCACGAGGTCACGCCAATGGCCATCTTCGAGAAACATTTCCGCTGCGGCTTTCATGTCTTCGGCGACAAGTGCAGCTTCAAAAGCGCGCAACCAATTGGTAGCAACCTCAACCGGGGTTAACGACTCCTCCCTGGTCAGACATCCTTTTCCCTCCTCCTGATCAATCGCCCGGCCGTCACTGGAAACAAGTTCATGCAACCAGGCGCGGTATTCTACGAACCATACTGGATCGATTTTTCCCAATACTGTCAAGAAAGCGGCGCGCGCCCAATAGCCGGTTTTCGCTATTGTCCTGATCGCACCACCGCGGTGGTTATCAAGATCATTGGGCGGATGTGCCGGCGATGCCGCGCCGACTTCCACACATCTCCCAAGATGCGCTAATGTTAAAACCAAAGCGTCATTAGGCGCATCAAACAGGCTGCTGTGGAGGTTGAGCCGCCAATGTCCGACACCCCTTCCCTGACAGTAAACAACCGCGTGCGATCCTTGCCGAATGGCATCGCTCCAGATACGCCGCTACTGGATATACTCCGCAACACGCTGGGAGATGACCGGCACCCGCTTCGGCTGCGGATTGGAGCAGTGCGGCGCCTGCATGGTGCTGGTTGATGGCCAGCCAGTGCAGTCATGTAACGCAGCCTTGGACTCGGTCGCAGGCAAACAGGTCACGACGATTGAAGGGCTGGCAGGATCTGACGGCACGCTGCACCCGCTGCAACAGGCTTTTCTGGAGGAGCAGGCCGGGCAGTGCGGTTATTGCCTTTCCGGCATCCTTATCTCGGCCAAGGCGCTTCTGGACCGGAACCCGAACCCGACGCGAAGCGAGATTGCGGCAGCACTGGATGACAATCTCTGCCGTTGCGGCTCGCATGTTCGCATTCTGAAAGCGGTGGAACGGGCCGCGGCAATCATGCGGGCGGAGGGCTAGGCCATGAACGAAAGCATAAAACTGCCAGCCAGCCTGACCGGGAACCCGCGGTTGGACCGTTGGATAAAATTCGAGGACGACCGCACCGTGCGCGTCGCTTCCGGAAAAGTCGAGATCGGTCAGGGGATTGTCACCGCGCTGGCACAGATTGCGGCGGAAGAACTCGACATGCCGCTGCAGCGCGTATCCCTGCTATCCGGCAGCACCGAATATGGACCGGATGAACAATATACGTCATCCAGCCTTTCGGTCATGGTCTCCGGCGCATCGATCCGGCTGGTCCTGTGCCGAAGTGCGGGCCTTGCTGACCGAACAGGCAGCATTGCGGCTGAACTGCTCGCCGGATGACCTGGATGTAGCGGAAGGCGCGTTCGTGAAAGATGGCGTGGCAACCGGCCTGGACTACTGGGATGTCGCCCCGGCTATCGACCTGAGCCAGGCACCGACGGGACGCGCCAAACCCAAATCTGCAGACGAGTATCGGCTGGTTGGCCAGGAGGTACCGCGAACAGATCTGCCGGGCAAAGTGACCGGCGCAGCCGAAACCTATCTGCACGACATGCGCCCGGCAGACGCCGTGCACGCCCGCACACTGCGCCAGCCGGGCCCCCGTGCGGTGCTGGAAGCGCTGGACGAAGATGCCGTGCGCCGCGCCAGCGGTGATGAAGGTTTGCGCATCGTCCGCCGCGCCAGTTTCGTCGCCTTTGTGAGCGCCAGCGAACGCAAGGCGGAAGCCGCAGCGATCTATGCCGAGGCCAACGCGAAATGGTCTGGCCTGCGCGACTTTCGCGGCAGCGAACAAGAGGGCGCCTGGCTGGTTGGACAACCAGCGGAATTGCGCGAGTACGGCGCGGCAGTGGCGGATACCGCAGATGCCTCGGCGATAGTCGAGGCGACCTACACCCGGCCCCACATCGCCCACGCCTCCATGGGGCCGTCGGCGGCGATTGCGCAGTATGATGGCGACACCATGACGATCTGGTCGCATGGGCAGGGTATGCATCCGTTGCGCAAGAATGTGGCTGACATGCTGGGGCTGGATCCGGCCAAGGTGATTTGCCACCATCGCCATGGCCCTGGCTGCTATGGCCATAATGGTTCGGACGACGCAGCGGCGGATGCCGCCATCGTCGCCCTGGCGCTGCCCGGCGAAACCGTGCGACTGCAATGGCGGCGCGAGGAAGAATTTGCCTATGAACCGGTCAGCCCGGCCATGTCGGTTACAATCAAGGTCGCGGTGGATCCCGCCGGGAACCCGGTGGATTGGAGTCAGGAAATCTGGAGCGCCAGCCATGTGCAGCGTCCGGGCTCCGGCAGCGGGTATCTGCTGCCAAGCGAAGCGCTGGAAAACCCGCCGCCGCCGGTCAAGGTCACTGACCCGCCGGAGGAACGCGGCGGTGGCGGCACCCGCAACGCCGCACCGCTTTACAGGATACCGGCGCATCGCATCAAACATCATCTGGTAACGGAAGGTCCGGTGCGAACCTCCGCCCTGCGGGGGCTCGGCGCACCAACCAATGTCTTCGCGATGGAATGCATGATGGACGAATTGGCGGCCCGTGCCGGCAAGGACCCGCTTACGTATCGGCTGCGCTGCTGGACGACCCGCGCGCCCGCGCCGTACTGGAGCGAACCGCAGCAATGGCCGATTGGGCCACCCGAGGTTCCGGCGGTGAAGGCAAGGGATTGGGCATCGCCTTTGCGCGCTACAAGAACCTGGCAGCCTATTCCGCCGTTGCGGTCGCGGTGACGGTGGCAGACGACGTGCGGCTCGACCATATCTGGAGCGCCAGCGATGCCGGTCTGGTCATCAACCCGAACGGTGCGCGCAACCAGTTGGAAGGCGGCATTGTGCAGGCCGCCAGCTTTGCCCTCAAGGAACAGGTAACGCTTGAGGGCAATGGCATCGCTTCCCGGGACTGGGACGCCTATCCAATCCTGCGTTTCAGCGATGTGCCACCCGTTGACGTCGACATCATCGGCGCACCGGACAACCCGTCACTGGGCATGGGCGAGTGTACGGTCGGTCCCACCTGCGCTGCCATCGGCAATGCCGTCGCACATGCGCTTGGCCGGCGGATGTACGATATGCCATTGAACCGCGAGCGGATCATGACGGCATTGCTGGGCACGTGAACCCGCAAGGTTCATCCCTTCAGGAATAGCGCCTTCGGGTCATTTCCTCTGACAGTGCTGTTGCCCCCGGCAGCCAAAAAACATGCTGCCCGGTGCAAAAAATCATCATTTTTGATCGATCCAGACGTATTAACCCTTTGATAACACAAGAAAACAGGTTGAAACGGTCGAAAAATGTCTACATTTGTCTACATTTTTGCCTGCCCGCCCTGCCGGAGTGTTTTCAGGCCGCCACTAAATAGGATTAATAGCATAATTTTTCAGTAAATGCAAGACACGCCGATGGCTTCGTGGTAACGCAATTTAGAATTCCGGCGCAAAACTGCGAAAGCCAAGATACTGGATATTGTTGTCGACGAGAGCCTACCCTTCTTTGAGCGCCTGGCCCTGGACCTTACGGAAAAGGGATACAGCATACATGCCGATGCCCTGCCGACCGGCCTTGCCGAAAGGCTGTGGGGGCAGTTGCAGGGCAATTCATTCCAGACATTCCGCAAGGCCGGCATCGGACGGGATGGGGCATTCACGCTGGATGCGCTTGTCCGCAATGACGAAATTTCATGGATCGACGGCGCATCCGAAGCGGAAACCGGATGGGTGGACTGGATGGAAACGATGCAGCAGTTCCTCAATACCCGGCTGTTCCTGGGGCTGTTTTCCTTCGAAAGTCACTTCGCCCATTATGCGGAAGGCGACTTTTATCGACGGCACCAGGATGCATTTTCCGGCGAAGGAAACAGGGTCCTTTCCATCATCCTCTACCTGAACAAGGGCTGGGTCGCTGCCGATGGCGGCGAACTGGTTCTGTTCACCGGCGCCGGATCGGATACCCCCGTGCATGTCCCGCCCCTGTTCGGCACCATCGTTGTCTTTCTGAGCGAAGATTTTCCCCATGAGGTTCTGAGGGTCAATGGCGAGCGGCTTTCCATCGCCGGCTGGTTTCGCGCCCAGGGCGCGCATCCCAACCGGATCGACCTTCCCTGAAAACAAAACCGGTCGAGCCGGATCGCGGGTTTATCGCTGGAGCGGCACGGTCAGCAGATTGAGTTTCTTGACACCCGCGTCTCGCAGCAATTCCATCACCGCAACGACCTCGTCGGTCATCGCGCCGCCATCCGCCTTCAACCGCACCCGGGTATCTGCCGCCGTCAACCGTTCGGCAACGGCAGCACCAAGCGACGCTTCATCCATAATCACGCCGTCCAGCGCCAGTTCACCGCCCGCGCCGACCAGCACCAGCAGTTCCGGCACCGCCGCCTGTCCCTCGCTTGCGGAGCGGGCGGGCGTTACCTCGAACGGGTCCGATGCGGCCAGCCGTCCGGCCAGCATGAAAAAGATCAGCAGCAGGAAGACGATATTGATGAGCGGCAGGATACGCTCTTCTTCGTTCTTCCGGCGGCTTTGGGAAAACTGCATGGCGTCCTACCGGCTGCGCGTCAGGGAAAGGTCACGCGCCCCTGCCGCCGACAATGCATCAAGCACCGCGATGGCGTCCTGCAGGACAATGCCGGCGGCGGGCCGGATAACGACCCGCTGATCGGGTTTCTGCCGGACCTTCTCGCCAACCCGTTCCGCCAGCGCCGACAGGGTGATCGACTGCCCGGCCAGACGCAATCCGTCAGACCGCAGTTCAACCAGCATGGCGCCTTCCATCGCCGGCGCGACCGCTCCCTTGCCGGGCGCGCTCAAATCAATCGCCCGCCAATCCAGAAAGGACGACGCGAGCATGAAGAAGACCAGCAGGATGAAGACAACGTCGATCAGCGGCGTCAGGCTGATCGACGTGCGGCGCCTTGCCTGCCTATTCGCCAGTCGTAGCGACGGCGGTGCGGATGCTTGCGGCTGCATGGGTACGCGCTTCCTTCCGGGGCTCCACCCGGATACCGGGCTCTTCGGACAGGTCTTCGGTGAAAACCTGGGTGACGATATTGTCGAGTTCGAAGGCGACCCGGTCGACGCGCCGTTCCAGCCAGTTCTGGGCCACGACAGCGGGGATTGCCACGGCAAGCCCGACCGCGGTCGTCAGCAGCGCTTCCCAGATGCCGCCGGACAGGATCGACGGATCAACCTGGTTGCCCGCTTCGGAGAGCTGGCGGAATGCCTCGATCATCCCCAGCACCGTGCCGAACAGACCGAGTAGCGGCGCCAGCGAGGCGATGACTTCCAGCGGTCGCATCAAGCCGCGCAGCGATTCCAGCGCATCACTGCCGCAACGGATCAGTTCCTCCCGCAGTTTGCCCTCGGCGACACCGCGCATCTGTCCGCGGATTGCCAGCCCCAGCACCCAGGCGACAGGGTTTGCCGCTCCGCTGAGCAGTACGAGCGCTTCCTCTTCCCGCCCGGCCTTGTAGAGGCCCAGCGCCGCCCGCGCCGTCCGGCGGTCGCCAAGCCGCGCCTGACGGAATTGCCACAGTTTGGCCAGCACGATCGCGAGCGCCACCACCGACATGGCCAGCAGGATCGCCACGACCGGACCGCCGGATTCGATCAGCCCCGATACGCCGGCATGGATACCGTCCAGCATGCCCTCGGGCGCGGCCGGCGCGACTGGCGCGATTGTTTCTTCGTTGTTCATGGTGTCTGTATCCGCAGGTTCAGAAAGGTTATTTGATAAAGGGTGTCGTCGTCCGCGACGTGGTTTTCACAAGCGCAAGACAATCGTCCCGGGGCCCCGCCGCAACGCGGCAGGCCATGATGTCATTCAGCAGGACACGGCCGATCCCGGCACAGGGCTGGTCCGCAATGTCGAAGACCTTCAGGCTGGTCTTGCCTGCTGTCAGCGGCGCGGCCTCGACCGCCAGCCGTAGGGCGACAACGCCGTCGGCATCGAACATCACCAGGTCGAACTTCAGGGATTCGAACGCCGTACCCGCATCGTTTCGCAGCACCAGGTATGCCCGGCACGCCGCGCCGTTCGCTTCCAGCTTGTTCAGTTCCACCGCGACAACCGGCCCCTCGGCGCGCGCGGGCAGCGCTGCGGCCCCCAGTAACAGTACAAAAACAGCTAATCGGAACATTTATTTACCCTTGTCGGCCTGAAGCGGCAGCACGGCAGATGGCCCCTGCTCTGTAGCGCCAAGTTATTTTGAATGATTCGCATTATCAATAAATGTTTTTAGGCCGCTCACTCCAATGGCGCGGATCATTCCTTCGAGAACGACGGCGCGAAGCCGAAACGCCGTTTGAACGCCGTCGAAAAACTCGCGGGATTGGCGTATCCGGCGCGGTAGGCCGCCTCGCTGACGGTGACCCCGTCCAGTTCGATCGCGGTGCGCGCCTGCTGCAATCGAAGATCACGGCGGAATTCCGCAATCGTCGTATTGTAGGATTTCTTGAACGCCGCCTGCATCGACCCGACACTCAACCCGAATTCCTGCGCCATCGTCTGCAGCGACGGATTACGATCCAGGTTTTCCTGCAAATACCGCCGGATGCGCTGGGCGCGGAACTGGGTGCCGACGCGCCGGGTTGCCACCACCGCGCCCGTGGCCGGCGTGATGATGAACGACAAAGCCTCGCGCACGATTTCAATGGCCTTGCTCTCCACCGCCATATTCTGGATCGGCTTCGGTCCTTCCGTCGGATTGAGTATCTGTTCCGCCAGCGACAGAACGTGTTTCGACGGGGTCCACGCAGCCGTCGCACAATGCGTATCGATAAATCGCTGCAAGTTCCCGTTGGGCAGCGTCTGATCCTGCAACAATTCCCGGACCCAGTCCGGCGGGATGCTGATCATGAGCTTGCGGACACGCATGCCTTTTTGCGATTCCCGGCGCAACAGCATCGGCTCGGTCAGCGCCCAGGCATGTCCGGCACTGCCTTCCGAACGCCCCAGTTGTATCGGCTTGTCATCCAGCCAGACCGTCAGCGTCCCCTCCAGAATGATGGCGACCTTCAGGACCGGCTGCACGAGCCACTGGATGTTCAGATCGTGCGCCTCTTCCGTCTCGCTCGCATGGACCCTAAGAGTCTGACTCGAAATGATATCCATGTTTTCATGCTCTTGCCAATCGTCGGGCGAGCAGTTGAATGCTGGCGATCAGGAGCCATGCCTCCGCGCTTTCGATGGTTTCCTCGAAATCTTTGGCGAGACGGCGGTTACGACCGAGCCAAGCGAAGGTGCGCTCAACCACCCAGCGGCGGGGCAACAATACGAACCCCTTGGCGGCGTCGGAGCGCTTGACGATCTGCACGGTCCACTTCCCAAGTTTGGCCAGCGCGTCGCGCAACTTCGGTCCCGCGTAACCACCATCGGCGAAAACATGGCGCAACCGGGGAAAGGCGTGGCGTATCGACGCCAACAGCGCGGGCGCGCCGTCGCGATCCTGGATATCGGCGGCGTGAACCATGACGGCGACCAGAAAGCCGCCTGTGTCGGTCACGATATGACGCTTGCGCCCTTTGACCTTCTTTCCCGCGTCATAGCCCCGAACACCGCCGCTTTCCGTGGTTTTCACCGTCTGGCTGTCGATCACCCCGGCGGTCGGGCTGGTCGTGCGCCCAGAGGTTTCCCGCATCGACATCACCAGTTGGCGATTGATGACGTGCAAGGTTCCATCCGAGCGCCAAGCGTAAAAATATCGCTGGATCGTACTGCGTGGCGGAAATTCCCGGGGCACCATGCGCCATTGGCAACCGGTGCGCGCCACATAAAAAATCCCATTCACCACTTCTCGAAAATCCGTGGTTCGCGGGCGGCCTAATCGACGCGGCGGGGACAATAATGGCGAAATCAAACGCCACTCCTTATCCGTCAAGTCGCTTGCGTAACGAAGGCTCGAACGATCAAACTGCGGGCGGGTGATCTCAGTCCACATGTTGTGTCTCCTCATTTGCTTCAACACAAACGAGAGAATCACAACTTACTGAAATCACTCAACTCATTTCGGGCCGGACACTAAGACCCGAATGGCATTCAACGTTGTTGAATTGGCCCATGATCGCGGTATCGCGCATCGCCAGCGCTGGCGCGGTGATCGCGTAGGATCCGTCCGACCGCGTATCGGACATCCGCAGCAACGCATGATGCGTAATGTTCCTGTCCTGCCGGCGGGCGTCCTTCGTCAACATCAGCCTTTTCCCTGGTCTTCGGTCATGCGCTTCCGCACCGCCAGACGGCGAGCACCGCATGCCGGTCGATCTTCTTGATATTAATAATAATTCGCAATATGTAAAGCACCCGGTTCGATACACCCCCATCACGGCGGTGAACCTGATTGGTCAAAATGTTGTTTTATTTGTGATTTTTGAAACGTTATTTGCGATTTCGGAAAAGCCTTCAGCGTGGCGCTTCCCGTAGACCTGATGTTATTAAGAACCATTCGCAATAAACGCGACTTCGAATTCAGGGCAAGGACGGGAAGACCAATGACGAGTAACCGAGGTTTCACGCGCGGGCGGGCGCCGTATACATCCATAACGGCCAGCCATGCCGCAATCATACTGGGCGCATCGCTCATCCTCGCCCCAGGCCTATCAAATGCGCAGTCGGCGCAGGACGGCGCCGCGGTACTGGAACCGATTTCCGTGACGGCGACTGAAGTGGCCCCCGGTGGCGTCCAGGTCCGTGAAGAACAGATCGAACGCGCCAACCCTTCCGACATCAAGGAAGTATTCGGCGCTGAAGCGGCAATCAATGTCGGCGGCGGATCGGACGTATCGCGCAAGATCTATGTCAACGGCATCGAGGACACCAACCTGAACGTCAAGATCGACGGCGCCCGGCAGGTCAATTCGGCATTCCATCATCTGGGCACGGCGATCATCGACCCCGGCCTGCTGAAAACGGTGCGCACCGAAACCGGCGTCGGCCCGGCCGATGTAGGGCCCGGGTCATTGGGTGGGTCAATCGCCTTTGAAACCAAGGACGCGCGTGACCTGCTGGAACGCGACGACATGTTCGGCGGATACGGGCAGTTGCAATACGATTCAAATGTTCATGGCTTCAGCGAGGTCCTGACCCTTGCCGCCCAGTATGACGGCTTCGAGGGGCTGCTGTACGGCTCCAATGACGGCGGCCGCAATTACACCGATGGCGATGGTGTCGAGGCGCTGGGCACGGCCCCGGAAATGCGGAATTACCTGGGAAAATTCGCATGGTCGGGCAATACCGGCAGCCGGATCGAATTCAATGCCGGCATGCTGGAAGACGCCGGCATCCGCCCGAACCGGGCCAATTTCGGTGCACTGGTAAACGGCGCGCCGGCAACATTCCAGCGCTTCGAGCGCCGGACCTACAGCATTGCCTATACCGATGAAAACCCGACCGACATGCTGAACCCGGAAGTGGTGCTGAGCTATAACAAGTCGTCGTTATTCATCGATGAGTTGGCATTCGGGCCGAACACCATCGACCTCGCATCGGAAACCGAAAGCTACAACGGCAAGTTCGCCAATACGTTTTCAACCGATCTGGGCATTTTCCAGTCCGGCAAGATCACGACCGGCTTCGATTTTTTCCACGACACGGGGCTTGGCAATATCGAACGCAGCCTTGGCGGCGCGACACAACTGGTGAACGAGGAAACCTCAACCAATATCGGTGGGTTCGTGCAGGCGCGTATGCGCATTACCGACCAGTTCCGCATCTCGCTGGGCGGCCGCTTCGACCGCCAGTCGTTTGAGGGTATCGAAGGAACCGAAATCGACGGCAGCGGCCTGAGCGGCAACATCAACCTGGAATATGACATCGTCCCGGGGGTCACGCCCTACGCCGGCGCGGGCACGACCTATGGCGGCATTCCACTGGGTGAATCGGCAATCTACAATTTCGGCGGCCAATGGAACTATACCGGCCTGACCTCATCGCGCTCCGCCAATTACAAGGTCGGTCTCAAGGCCGAACAGGGCGGTTTTTCCGGTGACGTCAACTTCTACTATAACGAAATTTACGACACCCATGACCGTGGTAGCGTGACCCGCAACAGCACCCGCGACCTGTTGTCGCGCGGTGTCAATGTCGCCGGCCAGTATGACTACGGCACCGGCTTTGTCCGTGGCACATACTCCCATAATCACTTCCGGTCGGATGGTGACCTGCTGACCAGTGGCGTTGCCTCGTTCCACGGGCTGCAGATGGGTGACCTGTTCACGGCCGAAGCCGCCCATGATTTCTTCGACAGCGGTATCCGGATCGGCGCTTCCTCGGAAACAGCACTGCGCGATGACGAAAATCAGGCCGCCCCGGCAAAGGGCTACACCGTCGTGAATATCTACGGGCAGTGGCGACCGGAAGGCTTCGACTACATCACATTGCGTGCCGACCTGAAGAACCTGCTGGATCGCAGCTATGCCGACCGTGCGACATCTGGCGCGGACAATGCCCAGGTCATCCCCTTCAAGGAACCCGGGAGGACGCTGTTGCTGACGGCAAAAGTCGAATTCTGACCCGGCTGGAACCACGGTTTCCGGCGAATGGGCGATTGATTTCGCCCATTCGTCGTTTCCGTTTCCGGACCATCGACACACGAAACCGCCACATCGGCCTCGTATCACGCCATCTTTATCCAAAGGAACCCTAATGAAGCGTGCCATCTCCACTCTACTGGCAATCGCCGCCATCGCGGTTCTGCCATCGTCGCTTGCCGCCGGGGAAACCGTCACGCTATCCGACATCGCGGGCCGCGATGTTCGGGTTCAAGTGCCGGTCACCCGCATGATCCTGGGCGAAGGCCGCTTCCTGCCCAGCATCGCGATTCTGGACCGGAAGAACCCGATCCGATGGGTCGCGGGCATGATGAGTGACTTCAAACAGTTCGACCCCGCCAGCTACAGCCAGTATCGGAAGCGCTTTCCCGCGATTGACGACATCCCGACCATAGGGCGGAACGGCGCTGAATCCTTCAGCCTGGAGACCGCGATTACGACCCGGCCCGAGGTTGCGATCTTTGGCCTGAACAGCGCCCATGGCCCCAATGCCCGGAACAAGGACATTCTCGACAAGCTGGATGCCGCGGGCATCCCCGTCGTCATCATCGATTTCCGTATTGATCCCCTGGTGAACACGCCCCGGAGCATTGCGCTGCTGGCAAAACTGATGGGTCGGGAAAACGAGGCCCGCGAGTTTCTGGAATTCTACACACCACAAATAAACCTGGTCCGCGACCGCTTGGCCGGCGTCACGTCACGGCCGACGGTCTTCATGGAAAGTCGTGTCGGGCTGCGCGATTCCTGTTGCGAGGCGATAGGGCGGCACATGATGGGCCGGTTCATCGAATGGGCGGGCGGTACAAACCTCGTCGGTGAAAAAATTCCCGGCACCCATGGCATGGTCAGTCTGGAATACCTGCTGGTCAACCAGCCGGATTTTTATATCGGCACGGCCATCGGTTCCGCAACGAAGCCCGATGCAGCAGCCAAGCGGATCGTCCTTGGCGCCAGTGCCGATGAAACTCTGGCGCGCGGCTCGCTGGCGAAAGCAACGAATCGGCTGGGCATTGCCCAGCTCAGCGCCATTCAATCGGGCCGGGCCTATTCGATCTGGCATCACTTCTACAACACACCGATGAATGTCGTCGCCGTACAGGCGATGGCGAAATGGCTGCATCCTGAAAAATTCCGCGACCTGTCACCGCGCCAAACGTTGGAAACCTACTTCAACCGCTTCCAGCCCTTCCCGGTAGACGGCGTTTACTGGATCGGCCTCGAACCGGGTCGTCCGCAATGAGTGCGCTGGCCGAACCCGGCGCTTCCGCCGCGCCACAGCACCGCGAGTCGCTGGCCACGGGGTACCGCCGGTTCGTGTTTCGGCGCGTCCTGTGGCTTACGGTTCTGACGATCCTTCTGGTCGCCTCGGTTCTCTGCAATATCGCCAATGGTCCTGCAGGGCTCGATATCGGCACGGTGATCACCGGGATATTTGACCCGGCAACACTGCCGATCGCCGAACGCATCATCATATGGGACGTGCGGCTGCCCTATGCCCTGATGGCCGCCATCGTGGGCGCCTGTCTCGGCCTCGCCGGGGCGGAAATGCAGACGGTCCTGAATAATTCGCTCGCCAGCCCCTCCACCCTGGGCGTGATGTACGCCGCAACGCTCGGCGCGTCACTGGCAATCGTCTTCGATCTTGCCGGTCCGCTCGGCATCCCCGAAAACTACATCGTGCCGGTCTGCGCCTTTGTCGGCGCGGTCGCATCGATTCTGCTGATCCAGACGCTGTCGCGCGCCTATGGCGCCACCGTAGATACCGTGGTGCTGTTCGGCATCGCCATGGTGTTTGCGCTGCAGGCGCTGATCTCGCTGATCCAGTTTGTCGCCGATAGCGACAGCCTGCAGCAGATCGTGTTCTGGACCATGGGCAGCCTCGCCCGGGCGACCTGGGAAAAGCTCGCCATCATTACCGCAGTCTTCGCCATCTGCCTGCCACTATCGATCAGACAGGTATGGAAAATGACCGCGTTACGCGGCGGTGAAAGCTACGCCATCAGTTTCGGCGTTTCGGTGGAACGGCTGCGCCTGATCGTGCTGTTGCGGGTCAGTGTCCTGACCGCCGTCGCCGTCGCCTTCACCGGCGTGATCGGCTTCATCGGGCTGGTCGGTCCGCATATCGCCCGGCTGGCCTTCGGGGAGGATCACCGTTTCTACCTGCCCGGCTCTGCCCTTGCCGGCGCGTTCATCCTGTCTGGCGCATCCATTGCCAGCAAGTCCATCGTGCCGGGCATTCTCATTCCCGACGGGATTGTCACCGCACTGATCGGCATCCCACTTTTTCTTGGCCTGTTGCTGGCGCAGAAACGGCGGCCGCAATGACCACCCTCACCGTCGACAACCTTAGCCTTCGATATGGTGAAAAAACCGTACTGGAACGCGTCAGCCTTCCGGAAATCCCGGCCGGGTCACTGGTCGGCATCCTGGGGCCCAACGGCGCCGGGAAATCCACCCTCTTGCGTGCGCTGGCCGGGACCGGCCGCTATTCCGGCACCGTACATATTGATGGCGAGCCGCTGCAGGGGATGTCCTTCCTGCGCCGGGTCGGGTTGATCGGATACCTGCCACAGGAACTGCCGCAGCCGACGACACTCGTCGCCTATGAAGCCGTCATCAGTGCCTGTCGCGCGGTCCGGCCGGACCTGTCGACGGCCGCGGTTGAGGGCGCGACGGAAGAAACCTTCGACCGGCTCGGCATACGCCACCTCGCCTTCCACCGCCTGAATGCGCTATCCGGCGGGCAGCGGCAGATGGTCGGCCTTGCCCAGGTCGTTGTGCGCAAACCTGCTCTTCTATTGCTGGATGAGCCGACAAGTGCGCTCGACCTGCGCTGGCAGATTGGCGTGCTGAACGTCATCAGGAATATCATCAGCGAGCGTGACGGGCTGTGCCTCATGGCGCTGCACGATATCAACTTCGCGCTTCGCTATTGCGATTATATCGCGCTGTTTGGCGCGGGCCGGCGCCTTGCCTTCGGGCCGCCATCGGATGCGATGACGCCGGACGTGCTGCGCGCGGCCTACCGGATTGAAGGCCGCATCGAAACCTGTTCGCAGGGCAAGCCCTTTGTCGTCACGGACAGCGTTGCAGCGGCGGACGACTACGGCATGGCCGGAACGCAACATTTCTAATTCAAAATTTCCAATCGACCGTATCGAGGGAGTGAACCATGGCTGAGTCTCATGCAATCATCAGAACGGAAAAGGCGAGCCGGTATCTGCAGCAATTGTGCAAACATTTTGCCCACAAGGTACCGTCGGAATTTGACGCCGCAGCCGGTCGTGTCGAGTTCCCGCCGGGGCTGTGCCACATGACCGCCGAAGGGGACACCCTCGCCATCTATTGCCAGTCGGCCACGATGGAGGGGCTGGTGGTCATGCAGGGTATTGTCGACAATCACATGCAGCGCTTCGCCTGGCGCGAGGATATCGCAATTGCGTGGCAAACCGGGTTGCCGGAAGACCTGCCCGCAGCCATCCGCAACGAACTGGTCCCCGATGCGCAGAGACATGCCTGAGGCCTCTCCCGATAACAGGGGCGCATCACCGTGACGCGTGATAGCCGGTCCCTACTGCGCGCCCGTCACGGTGTCATTGCGCTGCTGGCGGCACTTGCCGTGCACGCCGCCGTGTTCGCACGGCTCCCGATGGCGCTGCCAGACGGGGCAGCCGCGACGGGCAATGGCGGGATCACCGTTTCCCTTGCCATGACTGCTGCCCGCGCCGGCAGCGAAACCGAAGCGGTCGCGACACCGGAACCGGTTCCAACCGACGCGGCACCACAAATTCTCGCGGCGCAACCGGCGGTTCCTGAAATCGAGCAGGCCGACACAGCGCCCGAAATTGCGGCCATGCCGGTTGCCGCGACAGCCACGACAGCCGCACCGACAGAAGCCGCGTCTTTTTCGCCCCTATCCGCTGTCGCGGCCCTGGTGGCGGCACCCGTCGACGTGATCGCAGTAAAAGCGCCTGTCGTCGTCCCCCCCCCGGCCCCGTCCGGCAGCGCGCAAGCCCACCATACCGCCGCGCGCTGTCCCGCCTGCCCCGACAACGGTTGCCGCCACGCCGCCACGGCGCGCCGCGGTGACAGCATCAGTGGCCCCGCCCGAGACACCCGTCACCAAAACGGCCCCGAACGTTTCGGAACAGACGACGACAGCGGCGAATACAGGATCGGGACAGGTGCCGGTAACCCCGGTCCGGCAGGGTAGCGATATTGCCAGCCTGCCGGGCGGCGGCGCGGTCGGCAATCCATCGCGGGATTATATGAGCCAGTTGCGATACTGGCTGGATCGAAACAAGACCTATCCCAAGGATGCCCGGCGAAAACGCATGCAAGGCGTTGTCCACCTGTATTTCCGCGTCACCCGAGACGGAATCATTCTTGATTTCAGTATCCGTAAAAGTTCCGGCTACGCCGTGCTGGATGCCGAAGCGACCGCGATGCTGAAGCGCGCGGTGCCTCTCCCGAAATTTTCGGCTTCGATGAAGGGCGGATATCTGGACGTCACCGTACCCGTCGAATTTTCACTCAGGGGAAACAGTTGATCGCACGACGATGAAACTAGATAAAATTTTATCATTTTTTGATATTAATATCAAATGGTTATTAATTTTTTGTACACCATTGGGGGGTTATTAACGTTTCGTCAACCTGATAACTTTCGCGAGAACTAGAGAAAGACGACAGACAAATACGACAACAGCATCCAGGGATCTAAACGATGTCAGCCGATACGAATATCGATACAGATACTGAGAAAAAAATTGACGAAAGCGGCGTGGAACCGGCCAAAACAGCAGGGTCACAGAGCGAAACGGAAGCACCGGAAACGACACCTCCGGTTTCCCTCAGCGCCGATGTAAAGACCAAACTGACTCCGATCGCGGCGAGAGCGCAACGACGGATGCAGCGACGCAAAAAAAGACAATCAAATGCGCCCGGTGGCGAGCGGCAACAGGATTATACCGCCCTGCTGACTGAAATCACCAATGAGAACCCGGACCTCAAAGTCCTGGTCGTGGATGATTGCGGGCCAACACGACTGCTGGTGCGTTCAATCCTCGGTGCCAGTGGCGTTCGTGAATTTATCGATGCATCCGATGGTGCCGATGCTCTGGTGGCAATTCAGAATAACAATCCAGATCTGCTTATCTCTGACGTCCAGATGATGCCGCTTGATGGCATTGAGCTCAGCCGGTTGATCCGCAAGAACCAACGATTGCCAAACCCGAACATTCCAATCGTCATGATGACCGGTTTCACGGAGAAGGGCCGGATTGTTGAATTACGGGCAGCCGGATTAACCGAAGTCGTTGCAAAACCAATATCCCCAAGTATGTTGTGCCGGAACGTTGTTGTCGCTCTTCGCAATCAGGGCGGCGGTGCCAGCACCGGAATTCCCGACGATAAAATCTAAGAGTCTGACTCGAAATGATATCCATGTTTTCATGCTCTTGCCAATCGTCGGGCGAGCAGTTGAATGCTGGCGATCAGGAGCCATGCCTCCGCGCTTTCGATGGTTTCCTCGAAATCTTTGGCGAGACGGCGGTTACGACCGAGCCAAGCGAAGGTGCGCTCAACCACCCAGCGGCGGGGCAACAATACGAACCCCTTGGCGGCGTCGGAGCGCTTGACGATCTGCACGGTCCACTTCCCAAGTTTGGCCAGCGCGTCGCGCAACTTCGGTCCCGCGTAACCACCATCGGCGAAAACATGGCGCAACCGGGGAAAGGCGTGGCGTATCGACGCCAACAGCGCGGGCGCGCCGTCGCGATCCTGGATATCGGCGGCGTGAACCATGACGGCGACCAGAAAGCCGCCTGTGTCGGTCACGATATGACGCTTGCGCCCTTTGACCTTCTTTCCCGCGTCATAGCCCCGAACACCGCCGCTTTCCGTGGTTTTCACCGTCTGGCTGTCGATCACCCCGGCGGTCGGGCTGGTCGTGCGCCCAGAGGTTTCCCGCATCGACATCACCAGTTGGCGATTGATGACGTGCAAGGTTCCATCCGAGCGCCAAGCGTAAAAATATCGCTGGATCGTACTGCGTGGCGGAAATTCCCGGGGCACCATGCGCCATTGGCAACCGGTGCGCGCCACATAAAAAATCCCATTCACCACTTCTCGAAAATCCGTGGTTCGCGGGCGGCCTAATCGACGCGGCGGGGACAATAATGGCGAAATCAAACGCCACTCCTTATCCGTCAAGTCGCTTGCGTAACGAAGGCTCGAACGATCAAACTGCGGGCGGGTGATCTCAGTCCACATGTTGTGTCTCCTCATTTGCTTCAACACAAACGAGAGAATCACAACTTACTGAAATCACTCAACTCATTTCGGGCCGGACACTAAGGACCTGAGCCGTCAGTATTTTTTAACGTATAGCGGGCAAGAGCATTTTATCACCCATACGGCCAAATGGCGCTGACCAATAAGGGATGCGCCGTTTCTTCTGATTCAGGGGTAATAACTATTTAAACATAATTCTTATTCGATCATTCACGATCACGGAATTACGCTAGCGCATCAGAAAACAGCACCGGTCCGAGAACAACGCCATGGCATTCAGGCGTTGGCTTTTCGGGGAAACATTCGCCGTACGGTCGGCGTTTTCATGCGAAAGCGAAGCGAATTTTTATGAGTATAAAGCTGCCAGCCAAAACAAGTACCAAAACGGCGACAGGCTATGACAAAAGTGCCCTGGGACGTGAACAGCGGCGCATGGCGCAGCCTTCCGAAAAGAAAGTCTGGAAAGGCGCAGCGGAGTCGCCAATCGCCGGCGTCCTTGCCCGCAATCCGAACTTCAGAGTCATGATTGTCGATGACAATCGCCCCGTCCGGCATCTTGTTCGATCAATTCTTCTGGCATTTGGTGTTGCCCATGTGGACGAAGCCGATGACGGGGGCGATGCCATACGGCGGCTGCTCAAGGAAACACCTGACCTCGTCATTACCGATCTTGAAATGGCGCCAATGAACGGCCTGGAGTTCACGCGCCAGGTCCGGCAAAACCCGCAATCACCGAATCCGAACCTTCCGATCATCGTCATGACAAGCTACACCGAAAAAGAACGTATTCTGGAAATCAGCCGGGTGGGACTGACCGAGGTTATGGCCAAACCCGTCACCCCGAAACTGCTGAGCCGCAATATCACAACCGCAATGGAAAATTACGAACGGACCCTGCGCGAACGTGAAGAGCTTGCCCGCGCCAATCAGGCCCCGCAAGGCGTTGCCGGTACAACGGCCGAACAGGAAGATACGGATTACTTTGCGATCTGACGCCTTCCTGTAATTCAATTTTTACTCTATTGGCGTTGCCCACCACTTGTCTCCTGACCACCACGCCCTGAATCCACGCCCCCCCGTGGCGGAGGACGTGTTGCGTCATTTCCGATGGTATCGTTAGAATGCCAACT